>NZ_AOJK01000068.1 GCF_000336875.1 Halorubrum californiense DSM 19288 | reverse complement strand
CCCTCACGACAGTCCCAAAGAAGTGCGCACAGACCGGAGTACCATCGAAACTGATGGGAAGGTTGCTTCCGGGGAGACGACATAGCTAAGATCCCGCGAGAGGAATCCCACGGCTTCAGCCGTGGGAGGATGTCAAGAATTAAGGGCCAAATTCGTGGCGTTTCTTTTGAACCTGCGAGGTGCCGTTGGGGTCGGAGTTTATTTTGAGCCGACGGTGTCCCTCAGTGCCTGTTGTACTCGGTACAACGTGTACACAACGGAGAAGCCGACGATGAGTACCGCCGCACCAACCACAGCGAGTACCGGGCCGGATGCTGGCTCCTTCAGGTCAGCATCCGTGCCGCAGTTTCCGCAGCCGTCGTCACCGCAGTTCCCACAGCCCGGTGCGTCCGCCGAGTCATCGTCCGTAGCCGAAGTTTTTGCGCTGTGTTGATTGCCTCCGTTGGCCCCGCCTGTATCCGGCATGCCACGCCCGCTGTCTGTTTCGGGAGCCCGGTCGTCCGGATGGGTGTCACCTAGTGTCTCGTCTGGATCGTCTGTGGGGGCGACTGGGCCAGCGGTCACCTCGACTGCGTCGGTAGCCTCGCTAACCGAGCTGTCGGGCTCGTTGAAGAGTTGCGGCGCGTGCGAGCGAAGCGCCTCTAGCCCGGCTTCGATCTCTTCGCGGTCTTGGTGGCCCACCGCGAACTCCGACAGCTCTTCGACCATGTCACGGGCGCGTTCGGACTCGTTCGCCTCAACGTAGCTCCGGGCCGCATCAAACATCGAACGAGCGAGCCAATGCGCAAACACCGGATTCTCGTAGCGCATTTCAAGCTCTTCGAGGCGTTCGAGCTTCGTCTCGCCTGCCTCGATATCCCCGTCGAAAAAGGAGGCCCGAGCAGAGAAGAACATCGCCACTGCCGCCCATGTCGCGCTTGAGGGCGTCGAGAGCTGCTCGTAGTGGGCAGCCGTCTCGCTTGCCCAGTGTTCGACGCGGCTGATGTCGGCCGCCTCGAAGCTCGCACGCGCAGCGTTGGCTGTCGCAACCGGGAGCCACCGGGTTATCGACTCCGCTTGGGCTGGATACCGGTCAGCGAGCGCTTCGATCCGACCAATCCGGTCTTCGATCGCTTCGATGTCGGTCCGCTTGGCGTCGGCATTCGTTCGTCCAGCGAGGACACCAGCAAGCCCCGCAGCGACATCGCCGTCGGGATGCGTCCGGAACACCTCTTCCGCGCGGGTGACACGATTCTCTTCGTCCGATGGCTTGCGAGCGCTGTCAGCCGTCTCGGTTGCGTCAGTGTCTCCTAGCGGTACGTCGGTGGTCCCGTCGTTTTCCTGTTCAAGCCCTTCGCCACGGTATAGTTCGGCGTGGGCATGCGCTCGCAGCAACGCAGCGGCGACGTCCGGCTCAGAATGGGTCTCGTACACCGTTTCGAGGCGGTCCAGTAGCGGCTCGATCCGATCGCGACGGTTCCCCTTTCCGTTCGCGTGGATCGTCTCCGCGGTCGCCCGTGCCAACGGCGCTGCGATTGCCGGCTCGGGGCGGGGGTCGTACAGTTCTTCGATTCGATTTCGGTATGCCTCAATACGGCCTGGATCGATCGCAGCCTCGTAGAGATTGTCACGGGCCCGCACGCTCGTCGCGTTCGCGAGGGCGTTCGCCAAGTGGACCGCAACGTCGTTGCTCTCGTCGCGACCACGGAGTTGGTCCAGCCGTGTAATCATCTCGGCCTCAGCGTCGAACTCTCCCCGCTTCCCGTAGGCATCGGCGAGCGCGACGAGGGCATCAATCAAGCGGGCGTGATCGTCCGCACTCCTCTCAGCTGGCTCTGTCGTGCCGATCGCTTCAACACATCGCTCAAGTTCATCGATAGACCGCGTGTCGCTAGATCCCATATGTGTTGGTCCATAGTTTCCCTGTCCCAATGTAAACGCTCGCCTTCGAGACCAGGTTGTAGGGCCCTAACTCACCTTCTGCCACGTGTAACGGATTCCGGATATCATGTGATATCCAGCGTTGATTTAATGGAAGCCGATATTCGCCGGATCGGTGCCATGATCCATCGTTATCTCGAGAATGCCATTGTTGAGACTCCAGTGTAGAGATTGCTCGTTGACGTACGATGGGAGGTTGACCCGTGTCATGACCGGGCGAGGCTTCACCGCGGCATAGATGGCGACGGTCCGCCCATCGCATTGGATCTCCATGTCGTCTGCCGTGACGTCAGGGAGTTCCGCAACCACTCGGATCTCATCGTCGTATTCGTGGACGTCGACGGGCGGTTCGTCGCCTCCGGTCATCCCAGCCAGCAGGTCCTCAATTCCGTTGAACCCACCACCGAACGGATCTTTGTCATCGTCTGGGTTCCGTCTCATTGTCTTGGGGACGGGAGGGGCGCCAATAAGCCTTCGGCGCAGTGCTCCGACAACCACCGTCTTGGTCGCTCTGTTCGTCACTCGATACGTGGGTTACAGTAGTTCGAGGAGAAAGCCCACGAGTTCAGTCGTGGGATGAATCCGACAGTGACCGAAACAGGTATATCGGTACGTTTCGTGAGTTGTGCTACCGAGTCCGAGGTAAGGATACGCACGTCACCGTGGCGGTAAATGAAGCCCGCTATCTCGGTCGAGGGCCGTACTGGCACGGCCCACAACCCCACCGCCTCATACGAGTGGGGAACCTCTCCGTCGTGGGCACGGTCTGTGGCCGTGGAACCCCACGACTGAAGTCGTGGGAGGATGTCAGTCTTCACCGTCCCCACTGGCTATGTACACACGTCTCACCGCTGCTAGTCAGTGAACAGGATATGGCCGCTCCCTGCGGACCGTTTAATAATTCAGAGCCTCTGTTGTCCTATAGTGTGGATATTGGTCGCCACCGTGTCCCTGCGAGTCACAAAACAGCGTCTTGACGCCGATATGATTGGCACCAGCGGTGACACCGCATGAGTATCACCAGTCGCCTTGCGGGATTATTCAAGAGCCAATCGGAACTGGACCTGACGAGCGGATCGATCCCGAAGTCGCTGTTTTTCCTCTCGTTCCCTATCGTCATCACGAACCTTCTCCAGGTCGGCTACAACCTTGCCGATACGTTCTGGCTCGGCAGATTCAGTACCGAGGCGATCGCTGCGATCAGCCTCGGGTTCCCGCTCGTGTACCTGTTCATCTCTCTTGGGCTCGGCCTCACCGTTGCCGGGAGCGTGCTCGTCGCGCAACACACTGGTGCCGAAGAATCGGCCGAAGCTGAGTACGCCGCCTCGCAGACGGTGACGTTCACCCTACTGGCTGGCGCCGCGATCGGGGCGGTCGGGTTCATCTTTATTGACGAACTGCTCCAGGTGTTCGGTGCGGAACCGGCCGTGCTGTCGCTCGCCGTCGACTACATGGAAGTTATCAGCGTCGGGCTGCCGTTCCTCTTCGGGTTCACTGTGTTCATCGCGCTGATGAGAGGCGCCGGGGATACCATCACGCCCATGCTCGTCATGCTCGGGACGGTCGTGCTCAACGTCGCGCTCGATCCACTGCTAATTTTCGGTGTCGGGCCGCTCCCTCGACTCGGTGTCGAGGGCGCAGCGGTCGCGACAGTCTTTTCTCGCGGGTGTGCGATGGCCGTCGGCCTCTGGCTCATGTTCCGTGGATCTCACGGCATTCAGATCCACTTCCGACAGATGGTACCCGACCTCGGGTACAGCAAAAAGCTCCTCCGAATTGGCGTGCCAGCGTCCGTCGAGAACACGGGCCGAGCGATTTCCGTCAACGCCGTCTTGGTCATCGTGACACTGTTTTCGACATCCGTTATCGCAGCGTTCGGCGTCGGCATCCGCGTCTTTTCAATGATATTCATGCCCGCCATCGCTATCGACCGCGGCGTCGAAGCCATGACTGGCCAGAACATCGGTGCCGGCCGCGAGGACCGCGTCGTCGCGACGAACCGATTCGCCGCGAAGACGTCGTTCCTCTTGCTGTCTGGGCTGGGCGTGCTCACCTTCGTGTTTGCCCCGTCGATCATCCGCGTGTTTGACAGCACGCCGGCAGTCGTGGCCGAGGGCGCGACGTTCCTCCGCTGGATCGCTCCCACCTTCGGTTTCGTCGGCATCCTGCGGGCCTACAGCGGTGGTTTCCGTGGGGCTGGAAAGACACTGACTGCTGCCACGATTGCGGTTGTGTTGTTCGGGTTTATCCGATTACCGATCGCGTACGTCGCTTCACAGGGGCTCATTCCATTCGACGTCTGGTTTCTGGGCGGTCGGACACCGACCGGGATCTGGTTCGCGTTCGCCGTGTCGAGCGTCGTCGCCGCTGTTGTTGCCGCCAGTTGGTTCGAGCTCGGGAAGTGGCGTGGAGCGAAGCTCACAGAACAATCGGGAGGGGAGTCGACTGACAGCGCTGAGCAGGCAGTCAGTACTGGTGGGGGAACCGCGGATGTCGACCCAGACTCCAACGTGAGCGACGACTGATCGATCGCGTAGAGACAACAGGGCAGTGACTACGCCCGGCCCGACCGCTATCTCGACTTCGGGCAACCGGGTACGGTCCGCCGGATCTCTTCGTCTGTCCGCTCAACGGCCGAGCGTAGCGACCTACTGTACGGCCGCTCCGCTATCCTTCCTCGTCATTTTATCGGGGATCGTGTACCGCTCAGTAAGAGGAGAACCGCGAAGACGTGTTAGTGAAGTACGCGCTGGACTCTGAGCAAGGTTGATACTTGATAGATACAAATCCGCACTAACGATGCCAACATCCCCTCTACGAGGCCTAGTGAACGCACCCCGTCAGAAACCGATCCAGACGGGGAAGTTCTGTGGGATTCTGTTGGTCCTCGTGTTAGCATTCGCTGGCTTCTTTCGGATCGTCGACGCAAGTCTGCTGGTCGATGACCCCCGACTGGCAGATGGGCAGTTCCTCACCCTGCTTCTTGTGCCCCTCGTCAGTGCGGGACTCATGGTAGTCATCGTCACCGAGACGGTGATAACAGGCTACAATGTCATCCGGACCGATGCCAGCGTAACAGATCAGCTAATGGGCCGGCCGGGATACGTGGCACTCCGTGGTGCTGAGGCTGGCACTGCGGTTGCTGGTGTCCTCGTGATGGTCGCAATCGTGCCAAGGTTGTTCTCCGAGGGCACGCCAGCCCCGGCAGGTGTTGGGTTGTTGTTGCTCTTGCTGGCAATTGGGGTCGGGATTCTTGCGCTGAGTTTGCTTCGATCGTTCGCTGAACTCGTTGTCTACCGCTGAGTCTCAGCTCCGGTAGTTCAATTTCTGAATAGAGAGGCGGGATACAGCACCGTAGCAGCGCTGACGCCTTCCATGCCAATAGAAGATCAGATTAATTTTTGCTCCCTCGCGCCCAAAATATCTTTCCTTCCCCGGCCGAGTCCGGCCGCTCCGTCGCCGCTTCGACCTTTGCTTCGTCCGAGAGCGCTCCCGCGCCAGACAGATGGACGGGCGGGGCGTCCAGGAGGCTCACGCTCACGTGGAACGACTCCCCGTCGGAAGCGCGATAGCAGCGATTATATCGATCTGTCTTGAATCTCAGTCTCGAAAAGTGCCCGCGCTGTGGCGTGGAAATACTCAGTCTGAGTACCCGTTGTGCTTAATTATTTGATAAACAGACGTTCAGAAACGTGGCGATAGCAACATAATAGCTGATATCGTACACAAGAACACAAATGACAGTTGAGCCTACCGTAGTAGTACTCCCAGCATTCGAGGAGCTTTCAGCTGCGCCAATCGACGGGGAAGTCGGGCCTTGGGAATCTGTATACGACTTCACGCACCGATACACGATTGACGGCGCACCGTCACCGCTTCGGTACGATCCGTGTGGGGTCGGCGTCGTGCCGACTGGGATCGGAAAGGTGGCAGCGGCTACGACGACAGCAGCGCTGTGCGCCAGCGAGAAGGTCTCTCTGGAAAACTCCCTCATTTTGTCAGTCGGCATCGCCGGCGCGCCACCAGAAGTACCTATTGGCTCGGTTGTGGTGGCTGACAGCATCGTCGACTGGGATGACAAGTGTCGGTTCGATCCGACCGAGGACAACGCCACGCCGATCGAAACAGATCCGTACACTGGCGATCAGGGAGTCTTCGACTTGGATACACACCGCGTGTCATGGGCCGAGTCACTGAGCGAGGACTCCCAGCTCACGGAGGTGTCAGGAGAACCAAAGCCAACGGTTGACATCGGCACGAACGTGTGTGCAGATGAACTTTGGCACGGTCAAGCGGTCGCAGAGCACGTGGCGCAGTTCGTCAGTAAGCGTCAGCGTGAACCATACTTAGTAACGGAGATGGAAGACAGTGGTACAGTAGCGGCCCTTGATCGGTTTGGACTCGCGGATCAGTACCTCAGCATTCGTGGCGTGTCAAACCACGACCGACCAAAGCCGGGAGAGTCTGGCCGTGAGTCGCTTCTTCACACGAGTTCAGGGGCGTCAAATAAAAGCAGCTACACTGTGGGGCTCGAGAATGCTGTCAGCGTTGCGAGTAATCTTGTCGCCAACGAAATTACGGATTGAGCCTCCCGCGCGAAAATTTGCGGACTGCTGTCACCTCGGTATTAAAATAGTGGTTCATGATAACGGGAATGGAAACGCTTCCGGTGAGTACAAGCCCGTCACGCGGTTGAATTCATCTCACTAAATACCTCTACTAACGTTTCGAAGAACGTGAGTATTTCTTCAAGAAGTGGTATGATATCTACACTCGAGCTCCCATCACCACTAGCCGCAGCTGTACCGGTGAAGAGAGCCAGCACGGTAACGGCCGTGAGTAGCGCAATTTTCTGATTCATGCTTGTTAATTGACAAGAACTCAACAGCTATGAAACTACCGACGGTCGGGCTCTGTCGTCGGAGCGAGCAAGTCCAATTCGCGGATGACAAAGCCACCGATCTGAATACGCCGCTGAAGCTGCTCCCACTCACGAACCAGCGGAGAGCCGGTCTGGCGTGCCAACAGAACCCCTGGCCGAGAGTCAGTCGTCGGCCGGAGACGCCTCAGCCTGCCCCTGCCNCGATCTGAATACGCCGCTGAAGCTGCTCCCACTCACGAACCAGCGGAGAGCCGGTCTGGCGTGCCAACAGAACCCCTGGCCGAGAGTCAGTCGTCGGCCGGAGACGCCTCAGCCTGCCCCTGCCAGAGGTTCGCATATGTTCCGCCGCCCGCAACCAGTTCCGCATGAACCCCCTGTTCGACGATCTGACCCTGATCCATCACGACGATCTCGTCGGCGTTCTGAATCGTTGACAGCCGGTGCGCAATGATGAACGCCGTCCGCTCCTCGACCAGGCGCTCAAGGCTCTCTTGGATCAGTTCCTCGGTCTCCGTATCAACGTCTGACGTGGCCTCGTCAAAAACGATGATCTCGGGATCGTTGAGTAGTGCCCGGGCGATGGCGAGGCGCTGCCGCTGGCCGCCAGAGAGTTTGATACCTCGCTCGCCGACTTGGGTGTCGTACCCGTTGGGGAGGTCTTCGATGAACTCGTCAGCTTCGGCAGCCTCAGCCGCCCGCTCAACCCTGTCACGGGCGTTCTCATCGGGTCCATCCGACCACTCGGACTCCAGTATCTCGCGGTCACCATACGCGATATTCTCCGCGACAGTTCCTGAGAACAGGTACGGATTCTGCTCGACAATGGCGATAGCGTCTCGTAATGACTGGAGGTCGTAGTCCCGGACGTCAGTCCCATCAACCCGGACTTCACCGTCACTGACATCGTGGAACCGGGGAATAAGTTTCAGGAGTGTTGACTTCCCGGCCCCGGTCGCCCCGGCTAGCCCAATCGTTGTTCCCGACGGCACATCGAGTGAGACGTTTTGAAGCACCGGCTCGCGGTCCCCGTAGGCGAACGTAACGTCGTCGAACGTGATCCTCCCGTCGATCGAGTCGGGGACGTGCGCTTGGTCAGGGCTAGTGATTGTGGGCTCGCGGTCGAGCAGCCCGAACACGCGCTCGGCGCTGGACTTCGCAAGCTGGTACTTGTTCGCTGACTTCCCAACCCGACGCATCGGCGAGTACAGCCGCCGCAACAGGAGGAAAAAGAGCGCGAACCCGCCGAGGGTCAGCACCCCTGCCTCACCGGGAACACCTGTGATGATGTCAGTCCCACCGATGTAGAGTACGAGGACGAACACAACGCCGGTCAACAGCCGTAACGTCGCAAAGAACCCGCGTCGAATCCGCAGCGCTGCGACCTTCTCGTCGTGGTATGCCTCGCTCTGCTCAGCGACCCGACCGTGCTCGAAGCTGTATCGGTCGAACGCCTTGATCACCGCGGCGCCGCCGAGGTTATTCTCAAGCCGCGTGTTCAGCCGAGCGACAGTCTCGCGGATCGACTTATACCGAGGCTCGATCCAAGTAAGAAACTGGCTGCTCGCCAGACCGATGACCGGGACCGGTGCGAGCGCAATGAGTGCCAGCTTCGGCGAGTACGTCCAGAGGATGATCGCAATGCCGCCGACCGTTGCGACGACGCGGATGAGTTGTCGGAACTCCGTGTTGAGGAACTGCTCAAGCCGATTGATGTCGCTGTTGAGAATCGACATCATGCCGCCGGTCTGATGATCGGCGAAGAAATCCATCGAAAGTCGCTGAAGGTGGTCATACGTGTCGTTTCGCAGATCACGTTGGACCTTCTGGGCAGTCGCTTGAAGCAGATACCGGGACACAAACCGAGCGACCGACCGGACCACGTACGCGAGCACCGCGATGAGCACGAGCTGTTCGAGTACCGCGAGGCGAGCTGCTTCCCCAGTGATCTCACCCGGTGGTAGCAAGCCGACGTCGGTCAACAGCCCCGCGTCAGCAGACCCACGGATTGCTCGATCGATGGCAGCTGCGACGACAATCGGTGGCACCAGTCGGGCGAACCTAGTGAGGAACGCCGCAAACACGCCGAGCGTGAGCGTCGGCCAGTAGCGTTTGGCGTACCCGAGCAAACTCAGCATCGGGTGCCCGTCTACGTTCTCACGGACGTGTTCAAACCCGCCGTGGTCGTCTGTCACTAATTGCGATAGCGCGCTCGCGTACAAGTATCCGATGACCCGTGAACGTCCTGTACGCAGCGTGAGGTGGTTCTGAAGTCTCCGTCTGGAGCGGTCGTGAACGTGAGTGCCATGTTACGGCCACACCGTATCGAGTGTATGTCCACCAGCTCGTTTTGATACGTCTCGACGACATAGACGGTCATTCGACTCTGGTTCCAGTTGTCGACAAATTTCGTACTGTTGCCATCCGAGACTGTCGGCACGCGGTCCGAACGCACATGGGTTTAGAGGGTGACGTTGGTGTAGTTCGCTTCGGCCCGTAGTTCTTCCATCTCGACAAGCCTCTGACGTCCAGCTCTCGTGGTAACGTCGAAGCGAAGCGCTTCTGCGCTCTCTTGCGTGGTTTGAAACACCGTGACTTGGTAACTCGATTCTCGCTCGTTCTCGATGAGAATTTGCGTTTCGTCACTGGAGAGCAGCGTCGTCCAACCGGCGATCAGTACGAGACAAGTCAGGAGACCGGTGAGAACCGCTCGTCGGGAGGGCAGCCGCACAGTGTCAACAACTGCCCGTCTTCTATTATCTGTTTTGACCAATCAACGACCTCGCGGCATAGCGAACTCAGACTCGTTGGTGGCCTCGCAGACAGGGGTGGATACGTATGTAGAATTCTGTGTAACAGTGGGTCGTCGATCTACAAACGACTCGCGCGCTCTATTCAGCAGCNGAGTTTATCATATTGAACCCAGACTTCCAGAACACATATGTTCGTAGCTTCCGACTGAGGGGGTAATGTCCGCGCTTCAGTCTGCCCTCCTCAATTGGAATTCGAGTCGGATCATAACTGCCGTCATAGCCGGCACTGCGGTCTTTCTCGCGTCCCAGGTTACTGATGGAGTTCTCTTGGAGTTTGGTGTGGCAGTTGTCTTAGCAATGGTACTCGATATTCCATGGTGGTTGTACAATCATCATACCACCCAGTCTGTAGATGGGTGACAGTCTCACGCGCTCTATTCAGCAGCAACTTTGCTAACTACTAGAACTCTATTATCAGCGGTGTAGTTGATTACCGGATTCTAACACATCCATGGACACTGTCCAATTCGAACCTACTCAAGCACAAGTCAGCTACTCACTGTGCCTATTCATCCTTGGTATCTGTTGCGGCCAAAATCTCAGGATACCGGTTCCGTATCGTCATCTCGCTCACGTCCGTAGCATGAGCGATATCTGCCTGTCGGAGAGACTCATCGCACTGTTTGGCAGCCGCGTACAGTGCCCCCGCGGCGATACCTACCGGATGTTTCCCGCTGTGTACGCCGTTTTCAACCGCTATTCCGGCGAGACGTCGTGCCTCTCGTTCTGTCGCGTCCGTACACTCCACGTCCGACGCGATCCGTCCGATGAACGAACGAGGATCTGTCGGAGCAATTTCTAACCCGAGTTCACGTGAGACGTGTCGATATGTCCGCTCAACGCGAATTTGTTCGACGCGACTCACCGTCGAGACCTCGTCGATAGAGCGTGGGGCACCATCCATACGACTCGCCGCGTACAACGCTGCAGTGGCGACTGCTTCGATAGCTCGACCCGGAAGGAGCCCCTCGTTGAGTGCGCGTCGATAGATAACACCCGCTGTCTCGCGGGTACTCTTGGGGACGCCGAGCGCGGAGGCCATGCGATTGATCTCACCGAGCGCATGCATGAGGTTTCTATCCGCCGATGTGCGTCGTCGGAATCTATCATCCCACTTCCGAAGGCGACGCATCTGTTGTCGCCGTTCTCCCGATAGTGAGTTTCCCTTTGCGTCAGTGTCTTGCCATCCGACCATCGTGGACAACCCCTTATCGTGTAAGAGGTTCGTGCTTGATGGTCCGACGCGAGATTCCTTCTCACTAGTCGCGTTCGGCGTGTACAGCGTGATACTCGTATCGAGCGTCGCATCCGGCACAACAAGTCCACAGTCGTCACAGACTACATCCACGTCATCGTCGTCTCGGCGAAGTCGCCCGCTACACTCCGGACACGCAGTTTGATATTGAGACTGTCTGTCCGTGTTCGGCTCTGAAACGGAGTCGGTAATAGACTGTTCGTCGCCGACTTCGTTTGATGAGTGGCTATCGCTCTCATCTTCGCGAGAAACGGCCTCGGGTCGCTCTTCGGTAGTGCGCTCGTTCATCACGTGGCATCACCTCTCTTGCTTGTGACAGCACAGCCACGACCGCGTGTCTGGCCTGTACTGGTCATCATGTGCTTTGAGCAGGCGTCGAGTCGCTGATTCTAATACCATGCGCGGTCACTCTCGTAGCAACGGCAGACGGAACTGACCACACCGTCTCAGTGGGTACTGCCGTCCCATCGACCGCGAGACAGACGAGCTCTCCGCGCCCACGGCGCGCCGCAACGACGAACTCGAAGCGACGGGATCGGGTGTCGACCGCCGTCACGTGGATTGTCGAGAGCCCTGCGGAACTCTCCCACGCTGTCGTATCGACGACGTTGAGCTCACCCGCTGGCGTAACGAACGGCGAGCCACAAGCCGGACAGGTACCCTCATGTGGCGTCGTTCCAAGGTACCCGTAGTCGGTATCGCACGCGAAACAGTGTTCCATGGTTCGCTGTCAGCGACGATTTAGTACTGTTTCTGCGATGTTCGCTTTACTGGAACACGATGGGCAGGCAACGACGTCACCGCCGTCTAACCCGAACACGGTCACGAATCGCTGCGAGACGTGGCCCCCGCAATGTGTACACTCTGGCATCAAATCACCCGAGCGAGCCCTCCATCTCGAGTTCGACGAGCCGATTCAGCTCGACGGCGTACTCGATCGGCAGCTCCTCCGTGATCGGCTCGATGAACCC
>NZ_AOJK01000067.1 GCF_000336875.1 Halorubrum californiense DSM 19288 | reverse complement strand
TACATACAGTCTTTGTATCTCGCACAGCGTTCTTGACAAGTATGTATGTGATTGAGTGTGCCTATCGGTAAGTGAGTCACCTGTACTGAGCGATTGAGGGTGCGAAACTATCAATTGCGAAGGGTTTCAACAAAGCCAACAGAGTATGTTTGTAGTCATGTTGGTGTGGTAACTTTGCTATCGACCCCAACATTTCTTCAATGAGTGGTTCCGGCAGTCCTCCTTCCAAAGATGATCCTCGTATACAGTCTCTGTGCGAAGCGTACCAGCTGGGGATCACTATCCGAAACGAACTCAAGAAAGCCGATCTCGTCACAACGTTCGAGAAGCTCGGTCATTCGATAGATGCCATCGAAGACGGGTATCCGGCATGGCATCCTGCACCGCTCTCCTTTCGCGCGATGGTCCTTTCGTTCGTGTTTATGGAGATCACGGGTGACTCGTACGCCGAGTTTTCTCGACGACTCACCCGACAACCGGAAGTCGCCACTATCCTCGGCTTCAGCCGGGTGCCCGACGAATCAGCCTTCTCGCGGGCGTGGCGAAACCGATTCGACGACACAGCCCACGAATACGCCCACGCTGCCGCCTATTTTGTTGTCAAAGAGGTCCATGATCGCAACATCTCAGCGCCGGAGGTGCGGCCTAAGGCAGAGATCGTCGACGATGAGCAAGAAGATACAGGCCCAATAGAAGACGAATCCTTCTCACAGGAGGAGATTATCCAGACGACGCGCCTCGCGCGTGATCACGCCTTCGACCATTTCGACTCTGGTCGAGGGTCGAACGCCTCGTATGAGGACACGCAATTCTTCGAGTTACAGACATTCATGGGGATGGTTCGGTGTGGAACCGCGCAGGGAGCGACTCGCTTCCAGTACCGGCGTGGTGAAGAGTATGGACCCCACGGTGACACCCACCTCCGCGCCGTCAAGCAGTTCGATCCCGAAGGGCTCGTGAACGGATTCAATGAAACGACGGACCGCTTGCTCTCCGTAATTGCTTCTGAAGCATCTTTTCGAAGACCAGTTACCGCTGCGATTGATATCACGACAATCCCCTATTATGGAGAGGTCAAGGAGATGCCGATGGTCAGCGGGATCAAGGAACGAGACGGTCGAGCGTTCAAATTCGCGACGCTGTCGATCATCGGGCAGAACATCCCGCTGATTTTGGCTGTCGAGCCGGTTCGGGAGAGTTCTGAGTGGGATGAGAACCCGTCGAATCAGATCCATCGTACTGTGCGACGGCTCGTTCGACGAGCGAAAGAGCATGTTCCAATCGAGACAGTGCTGTGTGATCGAGAGTTTGACTCGATACAAGTGTTCCAGACACTCTCAAACCTCGATGTGAACTACCTCATTCCCAAGCGGGTCTCCAGCTCCGAACGGGATGTACTCGAACAAATGGAGGAAGACGACCAAGAGGTGGCTGTTGAGTCGGCTTCTATCCATGTGGAATCTGGATCGCATCCAATGCGGCTCTTGTACGTGCCGTCGACGAGTGGGGAGGGAAGGGCTGTCTTCGCGACGAATCTCCGAGTGGGACCCGAGGAAGCTGAGACGTTCTGTCAGCGCTACAGCCGCCGGTGGCAGATCGAGAGCGAGTACAAATCGATCAAAGGTGACTTTCTCGCCAAGACCTCCTCGAAAGACTACCGTGTTCGGTTATTCTACTTCGTGTTCGGGGTGCTCTTGTACAATATCTGGCGGCTCACCGACTTTCTACTGAAAGCGGGTGTGGGAGGTGAGATGGACTACGCACCCGTGTTGACTGCGGGTGAGTGTGTTGAACTCGTTGCCTCGTCGTTGATCCCGCACGACTGATCGGCTGAGCTCTCGCTGGGTCCGCCGCTCAGGAGTGACAACCGTATTCAGCAGCGCCAAAATCCACGCAATTTCGTACGCTCGTCTGGTAGTTCGAGAGTAAAGATTCAAAATCGATCCCTGACCGCTGAGAATCACCACGACTTGATGGCGATTCGATCCAAAACTAGCCTATCCTCCGAGACTGTGGTGGACTACCCCTCTGGATTCCATATAGCGATATAAGATTTATAGCAAAACCAGGCGCCCAAGTATCTATTTTCGGTGTTCACACAGACTCCAACAGTCTGTTTGTCCCCAAAACCTATATCCTATTTGTGAGAAACTCGCTACCAGCCAAATATGCCGGGCTTAGAATTGGAAACCGACTCAGCGAGGCGTCTATCCCTGATTCCTAACCTCGAGCAGCGGACACCGTGGAGGATAGCACTGTGACCGACGTAACGACACCAGGGAGTGACCCAGACTGGGAGGACGTCGACGACGTCTCGTGGACCCTCCTCGATCTCGACGAACTCGTCGACGCGTACTGGACTATCGTCGCCCCGGTGATGGAGACAGACGGGCTCGATCCAAAACAAGAGAAACCGACACACGGCTGGCTTCGCGACCACGGCTTTCGGCCGCTCCTCTATGCCCTACGAGAGTATCACGACAGGACCTTCGCAGAGTTTTGGCGCGAGGACCTCGAGCTCGACGCCGTAGAATCGGGCTACGACTGGGCAACCGACCACGAACGGACGATCGAGGCACTCGAGTCCTTCCTCACGTCACGGCGAGAGCGCAAGGGCCTTGCAGACACGTCAATCGATACCCTCCGCTACCGATTGAATCGCTATGTTGCCGCCTACTGCGAGGAAAATGACACCGATGACCTCGTGACCCCCGTCGCTCGGGATAGTGATATCCCAGACTACAAAGCAGTCGATGCGTGTTGGGCAGCGTTCGACCGCCTGCACGCAGATCTCGACGGTGGGCAAACCAAACGCCGGATTCATCTCGCGGTTTCGAACTGGTATGCGCATCTGGTGCGTCGGAAATGGGCTGCGGTGAACCCCGCTAACGGCCTCGACGACGAGTTCGACTGGTCGAACGGTAATGACGATGACACGGATACACCATGTCTCGCCACCGAGCATGTTCGCGCACTCTACAAGGCGGCAGACGACCAGGAGGACCGCCTTCTGGTACTCGCCCTGTGTGCATGGGGTCTTCGTCCGAATGAGGTGGCTAGCCTACGAGCGCGTCAATTCGTCCTTGACGTATCTACCGACGAAATTCCGTATATTACGTTCGAGGAGCGGAAGAACGGGCCCGGCGAGGTGTCACTCCTCTACGGTAAAGAGGTGCTCGAGAACCGCCTCGCAACGTTTGCTGATCACGATGACTGGAGCGGGCACCTGTTTCCATCACCACACGCCTCAGGCGGCTCGATTTCCCGATGGACAGTCTGGAACCGTTTTACACAACTCGCTGACCGAGCGGGCCTTCCTGACGAGATCGGGGGNGCCTCAGGCGGCTCGATTTCCCGATGGACAGTCTGGAACCGTTTTACACAACTCGCTGACCGAGCGGGCCTTCCTGACGAGATCGGGGGTGTGTCACCCTCGCCAAAGATGGGTCGACGCTTCTGGTATGACGCCTATTCCTCGTCACTCGACGTCGTCCTCGGAAGCCTCGATGAGATTGTGGCCGAACAAGGAAGCGCGAGTGCCGACGTCGTATTGCAGAATTATCTCTCAGATTCGCGGGCCCGGAAGCTTCGTCGAGAGTATATGCGGGACCAGCTAGCTGCCGCCTTCGGGGAGGAGTGACTGCGCCAGAGTGATCTCATCCGTGTCTGTTATCCGGTGAACGGTTGAGGACATATCTCAGTGAATCACAGAGTCAGTGAATCAGTGAATCAAAGAGTTATTGAGTGATTGATTTTAGGATTCAGTGAATAATAGAGGAGCGCTAAGAATATGTGAAGCACTAAATCAATGAATCAGTGAATCAAAGAGATAGAGATTCAATGAATCACCTACCAAGAGAAGTACAGAGTCACTGATTCAATAACTGCCAGTAGCAAGCCCCAATCCCCGAGGAATCAACAAGCGAGGATTCCAGAATGCGTTGACTCAATGAATCAGTGATTCTTTGACTTTTCACCAAGTACAACGCCATAAGCGCCTTTTAGCGGTTTATGCCGCGGAATACAGCACTTTACCATTCCCAGAGCTGGATTAGATGTCTGACGTGGATTTATGAGTCATTGAATCAATGATCGTACTATGACCGAGTCACCTCGTGGCTGGGGCGTCACACCATCGACTGGCATTCCCACGATCGCCTTCGGTAATCAGAAGGGTGGGACCGGGAAGACAACGGCGACAATAAACAGTGCAGCGGCACTAGCCTCGCGAGATCACGATGTTCTTGCAATCGATATGGACCCACAGGCGGACATGACGAAAGGCCTGGGACTCGGCCCGGGCGACGACAACGACCCCTCAAGCCCGAAGAACGACCTTCCAAATACGCTCGCTACGGATGATGCAAATCTTCTCGACGTCCTCGTCGACAATCCGCGCACGGACGACACAACTCTTTCAGAAATCATGATCCACAGCGATGATTACGAACACCTGAATTTCGATCTCGTACCGAGCCACAAGGACATGGGGCTTGCCCGGGATTGGATGGACGACGCAGGCGCTCGTCTCTCGTTGAAACTTGCTCTCGAAGAGTTGGTCGACGACGGCTACGACTACGATTTTATTTTGATCGACTGCCCCCCTGATCTATCGGTCCTGACAGATGCAGCGTTCATCGCGGCGCAAAACGTCTTCCTGGCTGCGCAAACCCAAGCGACATCCCGGGATGCTCTAGACGATCTCTGGGATCAGCTGGAATCCATCGAGGACAACCAACAGATCGAGATTGCGATCGTAGGGCTGCTGGCAAACATGTATCGAGATGATGGCCAGTCACAGAAATTCCTGGAGGCATTTGACGAGTCATATGCGTCACTAGCGCCGATCTTCAAGCTTCCAATGCGGGTAGCGATACAGCGCGCGTGGGACAACGGCTGCGATATTTTCGAATGGGAGGACACCAACGACCAGCAAGTCGAGCGCGACCTCTTCCTAGAGGTTGCTGAAACAATGGAACGGGCGTTCGACAAAACGCAGGTGGAGGTGTAACTATGCCCCGAGGAATGGATGAGCGATTTGATGACCCGTCAGAGGAAGCAGAAGACGAGGAAGCCGCGAGCGACGACGAGACAACGGAGGCGACGTCGGAAACAGAGAGACAAGACCAGGAACCTGCAACCGCCACCGAAGAACAACCAGATCAGCAGAGGGGTGCTGGCTCGGCGGATGCTAAACTTTCTACTGAGGAGGCAACGAAAGCGGATGAAGGACCGTTGAACATTCGGGAGGACTGGGATTCAGCCACGATATACGTTGAACCAGAGCAAAGCGAGGACATCGAGGTCGCATTCACGCGACTAAAAAAACAGTTGAAGCGGGAGAACGTCACGCTGGAGAAGAACAAGCACTTCTATCGTGGGATCTTTGAAGTGGCGTTCGGCGAGCACCAAGAAGAGACGAAAGAGAAGATTCGAGAATTGGCAAAGGAAGACGTCGATCAATGAATCAGTGATTCTTGGATTTTAGGATCGCGCGGCGGAATCAACGTCTTCGGCGGCAGGAGCCTCACAGGCATGACCAATACGTAGCGAAACGTCAACAGATGATAAATAAGGAGGATTGATGCTCACAAGGACCTATGCTCAATTAGCGGTCCGGGTAGGTAATGCGAAGGGATCCATCGACCTCGTAGAGCCAGCCGGAATCGAGTAATCGTTCGATTGCGTAGTCCGCATCAGCTGGTTCGCTTGTGAACGCGTCGTGATCAAGCAACAGGTCGTGAGCTTGGTCACGAGAGAGTTCAGCTTCCTTACCTCCCGCCGTGAACACAAGGATCTCATAGGCATCCTTGATCCAATTTGGAAGTGATCGCGATTCGTTTGTCCACATACGTCACACTCAACTGTCCGATGTAGAGCAATTCGTGCCAAAAGTAGTTAAATATCCGGCAGAGGGGAGACATATGACAGTCACCAATATACGGTCAAAATATGCCATCGGAGGTGGAATAGGAGTCACCTGTGCCAAATCAGGAATACGCGTCGTTGAACTCGCGTTCACGGCGCATCAGCTCCTCGACGCCGTGTTCGAGGATACCGCTCCCCATCGCGGTCGGCCGATAGTACGTGTAAAAGCCCTGGCTGTCGGCAGTCCGTCGCTGGCGCTTATCGACGAGTCCGACATCGACCAGTTCGTCTAGGTGGTAGTGGAAATTATGCGACTCCACATCGACTGTATCCTTCAGGTCGCCGGCGCTCAGTTCGTCGTTGGCGACAAGCGTTCGCAGAATGCGAAAGCGCGTCGGGTGACCGATCGCCTGTTGCATTGCGAGGTACTCCTCGAGCGTCAATCCGCTCTCTTCGGGGAGCGGCGGCTCGGGCTGGCGAACCTCCTCCGTGGGGTGGCGATCGGTTTCAGACATCTGGGTGCCTCAGTTCGCTAGTTGTAGTGCCACGTACTTAGTCATTCCCTACTAGAAGATTCCTGAAAACACCGGTATTTATATACTGCCGTTCCGAGTCGACGACTCGAATGCGGCAACGGATTATCGATAATCTCCCCCGTGCGGCCGGTGACTCGGATGCGCTCACCCCAGTCCGGCGGGAACAGTTTCTCGTCTATCTGATGGGCCCATACCGGACGTTCGACGTCGACGCGCTGTTGCCGGCAGACGCCAATGTCGAAACCGATGCCCCGTCGTTTGCGACGTGGGATGAGACCAGCGGCGAGTACGCCGAAGACGAGGTCCTGCGGCTCCTCCAGGAGACACGGGACTGCCTCCGCGACCGCGGCTTCAATGCCTTCCTCGCAATCGACGTGGGAATCCCGCTCGAGGAGATGGATGCCGCCACACAGAGTATCGCCTTTGCGCAGGCGAGTAATGCAACGGTTTTCATCGCCCCACAGGTCGGCGATAACCTCGGCGTCGGGATCGAGATCGGGAGCGTCCTCGAGGATCTCCTGCCGACGGATGAGATGCAGGGGTCGGCAGCCGACGCGACGTCACCAGAGCGCGCACGGCGGGTCATGGTCGCGACCGAACCATCGGTTCGAAGTGCGATGCTCGGGGCAGTCCACGCACGCTGGGATGCCAGCGTCCGGACGTTCACCGATGCCGTGGACTGCTGTCAGCTCTGCGCACAGTTCTGCACCCACATTCAGAACGGGGAGCTGTACGGCTCGCTTGATCGTCTCGACTGATCGGACTCGCGGTCAGCCCGGGACGTTCGATGGAGGAGCTGTCGCCACTAGATTTGCTACGAGAATTACCCGACAGCGATACTCGTCATTCCTTACTGCACCTCGGAGCCAGTGCGAAAGCTCGTGAGTTCATCGATCCGATCTTCCAAGTCCTCGATCTCGTCACGGAGCACATCTGCTTCTTCGTTTTCAGTGGCCGCGAGCCTGTCCTTCAATCCCTGCAATCGCGTCTCTTTCACGTCCTCGTCGACGTCGGCTTTCCTGACGTACGCCCGCTCGTCGATATCGTAGACATCCTGTTCGTGGAGGTCAGTCACATCAAGTGCATCATCGACCTTGTCCGGGTCAACACCGAGCACACGATCCCGATCAATACCAGCGTCCTCCAACGCAGCGAGGACCTCTGTATCGTCCTTCAGTGACTTCGAGCGGCGAGAAGTTCGCTGGACGGAGCCGTACTGGGCATGAACTGGCTGGTCGTGATGGACGCGATCAAGGAGGCTGTCGGCGATATCTTTTCGAAGGTCGTTCGCGCCACGTTGCACGTCCGAGAGCAGCGTGTAAAGGTCGATGAGGGTCTCCGTATCCAGGGTGTCCATACTGGTCGGATCGTGGCGTTCTAATGCGTCGATCAATAGGAGCGCATCAGCATAGACGCTGACATCCGGCTCAGTTCGGTCGTCAGTCTCGGCAGGAGCCTCATCAATCACCTGGGTGGCAGCTGGAGTGTCCGTTTCAACGAGTATCCCGGCGTCCTCGTCAATCTCGAATTGCGGATGAAGCGTCAACACGGCTGCATAGGGGTCGGCATCCGGCGGAAGTCGGTCAAGCTCAAAGCCGCCGCTCGCATCCTGGACACGACGATAGAGCGTTTCAAACTGGTCGCGCTGGAGCGGTTGAGAATCATCCGAGTCCAGAATTTCGATGATGACGCGGTGTTCCTGTGTGTCGGTGATACGAAACTGCGTGTGTGAAAGCGGCGTGATGAGAGTGGCATCCGGAGAAAGCTCCTCGGCCGCTTCGAGGAGCGTGTGCCAGTTCCCGCTGAACGACATATCTATACTCTCACTGCTGAGAGCTTAAAATCCCCAGTTCGTCTGGATTGCAGTGTTGACAGAGCCGTCAACAGAGGATCGACAAACTGGCGTACCCTCCGAAAGCGATCCACGCCCCCCAAACAGCTCATCAATACTGTCGGTGCGCGTGACCGCATCAACAGCGAAGCGGACGAACGGCTACCGAAATCTTGCCGTCCGCGCATACTTGTACGAACGGGTGGTAGCATCGGCCATGACGGACGAGGATGAGCCGGTCCACCATTGCACGGTGGACGAGCCGGTGGATATTCAAGCAGCACTCGAGGCGGCCGCAATCGAGTATCTCGATGTCGACGACCAGCGGACGATCGTGATCTATCAGCACGCGATTCTGATGGTTATCGCCAGTGAGGGACAGGCAACGGAAACACGGGAATTTACAGTCGAACTCTGGGAAGAGCCGCCGGACGGCCTTCCGCGCGACCCGGATGATCTCGTCACAACGTTCCTCGATGAACTACTGGCAACCACCGATTTAGTTCGCACTGTATCCTGAATTCCGCCTACTGTGGAAGGCTACCAACGAGCGCGATTCCTAGCCTTTTCTATCGAGCGACATCGTAGAAGCGAGACGGAAGAGGCATCGATGGCACAGACACCGACTATTACCGAGGCAGCGATCCGCACCCTCGCTCGACCGCAGTCATACGATCGAGGTGAGGACTACTACGAGCAGGGGGCTGTCCGTGACATCACGCGTCGGGGCGACCGGTTGCGAGCGTCGGTCGACGGCAGTCAGTACGAGCCCTATCAGGTCCAGATCAATCTGGATGAGACTGGCGTCGTGGACACGGCGTGCTCCTGCCCGTACGATCAGGGTGGAATCTGTAAGCATCGTGTGGCCGTCCTCCTGACGTACAGCCGCAACCCCGACGAGGTTAGCCAGCGCCCACCGATCTCCGAACTGGTCGCCGACACAGATCCAGCGGAACTCCGAGACCTCCTCGTTGATCTCGTCGAACGCCAACCCGACCTCGAAGAATGGATCGAATCGCGACTCAAGACGGCCCAGTCGGACGCTACTGTTGACGACTCCGGTAACCAGAGCCCAGACATAAATCGGGACTCTATTCGACAGCAAGTTCAGTATGTCCTCCAGCCCCCGAAGGGGCGTGGAGGCCGAACGCAGGACCCGTATACAGCAGTCGAAACCGATGTCAAGAAGCTTGGCGACCTACTCGATCAAGCGTGGGCGGCCATCGAAGCAGATGACGGCGGGACGGCCCTGGATGTTCTCGAACCACTCACAGATGAGCTGATGAACGAAGCGTGGCTTGCACTCTCATACGACGATTCCCAGGCCATTTTCGAGTTTTTTGATGAGGTCGACACGGCGCTGGCCGAAGCGCTACTCACGGCTGATCTCTCCGACGCCGAACGCGATGACTGGGAGGCGAGACTGCAAACGTGGCAGCGTGAGATGGGGAGCTATACGGACCGACCACCGTACAGCGTCGCCCTCGACGTCGTCCAGCGAGAGATGAGAGCAAACAGTAGGTACGCAGCCCTCTGGGACGGTAACTCGCCGTGGTACGCCGAGGACGTCATCAAAGCCAGACTCAACGTCCTCGAACGACAGAACCGCGTCGACGAATATCTGGATCTGGCGGCCGCCACCGACCAGATCGACGCGTACGCTACGATGCTCGTCGAGGAGAGCCGTATCGACGAGGCGATCGAGTATGGCCAGCAGAACCTGCACGCGCCCGACAACGCACTCACGCTGGCCAGAGCACTCCGAGAACACGACCGACCACAGGCAGCCCTGGAGATAGCCCAGTACGGATTGTCCCTGGACGGCAACGGGAAGGCAGATCTGGCCGAGTGGCTCCACGACAGAGCCGCCAGCTTGGACGAACCGGAGGTGGCGCTAGAGGCGGCCGTCGCCGCGTTCGAAGCCGCACCCACACTCGCGGCCTACCAGGCGACAGAAGAACTCGCTGGTGACGACTGGCCGGCTGTTCGCGAGGAGATACTGGAATCGCTTGCGAACCGAGACACGACCAAGCGGAATGCGCAACGACATGTCGAGATCTTCCTGTACGCCGAGCGGTACGACGAGGCCATCGCCATCGCGGACCGGTTTTCGAACGACATGGTGGTCGAACCGGTCGCCGACGCCGTCTTCGAGGAGCGCCCGGAGTGGACGATCGACGCCTGTAAAGCACAGGTCGAACCGATCATCGAGGAGGGGAAATCACAGCAGTATCGACACGCCGTAGACTGGCTAGCGACAGCCGGAAATGCGGCCGACGCTGCGGGCGAGCTCAACGAGTGGCGGGCCTACGTACAGGATCTCCGGGATGCACACTCTCAAAAGTACAAGCTCCGACCGATGTTGGAAGAGTTACTCGAGGAGTTCGAAGATCGATAGCACAACGGAGATCATGACTGACACGGACACCACAGATCGATTCGTCATCGAAGTCAGCCAAGTGGGCACTGTCGACCACATCGTCGATCTCGAAGCAGACTCAGCGGACGGGTCGCCGTACGCCCCTCGACAGGACTTGCCGGGCGAAAAGCTGTGTGACCGGAGTACACGCTCACCCGCAAGCGAGTACATCACACTTCGGGACTACGCCGACTGGAGAGGTTTCGACAAGACGGCTTTCGAAGGTGATGCGCCGGACGAGGTATGTTCGTATTGCTGGACAGCGGTAGTCGAACATGCTAAGCGAGGAGAACAGCACGAACGCGATGACGTCGACGACCGTATCGGGACAGTCGGGTACCGTCTCCGATGGAAGCAGAAGGGGCGTGCCCGCGAAGAGTGGTACGACATCGTCGTCCGGCCCGAAACAACCATAACGGAACTCGACAGGCTCGTCTGTCGGTTCACCACGCTCGATGACCTCCATCTTCGCATGTACGGTCTCGAAGACGAATACATGGATTCGACACTCAACGTCATCCCGGATCAGCAGTTTACCGAGGTTAGAGACCCCTCATACACGAACGCAAGCGAGGTAACGATTGCTGACGTCGCCGAACGTGCGACACTCTGGGACGGCGACAAACTCAGCATGGTCTACGATTTTGGAACCCCCTCGCGCTATTACTGCATCGTCAAGGAGGTGTACGATCCAGGGGAGATCGAGAAACTCCTCGAAGAACGTGACCCGATCGCAGCGACCGAGACAGCCGCGATCATCAACGAGAAACGACCCTAACAATAGCCACGAGCGGACAGTTGCCCCGCTCTTTTTCACCGCACTCCTCGAACGCGCAGTCAATGACCGACTGCCCGTACTGTGAGCGATCCTTCGCGGACGAATCCGAGATCCGCAAGCATCTCTATGAAGACCACGAGTCCGACGAACTCGGTCGGATCGACACCAAACGGGTTGAGCAGTACATCGACGACCACGACCTCGAGGAAAGCGACGACGATGCCACCCGTGCGCAGCAAGACACGGACGAAGCGGCACGCATGACCGCGGCGACCAACCGCCAGTCGGATGAGCGGTGGGAGTTACATGACGTACAAGCGCTATCGACGAGGGAGATCACGGACAAGCTTGCCGAGTACGGTATCGACACGACCGAAGCGTCGTTCTGTGACCGTGCGGCCGCGGTTGACTCGGCGATGGCACTCGCCGACCAGTGGGAGGACGACCACGACGTCGACACGTCGGGATACGATCAGGATTTTATCTGGATGGCAGCTGAAGTGCTCTGGAGCCGATGGGCACCCGATCTCCCCTATCGGGAACGGATTTACGACCTAGTACAGGACGGTCGAGAACTCCGTGAGCAGGGGGACGACACCGAAGCCTGCGAACAGTGGCTGAGTGCCTGGGAGATCATCGTCGCCGTCACGCCGGACGACATCACGACAATCGAGACGGCTGACGATCACCTCCCGAATGTGCTCTCCCTGGAAGCATTCCTGCGATCACTCGACAACGACCTTGCCACCCTGGCAGCGGACGACCCCATCTATCACGAGCAACGCCTCGAGTTCTGTCGGGAGGTCTGTACCCAATTTCCGGATGCACCCGACGAGCTACTCCTTGACTTCCGCCACTTCGTCGCTGACTCGCTGACAGCGCTGGAACGAGTAACTGAGAGCAGGAGCGAGTTCGAGACGCTCATTCGAGACTACCCCGAGGACCCGTGGGCGTACAAGAAACTCGCGGATAGCTACTGGCGGGAGGGAGCTGACGAGCCCACAGCCGAGGAGCTGGAACGCGCCGTAAAATTGTACGAGCAGGCGCTGAATGCCGAAGGCCCCCTCGAACAGCCAGCAACCGTCTCTGACCGGATCGACGACCTCGAACGCCGGTTAGCTGATGTGGACACGTCCGAGGGATAAGAGAAATAGTAGTCTCTATCGGCTGGTTTTCGCCGAGAGCGAACCGCACTCGTCAGCAGACAATCCCAACTATCATCTTAACCAACATCAAACAGCGTTGTCTCGCATTCGTTGGTTAATCTTGTCGGGCAACTCAGATCCGTTCTGCGGGCGGATTGAGCGCTTTCTGAATCGGTCGGCGAGTTGTTTCGGCCACCCCGAGCGTCTTGAGGTCTGGATAAGTACGGGTAAGCATGACACGGGCCGAGAAAGACGAAGAACGGGAAGAACGCATCAAGATGCGGATCATCGTCGATACCTACAGCCCTGAAGAGCAAGCATGGGGATGGTCCGCCTATCTGGGGGATACGATGGACTTCCCGTTCGAAGCGCGCTGTGTCACCGAGCAGGAGGAGTCACCTCTAGAGGAAGGCGAAACGATACGCGTGGTCGGAATGTCCCCGACAGATCCGACTCTCAGCCAGATGTTCGTGACGATAGAGTGGATGGGCAGGGAGCTTGGCGTGCCACTGGAGCAACTGGAGCCTGTCGAAGCCAGTGATGACACGGAACAAGCGATCGCAGACTGGCAGTACTGGCTCAACCGCTAACAACGCAAAGTCCCCGATAGAACCATCCTCATCCGCAGACGTGTACAGCGTCGCGCCGCAACGAAACTCCAAGAACCCACATATTGAATCCTCCTGGGAACATTCATCTCAATACTGAATGCGAATCGAATTCGACGACGGGACTCTCTTGCTCCAAAATGCCCCCGAGGACGTGCCCTTTGCGGAGTGGGACGACCGCGTCGACGAGTACCGATCCCAAGCGTATCGATATCGATCTCTCCTCGAATGGGCTGGCACGTGGACAGACGGAGACGAGCAGGCAACGTTACAAGACGGCTTCGCTCACGCCCTTGAAGACGCCGCCCGAACCTATCCTGATCTCGACCTCACGCCGGCGCTCCACATCGAACCGCGTGACTACCAGCAGGCCGCCCTCGACGCCTGGATCGACCACGACCGCCGAGGCAGTGTCGTCCTCCCCACGGGCAGCGGGAAAACGTTCCTCGGTCTCCAGGCCATTGCCGACGCCGGCGTGAGCACGCTCGTCGTGACTCCGACGATTGACCTGATGAACCAGTGGCACGCCACCCTCGCCAACGCCTTCGGCGACCAACTCACGGAACCGGTTGGCGTGCTTGGCGGCGGCAGCCACGACGTCACCGCAATCACGGTCACAACCTACGACAGTGCCTATCGCTACGTCAACGAGTACGGCGACCAGTTCGGCCTGCTCGTCGTCGACGAGGAACACCACCTGCCAGCTCCGACCTACCGGCAGATCCCCGAGATGATGATCGCCCCCCATCGCCTCGGCCTCACGGCGACCTACGAGCGGCCCGATGGCAAGCACGAACTTCTCGAGGACCTCCTCGGTCCCGTCGTCTATCGGGAGGACGTCGACGAACTCGCTGGCGAGTACCTCAGCGAGTACGAGACAATCCACATGTCGGTCGACCTCACGGCCGACGAACGGTCGGAATACGACGAGGAGTATCAGATCTATCGCGACTACGTCGACAGCCACGAGTTCGACCTCTGGAAAGAGGACGGCTATGCGGAGTTTCTCAAGCGCACGTCCTACGATCCACAGGGGCGACGGGCACTCATCGCCAAGCAACGCGCCGAGCGGATCGCCCGGACCGCCGAGAAGAAGCTCGACACGCTCGACAATCTCAGCAAGCGCCACCACGACGACCGCGCGATAATCTTTACCGCCAACAACGACTTCGCCTACGACATCTCCCAAGAGTTCATCGTTCCCTGTATCACCCACCAGACGAAAACCGACGAACGCACCGAGATTCTGGAACGATTCCGCAGCGGGGAGTACTCGATGCTCGTGACCTCGCAGGTCCTCGACGAGGGCATCGACGTCCCAGCGGCGAACGTCGGAATCATCCTCTCGGGGAGCGCCTCGAAACGCCAGTATGCGCAGCGACTCGGCCGCATCCTACGGCCCACGGACGACCGCGATCCGGCTCGTCTCTACGAGATCATTACCGAGGACACGATGGAGACGTACGTCTCCCAGCGACGCCGCGAGGGGGTGACCACCAGTGCTGACGGCTGATCTCGCACGATCACGAACGACCGACGAAACGGTGACGCCGCTATTCATCGATCCCGACGAAGAGCGCTACCGGAAGACTGCTCGGGAACTCATCCAGCTGTTTGAGGACCATCTCGACGAGTCGAAAGGTGAGCTCGAAGACGCGATTGACGAGCTGACCGTCGCGGATACCGACTACAAGATCGTCCAGGGCCTCGAGAAACTCCTCAAAGACGAGTGCGAATTCGAGATCGTTGCCACCGTCGAACCGCGTGAGATACGCCGGCGGCTCTTCGAGAAAGCCAACGATCGGTATCCCATCGTTCGCCAGCCCACGCTCGGTGAGGATACACAGAAACTGGAGGTGTACAGCGCGGTCGCCGACGACCTCGGGTTGTCACTCGAGGAGTGCTATCGGGGAATGTACGCCGATCTCGACGATAACAAGCGACTCGTCCGGGTCGGGACGCGAACGGCCGAGCAGTACGCCAGTGATGGTGATGGGTCGACGTCGACGACCACGCTGACCGGCAGCAGCGATGCGGAGTACGAACACACCGACCTCACCGTGGACTGGCTCCTGACCCGCTACAATCTCGCGCTCGCCCAAGCGGTGCTCTACGACGCGACGGAAATGCGGATTCGCGTGTGGGATCACTTCGGGACGGTCTTCAGCTACGTGAAGCTGTTCGGACTGATGCACCGGATCTATCCGATCGACGCTGACGGGGAGCGCGTCACGAGCACGGACCAAGCCGCCGGCTATGAGGCCGTACTGGACGGGCCGGCGTCGCTATTCTCGCAATCGCAGAAATACGGAATCCGGATGGCGAACTTCCTACCGGCGTTGCCGCTCTGTGATCGGTGGGAGATGACCGCCGAGATCCTCGTCGACGAGACGACCGGCGAGACCCGACGGTTCGCGCTCGACCAGACGGAGGACCTCGATTCACACTACAGCGCGGGCGACCAGTTCGATAGCGACGTCGAGCGGACGCTCACCCAGAAGTGGGAGCGAGCGAATACGGACTGGGAGTTGGTGCGAGAAGACGACGTCTTCGACCTTGGTGCTGAGGTGATGATTCCCGACTTCGCGATCAAACATCCTGATGGTAGGCGTGCGATTCTCGAGATCGTCGGCTTCTGGACGCCCGAGTACTTGGACGCGAAGCTAAAGAAGATCCGACAGGTGGAGGCCGACAATTTCGTGCTGGCTGTCTCGGAGCGGCTGGATTGCGCAAGTGAGGAGTTTGGGGGTGCCTCTGATCGGCTGTTGTGGTTCAAAACCGGGGGACATGTCTACGATGTGGTTGAATTGGCTGAACAGTTTGCGGTATCGCCACATCCTTCTGATTGAACAGCGAGCCCATCGAAGGCCACAGTCGGGTGATATTTTTAGCTATTACCAGAGTATTGGCAACTACTAGATGTACGAGGTGCTCGACGATACGGCGGCGCAGGTCATCCTCGCTATCGAGAGTGGTGACTCCATCCGCCGTGTCGCCCACCACCTCCACACGCCGTAGGAGACGGTGAAACAGGCCGTGAACCGTCTCGTAGACGTAGGCTACATTACCTATGACGACGGCCTCTCCGTCGTCTTCCTCGACGAAGTCGACCAGTTCGAAGAGCCCAGTGTCACAACAACTGTAGAATATCGGTGACACGAACTCTTGGACAGTCGCCTCTATCGATTTGTTGTGTGAGCGGCCACCACAGTGTGTAGACCCACCCCTATCGACTTGTTCCAGTCAGCGATGATGCTGAGTCATTGAGAACACCCTCACCCCTATCGATTTGTTCGAGATACAGCCTACTGGTTGAGCTGTGCGTTCACGACAGTACGGAGTTCGTCATCGTGGACATCGTCCAGCCGCGAATCTTCCCGAAGCGTCTCGATAATGGTTTCCGGGTTCTCACCAAACGTGAATTCGAGATAGCTGCCCGAGTGTGGTCCCTGACTCTTCCGCTCTGTCTCGACCAACGAATACGTCGTGAGTTCCTTCATCTTGTTCACGTACGTCTCTTGATGATACTGGTCCGAATCCAGGGTGCCCGTCAAGTACTGATACACTCGGTATCCGATTGGGCTTCTCGCTGCCCCAGTTCCAGCCTCACGGGCCACAGCTGCAGTCGCGAACAGACAGAGCTTTTTCTGCGTACTAATCCCACGCGTTACCTCTAATACGCGGTTCTTCTCGACCTTATCTTGGGCCTCTCGGACGTGCTCCTCACGGACTTTGTCCGCTCCTGTTTTTTCTGCAATCGACCCCGCTGTTCGCATCAGGTCGATCGCCTTCCGTGCATCACCGTTAGTTTGGGCGGCGAATGCCGCTGCGAGTGGAATGACGTCGTCACTGAGCGCATCCTCGTGGAAGGCGTCCTCCCGAGCCCAGAGGATCTCCCGGAGCTGGTTGGCGTCGTAGTCACTGAAGTGAACGTCCTCAGGGGTGAACGAACTGAGAGCGCGACTCCCCACGCTCTCCATCATCTTCGTATCGTTTGTGATGGCGGTCACGGAAACCTGGGCGGTGATCTCATCGGTGCTTCCGGCACGAGAGAGCTGATAGAGTAGGCGGGAGAAAGCTGGCTCGTCCATATCGCGACGACCGACGAGCATGTCGAGTTCATCGAGAATGAATACGACTGTATCGTAGTGTTCGTTGATGAGTCGGTAGAGTTCGCGCCATTTTTTCTTGTTTGGAACCCCATGCTCCGGGACATCGACAGTCGTTCCAATGTCGTTCGCTACCTTCCGTGCAAGTTCGTAGACGGCTGCGCCGAGGGTTCCCACGTTCTGGCAGTTCATCTGGATGACGCCGAACCGGATATCACGACTTTCGCAGAGTTCGACGATGTTCTGACAGACGGCGTTGATGATGAGGGATTTCCCGGTCCCAGACGGTCCATAGAGGAAGAGGTTCGGCGGTCGTTCGTTACTGATCGCGACGCGAAGATGTTGGGTGATATCGGTGAGCTGGGTGTCGCGACCAACGATACGTTCCTCGTCAACGATCTCATTCGGTTCAAGGAGTGACCGGTTCTTGATTAGACTCGCGGCTTCCTCCTGCTCGAGAATGAGATCTTTGATAGAACCCGTGGACTCAGGTGTTTCCTCGGGACCAGGATCCGTGGGCATACCGCATCTCTCTCTATCAGGACACTAAAAGATTCCCCTGTCGATTTCTTTTCTACCGGTATGGTAGCCAGAACCGGGTTTTCAGAGGGATACACAGTCATCTCCTATGACCTCCGACGATTTGTTAGGCTCTTCATCTCAACTGAATCCACGAGAGTTCCCACACACCCTCTCACCCCTATCGATTTGTTTCAACCATCAAGAAGGGGAGGGGGTGCCGAATTCCAAAATGGACTACCGTCTCGTCTACGTCACGGTTAGGGCGGAATCGAGAGTCACTTTCATCTTCTCTTTTTCTTCTTTCTAGTTCTAGTTACTAGCTAGCTAGAAGAACGCACGTCTATCGATTTGTTCTAACCACTCTCATTCACTCTATCCACCTCCTGATAGAGTATTTAAACACCGATGAAAAACCGAAGGACGAAGAGCAGAATTGGACTGCTTGTATATTACGGCAAGAGACGTCTTGTTGTTCTCTCTATTCCTTGACTTTACTACTCTATACCCTCCCCTATCGATTTGTCTAATACACTTTCCATACACCGATTATGATAGATATCAGGTTAATAAAGATGGGTATAGTCGAGAGACATCATTCTGAGGAATCATATCTACCTGGGTTTCTTCGGGATTGACTCCCCCTCCCCCCCCTTTCTCGCCAGAACAAATCGATAGGGGTGGGTGTGTGGTCCCCTTGACCCGCTCGCGATAGATCCAGCCGATCACGTGTCGGGGCAGTTCTATACTCAATCTCGTCATTTCTCTCCATTGCTTCGATACCGGTCTCCGATGGGTGACTTCTCGACGAACAAATCGATAGGGGCGACCCTCCGCATGCAGGTGGTTTTGTTGAACAAATCGATAGAGGTGCCTGTCTTCGAATCTACGACCGAGTGAAAAACCGAGGTCAAACGATGCGAGACTGCTCCGTGATCCGAGCACTGACAGCTTCCGTCTTTCACTTCGCAGACGCCTACCTCCGAACAACTGGCCATCCAACTGGGACGTTATATTGCCTATTCGTCAGGATTAACCGGTCCCTTGTACTTCGACGTCACTTTTTCTCCTTCTCTCCACTGCCAGTAGTAGTAGCGATTGTCGTTAATTTCCTTGATTGTGATCGTCGCTTTTGAGGGAACGTCGTCTGGGAGATCGTCGGGACGTTCCTCGATATTCTTCTCGGCCGATTCCTCCTCCAGACGGGCTTCCCGTTCCTTGTGTTCGGCTAGCCCCTCAGCGTAGTGCGCTACGTCCCGAAGCTGTTCCGGCGATGCCTCGTTGAGAGTATCGACTAATTCGGCTGGAAGTCCTGCAGGCGGGGTCGGTGGCTGGTAGGGCATTGGTTGTCGCCTCGTATTAACCAACAATAGGCATCAATCCATAGTTCTGTTGGTTAATTATGTCCGGTTCGATCCGGTCGGGAGTCGCCCGTCCGGTCGGGGAACTCGTCCCTGCTTGATTTCGTGATCTACCCGGCGGATGTGTTTGCAACCGCCCTCGGGCGCTCGTTGTTGCCAGTCCGGACAGGTGCAGGATTCGCTAATTACGTCGACTTCGTACCAGCTCCCCGAGGCTGACTGCACCTCGTAACGACCACCCTTTTCGAGCAGCGAGACTGCCATTGTTTCGTCGACGGCTCGTCGAGTTCGCGGTTCGAGGTCTACATACTGGCTCGAGTCCTCCATGACGACCATCCGGTCGCGAAGATCGCCAGTTCGTCCACCGTCCGGCGCGACGGCGCCGGTAGGACTCTGGAGCCGATCCTGCAGCAGGTCTTCAATCGGATGACCTTCCGGCCACAGATAGTGGACTTCCCGCCGCTCGCGATGATCGTAGGAGCCACAGGCGGCAGCGCTCCCACTCCAGACACGCCACGCCCCGAGTGCTGCCATCACGTCGACGATGACTCGCGGAACAGCCTCGTACTCGTCGGGGTAGAACATCCGGAAGCGAGTACATTCCGCCTGCGGCGGAACCGCCTCCCACCACTCGACGTCGTCGTCCCAGCTCTCGTACATCGCCTTATTCTCCCCGTATCCGACGGTTATGCCGTCGATCTGCGGTATCTCCACCGATGTCTCGTCAGCCTCGTCTTCGAGCAACCGAAGGACGGCGTACCGGAGATACTCGTGGTTCGGATTGTCTGAAGATCGGGCAACTTGGTTATGGTGCTCTGCGACTCGCTCTGCCTCGTCGAGAACGGTCGTTAGATATCGGTCGGTCATGGGTCGGTGGAGACGGGAGTGCGCCTCCGCCCCTTGGCGGGCGCTGAAAAACTTAACCAACAAATACCGATCAATCGTATCCTCTGTTGGTTAAACCTTCTCTGTTCGAATGCTGAGCCGGATCGGACTACCAGAGCTAAGAAGGGTATATCTGTATAGCGATAACTTCATAGGGAATACGGGGGACAAGACTAATACTGTTAGATGCGATACCGATAACTAGCGATGATGGAGTACGTCGACGAGACTGCGGCGAAAATTATGGTCGCGGCCCGGCCGGGCGACTCGATCCGTCGAATCGCCCAGAAGATCGACGGCTCCTACTCGTGGGTCTACGACTGGATCGAGCGGTTGGAGGATGCAGGCTTCATCCGCCGGGATGACGGCGTCTTCATCGAGAATTACGTTGTCAGGGATCGCTACTACGATCTCGTCTCGGCCATTTCTCGCGCTGTTCCCCCTTCGATCGACGACGGCTACGTTATTCCGCACTTCGCCGGGATGCCTTTTGCGTACACGAAAATCGACGGCGTCTACGTCTGGACCCACGGTGGTTATCAGATCGCCCGCGGCCACGACGACTATCCGATCTTCATCCAGGTCGCCGACCAGGACGTCGAGCAGTGGACGGCGTTCTTCGATGAATTCGGGATTCCGAGCCGGATCGAAGAGCGGCCGGATGCGACCAACTACGACGCGACCGTCTCGTACGTGTTGTTCCCGACGAGTGGGGAAATCACTCGCGAGTGGGTTGACGGCAATCCGGTTATTCCGTTGGACGAGACGATCAAGCACATGTTGGAGTACCGGGTGAACTACGAGCCGGCGTTGGAGATGATCGCCGATGAATATGACCGCGATATCGACGCGTCCCACGAGGATCCGCCTCATAACATCGACCGTCCGTGGGGTATATTTCGGGACTGATCGAAACACCCGGGGTCGAACGTTGAATGAATTAACCAACAAAATAGGAATAACAATTCGGACGTTGGTTAACGGTACAGGAATGCGTGTTCAGTCCTCGTCGACCGCACTGATGATCTCCTGCGCGGTCGAACTGATCCGGTTGAGACGATCTTGGATCACTTCTGGATCGTCGTCCTGCCACGCGGCAAGATAGAACGCTGAACCGCTCGTATCCAGGTCGAAATACCGCCCGACGATGTATGCAACGGCTTCGGCTTCGATCTCGCGTTTTGCACGCTCGGGTTCGAGGTCGACATCGAAATGAAGCAGCGCGTGGGCGTACTCGTGAATCAGCGTCACGGCGAGATCGGCCTGATTCGAGCGAGCTTTCGCTTCGACGACGGGTTGACACTCGTGGAGAGTCCGGTGTTTGCAGACGCCTTTCGCGTCGCCGTGCTCCCACTCAGCAGCGTCGACGACACGGACGTCGACATCGAGAGTAGCTGCCGCATCAAGGAGCGCTGGCACCAAGTCGTCGGCGTTACCTGTGGCCTCGGTTTCCAACTCGGGGAGCGGTTCGCCCTCGGTTTGAGACACATCGAAGACTGCCGTTGGTTTGAATCCAACCAGTCCTTTGGACCACTCCCCGGGTGGTGTCTCGTCATAGTCACAGCCGCTTTGCTCGTGGTAGCTCGGCGAGTTCTCGCACTCAGGGCACTGCTTCGTAATAATGGGTGCCCAGATCCAGATCGCCTGTTCGCCCTCTTGGACGTGCCGGTCGAACTCCGACCGCCACGTATTGTAGCCTGCCACGCGGGTTGCCCCGGGACACTGGAGCTTGATCAAGAGGGTGTTGCGATGGGAATAGTCGTGGAATCGGGACTGGACATCGAGCCACTCCTGGAACTGTTGGCTGGCTTTTGCCTCGTCGACGTCTGCGACGAGCTCGTCGATCCAGTCTTCGATCGTACTGTGCATCTCGTCGTGTCGGGTGTCGGTCTCCTCGAACGAGACCCCCGACTCACTGGCTGTCATCATGGATTGCATCACATCGAGTACGACGACGTCTCCGAGAAGTCAGGACGCGCCGCACCCCTCGGGGGCGCACAATAAACATCGGCGCGACTTCGGGGGGTTTTGATCGGGGTGCTATCGGAGGCTGGGATTAACAACCAGTGCGACACAAGCACAGGGAGGATGGGTCTCGTCGAAACGCTCCGCGGGATCATTGGGACTCGTATGTCCACGATCTCCACCCTGTATGAGTGCCGACACTGCGGAACGACCCTTTCCGAGGACGCCGAAACGTGTCCGACCTGTGGTGAAGAAGAGGTTGCCTGCTACCAGTTCTAAGCGAATTTCGTTTTGTCTGCACAGATCACGGTCAGCACTACTTCTGGCCGGTAGTGTCCAGCAGCCCCCCACAGTGTGAATGGGGGATCGGTTAGCGAAGCGCTGCCTTCTCGTCAGCGAAGCCGATCGTGACGAGATACTGGAGGAACGCGTCGAACTGGTCGACATCGCTCGGCGTGTCGGTCGCGAGATGTCGTGCCCACTCGATCGCCCACTGGAACGCGGGATCGGTTCCGCCCTTGCCATGTATATACCACCAGCGGGCTGCCTTCAGGACGACGAGCGGATTCGTCGGCGGTTGCTCGCTTGCGAGTCCACGAGTGATCGACCGGATTTCCTCGGGTACCTCAGCGGGGTCGACCTCGCCTGATTGGGTGTTCGATACGTCGACTGGAATGTCGTCGATCGAGACGTCGTTCGGACGCTGTTGTTGACTCACGGAAAATCACCTTCTCGGAGGACTTTCTGGATCGAGCCCTCGCCCCCTCTAGGGCGCGAAAAACCACTCGTGGCGTCACGCCGGCGGAATGTACACGCTCTGCTCGCCGGCGATCTCCTCGAGGTTGTTTCGATGGCGATGCGAGAAGTAGCACTCGTAGCTGCAGTAGCCACAGAGCACGCCGGTATCATACTCAGCGATGAAGGGACCGCGCCGAGTCGTCCAGACGTTCGCTTCGCATTCGGTACACGCAGCACTATCGAGATCGGTTGGTGACGGGCCCTCGTACTCGATTTCGAGGATGTCGCTATGTGGCGTTGAGTCGGGCCAGACGCCGTGGGACTGCCAGAACGCCTTGAGACGGCTGAGGCTATGCCGGACCGTCTTCCGAACTGTGACGTGGGAGGCGTCACGACCGCTATCATCCCAGCCGTCAGCCGTCCAGAACTCCCCGAACTGCGCGCCGCGATGCAGCCCGTTCCAATCGAGGCCGACGATGTCGGCCGGTGGGTCGTCTGTGAGTGTCGGTCGGGTCAACTGTTGGATGACGTCCCCCTGTTTCGGCGGGCTTCCACCGAGGATATGAACACGACGGCCCCGCCAGTCGGTCGGCTCGGAGAACTCGTGGGCCAATCGATCGGCATACCCCCGCGAGTAGCCGACCACGAGGTCATCGGGAATTGTGTCGATCACCTCGCGGCACTTGGGGACGATAACGAGTTCTGCGTTGGGATAACTTGCCTGAATCTCGCGGGCAGCGGCCACGTACTCGTCGACGTCGTCTCCCTCGTACACATCTCCGATCACGCCAACCTTGGGTTCGTATTCGAAAAATCGGGCGACGTACCGATCCAGATCGGGATTACGAAAGTCGTTATCCAACATTCCAACGGAGATGTTCAGGTCCTGATACTGGGTCTGCTGGTACCCACAGTCTTCTCGGAACCCGGGCAAGAATCCGAGCCGATACGCATCCAGAGCGAACGGCGCTCGATGAAGGAACGTCACGACGTCGGCTTGTCTGGCAGCGGCAATCTCGCGTTCAGTGCTGTTGCTGGGATTGATTTCGAGCGACATGAGTAACGACCGTGCGAGGGCGAATCCAGCCGCCCTGCACCCTTTCGGAGGGGCAATAAACGGAGCCGCAGCCCGGCGTTAACCAACACTAGCCTCCAGAATCCGCATACCGTTGGTTAATTACATGAATACCCCCGATACCTGGCTTCGACTCTCAGGTTCACTCGTCGGCGTGGCGTCGACGGCGCACCTGTTCAGGATTAGGCACCCACGGATGTGCGTTCCAGCAGTGGAGGGCGTGCTCTCGTGCCGTACCGAACAGCGCCTCACACGACCCACACTTGTAGGCGGTCTCGCGCCAGCGTTCCGTGACGAACATCGCCGTTACCGTCGACCTGACTGGATCTGGTGCGGCCGACCGCTGAACGTAATCATAGCCGATCACTGTCCGTCGACGAAGCGCCGACTGCGCCAGCCGTTCGGGCCGGTCTGCTGGGAGATACACCCACCGGACGAACGCGTCCTCTGAGTCCTTCGCCGAGGGTTGAAGAATGAACCATCGGTCATGGTCGTCGCGGAAGAGATACCGTTCTGTTCCCCGATTTTGGAGATAGAACGGATCGCCCCGACCGGCAATCACCCGCAGACCGATGGACGGGGAAATTGGGGCGAGGAGTCGCTCTTCCAGCGTGAGCGAGCGGGACTCACCGGCTGAATTCTCGATCTTGAAGTCGTCAAGCGTCGCTTCGCCAGTCATGATTCGCCGGGATTCGTCTCGTCTGTGTCTTTCCCAGCTGTTCGTTCGTGCCGGTCGTTGTATCGCTCGAGTTCTCGGCCGATGCGCTCCAGCACCGTGACGGCACGTTCGATGAGCTGGTACGTTGCTCGCGAGAGTCGGCTGTTCTCCATCAGGTGTCCACCTCTGGCTCGACGAGGTCGTTACTCTCAGCGACGAGTTCCTGAACGGCTGAAGCAGGGTCATTTTCGACCGGAAGCGTTCGATGGTCGAGCGGGGCGGGATACGCCCGGTCGCCCTGCGCGCAAAGTATGATCAACCACTCTTCGCTCCCTTCGGCGAGGACGACGTAGTGGTCGATATCCCGACGTTGGAAGACTGTCCGATCTGTCCGGCTCACCGCACTCCAGTTTGCCGGCAGTGACGATGACGGCGTCCCACCATCTGGCGTGAGTGCTCGGTACTCTTCGAATTCGGCGAGTGCCACCTCGATATCCTTCCCGGTGAGGTGCCAGCAGTCGGCCGGGCCATCACACACCAACTGACTGACCACGTCGTTGCGGAACTGGATGTAGTGTTGCTGGGCGACGGTTTCGTCGTCGGTGTAATCGAGGAGGAGCGCACAAGCGAGCTGTGCCGGTCCGCTTCCCGTATAGCCCCAGTCGAATCCCGCCGGGTTATGGCGCACGAGATCGAGACTTCGATTAGGGGAGAGGCGTTCGTGTGCGGTGAGGTTCAGGACCACTGGCGTTCCGTCGACACGCATCCCGACGTACTCAACGCGGTCTGTACTCGCCTGCCAGCGCTCATCCGTATCCTGTACGACTGTTCGTGGGTAGGTAGTCGAATTCGTCTCCATCGGTTGAATGCGGGCATTCGGATTCCCCGCACCCCTGCTGGGGGCCAAAAAACTACCACCGGTTCTGTTCCTCAGTATCGCTCTAAAGTTGGAACACAGGCTATCATAGTTCAGACTATAGCAATTCGGCCTTGTTGGAAGGCCTCAATTAGTAATAGATCTCACGACGGTGCTGACTCGATGGAAACGCTGCTACGCCATGCGAGCGTGAATTAAGACATGGGGCGCAAGAGACCGACCTGTATTCCGTGCCACAGAGCACGTCGTGCTGACTGGTCCGTGTGCGAAAGAAGCCGAGTCATGGGCGTTACAGCCCGGATGCCGCGGGGCGCGGCATCCGGGAAAGCCCGAATAGGTGAATCTCTGCTTCACGCACTGGCGTCCCGGGTGAACAGACCATGTACCTCGGAATTGATGTCCACAAACGGTACGCACAGGTGGCAGTAATGGATGAGGCCGGTGAGATCGTCGAAGAGGTTCGCGTCGAGAACGCGAACCTCGATGACCTCGCCCAGCGGTACGCTGGTTCCCAAGCCGCAATCGAAGCGACCGGCAATTACTACCACATCCACGATACGCTGTCGGAACATTTGGATGTGACTGTCGCTCACCCGAAGGAGCTGAATCAGATCGCCGACACTGACAAGAAAACTGACCGCGTCGACGCTAAAGAGCTAGCGCGGATGGTACGGTTGAACTCCGTTCCCGAAAGCTACGTTCCAACCGACGAAGTCAGGGAAGCCCGCGCACTCGTGCGCGGGCGACAGACGTTGGTTGAAAACCGTACCAAGTACGCCAACAAGATTCACGGACTCCTCTCCAATCACGGCATCACTGAGGACGTGAAGCCGCTGACTAAGGAGGGACGAGAGTTCCTGCGGGAACTCTCGCTCCCGACGCCATGGGACTCGTTGCTAGAGTCGTACATTGAGCTGATTGAGACGCTCAACGAAGAGATTCGTAATCTGGAGGAGACGATCGAAGAACGCGCTGGGTCTCTGAAGGAGACCCAGCTGCTGATGACCATTCCCGGCGTGAGTTACTATACGGCGTTGACGATTTACGCCGAGTTAGGCGAGATCAGTCGGTTTGACGGTGATAAATCGGTCGTCAGTTATGTCGGATTGAACCCGGTGATCCGCGAGTCAGGCGACTCGCGGATCGAGGGGAGTATTTCGAAACGTGGATCGGGTCGTGTCCGGTGGCTGCTCGTCCAGGCTGCAAACACAGCGGTTCACACCTGTAACGATGAGTACCTAAGCCGCTTCTATGAGCGGCTAGCGAGCCGGAAGAACTCACAGAAGGCGATCGTCGCCTGCGCTCGGAAAATGCTGGTGTCAATCTACCACATGCTAGACCGAGGCGAGGTATACGATCCACCTGATGTGCGTGCGTAGACGAGGGAACTGAGGGCCGCCCGCCCGGCGGCCCTCAGTGGCCGGTCGGGGCCAGCGTTAGCGACAGCTATCGCCGTACCGCGGCCGCACCGCCTGAAGATATCGGCCGCCTGCCGGCTAGGAGAACAGCAGACTACAGGACGGCGTAACCATTTTGTCGAAAACGGTGGTTTGTGTAGATAGCAGCGTTTCCATAGGTGAATAGAGAGCATGAGTGCATCACGATGGTGTTCGGGGAGGAAAGCTAAATTCGGGATCTACTCCAACTCTGAAAGAATTGGCGTGCAGCATACATGGCGAAATACAGCATCGTGGATGTCCCTCATCGGTTATCGAGCTGGATTAGCATCACAGAAGGTACCCGGAATGGTTATAGAAATCGCTCAACCTCACGAATTTTCTGGGATATCCATCGGCGAACGTTTTGGTCCGAAGATTTCGAACGCAATCGCTGTAGTTTATCTCGACGATTTCGGAATATGTCATTCCCCCACCTTCCACCTTGTTCTATGGCGTTCAAATCCTCAACAACGTCATCGATATCCCCATAACGAATGAGTATTTCGTGAGCTAAATTCCACCATCCGTCGTGTTCCATTGGTGGTATACAACGTGCTAGTTGTGGACCACGTTCTTCCGGGTTCACATCAACCCAATCCCATAAGACAGATTCAGGAACTAACAGAATAGCAGGATCATCTGAATCTATTCCAGTTCCCGCTAACCAAGCTTCTATTCTAACTCGGCTGGAGTCGGTGTCGAATCCATCCACAACCAGCTCCCAGGCCTTCTCCGGATCTTCTTCCAATAATGGTCGTAAGACGACGTCGAGGATCTCTCGGATTCCGGCGATGCTTCCCTTCGTTCCCAATGAACCAATGATTGGACCAGCGATGTCATATCCGTTAGTTATATTTTGTTTAATTGTCATTTCTGCTAATTGTTCCCACTCGATCCAGTGCCCGCCCACGGCCACCTCAGATTCCTTATTGACGAGACTGGGGTGAGTGAGTGCCTGTATAATTAAATCTTCATTGATACTCGGAGCATCATCCCGCCTATAGAAGTCTTCCGCCAAATTGACCAATATCGCAACTGCTTCACCTGAATCTTTATCGATCAAGTAAGACCCGATCTTTAAGAACATTTCCTCAGATAATTCTCCACTTCGCGCAATAGTCTCGATCTGGCTGATCTTACGGAGTGGAATATCACCATTTTGGACAGTATCTAAAATCAGTTCAGCTGCTTCGTCCGATGGGTCTGCTCTGCGAACTAAGAAGGGGAAGAAGTTGATGAGATGTTGATCATCTATCATTCGATCAAAAATGTTCTTGGGGGCTTCCTCACAGGAATCTACCACTTCGTATAGGTAGCTTCCAAATAGCCTACACGAGGCATCTGGCTTGACCGAATGTAAACCGGATAGGAGAATGTCAATAAGTTCGAGATCGTTGTCTCGCTTTGCCATTTCCCGACCAAGATCTCCAGCATTTTCAGAAGAGGCTTCGTGCATCCATTCTAACTCATCGGTGATGAGGGCCGGATTTTCCGTGATCTCCTCGGCAAGAGAGGCAATCCTCCTCTCGGTTATTTCTTCACGCTCTTCAGAACGATCTACCAAGTTATAGCCTGCTACGTATCGTTTAAGCTTCGTGTGGAAATCGCGGTTTGTGATCTCCTTTTCGAACTCCTCCCAAGATTCGCGGAGCTCCATCGGATATTCATCTGCGTCATAATGGACAATCCCACTTGTGGCGGAGATCACGTCGTTCGCGTCCACGTCCTTGTGGTCCAGCAAATTACGAAACGTATCCTGAATAATGGGGGTGAGGTCCTCGCCCTCAGCCAGCTTCCGGCAATTGTTCAAGAGAATATCTAGTGCCTTCTCAAAGTGCTTTTCTTGGAACCGTCCGAGGTTCTTTTCTACTAGCTTCCATACTTCTCTAAAATATTCGATTCTCTGTTCATTATTTTCGGGCACCCACAAGTCTGGTGCTGGCTTGGCACCTTGTCGGTGGGGTATTCCACCACCCCTACTACCTCTAATCGACAATATTTGCTCGGCTGCCTCTAATCCCACCCTGTGTTTTTCGGAGTCCCTCGAAGTTAGCAAATCCTCCAAAAGTGGGTATCGATCCATTGGAGCAACCTCGGTTGGAGCGTATGGGCCATAGTGTGGCGAAAATAAATCCGCGAACAATCCTGTGGAGTTGTTTACAAATTTGTCATCATTTTCAGCCTCGGCCAACTTCTTGAGGAGTAGAGCTGCACCAAAGAAGTGCGTCTCCCAAACCGCAATCCGACGCAGGCTTTCTAGGATAGGTCTCCGTCCCCCAATATCCTCCAATTCTTCACGCTCCATCGGTCCCAAGAACCTCTCTAGTATCTCTAAAGCTTCTCCCGGAGTTACTTCGGCAAGACCTCGGAAGACTGGTCCAATGTTCGCTTTGAACCCAGAGCTCCCAAACCACTCTGTTCTGAGGAGTGTTATTGTGGACCACTCCACCGCTTGGTCTATGGTGTTGGCATAGGGAATTCTCTCAGCAAAGCTCCACAACAGCCTCGGCGGACAACTCTCATGGAATATTGAATCAAGGATCGAAGCATCCCTTTCAAGCGCAGATCTCATCAGGTAGGTTGCCAATGGAATCGTTCGCAGCGAGAGTACGTCGTCACCGCTTAGCACACCCCGGTTCTTCTCATACTGAACAACTTCAGAAATGACCTCATCGGAGTAATCAGATTTCAGATTAAACGCTCGGACAATCCACTCTCGATGGCTCTCGTTATCTGACCAATTAATCCGGTCAAAGAATGCAAAGGGCGTCAAGATCCGCTTTACAGCTCTGAGCTCAGGCGCATCTTGCTCGTCCCCCACCAGTAGACGGTCAAAGATCGTCGAATCAGAGACTTCAACGACGCTCTCTTCCGTATCATCTCTGGTGTACCGCTCCGCTAAAAGCAATGCCATCTCAGGGTACCCGTCCGCAATTGTTGCGAAGCGGTCTACGGTGTGGCTTGGTACCTCTGGATACTCATTTCCTAAAATCTCCCTCAAATCATCCTTTTGCAACCGATCAATCGTCAAAGTAAGATCAGAAGCGACCTTGCTTCGGTCAGTCGAGATTGTGATCAACGCCAATCGATCGTAGGAACCGTACCTATTGTTGAAGGCCCGGTGCTGTTCTCTTGAACAGTTATCGAGGATAATGATTGCTTGCCGACTCTCATCTATCTCCAAGGTCGTCGCTAACTCGCATCCTTCAAAATCATCTGCGTCTTCGTAGATAACTCGATTCGAAAATTGTTCGTGATTTACAGACTCGTATACTAAGCGGGTTTTCCCCAACCCAGAGGTTCCTCGGACTCTACAAACTGGGCACTTGTCAATGTCTTCAAACTTATCCGTTCTTTTGAGAAGGGATCTTAGCTTCTCCTTGGCTTCTCTTCGATCATCGGTTTCGACAAAGGTTTCTGGAACTCGATTAGATTTCCGTTCAGACCAAGTCCCAATATCAATACCGCCCCCCTCAATAGAAGTGTATTTGAAAATGAGGCCGGGGAACTGATTGGCAAATTCGACCAATTGGTTGGTGGCGAAAAGCTGTACATTCCCCTTGTCATAGCCCTTCTCACTGAGCTGGTTTTCAATCGCCGAGATGCGTTCATCCCTCTCTTCAGAGGTCAGTTGAGAGAACGTGACGAATACATAATTCCCACCAGAAGACACGACATCCTTCACATATGATTTAATGTGACCATCACTATTCAATAATTCATTTTGACAATCTGACGTTGATGGCTTGCTGCCAGTTTTTATTTGGTATCCGGTTCTTCCCTCCGGAATTAGATTTGTTTTGTCAGCAGTGGTCACTTCTACCTCAAATTCATTTTCTGCCTCAGCGTCAATTCCACCATCTGATGTGTAGATATTTAGATTCACGTGGGTCTCCGATTGAATTCCCGCATCGGGCGCAGAAGCCCAGATTAGATCACGAAAGAATTTGACTGCCTGCTTCGGTTCAAATGATGAAATATCTTCATCCACCAGCTCGACCCCTTGTCTCATTGTAGATAGAAAAACGGATTTTAAGATATAACATTACCGCCGCGTCACTCTTCCTTTAGACCGATTCTTGTTAGATAGCGTAGAACTCGGGTTTGGTTTCTACATATTCAGCTCGGTAATCGGTTTACTGAGTGTCGAAATCACCGTAGACCTGATTGTTGGTAGCCAAGCGGCTCGACCATCTACGAGTCATCGTTATCTGGGTTATTTACCGCGTGGAAATCTGATACGCTATCATATCCCCTCCGGGATATGGGCGATCTCGGGCATATCGCTCATTTGACCCCGCGGTCAACTATTGCAATCGTCCTGTGCGCGGATTTCGCTGGCCCGATCTTTGAGCTGGCGAAGAATCTGGACGCGCTGCTGGTTCGCGTTCTCGTAGGCGACGCAGGCTCGGAGCGTCTCCATGTCGTGAATCGTCGCGATACCAGCATTGATGAGTCGGGTGTTTGGCGGTTCAAGACGCTGTTCCGGTGTGAGACCGTCTGATTCGACGGATGAATTCAACGAATCGCTCATTTTTGTTCGCCTTCGCTCTCTCAAGGCGACAACAAACAGCGGCCAGGCCACTCCCAGTCGAAGAAATTCCTTGTCAGAACCCCAAGTCAGTTTGGACGGTAGTTCGCGTCAGTGTCGACGCTGTCGTACATGCGGCCGAGCATGTCGAGCGCTGACTGGAAGTGCGCGTAGTGCTCGTTTGCGAACGCCACAGTTTCTTCGAGTGGGATGACGGGCCGTCCGTCGACCATCTCGGCCTCGATCTGTGGCCGCGGCTTGAGTACCACCTGTATCGAACCATCGAGGTCGGCAGCGGGCAGGCGTTCTTCCGCAGTCGGGATTTCGAACCGATCGAAGAACGCCGTCCAGACATCGAGGTCAGACTCGTGGACGGCGATGAACAGCGGATAGTCCTCTGGGTCGCGAGCGACCTGGTAGCCACCGCGGGTCCAGACGTAGACCGCATCGATGCCAGTGTATGCATACTCCATCCCCGCGAACTGCGGGAGGACATAGGCTTCTGAGATCGACGGTGGCGAGAAGTCTGCTGACGCCGTCAGGAACTCGAGACCGGCGTCTCGGAGCGTTTGATCGATGAGATGAAGCCCATCGTCGCCCGCGACGTATCCCGCCTCCTCGAGGCGATTCACGACGCGACGGATCGTCTCCCGGTTCTCGTCGATCTTCCGCGCGACGCCTGAGATGGAATCGCCCGGGTCAAGCGCGAGGATGATCTTGAGTTCCTTCTCACCGCACACTTCGTACATCCTTTGGTTACACAATTCTGTGCAATAGTCAAAAGAAGTACTATTCGTGTGGGTCGGCTGGCTGGATCTGGCGAGTGTCCTCAGCGAGGTCGTGGATATACTCGCGGAGGGTTTCCATATCCTCGCGGGCGTCTTCGAGCGTCTTGGCCTTCACTTTGGCCGTGATCTTGTCTTGATCGCGGGTGCCGGTACCACGAGTGAGTTTGACGGTGAGTGAGACGCCGACATCGCTTCGCTCGACGTACTCGGTTGGTGCCTGACGCTCACGGTTCTGCGGCGATTCTGCGGCCGCACGAGGCTGCTGGGTGTGTTCTGACATTGATTGCGCTCTGTGATCGTTAGTTGACGGACGGTGCGACTGGGTCGTCGACTATCTCATGAAGGTTAGCATCTATCTCGCGTCCGGTGAGTCGCCAGAAGCCGTCGGGTCCTGTACACTCTAGCTGGCTCACTACTTCGGTCTTGAACGCCTTGTACTCCGCAAGCGCTACCTCCTCATCGTCGGTGTAATCGAGCAGGAGGGCGAGTGCGAGTTGGGCCGGCCCGCTGCCACCATATCCCCATTCGAAGCCCGAAGGACTGTGATTCGCCAGCTCGAGACTCCGCTCTGGCGTGAGCTGTTGTTGGTCTGATTGCTTCTCGACGATGGCGCGGCCTTGACTACGGTAACCGACGTAGATGACGTCGGGATCAGCCGTCGTCCGTGACTGTACGTGTGAGCGTGGGTCGCTGATTCCACTCATAGGTTGGTTCGCGGGAGGCTCGTTTGATCCCCCCCGCACCCCTCTCGGGGGTTCAAAAACAGGACGTAGCTGCGTTCGGCAACGTATTTGACAGTTGCAACGTACTGTCCAGGTATATCGGGATGGCTGTACTGGACGATCTCTCAGGGTTCGAGTTCGAGGACGTGATAGAGGACGTCTTCCGCAATCTCGGCTACGAGAACGTCCGTCAGGCCGACCGAACCGCCGACGAGGGTCGCGACGTCATCATGGAGGAGGTCGTCGACGGCACGCGGCGCGCGATCATCGTTGAGTGCAAGCACACGGGGACGGTCGGGCGACCGGTCGTCCAGAAGCTCCACTCAGCAATCGCGACGTTCGACTTCGACGGCCCGAAACGCGGAATGGTCGTCACGACCGGCCGGTTCACGAATCCCGCCCAGGAGTACGCGCATCGACTCCAGCAAAACGACGACCCACATCCAATCGAGCTGCTCGACGGCGAGGACCTCCGGGAGATTGCCGACGAGATCGGCCTCGACCTCTACAACGGACGCATCGAGATTCTCTGTGACGAGACGCTACGCCCGTACGACCCAGCGGCCGACGTCGACGCGCCCGTCGAGGAGGCATTTCGCGACATCGAGAACATCGAGAGCGCCGACCTCCCGGAACCACATTCGGCGGTGACGTTCCGCCCGGTGGTTGCGGTCACCGCCGACACGAACGCCGTCTTCGAGACGTCGGTGGGCGTCATCCACCGCGTCAATGAGCGGACGCGGTTCGTCGTCCACGCCGAGCGCGGGCAGCCGCAGGTCGTCGACGAGGACGTCGCGACCCTGGTCACCGAGAACCTCCACGCGACGGTCGACCTCGACGCGGAGAAGTTCGCGGAGGTGTTCGACGACGTCGAGGAGAACCGGTTCGGCCAGACGCAGACCGAGTACAAGGAGTGGGCCGTCGAGCGGCTCCAACAGCACCACACGACGACGGTCACCTACACCGGCGACAACAACGTCACGTACAACAAGACCTGCGAGCCGAACCGCTCGGACATCTCCGTCCAGTCGATCGAACCAGTGTACCTCCCCGAGGTTCGGCACACCACTGACCTTCAGGAGTATACCTATCCTTACGAGTACTACGCAGCGGGTCCGTCCAGAGTGACCGCCGAGGACGGGATCCATCGGTGCGTCCACTGTGACACGAGCGGCGTCGACGAGCCGTACACGTATTGTCCGAACTGCGGGGCAATCGCCTGCGACAGTCACAGCAAGACCGAACGGCTTGAGCAGGAGCCGGTGTGTACGGGGTGTGCGGTCACCGAGCGATTTGCGTTGAAGACGAAGTACTTCTACGACGAACAGAACCTCAAGGCGTTCCGCGAGGAGTACGCGGCGATGCCCCTCCACGAGAAAGCGATGGAGAACAAGCTACTGGCCGGAGGGAGTGTGGTCGCGGCGCTTCTGGCGGTTATTGTCCTGCTCGTGGGTGGCGGCATCATCTAAGTCCGTACTCCGATTCGCTAGTCCTGCGACGGGGAGGCGAGTCAATCCGTACTCAAACACGTAGTACCTGCTCACCGGTGTCGAACTGTATCTCCGTCGCACTCGAGAATCTGCTTTGCGACTAGTCGATCAATCGCTTCATCGACGGTGTCTTCCTGGTCGTCCGAAAGTGCTCGCACATTCGCGAGAACTCTATCTCGAAGTACTTTGACGTTGTCGATCCCATCGTCAACAGCACCCAGAACGGTATATTCGACCTCGAACTCCGTCGCGAACTCTGCGATACGAGCGGTGAACTTGTTTGGGAGCCCCGACAGTGAGTTTACTGCCATTTCGATAGTGAATAGGGGATGCGAACGATCACGGATCTGCCGTGCTTCAGTCGTGCCGGTATTGAACGGTCGCTGTTCGTCGATCTCAGTAAGGATTGACTCGTAGTCCAGGCCACGCTGGGCGTATTTCCGCATATCTTCAATGTCGCGTCGACGGCCACTCGCTAGATCACCGCCGGAAACCGCTTTCAGCAGGAACATATCCTCATCCGAGAGGATGAACGCTGTTACGAAACTCCCGGTCCAGAACTCTTCGGCCCGGTCGCGCATCCGGTCTGTGATCCAGACTTTCCCGACGATTTGCTGTTCGAAGATATCGATTCGAAACCCGCGCTTGTCGTGATGCAGTTCGACGGTTTTTCCGACGCCCTCGAACGACTCTGTTGGTTCGTCGACAACCGTGAATCCCTGTGACGTGAGCGTCTGGTAGACGTGTTCAAACTCAGAAACAACACCCACCGCAAGATCGATATCTTCGGTTTGGTCTTTCAATCCCCGGACCGTCATCGCTGATCCGCCGAGGAGATAGACCGTCACGGACTCCGACAGCCAACTGTCGAACTCTTCGAGGAAATCTTTGATCGCTTCCCCACCCTTGAATACAGTCATGCGACTCCGTACTGCTCTTTGAGCGCCATAAATTCTGATTCACTTGGAAGGACGACAGGGAACTCGTCCGAGTCCTCAACCCCTTCCTGCAGTGCCTGGTACATCGCAGCGATCATGGATTCCAGATCGTACCACGTTGCAGTGTCTGTGAGCGTCTCTTGGTCGATGTCCAACTTTTCGATCAACAGCATTGCATAGCTAACGCGACGGGATTCACTATTGCGGACGAGGGTGTGACACACTACGTCGGCGGGCGTGAGTTCCTCGTCGGGTGCATACCAGAACGCGGGTTCGCCCGCGAGGAAGAACTGTAGCCCGTACTCCTCGAATCGACCGAGTCCAGTGACCTGCCAATCAGGTCTGTCTAGGAGCGTGTCCGTATCCTCGGTGGTCTGCACACGGACGAGTGCGCGTTTCGGATCGCACCACTCGACAGTCGCACTCGGCGCGATCTCCCGTGCTCGTGATCGGTGTTCGTGGGTCACGACGGCCTGCGCGAATGCCAGCAGTGGCACGAGGTCCTCACTCACCGCATACTCGGGGCCGGACGGGGACAGCATCGCCCGATGTTTGAGCGGCGACAGCGCCTTATGAACGCCTTGTCGAGTAATCTCGAGTCGCTCTGCAATCTCGGATACTCGGCGGGGCTCATCAAGAAACCAGCACACCTGGAGGGTAGCAGGCGAGAGGAGGTCGGCCCATTCAATGTGGCTGAGTTCCGACTGCAACGTCCGGTATGCTTCAATGACCGGGTGGTCCGCGACACGGACTTGCCGCTGGTTGTTGGGCCCACGGCGTTCGACCAAGAGCCCCGCGTCCAGCAAGTCATCGAGCACCTCGTAAATGTGTGCCTGTGAATACCCGGTTTCCGTTGCGAGGTCTACTGGCGTCGCCTCGCGACCGGTACTCAGCGCGTCAATCACGGCAAGTCCGGCCTTTGAAATCATCCGTGTATACCTTAACACTCACTCGTATAAATACGCTTTTGGATTTAGGTTGACAAATCTCCTATTCGGTGACGACGTCTCTGAGTGCGTCCTCGAGAGGTCCGCGGAATTGCCAGTTTGCCCGTTCGAAAGCCTCGTCGGTCGGGCCGTCCCAGCGGGGGAATGCAGAGCGACCGCTCACTTTGACTGTCCACTCTGTCGGCTCGTCGAACGGGTTCTCCGTCGGGAGTTCCACGACGTAGAGATACTCCTCGTCGCCGTGAATGCCGTCAGCTGGATCCTCGACGCCGTGGCCAAGCAGGAACAGTGGCTGGTCGAGGTGGTCCATATTGGCCGGCTTGAGGAGATCCTCTGGCTGAGCCGTGTCGATCGTTCGCTCTGGGTCGCCATCCAGATAGAGGTCGACCGTCGAGAGCTTGTCGAGGAACATGAACGTCGCCGCTGTGTACCCCGGTCCGCGCTCCGCACGGGTCGCATCGAGAAGCTCTTTCAGCTGTGTGAGATCCCGGAGGACGCTCCCCGGGTAGCCATCCGAATGCCGGTACACCTGCGCGACGCGGTCGGCACTGCCATCTGTCTCACCAATCTGTTCGACTCGTTGGACGAATCGGAGTTGACTCCGTGTCGACATCGATACTCGCCGGCGCGTGTGCGCCGGCACCCATCGCCGGCGCAGGAACAACACCACGCAGTCGTTGCGGGATTGCAATCCGCTACGCGAGATGTGATACCTCGTCTGGTTCCTCCACGTCGTCGAATTCACCACGTTCGACCGGTTCCCAGTCCTCCCCAGGTGCTGGACTCCACCAGTCGACCTCGTAGGAGCCCGGTGCGCCGAAGACCTTCACGCGCGCCGACCCATCAGGTAGGTCGCGGCGCAGTTTCTCGTCGACGTGAAGGTTCCAGGTCGAGTCGGTGTTGAAGCAGGCGAGCACGGCCTCCTCGTAGCCGCGTGTCTCTCGAGACTCTTGGAGTTCGACCTGCGTGTTGCAGTTCTTGCAGAACACTCCTTCGAAGGGAATGTGACTGAATACCTGGTGCCCGCAGACGGGACACCAGAGGAACTCGAACAGTGCTTCGCTGTGGCGGTCGATGACTTCCAGACTCATCTATGGATCTGGCCCGATTGAGACGGGCCACCCATTCCGGCCCAAAATAAACGTCACCGCAGATACGCTCACATCAATCAGCGCTCAGCGCCGTACACGATTTGCGAGGATGCTTCGTACCCACAGCTCCGACACTCGAACCAGCGCTGAATCTTCGCGCCGTCAGCCGTTTTCCCACCGATTGCCACGTCGCTGTTCAGACACTCGGGACAACTCAGTTCGGGCGCTGGCCGGTCACGGAGCTCGTCACGGAACGATTTGGCGTCTTTCGTCTCGTACCCCCGTGACCACACTGGGTAGCCGTCGACGAGGATTGCGCCACGCCATTTGTAGCGGTACGAGCCCGGTGCTCGGTGTAAGACAGCTTGAGCTCCGGTCTCGGTATTCCGGTATGCGAGTGTGGGTGTGCGACTCTCGCGCTTCCAATTTGTGATCCGGGACATCTGTTAGAAGTGGACGTCGGCGGGCACGATCCAGAGTTCCTCGCTCTCCTCCAGCACTCGATCCAGCTGCTCACGGTGACGGATACCGTTCGCGTATTCGTTATACAGGAAGATCGTTGGCCCGTCGTAGGCGCCGACTTGGTGGAACGCGTGCCGAGCGAGATCTTCGTCGCGCATGATCTCCTCGTCGGAGAGTTCGTCAAGTGCTTCCCTCACCCGGTCGAGATTCCGCTCGAACTCCTCTTTCGTCGCCTCCCAGCCACGCTCAAGCAGGTCTTGGCCGTCATCGGAGTCGACGGGGGCTGCAGTCGGCAACTCACCCCATCGCGCCGTCCCCGCAACGGACGTGTCCTCCTCATCGAAAGTCACGTGGTAGTCGAAGACGGCGCCGGCGTGTGGGTCCGTCCCGACCAAGCGGTTGAACACCGCCTTTCCGGTGGCCAGGGCGTCGTCGTGGGTCGATTCTTCTACCAGAGCGTAAATCACCATGTGCATCTTGAACACCTCGAAACGCCGACGCACCGGGGGTCGTTGCTCGCTCCAGCTGCGCCGGCACCCATCGCCGGCGCTCGAAAAACTCTCGTCGTGACGGCGGATTCTCAGGCTTCGTCCGCTCGTTCGACAGTGATGGTCAGATCGCCCGATTCGTAGTCGGCCTCGAAATCGACGGCGAACGCGTCCGAGTTGTGGGCTGCGTGGTAGGCGCGGTGCCGTTCGAGCGAGCCAGTCGCCTTGAAGTGGAAGAATGCGGCCGCCGTGTAGGGCTTGTTCTGTGTTTCGACCTGCGACTCGACAGAAGCTGGAAGGGCGATCTGGGGCATCCCCGTATCGATACTCGCAGCGAACTCCTTCGCTTCCTCGACGGTTGCTTGCGAATGTGCCGGTGTCTCACCGGTGAGCACGTTCACCGGAGTTTCCGTGTCGTCGGTGAACAGGACGTCTTCGAAGGTGTGTGTCCCGAGGATCGCCTCGGGATCCAACTCGCAGTCGTGAAACGGGTCGTCCTCTGTGGTCATCGAATCACGAGCCTATGGCGGGGCTCACCCATTGCTACCCTGAAAAACAGCTCCTCTGAATGGTTCCTGAAAGCGGTTCTTCTGCAATCTGTACCCAAATGCTGACCTTGATTGCCGGTTCGCTAGTGCCTCAACGTTATGCGTGTGACGTGTTTGAATGGGGATAATGGCGGAACAACGGGCTATCAATAATCTGCAGGATATTCGAGAAACGAAGCTGGGAACGTATGCGAATGAGCCGCCGTTGGTGAGTAAGGACTTCAAACTGGAGGCGGCGGATAGTGCAGACTATAGTCGACGGTTTGTGTTCGAACTCTTGCAGAATGCGGATGACGAGATGCCGGAAGATAGCGACAAGCCACGAAAGGTTCGATTCGAACTGCGCGGAGATTGTCTGCTTGTTGCCAACAATGGGCGGCCATTCGATGCTGCGGATCTGGATGCAATTACGACGCTCACACAGACAACGAAAGGTGACGAAGGTGATGAAGCCACTATCGGGCACAAGGGGAGGGGCTTTACCTCGATTCTAGATATCACATCGAACCCGGCGATTTTTTCGCAAAATGGTGGCGGGCTGCTTGCTGCCGAGTTCGATCGGGAAAAGACACGTGACGAGATCGAGAAAAAACTGCGTAAGGAGGGCGTCGAGACCGACGAAGAGATCCACAACGTCCCGCTGATGTCGATTCCGTTCCCAAGTGAACCCGGTACTCGCGTTTCGGAACTGCTCAAAACAGGATATTCGACGGTGTTTCGACTGCCGCTCAAAGACGAGAGTCAAGAACGGATCTTCGAGACGATTGAGTCGACGTTCAAGGAGCAGGTCACGCGGGAGACTGTTGCGTTGCTTCCGAAAACGGATCGTGTCGAGTTCGTCGTCGATGACCGTCAACGCGTCTGGGAGAAGACCCGGCGGGACTGGCGAGGAAATACCGCAGCATCCGTTATCGGGATCGAACGACGTGGTGATCTTGATCCGGACACTCCTGAAGAGACCTCGGAAGAACTCATCTCCTTCGCCCGCGAGTACGATGTTCCGGATCGGTCGTTTGCAGGAATCGACTCGGCTATTCTCGACGATATCGGTAAATTGCGGTTGAGTGTCGCGTTTAGACTCGAGGATGACAACAATACATCTCTCAGACCGTTATTTGCCGGCGATGACGCGAATGAGCGCCCGTTTGTCCACGTTTTCTTGCCGACTGAGGAGCGAAGCCCTATTCCCGCACTGCTGAACGGGACATTCCAGGTGAGCACCTCTCGAAGAAGTCTAAATATGCCAACTAACCCGGAAACTGGTGCCGTCATGGGGTTGAATGGCTGGCTGTTTCAGCGGGTGGCCGACCTCCTCGCCGCCGACGTCCTATCCTTCGTTAAAGAGACCGATACGGCGCTCGACGAGTTCCTCCGGACGATTGACTTTACGGCAGTAAACGCCGACGAGACGACGCGGACAAACCCGGTGAACCGTTGCTTTGTGGAGGCACTTCAGGATGCCTTCGAAGGAGTGGCCTTTGTTCCTCGGTTAGAACAAGTGGCGTCTGGCGATTCGACGTCCGACGCGGATCGGCGGTCGCTTTCTGAAGTTGTTCTTCCATACACGCATCCGGACGCAGCGCGAGTCGGTCCTCTTACGGCGATGGTGTACGGGCAAGACCGTTTTGAGCTGGTGAACGATGACGCTGAAATAGGGGGCTGGTTCCCCGCAACACCACTACTCGAACACGATGTTGCTGCGATCCTTGAAGAGCTGGGGGCAACTCGACTCAGGCCCCATCACCCCCCCGCTGTTCTCGGTGCCGCACCGGACGAAAATGCCATCCTTCAGTATCGAGATGCGCCTGAGCGACTTACAGTCGACCCTATCGTGTTCGCTCTGGCGGAAACGTGGCTAACGCTTACTGACAGTGCGGATAAGCGACGGCTCGCTGAGGCTGCTCGGGCGGAAGCGGGGTTCCCGGTCGGCGATCCTTTGGTTGGAACTCACGGCGAGTACTACAAACACGAGCCGACGCCGGAGTCGGTCGAATGCTTCTTCCCACCACAACAGAGTGTCCCGACGGATGCACTCGCGGGGATTCGTCTGTTCCCGAATGAACTCTATTACACAGAGGGCTCTCAAAAGGCCGATTCGGATGCTCGGACTGAGCTCCTCGATGGCGGGGAGTACGAGAGCGTTCTGGATGCACTCTGGGACATCAACGACTTCGGGTTCCAGGATATTGCCGAAAAGGGTGTCTTCCCGCTCCTCCCAGGGCCATCATCCGGCGACGTCGACGACAGCCCGCTACGTGATCCAGAGGTACTCGAGTTCGTCCAGCGATTGGCGACGAGTAGCACGACAGGGAAACCGCCAGCCTCCCCGAAGGAGCCGCTACCGTACACGTACCGCAGCAACGATCCTTACTACGACTTATGTATGCTTCCGGTCCCAACGGCGGATGGGGGGTGGGCGCGTGCCTATGAGGTATACTTCGGTGCGAGCTGGCAGCGTAACAAGCCCACTGCGGGCCGAGTAGAGCAACTCCTCCAGACGGCAGGGGTATCGCCACCGGTGCTGGCACCGCCGAGGGAGTTCGGGCTAGACGACTCTGACGACTGGTCGAAGTGGCGTGAGTTCTTCCAGTGGGTCGGGGTCTGCGAGCATATTCGTATCACACCGTTCTTCCATCCTACCCAGTCACACCGCTACAGCGCCACGGAACACATCGATCCTGGGTCTAATTCCACGCTTGATCCGGAGAGCCAGTTCAGTCCGAGTACGCTCTCCGAAGGCGACCTCGATACGTACCTGACGAAGCTGGAGTCTGCTGCATACGATGCGGTGAGCGAAGATGACGGGGAGCGACCGTACATCTGGCAAGTCAATGGACTAGAGTACGATCACGCACTACTCGAGGCAGGGAAGGATCCGGAGTTCGGCAAACTGCTGATGGGGCACCTGTACACGTGGTGGGGGAAGATCTCGGAGCACGCGGACGCAACCGTCGCGCTCTATTCCAACAACCGACTCCGGTATCAGACGACCTACCTGTTCGATCAGGACGAGATTGAAGGCGTCCTACCGAATCTCTGGCTCTGGCAGCTCCGGCGTGCCCCCTGGTTGCCGAGTACGCTCGGGCAAGTCCCCCCTGAGGACGCGTGGTTACTCAACTACAGGGATTTACAGCGATACTCGGTTGACATCGGCGACAGTCGACATCCGCTCTTACCGACGCTCCGCCGAGAAGCGTATGGGGAACTGGCTGAAAATGCTCCTGATCTACTCGATGCACTATCGATTCGGCGGCGTGTTGAGACACGGACTCTCTCGCCACAGGACGCCCGAACGGTTGCAGAACGAATCAGATCGGTCGTAAGGGAAATGGGGAACGAGACTGGTCCAAGCGCATATTATCTCTCTGAAATCGAGGCGGCGTACAGCAATCTGAGCGAGGACTTGCCGCCTCTCGACAATCAAGGTCAGATCCAGTCTTCAAGATGGAATCCGAATGAAACCGGGCTCAATTCGGTACCGGTCCCCTCTATGGCCGGTGATGAGATACAGTTCCACGAGGCTTCAGAGACGTACTTTACGCGGAGTCACGAGGAAGCATTACGGTTTGAGGAACTGGCGGTTCCTATCTTCGTATTAACTCGCGAGGATACGCCGGCGATCGGTAAGCACTTTGGGATGATCGACTTGGTCGAGGCCGTTGAGGAGACGCCCCAGATCGACGAGGAACGTATTGCGGTGACAGAGCGATTTCGAGAGGAATGGCTGGACGTAGCAGCACCATACGTACTTTGTCGGTTGAAAGCGACGCGGAGCAGCCAGCAAGAGGACGCAACTGGGTTGTCCCGGTTCGCCGATCAAATAGTCCTCGTTGGCTCTCTGAAGGTCAATTATGAGCTTCGGAATAGCCGGAAAACGGATCCTTTGACGCGGCCGGCGGAGTACTTCATCGAGCGGGACGAGCACGGGAATCGGATGCGAGTGTATGTCGTTGCGGACAGCTCCGATCCGATTCGGGATGCTCCGATGGAAACGATCTCAAAAGCGTTTGCAGAGTATCACGGCTTAGGAAGCTGGGAGTCGCTATACGTACTCTTACAAAATTCGCCCGACGTGACGGCGATGCAATCGCAACTGGAGGCAGCTGGTGCGCCAGCTAGCCAGAGAGAGCTTGAGGCCAGACGGGCAGCGTACGAGGGACGAGCGGAACAACCTCAAATTGAAACTGTCGCCAGCACCGGATTTGACGGCGAGCAGATCACGACGAATGACAACGAGTCGACCGCTACTGGATCTGCGAACTCGGGTGAACCTTCATCTGAATCCTCTGATTCTGGTACAACGGTTCGGGACGGGTCACGAGTACCGTCAGCTGAACAGTTGAATGGAATTGGCGACAGTTCCACGCTCTCAGTCGGGAACACGGCTACGGGTGGCAGTTCACACTCGGAAGCATCCGGGAACACTAGTAGTGGAAGTTCCGGGGAGTCGTCGTCACGACAGACCAAGGTGACAGCGAACTATATCGACAAAGTCGATGAGTTTGGGATGGAAGCAACGTACCACGCTGAACTCCAGCGTCTTCGCGAGGAGGGCTGTACGGAACCGGAGAAGTACATCCATGACGTCCACACCCGTGATCTGTATCTTGAAGCGAGGAATGACGACATCGCCGGCCCAGTTCTCGAATCATTGGAGGAGCGGGGCGTGATATCCAAGCCATATCCAGGGTTTGACTTCCTTGTGGTGGCTCGGGACACGAGCGAGCCAGAACGGTGTATCGAGCTAAAATCGTCCGGTTCGAACACGCGGCGGCCGTCGGTCAGCTGGAATGAGTGGAAGTCGGCGCGAAACGAAAACCTCCGAGAAGCGTACTATCTTTACGTCGCCGTGGAGCTCGAATCCGGAAAGAGCGGCGATGCAAGACTAATTCAGGTCCCGAATCCGTTCTCAACGCTCGATTCGCGTGAGCGAACCGTTCGGTCACAGAGTCGGGAAGTTCAGGTGAAGCTCTCGGAGTTCCATCCGGAAGATCAAGAGGTTGTTGAGCGCGCAATTCACTGGGAGGAGTGAAGACTCAGGTGCCTTATTCGAGGTAAAAATGCACCATCTCGCCCCCGATTTGTATAGAGTAAGTCAACCACCGACTGAGTAACGGTCGAGAGCAATTATTTTCTGTGAACCGGTGAGGAGAGCCGTTCTGCTACGTAGAAAATCTTCTACAGCTTGTCGAGACTCGCCTTTTCGAAGGGTGATTCTCCGGTCGGAATGAGCAGCTCCTGTCGGTCTCCGACTCGCTCGGCCAGTTTCCGTTTCAGGTACTGCCTCGCCGTCGACGGCGTGAAGACGCCTTTGTCGAGCATATCGCCGACGACGTCTTTGAGGGTCGCGAACTGTCCCTGCAGGTGGCCATCGCCGACCGGCTCGCCGTCGTACCAACGCACCGTCGCGAGCGCGCCATTCCCGACCGTCTCCCCCTGTTCGACTGTCTCCGAGTCGTACTGGAGACCGAACCACAGCGTCCGATAGGCGGTCACTTCGAACGTCGTCGACACCACGAAGAACGCCTCGTGGTGGAGGTAGTCGAGATGGTCAGCGACAATCTCGTCGAGGGGGAGCCCGGTGGCGCGAGGCTTCGGCTCGACGACCGTCGACGGTCGATCCTCGCCGGCGAGGTAGCCGTCGACCGAATCTGCCTCGAGGCCATCGGCCAGTTCCGCCACCCACTGTTTCGCCCACTTTGAGTCGGTGTCGTCGCCACCGAACGGCGACTCAGCCGAGATTCGGTGCTTGAGCTTCAGGTTCGCTGCGCCCCAGTGGCTGTAGTGGAGCGTGTACTGTCCGTCTGTGCGTTCGTACGCAACAAGTGCGCGGTGTCCCATCGAGCAATCACCTCACGGAGCGACCGCGACTGGATCGCCCCGCACCCCTCCCGGGGGACGAACAACGCTACTCGTCGATCGGGCTGAGGGAACCGAGGTCCGCGTGGAGAACTTCGCCGTCGCGAACGACGTACCGCTTGGCCAGGACTGGGAAGCGGCACTTGGTGAACCCCGCTGTCTGGATATCGAGTTCTTCGTCGGCTTCGAGGTGGTCGGCGAGTTCTCGCAAGAACTCGTGGGTCACGATACCGCCCTCGTAGTCCGGGAGGCCGTTCTCCCGCGCCTCGTACACCTCGAAGTCATCGTACCCCCAGATGGTGAGCTCTCCCTCTTCGGTAACCTCCCAATCGAGCGTCCCGAAGCAGTAGCTCTCACAGAGCTCGCGGACTGCCTGCGGATCCGATACGATCGCGCCGGTTGACGTCGTCGCAGCTTGTAGTGTCGCCATATCTGGACTTCACGGGGTCGCCCCCGCACCCCTGTCGGGGGCGAAAAACAGACGCGAGAGGTGCCTCCCGAGGCGCGGCCGGCGACTCCAGTTAGGAGTCTGCGTGGGCATCCGCCCCGGCTTCGTCGCCCGGCCTCGTGAGAAGGCTCACCTCTTCCAGGAGGTCTCTCGCCGACTCGACTCGCTCTCGATCCGCGTCGTCCAACCGGTCGACGTCGAGTCGGTTGAGATTGCTGAGTATACGATGCATCCGGTACCCTTGTTTGAACTCTTGCTCCATCGGAAGCGCCTCACCGCTCGCCGGCGCGGAACGACTCCCCATCGAGACTGGCGTCGGGCTTGCAGGAGCTCGCGGCCTTAACCAACGAACCTCGACACTACTCGCAGGGTGTTGGTTAATCGATGCCCAGCACTGGCCCTACTCGAGACTGGGTCCGTAGCGAGCCGAGCCACACACCCGGCACTCCCACATCGGTTGCCCCGTCCACACCCCATTCGGGACCGACTCGTGGGTCTTGAACTGGTGGTCGGTCGCCCGTCCACAGTTTTGACAGTCGAGTTCCTGCGTCGTCGGTACCGACGACACCTGGCGATCAGCCGCAGCCGCGCCAGTGGATTCGGTCAGCGCCATCGCTGGAACCAGCCACACCGCGTCGTCGGCGTCGTCGAGGACCGCACCGAGACGCGACGCGTCGCGGATGCCGTCCCCACGCTGGTCGTAGAGCCGCGTCGGGGCCTGCTCCTGACGCTCCGACGCTCCCTGCTCGTGCCACCCAGCCCGGTCACGGGCGGCACTGAGAAGCCGCTCTCCCTCCTCTGAGGCCACCTGTACCGCGTCGGGGAGTGAGGGCCATTGCTCGACCAGCTGGCGCGCCGGTGGTTCGTCGAGATCGTAGATGAGGGTGTAGTCGTCGACGGCCGGCTCCGCCTCGTTGGCGGAGAGGAGGTTCGCCGCGGCGCCGCCCTTCGCCACGGCGCCGTAGAACGTGGTCGACTCGACGATCAGGTGGACGATACCGAGGAACGTCGTCGACGCTGTCTCGTTCGTTCTAGTGGCGTCACTTCCGAGATGGTTGGTGAGACAGAACCGGCATTTCGTCTGCCCGTCTGGGACTGACGCCCCACAGGACCGGCACTCGCCGTCGGTTACCGTCGGCGCATCGGGGTAACCCCCCGTGCTCTTCGCGACGCGTTGCCGTCGGGGGTCACCTTCACACCCGTCGTCCAGCCGCGTATCCGGAATGTGGGACGCCTCGCCGGTCGGCCGCAGTTCCTCAAAGTCGGAGTAACGACCGTTCATAGATACCACCCTGCGGAAACCGGACCTCGCAGCTGAGGGAAGGATTGTTTTCGCTTGCCTACGCTACCGCCGTTGCCGGTGGAAGACTCCATTCTCCACCTGACTATATTAATACATTTAAGCATAGATCGAGTTGTGAGTTGCATGGAGGTCCGTCGGACTGTCCCAGTCAAACTCGACGTGACTGACGAGCAGGCGGACCTGCTTCACGAGACGATTGGCGAGTTCCTGTGGGCAGCCAATTACGTCGTGGACGCTGCGTGGGACGGCGAATGGGCTGAAACCCGTTCGTCCGCCCTGCATGAGATGACCTATGACGAAGTTCGCGAGCAGACGCGACTCCACAGCAACCACGTCCAATCGGCTCGTAACCGTGCTGTTGACGCGCTCAAGAGCGTCGTCGCCGAGTGGAAGAACGGCGAGTACGCTTCGATTCCGACGTTCTCCTCGCCGTTCTGCGAATACAACCAGCGCAACGCCACGTTCCACGACGACCACGCCGTGTTGTCTACTGTCGATGGACGTGTCACCGTCGAGTACGCCTTGCCCGACAGGGCCCGTGACACGCCCCACTCGAAGTACCTGCATTCTGAACGGTGGGAGACGACAGGCGCGACACTCCACTACCGTCGTGGCGATTTCTACCTCCACGTCCGAACAAAGGCGGATGTGGACGATCCCAAACCCGCCGAGAACGGAACGGTCCTCGGTGTGGACCTCGGGATTGAGAACATAGCCGTCACCTCGACTGGTGTGTTCTGGTCTGCCGACGAACTCAACCACTGGCGGCAGGAGTACGTCGAGCGCCGCAAGTCGCTGCAGGAGTGTGGCTCGCGGTGGGCCCACGAGAATGTCCAAGCGGTCGGACGCAAGGAGACGGGCCGCTTCGAGCAGTACCTTCACCATATCGCGAACGACCTCGTCGCTGAAGCGAGCGAGAGCGGTTGTACGGTAATCGCCTTCGAGGACCTGACGGATATCCGAGATCGGATGCCCGACGTCCGCAAGTTCCACGAGTGGGCATTCAACCGCCTGTATGACTTTGTCTCGTACAAGGCCGAGGAACGCGGAATTCAAGTTGAGCAGGTAAACCCGAAGAACACGTCCCGGCGGTGTTCGTCGTGTGGATTCACCCACGAGGACAACCGCCCGTCGCAGGACACTTTTCGCTGTCAGTCCTGTGGGTATGAGAATCACGCGGACTACAACGCATCGAAGAACATCGGCTATCGACTCCTTCGCAACCAAACTGGCGGCGAAGGAGGCGCACCCGTAGGCGTGCGCTTGAACACCGGGATGCTGAACGCGAACGGAGTCAAACCCATACCGGATTCGGTTAGAGCGGGAGTCCATGGTGAAGGTCCGTCTCTTTAGACGGGTTAGCTTACAGAGTAGTCTACAGAGAATTTCGTTCGTCTTCGTGTTTAAGTCGTAGCGTGGATAGACCGATGTGCAGTACAGACGGAGAGACAGTGGACTGCCTCAGGCGACCTGTTCCTCCAACGTATCTCGGTGTGCCCGGACAGTCGCCTTCGAGGCGTTCGCCACGTCCGCGGCCTCGGATTGCGTCAGCCATCGGCCCTTGTCGCGACCGGCCTTGTAGAGGCAGGCCGCGGCGAACCCGGCTGGATGGACACCCGTCGTGACGCCGCGCTCTTCGGCCTGCTCTGCGAGGGTTCGGGCCCGTTGTCGGATTTCGTCCGGACACTCGAGGTCCGAGGCGAGCCGCGGCACGAACATGCTGGGGGAGACGGGCTTAGCAGGGAGGCCCAGCTCTTCGTTCAGCGTTTTGTACGCGTTCGTGACCCGTGACTCCGCGACGCGGGCCATCTCGCTGACGTCGTCCACTAACCGCGAGAGGCCGTTACACCGGCAGGCTCCGTAGACGCTGGCCGCGGCGATGGCTTCGATGGATCTGCCACGAAGCAGATCCTCGTTCTGAGCGCTCCGAAAGAGCTGACACGCCTGGTCGCGGACCGAATTGGAGAGTTCGAGGGCGCTCGCCAGCCGGCGCACTTCACCCAGCCCGTGGGCGAGATTCCGTTCTGCTTTCGACCGCCAGCGACCACGGGTCTGCTCACGGCGCATCCGCGCGAGTCGCCGTCGCTTCTGCCCAGAGATCTCGTTCCCCTTCGCGTCGGTGCCACGACCGATTTCCGTCGACAGGCCGCGATCATGGCGAGCAGCAGTGAGTGGGGCGCCCGTTCGTTCGCGCTCCTCGTCGTCGTACGCCCGCCACTCCGGCCCGTGGTCGATTCGCTGTTCATCGATGACCAGCCCACAGTCCTCGCAGACCGTTTCGACCGCGTTCGTGGTGACTCGTCCGTCGCACTCGGGACACTGGTTTGTGGTCGGTTCGGCTTGGACGTCTTCGTCAAATCCGCTCTCGTAGATGTCTCTGGTTGCCATCGGTCTCACCGTGTTCAGGAACCCGCCAGAACGGCGCGCCCCTCACCCTCTGAAGGGAAAATAAACGCTATCGTTTGGATATGACTCAGGTGTCAAAGGCAGTAATAGACTCATTCATTTACTGACAATAATATTAGCTATTTGGAAAAAAGATCTTGAAATTTTAATTTTATATTTACTGTGGATGGGCTCTGGCGGACCTAAAATACAGTTGGATTAAACAACTTTCTTAACAATATCTCTGGTAGAGAAGATATGCCAAGTGTACCCATAATCGAAAATATTGGGATATCGCCATTCTACATAGGGGTTATTTCAACCACTTTGGTTTTTCTTATAATCGTACCCGTATGGAAGAAATTCAAGCCAGTAATTGATGACTTGGGGGAAAAACAACCGGTAAATGCCCTCAACCATATCCGGCGTGCCTTGCGAAAAGGGTGGTTACGCAAGGGAGTTCTGTTGGCTTATGGAGCGATCCTCTTGGCCTCTGTTACAGCTGTGTTAGAATTAAACCAGACCATTGATCTCGTCCCCTCGCAGGGAGATAATCAATTAACCATAATGGCTCCTGTCTTTGGGGCCTTTGGCTCAATTGCTCTCTCATTTGGTTTGGTTATCTTATATGATCGCCAGGCGCGAGTATTAGCACAACAGTACCAACCATATCTAACGGGTGATTTAGAAAACCGGAGTGCCGTCACTACCCAATTTGTGATTAGAAATACCGGGGAAGACTATGCGCATAATATTACAGCAGAGTGGGAAGTAGCTGGTGAAACACGAAAGTGGGAGACACCAGACCTCGCACCGGGCGACACCGCTGCGTTTCCAGTAGTCGTGGATGATGATGATGGATGGATTATGAACACAGATCAAATACGAGACTATTTAGAGGACAATGGTAATTCGCTTGATATTGACTTCACAATTAAATGTGAGGATCAGATGGATATGGCCCATACCTTCTCCGGCACAGTTGATTTCGGCGTCATGAGTCAGAGACAAGAGGCGAGTGAGATATGGGAGGTGGACCCCATTGATTCCTTGGCTTCTAGTGCCGCGAACATTGAGGCATCAGTCGATAAAATTGCCTCAGATTTTGATGATCGAAGGGATGAACAAAAGTGGCAAAATAGGTGGACAAAACAACAAGCAATCAAAACTATTGTCTCAGAGACAGGTACGATTTCTATCTCAGTTTTAAAAAGGTTGGTTAGAGAAAAAGAGTCATCATTGGAGTACCGCCTCTCAGAATTGGAAGAAGCTGGGTACTTGGTGTACAACGAGAGATCGGGGGAGATTCGGAGCAAACCAAGCTCCCGAACGAACCACACTTTATCAGAGTTCCCGTGAAAACAAATCCACTTGCTGAGGTCTTCAAAGACCGTGCTTGCGCTAACTGCGGCTCTGGGTCTGTACAGAATCAGGTATATAGATTTATAGGAACAGATGACCGCAACATTCAGCTTTGTAACAGCTGTCTGATCGAGCTTAGGAGACGTGCGGGAGGTCAAAGATTGTGCGCGTTTTGTGGCTCACTAGCGAAATATGCAACCTGGGAGCTTGAGACTACAAAATCACTGGGCACAATGACGTTTGATGACGGAAATAATATTCATGAATTCTGGCTACTTTGTGACAAGCATTTTACATACCTCTACAGAGCCTCAAAAATGAGAGTTAAGCAGAGACAACTAACTGATTATACAGCTGACAATTGAGCATTTCCAAAAAAGGTATATTTTCTTATATATTCTAATCCTATCTCAATATCAACTCCACCCCTCCAAGGGACAAATAACTGGTCCTGTCTCGATAGCGGCCAATTCTCTCAGCACACACGCCCAAAGACGAGATCTCGGCTGCGCGCGCAGCGAAGCGAGCACGGAGCGGTGGGTGGGGAGGTGGGGCTTGGGTCGGGTCCGGCACTCAATAAAAAAGAGGCTGCTCCGATTGTCTATTCGTCCCACCAGCGGCCGCGCTCTGGGAAATGAAGGGTCGACCAGCCAGTGACCGCTAGTGAGACGCGTCCTTCGTACCAATTTCTCGCTGCTCCGTGGATGCGCACCCGTTCACCCTCTTCAACCCAGGGAGCATTCGATTTCTCCCAGATCGTTACCTTCGTTTGCCCGCTCTCATCCGCGATGAGGCCAACTTGAGCGATGGCTGGCGAGTCACTATCCCAAAGCACCTCGATTTGACCTTCAACACTCACTTCTTTGCGATCGACATCCTCGAGGGCGTCGATGGGCACGGTGCCCCCCGGGGCTGTCTGCAACTCCTCGAACACCCGCACGACCGCACTCGTCATGTCCGAGCCGTCGACGACTGCGTCGGCCAGGCGTCGACTGATCGCCGCCCGCGACCAGCCATCCAACCGTGTCGCGAGTCGGTCTGCCTCCGTGTTCACCGTCGCCAGTTCGTCTTGGGTGAGCTCCGCTCGGGGATCATCTCGTTCGGGGTCGGCCATCGGATCCAGGCTCGCGGCACGCTTCTGGAATTTTTGCCGACGCTGCTTGCTCCCTTGGGCGGCGACCTCCCGCGTGCGCTGCTCCCGGCCCTCCTGCGTTCCCAGCTCGGCCTGGGCACTGATGCGCTCCAGTTCTGCTTCCCGCGCCTGAATGCGCTCTTCCTGTTCGAGGGTGACACCGTGAATCCGTTCCTCGCTCGTGTCCGCGATCCCGTTCGGGTGGTTCGCATCCACCTTTGCCTGCGTCTCCTGCTTGACTGCCGCCTCGAACTCCGGCGTCTCGTCGACGACCGGGAAGCCGTCTTCATCGACCGTCTGACCGCCCGCTTTCTCGAATGCCTGTTCATCCACCGTAACGACCTTGCTACTAGAGCTGTTACTTGACATTGGTCTCACCAAAGACCGAAGGCGCGCACGCGCCGACACCGCGATGCTCCAACATCGCGGTTTTCCGACGACAACGACCGACAGAACCATCTGCGCGCTCTCGCTCGCGCCTTCGCGAGCGCCCTACTGGGCGCGAGCGAGAGCGCGCCCGAGTGCGGCGATCCCAACCAGCACCGCGCGCCGACCCGCCCGGAGCGAGCGACCAGCGGAGAAAGCGTGGGGGGTGAGCAGCCACGCCGCGCAGCCCCCCGCGCTTTCCCGCTGGCGTCGAGGGCACATTCATTTTAGCCCGGCAGTCCGCCCGCTACTGCAGGCAGACCGTCCGGAATGGTCGGTCGCGAGCGACGCGGAGGGCGGAAAGCGGCGAGCGGTGCGAGCCGATGAGTATCACACCAGCCAGCCGAGGAACCTACTGCTGGCTGAATACGCTGCCGCTGAATCGTTCGATCAGCTGCGAATATAGGCGGCTACACAACGCCCAAGAAGAGCAGTACTGAAAGTACAACCAGCTTGAAAAGCGAGCGACCAGCGGATCGACATCCACTCCGGAACCCCGGAGCGTCCGCTCGCTGGTGTCACAGCGACACCACGGCGGCACCTTACGGGTCTGTACGCTATTCGTTGGGAGCCACCGCGTCCTCCTCGACGGGGAACCACTGGTGGTCGTCCCACTGGAACCGCACGGGCCGTGCCGTCGGCCTGACCGCAGTGTTCGTCGCCTGTTCGAGCAGCGTCCGCGAGGCGACGAGGTCGGCGTGCCCCTCGAAGCCACACGGACAGGTCAACGTCTCGCGATGCCGGCGCGTCTGCTCGCGTTCGCCGCACTCCGGACACGTCTGGGAGGTCCACGCTTCGGAGGTTGCTGCCACGTCGATCCCGTACTCTTCGCAGACGTTCGCTAGCTGATCGAGACACTGCCGGTGTGCCCAGAAGGTGCGGGCTTTCAGGTTCGCCTCGACCGACCAGTACTCGCCGAGGACGCCGGTGAGATCGCCGTGATAGATGGTTGCGACGCCATCGTCGTGCAAACGCTCAACCAGATCACGGAGGAGCGCGTTTACGGCGTGGTCTCGTCGGCGAGAGCGCTTCCGATAGAGCCGCTGGATTCGCTTGCTGGTCTGCTGTCCATCCGGCAGCTTTGCCTTGGCGTCGGCGATGCGCTCGGTGGTTTCACGGAACTGTCGGAACGGCTCCTGGCCGCTGTAGCAGTACTGGTCGCCGGCCGTCGTCGTACACGCCACGAGGACGTTCGCGCCGATATCGAGCGCGGCGACGTCCGAACCAGTCGGCGTCGCCTGCCCTTGGTCGGAGACCGTCACCGGCTGGTGGGCACGATACGTCTCGTTGATGTCGTCGTAAGTGAGGTGAAGACGGCCCTGCTCGCCCTGCCAATGCGGGTCGCCTTGGACCGCAACCCGGAGCCGCTCGAACCGACTGAAGCCGTACTCGTCTTTGAGCTGGCTGCCGATGGGCACTTCAAGCCGAGAGCGCTCGCCCCAGCTGATCGTGTAGGCGTCCTTGCGGATGTAGGTCCGCAAGTCGCGGCCATCGGCTTGGTTCCCCCAGTAGCCGGGTGGACTGACCTCCTGGGCGGCCTCCTCGACCGTCTCGAAGAACGACCGCCAAGCGGCGTCGTTGACGCGCGTGACTTGCTGCGTCGTCGCCGACCCTAAGACGTCCACGTACTCGTCGTAGTAGTCTTCGCAGTCCCAGACGCTCTCGCCGGCGAAGAACTGCTGCCGGCGCTCGTAGGTGAGTTGGTTCCAGAGGCTCGCTGACGCATCGAGGAGTCGTCGGAGGATTGTGTCGGCCTGTTCCGACTGGGGTACAACCTCGAAGGAGTTGGTTCGTCTCATCGGTCGGACTCGCCCCACATTCGCGGTACGTAGCCCAGCTGTTCGATATCGTCCGCGTAGTCTCGGAGAAGCCCTACAAGAACGATTTCGGGGATGCCGTCCTCGGCTTGTTCGACCAACCACTCTTCTAGGTCGACTTCAGCCTCCTCGATTTCGGTGAGGTCAACCGACATCGGTTATCGAGCCTCCGACTGTCGATTCACCTGTTGCTGTTGGTAGTGTCGCATCTCGAATCACCTGTGCTGTGCAGGTTCGATTGACCGCGCCTGCACCCTTTGCAGGCGCTCAAAAAACAGAATATTTGCATACGATGGACCGAAGTAAGGTACGAGACGACTATCTTCGTTGAATCAAGCCGCTGGAACTGAAGACCCTGATTTTACGATCTTGTGAGTTCAGAGTAACGCTGTTGTAACCGTTCCACCATCTGATCTTCTGGTATTCCTAGATTCGACAGAAGTACAGTTTCGAGGATAGCTCTCAATCGTAGAATTAGAGGATGAAGTTCATCTGTGTCAGCCCGGGGAGTAATGCTCTCGTCATAATGAGTCAGATAATTCCGAGTATTCACAATCTCATTCACGGTTGCCTCGATATCCATAGGTAGCTCCTCAAAGATATTCTCATGTTCTGAAACCATTTGAGATAATCTCTTTCTGAGAGAATACTCATTCGCATATTTGAATGTCCCCTGCTCCAGATGATCTCGGAAACTCTCATCAAATCTATCAGGGATACTCTCACAAAGATTATCATAAAACTCCTCAAACTCGTCATCGGTGAGATATTGACCACCAATTTCTCTTCGATGATATGTCTCTATCGCCTGTGTGAGAGAGAGGAGTTGATTTTGAAGATACATTTCTGAGTTATACTGTACGCTGAAATAGAGATTATAAACAGGTTCTAATTCCTCGTAGTGCTCAAACCAATTGTTCATAACCTCAGAAAAGTCATCAACGATATCGGCAAGGACAAAATTCGCTTTCAGCGGATGGAGACTATCCGGCAACTTGAGATCGCCACTTGTAGAAAACATTATTTCTACATCATTATATCCTGGCTGCTCATTTCGTTCTAAACGTCCGAGCATCATAGACGCTTGAACTTCTTTGCCGGTTGCTAAGGTGATGAAATCTTGTAGTGTTCCAGAGTAGTTAATTGAATCGTCATATGAAATCTGGTCTGAATCAGGGATAATATCAAAGTAGACCTCTTCATCAATTGATACACCGCCCACTCGACCCATATTAAAATCAGCGTTAAAAATTAGCTTGAGTTCCGCATTATCCAGTTCTGCAATAATTGATTCCGGAAATTCATAGGTGATCTCAAACGTATCTCCCGCAGATACTTCTCCTCCTTCAAGAACAGACCCCGAATAGTTGACGCCGGTGACTCCCGACCACTTTGTGAGAAGGGGGAATTGGACACGGAATCTATCGAAATTGATTTGCTCTGAAAAATGTGCTCCTGAAAGGAGAGAGATTGCTTGGTAACTGGAGCTGGTCACTCCTACCCCCTGTGAAGAGGACATAGAATAGCTCCCTCGAATACAGTTTTTTAGGGTGACTCTCTCCCCTTCCGTTGTAATCCCGTGAATAAATTCCGGGCGAAAAACAGTATCGCTGCCCAGATATTCGGGATCCTCATTTAGAGAGGAAAACAATTCTAAGGATACNCTTCCGTTGTAATCCCGTGAATAAATTCCGGGCGAAAAACAGTATCGCTGCCCAGATATTCGGGATCCTCATTTAGAGAGGAAAACAATTCTAAGGATACACCTTCAGAGGGCGAGAACGAGGCTATTCCGCCGACTTTTTCATCAGGACTCTCAGGGAGCCACCAATAGCCTCGGTACTCTCTTTCCTCAATCATGATTCTGGATTGTGTCTTGTATCATATTTCACTCTCGGTCGAACTGTAGTTGGTATCTTCCCTCAGTTTCATTCACATCTACTTCTTCCAAGTCACTTGCGTCACTATCGCTTAATAGGTCCTGCACTTCTTTCGCAGTACGGCTTTCTTGTGAATTACTGACCTCCATTCCAACGAACTTCATAACTGTGAATTTTATATCCTCATAACCTCCACTGATAAGTAACCCACATAACAAAACTAGCATAAAAAACAGCATTGAGTGCCACCACACTCCGGTTGTGACTGCATTATACAAAGAAAATAGAGCAACCAATAGGAAGAGAAGTTTGGCTATCAAGGTGTCTAATTCAGACTCATTAAACACCTTCCGCAGAGAGTCTATCATCAATCTCTATACAGCGGGCTATGATGTGGGGTGACTTGAAAGTATGATGTTCGCTTATATACTCAGACAGTCGTTCTCCGCGTTAAACTGAATGTCTGTTATTGTTGGGAAAATAACACGGTTTGTGTGGATATGTTCCCAACTGTCGGCTTTGGCACATACAACGTTTGTCATCAGTCAAATAGCCGGCGAGCGACGCGGAGGGCGGCAGCGGCGAGCGGGGCGGGCCGGTACGTACACACCTGTCCAGCCGGTCACGTCGCTCGGCCAGTCAGCCACGGTCCTGGCGGACTCAGAAAGGGCGAGGCCGCCTCGGTCGTCCCCCGACCCCGCAAGCACCGCAGGGACGAGGCGCGCAGCGGCGGTCGCGGGACGTCGAGCGGCCGAGGGCTTTCAAATGTCCTCTCCCACCGAATCAGACTAGCAATCAGTCAGCTGTCGCCGACGACCAGGTCCTCGATGAACCGGAAGCCGTTGACGAACGTCACTGAATCCCCGTAGCCCTCGCTCGCGAGCACGGTTTCGGCCCCCTCGCCGGCCGCGATATCCGTCGTGTAGATGTAGACCTCAGTCGCGGTTCCCGCACTGAGATGCTGGGCAGCCAGGGCGGCGAGGGCGGCGTCGGCACGCTCTACTTCGTCGGCGGGCCGGTCGTCGGCGTTCGCGATGTACCGCTGGATCCCGTCCATCACCCGTGAGACGACAGGCTCGGCGAACTCGAGTGGCGCCGCAACCGTCGCCCAGCCCTCGTCGATCGCGGTGTCAACTGGCACGTCCTCGACGTCCGGATCGTCGACGGTCAGCTCCTCGTACACCCGTTCGGGAAGGACCAAGGTGATGTCGTTCCGGCGGGCGAACCGCCGAACGGCTTGGTACCGACTGTTCGAGGGCTGCCCCATCGCGACGAACAGGCCGGTGTCGGCGATGTGGACCCGGCTCACGCGTCGTCAGTGTCGTCGATGTCCAGCTCGTCGAGTCCCGCCCCTGCTTCCTCGATGTCGTAGTGCTCGTGGACGACAGGGCGGAGCGCCTGCAGAATCATCTCCGCGGCCAGCGGCGAAATATCGAGGTCCTCGGCCATCAGGCGGTGGGTCACCTCGCCGCGCCCCCGAGCGACGGCATAGGTGAGCGCGGTCGCGAGGCCGGCGACGCCGTGGCGGTCGATGTAGGTGTCGATGTCGGCGTCCGTCTCGCGGCGCCCGACGGCGTCGATGAGCGCCGGCGTAATCGTGTACTCGCGGTCACCGGCGGCCGTCGTCACGGTCAGGTCGATCTGGCGGGCGGCGTACCGACGGGGTTGCTCGTCGTTGGTAACGTCGACGACGCCGGCGTCGACGAGCCGGTTCACGTAGCTGTAGGCCGTCCCCTGGGCGAGATCCAAGTCGTCCATCACGTCTTGGACGGTCGCCTCGCCCTCCCGAGTAAGGTACGCATACAGCTGAGCCAGCTGTGGCTCCTCGAGGAGGTCCGCGACCGAGAGGAAGTCCTGGACGATGTCGCCGTCGGCGCGATTTGAGGTGCGTGACACGGATCGTTCTTGATTACAGTTTACAGCGAATCAGTAAAGAGTGTTTGGGTCACTCCGCCGGCCTCGTGACGAGGTGTTCCTCAAGGTCACGCGTCCAGTAGGTAGCGAGCCCGCCTGGACTACAGTGCTCGCACAGTTGCAACGGGCCTTCGAGGTGCCCGAGTTCCACGCGGAACCGCGTGAGCGCAGCTAGCGTGTCGACGACCAGCCCACAGCCGTCACAGGCGACGTGATCGCGCTCGTCGGGATCCGGCTCCGTCTGAATCGCACAGTCGACACAGATCGGGTGGGTAACCCGGTCGTCCTGCCCCCAGGTGTGGGCCTCGCCAGTCTCGGTTCCGGGCGGCGCGTCGCAGAACGCGCAGCCGACGAGTGTCTGCTGCATCACTCGACCTCCGCGTCGGCGTCGCGGCCGGCCGTCCAGCCACGGTGGAAGACGGCTAGCTGCGTCGATGAGTCGAATGCGGTGCCGCTCGGCTCGTGGATCAATACTTGGTCCTCAGGAACCGGAGTGACGACGTCCGCGTAGCCGAGGTCGTTGACTAGGTTCTGGGCAGTCGTGTCGTCGACGTCCGCGGTGTCGACGCTGGCGGCGTCGCGGTCCTGGGCGAGCTGTTCTTTCTCGAACTGTTCGTAGTCGGCACTCGTGTCGTCGTGAGGATCGGGACCAGGCATGGTGAGTCACGTCGCGCACGCTGTCGCGCGCTGCACGCCTCCCGGCGCCGACAAACAACTCATGGCGTACAGATTCGGTACCCCTCGGATCGCCCGTCCGCCAGGATACACTCATTCGAGGAGTCGGGCGGAGGGTGGGGGCAAGGAAAGGAGTCCAACCTCAGCGTTAACCAACACTGTGTCGGTTTCAGCTGAGAATGTTGGTTAAGGCTAGCCGCTACGGGGTTCGAAGATCTCGAACTGGCTTCACGACGAAGGTGTCTGGCTCGCTGGCTGCTCCCTCACCTGATTGTTCCGCCGTCGTCGAGGGCGACCCTGTGAGCTGGGCGATGAGCTCGTCGCGAACGATCCGTCGAGGGACGGTGGTCTCGTGCCAGCCCAGCCGGTCGTCGAAGTGCCGTTTCTGGAACTGCTCGTCGACGTCGTCGCTGGCGACGTACTGCGTCCGCGTCGACCGCCCGACCTGCCGGGAGACGAAGACGGCGCCCACGGCCTCGTGCGTGAGTTCGACGAGAGCACACTCCACGAGGGCAACGACCGACGTTTGATCTCGGTCAGTCGGGACCACTACCTCAAGGTCTGCCCACGGCGCCTGGTCGTCCGGGGTACTTGCCGCTTGATGCGCAGATCGTGTCTCGCTGCGTCGTTCCGAAGCCATCGTCTATCGGGGGCACGGGATGCGCCCCGCCACCCCCTCGCGGGGGCAATAGACTCCACCTGAACACACCCGCTCAATCTATGCGATAAATCTGATACGTTTCTGAATCCAAGATCCCAATGACGGCCCCTCGGCCTGAGAGAGCCGGCGGCCTTCGCACATTGCATATCGCCTCTTCCTTTGGACGAAATCCGCGATATGCAAGAGGATATGACGGTTTCAAATCGCAGAAGAACCCCGTCGGGCCGATTTGAGGCCGTAGAAAATACCTCGACGAGTTCAGGAATAATCCCGTGATCTCTAAAATTGCTCGACGACAGGGTAACGATGGCAATATCGGGCGTATCTGGATTTCTCCGGTTCGATAGGTCACCTGTTCTGAGATCCTCGAGGTCTCCCAGCGAGGCACTTCGAATCGAGAAAACCCCGATTCTCTCGATACTGGTCGTGTTAGCCGCTAAAATTGCTCGACGAGGATTCTAAACAATCTGGTTCTGTTCTACAATCTAAGCCTCGAAAAACTGAGGTGTGACTCTTTGAATATTCGTGATTAGCTGTTAGTCGTCGGGATTGAACTCGTCGAACAGGTCTACAACGCGCTGTTCGATATCGTCCCGAATCTCCCGAACCTGTTCCATCTCTTGACCATCGGGATCGTCAAGCGCCCAGTCACGGACATCGACCGTTTCTGCATCGAGTTCGAGCGTCGAGCACCCCATAGTCGCGACGATGTCGCACGATTCCAGTTCATCAGTTGAGACTTCTCGCGGCGTTCGCTCGGAGAGGTCGAATCCCTCCTCACCCATTACTTCGACGACTTCCTCGTGAACGTGGTCGGCCGGATGGGTCCCTCCAGTAAGAATTTCGACGCTATCTTCGAGATCACGTCGTTCTCGCTCTCGTTCCGCAAACGCTGTCGACATCTGGCTGCGCCCAGCGTTCTGTACGCACACGAATCCGAATTTCGTCGTCGAATCAGCAGACATACTTATTCGATTCTTTGTCGCGGTCTTTAGGCCTCGTATGAGTACTATATATACCACCAAATTCCTCAATAGACTTGCCAAGTGTCCTCGTGCGGCGTTGTCTCATCTGCGGGATCCATTAAGTGCGACAAGGAGCGCGTCGCCCCGCATGGTAGTCTGGTACTTTCGCCATTTCCCGTCTTTCCGGCGAGTCACGAGTCCAGCCTCAGTGAGTTGAGAGAGTGAATGACTAATCGCGCTGTCACTGACATCAAGAAGCGGTGAAAACTCACAGACACAGAGCTCTTCACCGGCTATGTGGAGGATGCGGATAATCTTGTATCGCGTCTCGTTGGCAAGGGCTGATAATACACCTACGTCCGCCTCAAGCGCAGGCCCACCAGCTGCGGCGTCAAGCTCTTCAAGTTCATCCAGTCGTTGTGCCACCTCTTCATCACCACAGCCACCGCGTTCGTCTGTAAGATATCGTTGTAACCGCTCGGTCGATGACATGGCTCTGATTTTAGCATATAATAAAGTAAGTGTTGTGTACGGAGCCACGGGTTTCTAATTGATATTGTACATTTGGCTGCTTAGTACACCGTCGACCATCTTAACGAATGGACAACCGTTTGTTCGAGGGAAGCAGAAGCTTAGTACGGTGTCTTGACGCCTTTGGTCTTACCACACTGTCACAAAAGCCGTTTCTCCTGATCCTCCGTCTCGAAGATACTGACCAAAGCGCTTATACACATATGAACAAACAGTAAAATGAGCCAAATCGAATCTCCTCAGTGCTGGAGATGATTCGGTGTATCGCCTACTCAATTGAACAACCCCTTCCGATCCACGAATGACTCAACTCACCCTGTACGAAGAAGCGATGTGCTGTTCCACCGGCGTCTGTGGCCCAGACCCGGACGATGAACTCGTCGAAGTCAGTGCCGCCCTCGACCAACTCGAAAACGAATTTGATGTCGACGTGTCGCGAGCGAATATGCAACACAACATCGAGGAGTTCCTCGAAACCCAGCAAATCGCCGATCTGGTCGAGGAGCACGGCCCGTCAATTCTCCCGATTACCGTCGTCGACGACGAGATCGTCGCCAGAGAAGCGTATCTCTCGTACGACGAACTCGCATCGACTCTCGAGGATTCCCCAGACCCACAGGAAGCGTAAATGACTGCTACACAAACGCCAGCGAAAGAAGTTGTTGAACCGAACAGCGAAGATACAGAGTTCGTCTTCTTCAGCGGGAAGGGCGGTGTCGGTAAGAGTACTGTCAGCTGTGCCACGGCAACGTGGCTGGCCGACAACGACTATGATACACTGTTGGTGACGACCGACCCGGCGCCGAACCTCTCCGACATCTTCAACCAGGACATCGGCCACGAGGTCACCGCCATCGACGACGTCCCGAACCTCTCGGCCATCGAGATCGATCCCGACGTCGCCGCCGAAGAGTACCGCCAGGAGACCATCGAGCCGATGCGGGCGCTCCTCGGCGACGAGGAGATCCAGACCGTCGAAGAGCAACTCAACAGTCCGTGCGTCGAGGAGATCGCCGCGTTCGACAACTTCGTCGACTTCATGGACAGCCCCGAGTACGATGTCGTCGTCTTCGACACCGCCCCCACCGGACACACCATCCGCTTGATGGAGCTCCCGTCAGATTGGAACGCCGAACTCGAGAAGGGTGGGTCGACGTGCATCGGGCCCGCGGCGTCGATGGACGACAAGAAGGCGGACTACGAGCGCGCCATCGACACGCTCTCGGACGAGTCCCGGACGTCGTTCGCGTTCGTCGGGAAACCGGAGTCATCGTCGATCGACGAGATCGAACGTAGCGCGAGCGACCTCGCCGAGCTCGGTATCAGCTCGCAGCTCCTCGTCGTCAACGGCTACCTACCGGAGTCGGTCTGCGAAGACCCGTTTTTCGAGGGCAAGCGTGCAGACGAACAGGCGGTCATCGACCGTGTGCAGTCGACCTTCGATCAGCAGGCGCTCGCGACGTACCCACTTCAGCCCGGTGAGATCGCGGGCCTCGAGCTGCTCTCGGACGTCGGTGGCGTCCTCTACGACGGCGAGGAGGCGACCGTCGACGTGGATGCGGCGACGCGACGGGCGACCAACGAAGATACCGTGGACTTCGACTCGTTTACCGATGGCGACGCGGTCGCCGAGGAACTCGTCCCCGTCGAGGAGACGCGGTACCTGTTCTTCACGGGCAAGGGTGGTGTCGGGAAGAGCACGATTGCGTCCACGACGGCGGTCTCGCTCGCGGAGGCCGGCTACGAGACGCTCGTCGTGACGACGGACCCGGCTGCGCACTTGGCGGACATCTTCGAGCAACCTGTCGGTCACGAACCGACGTCGGTCGGACAGGCGAATCTCGACGCCGCCCGCATCGACCAAGAGCGCGCACTCGAGGAGTACCGGACGCAGGTCCTCGATCACGTCCGCGAGATGTACGCGGAGAAGGACGACACGCAGATCGACGTGGAGGCGGCGGTCGCGAACGTCGAGGAGGAGTTGGAGTCGCCCTGTGCCGAGGAGATGGCGGCGCTCGAGAAGTTCGTGAGTTACTTCGAGGAGGACGGCTACGACATCGTGGTGTTCGACACCGCACCGACGGGACACACGCTTCGGTTGCTGGAACTGCCGTCGGACTGGAAGGGATTCATGGACCTTGGGTCGCTCACGAAGGGAGCTGCCCCGGCGAACGGCGGGAAGTACGACGAGGTCATCGAGACGATGCAGGATCCGAGTCGGAGTTCGTTCGCGTTCGTGATGTATCCCGAGTTCACGCCGATGATGGAGGCCTATCGTGCTGCGATGGACCTCCAGGATCAGGTCGGCATCGAGACGTCGCTCGTGGTCGCGAACTATCTGCTCCCCGAGGATTATGGCGATAACGCGTTCTTCGAGAATCGGCGCGCGCAGCAAGCGGAGTACCTCGAGGAGATCAGTGAGCGCTTCGACGTGCCGATGATGCTCGCGCCGCTGCGCCAGGAGGAGCCCGTCGGTCTCGACGACCTCTGCGAGTTCGGCGCGGACGTCACGGGCTTGGATGGCGTGGGCGAGGACGACCGCGAGGAGGTGACGGTGTCATGAGCGAATCCCCTGTCGAGACGAGGGACGTTGAGGCCGAGCTCGAAGCGTTCGTCGACGAACTCCTGGCGTGTGAGACGTACCAGGCGTTGGTCGACGCACGTGAGGCACTCGAGGCAGACGCCGAGGCACAGGAGTTGCTGGATACATACCGGGAGACCGAGCGCGAACTCCAGGACAGCGAGTTCGACGCGTCGCTCATGAGCGACCTCCGGGACATCCAAGATGACCTCTCGGAAATCGAGTCGGTCACGCGCCATCGCGAGGCCCGGGAGGCGTTCGAGGAGCTACTCGCGGAGACGAACGACGTCGTCAGCGAGCGAATCGGCCAGGAGTTCGCGCAGTCGCTCGGAGGTGGGTGCTGTTGAGCGACGTTGACGACGTTCTGACCGCTGCCGAATCCCTCGGTGGGGCGCTCGCAGAGGCGAAATCGGAACGCGACCGGGACGACTTCGAAGCCTTGCTCGATGACTGTACGGAGACGATCACTGAGGTGACCGGCGTCGACTACGGCGACGCCTGTGACGCTGGTAGCGACTGCTGCTAGACCAGGCACACGCTCTCCGATCAAGGCTTCTCGACCAGCAAAACAGATCACGGACTCGGCTTTCTTTGTTTCCTCGCGGTGGTTCGTCAGAGCTTGAGGGTCATTGAGGAGTGTCTGTGAACATCGGAGGAAGTGTCTTTTTCGAGGGCAACGTATTAGTGCTTGATTGTATAAGCTAGAGCTGATATGATTCAGGACGCAACCGCTGATGGAGTTATGGACGCATCCGACGCCTGCTGCGCCCCGCCTGGCAACGTCGACTCGGACGCGATGGCGACGGACCTCCAGACGCTCTCAGCCATGGGCAACGACACCCGGTACGAACTCCTCCGACGCATCGCGAACGCCGACGACGGCGTCTGCGTCTGCGACCTCGAAGCCACAGTCGGCGTCAGCCAGAGCGCGGTCAGTCAGGCGCTCTCCCGACTGTACACCGCGGGCCTGGTCACGCGGCGCAAGGAAGGATCGTGGCGCTACTACGAACCGACCGAGACGACCGAAGTTCTGCTCGAAACGCTCGACGACCTGCGAGGCAACCATGAGTAATGACAACGAGACGATGGTCGCCGATCGCGATCCCGAGGAGACTCGCGAGATGGTGCGGGAACGCTACGCGGGAATCGCCACGAGCAGCCAGGACTGCTGTGGTGACGTCGGTTTGGATGTCTCTGGCGACGGTGGTTGCTGTAGCGACGAAACGGAGGCATCCGGGAGCGAACGCCTCGGGTACGACGCCGACGATGTCGCGTCGGTCGCCGATGGCGCGGACCTCGGTCTCGGCTGCGGGAACCCGAAGGCGTTTGCCGCGATGGCTCCCGGCGAGACCGTTCTCGACCTGGGCTCCGGCGCTGGCTTCGACTGCTTCCTCGCCGCCCAAGAGGTCGGACCGGACGGCCACGTCATCGGTGTCGATATGACGCCCGAGATGATCTCGAAGGCCCGAGAGAACGTCGCGAAGAACGACGCCGAGAACGTCGAGTTCCGACTCGGCGAGATCGGTCACCTCCCTGTCGCCGACGAATCCGTCAACGTCGTCATCTCGAACTGCGTTGTCAACCTCGCCCCCGAGAAACAACGCGTCTTCGACGACACCTATCGCGTGCTGCGACCCGGAGGTCGCGTTGCAATCTCCGACGTTGTCCAGACCGCACCGTTCCCCGATGACGTCCAGATGGACCCGGACTCCCTGACGGGCTGCGTCGCCGGCGCATCCACCATCGACGATCTCAACGCTATGCTTGACGAGGCGGGCTTCGAGGCGGTCGAGATCGCGCCGAAGGACGAGAGCACCGAGTTCATCAGCGACTGGGACGCCGACCGCGACCTCGGCGAGTACCTCGTTTCCGCTACCATCGAAGCCCGAAAACCAGCCCGCGACGACTGACCGGCCGAATCGGTCGCACGTCGCTGTCCGCCCGCTCCCTCTGTTGTCCACGCTGTCCACGAGTACAGGTGCGACAGATCAGTGTCGTTCGAGCCCGACGGAGCCGAATTCGCGTACTGAGATATATATGACTCATAGCGGGAGGGATTATGGCCGTTATGCATAGACGTAGCATGGAAGAGACTCGGCCATCGCAAGCGGTTGTGTTTGGGGATATCCACGGGAACGCCACCGCACTCGAAGCCGTCTTTTAGGATTTCAAATAGAATCGGATAGCTGTAGTTCAGAATTGCTCAGTGGGACCAGCTGATCCCTCCTCAACCTGCTCGTACATCTCGTCCGGGAACGGGAGACTACCCCAGATTGAGTAGGGACACTGGTCTTGGCCGATACAGTAGCGCTGTAGGTCGTCGTTATCGCAGTTCATCGGCAACGGCGTGTCGCCGCCGATGGTGTTCGAGAATTCGTAGCGAACCTGGTACTCGGTCTCCTGCTCGTCGTACCACGGCCACCGAGAGAAGACGTCCTTGAGGTCCGCGGCGATCTCGTCGAGGCTGCTGTCCTGATACTGCGGGAGCCACATCACCATCCGCGCAAAGTTGTAGAGGTCCTTCCGGACGGGCTTCTTCTCGTGTAGCCGTTCCTCCATATTCGCCATACAGGGGAGTTCGAAGAGGTCCTCGATCTCTCGCATCTCGATCTGTTCGGCGCCAGTCCCGGCTCGCCCGATTCGGTACGTATTGACGCGCCCATCGCGGTCGATCGTGACGGCCGAGTGGGACTCATGGTCGGCTAGCGTCTTCGCGAGACTGCTCGGGCTCGAGATCCAGTCCGTTACAGAGGATTCCCAGTCATCTTCAGCGTCGTACGCCGCAACCGCTCGATAGAGTTCTTTCGCCGTGTGGAACTCGCCCTTTTGTGCGACCTCGTCGGGGGCGTCAGTTAGGGCCCGGCGGAGGACGCGGATCGTCCGCTCCCCACGATCCCAGTTCCGCCAGATCCGCTCGTGATGGCCGGTCTCGAGGAAGCGACCGATCCGCTCCGTAATCGCCGACTCGTTCGCAGTTAGCCACGTCAGCTGATCGTCGGAGAGCCCGTCTTCTTGTACCCGCAGGAGCTTCTTGAACGCCCGCTCAGCATAGTCCCGATACTTGCTGTCGAAATCACCGACCGGGACGTACAGCTTGTTGTCTTTCACTCGCGTCAGTATCTCCCGGCCATCGTCACTCCCCGTCGACGCCTCGTCCTCCCGAACGAGACATTTGCGTGACGCCGCCGCCATCGGGATTTCGAGGTAGAGACAATTCCCGAACTCCGGCATCTCCGTGATGCCCGTACAGACCCGACCTGGGTGTGGGCCATCCTCACCGGGCTCCTTGCTGTACAGCACGTCGGCGATGTCCTGTTGGAGCGATCCATCACCGTGGGCGCGGATGAGTGAGGCGAGATTGTTGACGTACAGCTCCCGGATGTCGTAGAGGACCTGGATGTTCCGTGGCGACGCGTGCTCGAATTTCGGGTGCTCTTTCACACAGATCGCACTCAGCGTCGCGAGCACTGCGAGCGTTCCCGGCTCGTCGACGAACGGCTCCTCAGCGGCATCGGCACGAACCTGCTCTTTGAACGCCGCCGTGCCGAACCGCTCGACGTCGTTCACGAGATCCTCAGGCTGGTCCTCGCCGTCGACGACGTATCGATTGTAGCCACGCGTAAACAGCTGGTTGATGCGGGTTTCACCGTACTCCAGCGGGAGTGCCGCAACTCGATACGCCATGTCCTCGTCGTCGGTGGGCGTACTCGGACTCATTCGTCGATCACCTCGGGTGTCGCCGAACGAACGTCGAATGCCGGGCTCTCGATGGGTTGAACGATGCTACAGACGTCGGCGTGAAGTGAATAGGGCAGCCGGGCGACCCGCCGACGGTCGGCCGTCACGACGGGGTCGATGGGGATGTCGTACGTCTCGAGAAGGAGGTCGTTCAACACTTCGCGACTCTGCTCATCGTACCGGTGCGCCGGGTCCGTATCGAGGAGGTAGACGTGGACCCCCTGCCCGCTGTACACGACCATCGTCTCCTCGGCATCGAAATCGTCTTCGAAGATATCGCGCACTTCGAACCCGTACTCGATGGCACGGTCGACGTCTTCGAAGGCGTACGGATACCCCTCTGGAGGGGCGTCAAGGATTTCTGCGTCGTTGAGGAGCGCATCGTCATCCCGGTCGTCAACGCTCGCCGAAACCAACTCGTCCGCTCGGTCGCGAGCGATCTCTTTCGCATCGATGTCGACCAAGAGGACCCACGGTCGTTCCCAGTGATCCAGCGCGTAGTAGACGGCGTCGGGCCGTGGATCAGGTTGCTCCAGCACCTCCGGGTCTGCGAGTGCGAATTCGCTGCGCCCAAGCGGGTCGTTCTTGGCGGGGTGGCGAATGAACTCCACAACGTCCTCGAAGTCGTCGAACTCGGGTGTCGTTCGTTCCCCGGATCTATTTGTCTGCCACGTATCCCGCCGGATGAAGTCCTTGTCCGGTACCTCGTCTTTACGAACCGGATGGGGGTCTCGAAAGCCGACGGCGTACTGCTTTGGCCCATCAGCCGTGATGAACTCGGGGAGGTCGCCGATGTAGCGCGGGAACTCCTTGACGTAGTAGGCGTAGATCTCCTCACGAGTAGCCTGTCGCCACGTCATTGGCTGACCTCCTGATCGAGATTCTTGAACCCTCGAACGGTGGTCATCCCTGCTGTATCGAAGTCCGCCACAGCGTTTTGGATCGTCGAGAACGACCGTGCGTCACGTCCGCTGACGCTCTCCTCGATCCGATCCGCGTCAGACAGCTTGTCCAGAACTTCGACGGCAGTCTCACGGTTGTTGAAAGCCCAGATTGCGTCGGCGTCCACTGCGCTGAGTTTATCGTAATCGTCGACCGGCGCGTGGGTGTTGTTGCTCGGGAGTTCTGCCTCCCCGACCCAGACGAGTTTACCCTCCGTGTCGAACCCGGCGACGTCGAACACGGTGTCAGCATCGTGTTCGTAGTACGGTTCCACGCGGGCGACATCGTCCTGCTGCTGAAGCCACAGCTCGAGGAGGCGAACTCCAACTTTGTGCGGCGTTTTCTCTCCAATATCCCCCAGTCCCGGACCCACCTGTAGCTTTTCGCCGAGAAGCTCGCGCCCCGCTGGAAGGACGGTGTAGTATTTCCGACCACAGACTGAGGCTTCCTCGACGAGGTTCCGGTCGATGAGCCGCTGGAGGTTGAGCTCCTCGTACTCGTCTTGGAGCGGACGCATCGAGTCCAGGAGGGTGTACTCGCTGGCGTCCCGGTTCATCACGTCGAGGACACGATTCAGGAACCGGACGTCGTCGCGACTAAGCCCGCGTTGTCGGAGTTCGTCATCGGGGACTGGCACACTGCTTTCCTGAACGGGCGTTGCCCCGTTCTCCGGCTCCACTGCTTGGTCACCAGCTGATTCCCCGTCCGTCTCGGTAGCCTGCCCGAACAGGGGGCTCATCTCTGACTCGTCTGCATCTGGGGCGCTGTCCGTCTCGGGCTGCGTAGTCGACGTCGATGCGTCCTCAGTTGTCGATTCACTGATGAACGCGGATTGCGTCGGGTCGGTCGCTGTATCGCCGTCGGCAGTCGAGCCTGTCGTGTCGGCTCCCGTACTACCCCAGCCAGTCTCCTCCGGAGCAGTGTTCGACTCAGTCGCCTCTGCTAGCCCATACTGGGCTTGTGTCTGCTCGACCATCCGTGGCCTGGACACGGACTTGAAATGGTCTTCCTGGGGCTCTGTGAGCGGCTGGTCGCTTTCTGGATGCCCCGGCGCAATCGGGAGCGGTTTCAGTGAAAACGGCGGCGGCCCAGTCTCTCCGAACGAGGGACTCGGGAGCTGGGCGATCCATTCACCGCTCGGAAGCGTGTTGATTCGGTTACGGAGTTCGGTCGGGCTGAGGTCCTCGTGGGCAAGCGACTCTGCGAGGTCGCGCTCGATCGAGATGTTGCCGATGAGCTTCGTCTTGATGTTGTTCAACACCTCGTCGTAGGCTCGCTCGTTCCGGTTCCGCACCTGCTCTGGGAACTGCATCACGAGCCCCATACTCAGGCCGAACGACCGGCCCTGCGGCAGTAGCTGCTCGGAGACGAGCTTCGTCGACGCCACCGGTGCGGCCTCCTCGATGATGAGGTTCGTGAGCTTCTCGTAATCGGTTTGGCCGTCGCGTCGGCGCACCTGGACGGCGTCCCAGAGGTTACTCAACAGGAGCAGCGTAATCGCTCGCTGTGCCTCCGGGCGAAGGTCGCCCAGATCGAAGATGATGGTGGCATCTTCATCGAGGAACTCGCGGAAGTCGAAGCGGTTGTCGACGTACTCGCCGGCGTCGTTTTGCTCAGGGACGTGGCTGAAGATCCGCCGGAGGTGCGCGTCCTCTTTGAGCTTGTCGAGGCGGTTCCCGACCGCGTCCATCGATACCTGGAACTGGTGGTTGTCCTTCGCGAAGTGGCGCGTCAGCGATTCCTCGATGTTCTGGTTGTCCGCTGAGACCGGGGGAATCGTCTGCTCGCGTTGCATCCGAAGCGCGGCGGCAAAGAGGTCATCCAGCCCGAACACGTCACTCCCATACTCCTCGTCGAACAGCGCCTTGATCAGGTAGCTCAGAATTTCGTTCGCGACGAACGCCTGACCGTACTGTTCGCGGCCCATAATCATCCGGAGGATGTCGTGGAAGTGGTCGACCTTGTCCTGAATCGCGTCCTCCCGGTTGCGACCGGCCTCGAGCGCGGGACGGATGTCGAAGAAGGAGAAGGCGGGGATGGTCTCCGGCACGCGGAAGTGGTAGACGTCGTCGAGACCGTCGAACCGATCGTAGTGGCAGCGCAGGTAGTTCTCACACATTCCGTCCCCCTTCGGGTCGACGAGGACCACGGGGCCACCAGTCGACTCGCGGAGCGAGAGCGCGTCGTTGATGATGGCCTTCGACTTCCCGCCACCAGTCGACGCGAACCGCCCGTAATGCGTCGGCAACAGGTCCGGCGGGATCCTGATCGGGTCCGGCCGTGGCTCACCGTTCTCGTCGAGGGCGTACCCGATCTCCATCCCGTCCTGGAACTGCTGGATCAGGTCGGGATTCGGCCACGGAAGCGGATTGCGGCTCTGCTGTTCGGCTCTGGTTCCCCGCGTCCCTTCGACGGTCAACTGTTCGGAAGAGGGGACGAGGACGAAGTTCGCGAGCTCCGTCCCACAGAGGACCAACTCGGGGCGGGTCTTCCCCCGACCCGTCGTCAACTCGCGATTGAGGAGGCGTTGAAGCGCGGCCCGTGCCTTCTTCTCCTTCGTTTTCTCACGGAAGCCGCTGTCCCGGAGGCGTTGCCCCTCGACCTCGTAGAACGGTCCATCAAGCGGGTCGAAGACCGGGAGGAGCGAGTCCATCCGGCCATCGAGGTCGTCGTGAGTATCGTCGATGGGGACGCCGACTGCCCGAACGTTGACCGTGAACGACCGTTTGGCGTTCTTCGCGTCGATGTACTCGATCCGCTTCTCGACGGACTCGCTGAGCTGCCGGTCGTCCTGATCGCTCCGCTGCTCCTCGACTTCGAGCAACGACCCGACGACTTCTTGGAAGAACGTGTCGCGGCCGTCGACGAGGTCCTCTTTCCGCACCTCCGCGTCGGACTGCCAGCTGGCACGCCGCTGGAAGACGACCTGGAACGCGGTCGGCGCTGTCGCCTCCATCAGATGGTCGATCAGCGACGCCAGCGCTGCGCCCGGTTCGTCGACGGACGAGAGGTCGCCGTTCGTTTCCTCTGCCGTGAACGGCGTCAGCGAGGTCATCCAGTCCTGCTTCCGTGACGCGGAGCCACACCACCGGACACCGAGCGGCGAGACAGCGTCTTGGGCCGGGCGAGCTAGAATCGTTCCTGCCGGTGTCATCGTTGGCTTCTCGATGGCTCGTCGCTCTTCGTCGTCGTCCGGCAGTGCATCGGACGGCGCTAGTTCGAGGGCTGAGTCCCCGATAGTAACATGATGATCGGGGACTCTCGTGGATGCCGTACCGCCGTCGACGACGGGGTCTGCTTCGGCTGTCTCGGCCCCCACTGATTCCTCGTCGACGATGTCGTACTGTTCTGCCGGGCCAAACTCGTACTGCAGCCGCCCGGCCTCGTAGTGTTCGACGAATTCCTGCGGTGTGAACTCGACTGGCTGGATAAGCCGGGCGGCAACGTCGACGTCGATGCGCTCGATGTCAAACGTGGCCGGATAGATGGAGCGGAGGCGTTTCTCAAGCGTATCGAGGTGCGCGTCGGCCCCGTAGAAGAACTCCACCGGGTCGTCCGGACCATCGCTGATCGCGAGGAACTCGAATCGAGGTGGTGTCTCACTGTGGAGCGGGTTCAGCTTCGCCCCGAGGCCCGACGAGCCAGGCATGGTCAGTTTGTGGAGGCTGTCGAGAACTCGGGGGATACTCTCCGGATCGAGTCGTTCGGATGTCGGCGTGACGCGCAGGTACTCAGCCATCGTTGGTCCCCTCCGTAGACCCGCCGTCTGGCTCAGCTTCGACGGCGTCTGATTCCTCGTTCAGTTCGCTCGTTTCGTTCGTTCCGTTCGTTGCTCGATGGTTGAGCTCCTCCTGGAAATCCTGCATCTCGGTATCGACGGCCTCATCGCCGGCGCCGGGCAGCGAGGACCGAACTTGGGAGGTCGGGTCGAAGTCGATGACCTGCTTCTCTTTGGGCATCGGTTTGACCTGGATGCCGCGCCACTCGCCGTCGACGCCCACCAGCGCCTCGGAGAAGCCGGCGTCCTCGTTGCCGGGGACAGCGTCCTGAACGAACCGCATCTGCGCGTAGTTCAAGCCGAACTCGTCGGCCCACTCCTCGTCCATCCCGTCGAGGCGATGGAACTGCTTGACCGCACACTGGTCAAGGATCGCCTCAGATTCGGCGTGCTCGAAGAACTCGTCAACCGTCTGGGTGACCAGCCGGATCGAGAGGTCGTGATGCCGGTGGTGGCGGAACACCGTCTCGAGGAACGCCAGGCTCGCGGCGTCCTGCATGATGTAGCGGGCCTCGTCGATGTAGAACACGACCTCCTTGTCCGAGACCTTCGCTCGCTCGTACACCAGCGAGATGAGCAACTGCATCGTCAGCGCCGTGCTGCTGTCGACGCTACCCTCCTGCTGGGCGAGATCGAGGTAGATGACTTTCTCGTCTCGGATGTCGAAATCCGACTCTTGGCCGAGATTCCCGTGGCGGCCGTCCGCCTCGAATGGACGGAGCTGGTCGAGGAGCCACGTCGCGTCCTCCTTGATCTTCCCAGCCTCCTCATCGGACCGGACGACGAACTCCTCGGGGTCGTTGACCATATCCTCGAAGACGTCCATCATATCCCGAATCGTCGGGCTCGGGTTGTCGTGCGTCGAGATGTCGTCGGTGATCCCGTTGCGCTTGTACGCCCGCTTGAGCCCGAGTTCCAGTGTCGTCCGGCGGTCGCCAAGCGAGATGCCCCGGAGCGCGAAGAAATTCGTGAGGAAGCTCATCGCGTCGTCAAGCTTCTCGTTGAACGGGCTGGCGTCCTCACCCATCGCCCGTTGGACGTGCTCAGGCGTCTCCCGGATCTCCAGCGGATTCAGGCCGAGGGTCCCGCCGACCGTGATCCGTTTGGCATCGAGCGCCTCCGAGACGCCGGCCCAGTTGTTCAGCGGTTCGAGGATGATGCCGATGCGGTCTTTGCTCTGTTCGATGGAGCGGATGAAGTTCTGCTTCGAACTGAACGACTTCCCCGACCCGGTATCGCCGACGGTGAACATCGCGTACCCGTTGTCCCGAGCGAACGGGTCGATGACGACCGGGCTCTGGTTGTCCTTGTGAATCCCGAACTCGACGCCGCCCTCTTCGAGGATTGTCGCGTTGTGCGGCGAGGAGAGCAACGCGCCGACGGCGCCGCCAAGCGCAATCGACGTCCGGCCGAACTCGTTGTCGCCGATGGGCGCGGCGGACTGAAGGGCGAGGTCCTGCCGACAGATCGCCGTCTTCGGGGTGAGGTTCGCGGGGTCGTCACGGAGCGCGCTCTTGACCTTCTGGACAGCGTCCTGGAGGTCGTCCTTCTCGTCGGCTCTGACCGTGATGAACATCCCTTGGTCGAAGACGTTCGCGCCGTTCTCGACGGCCTTGTACGTCGCGGCGGCCTCGTTAGCACGTTCCTGCAAGTAGGCACTCCGCACACTCTGTTCGAGGTCAGCGTCGACCTGGAGGTCGTCAGCGATGTCCTGCAGTTCGTTCCGGGCCCGCTCCTGATTCTTTGGCGTGATGTGGGCCGTCAGGTCGAACTGTACGTCGGTCATCTCGAAGAGCTCGGAGAGATAGCCGTCGTTGGGGTAGTCCGGGTAGTCAGCGATGTACAGTGTCGTCGTCCACTGTTCGCCGACCCGTGCCGCACGCGTTTCCCACTCGATCGCCGCCGGCGCGGTCACCGTTTTATGCGACTCGGCAATGTCGTCGAGGAGTTGGCGTTCGGCCGCGCCCTGTTCGATGGTCTCCTCGTCGAGCAGGTCCGAGAACTCGACCTCTTCCTCGTCGTCTTCGGTGTACCGGTCCCAGAGGAATTTCCCGCTGATTCCCACCAGTACCGCGAGCAGGATGTAGAGGGCCGCACCCTCGGCTGAGGTCGGATTCGTGAGCCACTCCGTAAGCTGGGCGAAGGCTCCGCTGCCCGTCTGGAGGACGGGGTTACGCATCGTGGGCATCCTCCCGGCGCGAGTGGCCGATGATCGGTTGTTCGCGAACGACGCTCTCCGCGTTGTCGTAGTCGTGTTCGCGGCCGTTCCAGAAGTCCATATTCAACACGAAGAGTTCGACCGTGCTGAGCCGGCGGGCGGACCAGCCCGAGGCCTGCTGGATGAACTCCGACCGCACGTCGTTGACTCGGCTATCCAGCTTCTCGAACATCTGTGCGCGGCGCTCGACGTCGGTGAGGTCCTCTCGGCGGGTCACGAACGGGTTGAAGAGGAACCCGATGACGGGGAACTGCGTCAGCTTCTCGGCCGGTGTCCCCTCGTCTCGGAAGCGGTCATAGACCTCCAACTGGGTGACTTGGACGCCGATGTAGTACCGCACCTGCTGGATTCCACGGTCGCGCATCTCTTTCGGCCGCGTCTCCCGATACTCCTCGAGGAGTTCCCGGAAGATCGGGTTTTCTTTGACGTCCTCGTCGTTCAGGCGGTCTTCGATGTTCTCGGTAATCTGCTCCACCGGAAATGAGCGGGTTGTCGCGTGGAGTTTGAGCTTGGAGTCGAGTTCCTTGTTGGCGAACTCCTCGCCGGCGTCTTGGAGCTGGGCCCAGTCGTCGGACATCGCGAAGTCCATGTTGTCCGGGTCGATCTCGATGAACGCCTCCATCGTGCCGTCGGCGCGCTGGATCGCGCCAGCCCCCGGCCACGCCCGTTCGATGTTCGTAAGGTCCTGCGTTCGTTCGTCGGGCTTGAACGGCGTGTAGTTCGCGAGCCCGCCCTCGTTGCGCTCTGTCTCGTTCGTACTACTGTTGGCCTCCTCTGGGGAACTGAACGTGATCTGGGGGCGTTTGACGTAGCGATAGACGTCTTTCGTCCACGTCCACGCGTTGAGGTGGTCGGGCGAGACGTAGACGATCGCGACGCCGAACCCGAAGCCCCCTGCGACAAACGGGAGGGCGAGTGATTCGATGCCGGTGAGGCCGGCAATGAACAGGCCGACGATCGGGAAGGCGATGAGGACGCCAACGTCGCCTTCCTCGATGTTGAGGTAGGGAATGCGGCTCTCCTCACCGAACTGGTCCATGATGCGCCGTGCGGCTGCGTCTTGATCGGTGGACATTGTTAGTGGATCCCTCTATCAAAGTTCATTCCGCGTTCCTCGCCCGCTGTATCCGACGTAGTACCACCGGGGTCGTTCTCGGTGCGTCGGTACGAAGGCATACTATCGCCACTCTCTCCATGACCGCCTCGAGAAGCAGCTTTCTGTGCGACGGCATGGCCGGCTGCGGCCTTCGGTCCCCACCGGGCAGCAGTCGTCGCGACGCCGGCGCCGCCGATGTAGGCCCCAGCGGCGACACCGCCGATGAGTGCCGCTCCCTTCGTCGCACCACCGAGAACCTTCGCGGTCAGTGGAGTCGCGAATTTGAACGTCTTCCAAGTCAGGTAAAGTGCGATCAGTGGGAGCGATGCCGCGACTAGATACCGCAAAAACGGACTACTCGGAGCGATGGCGTTCTGAGAGTACAGCAAGTCGTATCCTTTGAACACCACTGCTGCAGGCAGGGGCAGGACCGCTAACGGGACGAATTTTTTGCTGAAGCCCATCGCGATATCCGAGAGGACGGGGATGTTTCCGTAGGCCAGCGCGAACGCAATCGGCATTCCATACACGTAGACGTAGAGCAGGACTTCGCGAATGTAGTAGAGGGCCTCCAAAGCCCACATCGAGAGTCCTCCTATAAGTGCGAATACGAGTGAAAGCCCAGGGTTTGTGATTGAGACTTCGAGCAAATTGAGCATCGCATCGCCCAGAGAACCCAGACTCGGCATCAGCGCAATAGTGAACCCGTCCACAATGTAGAGTCCAAGAATACTGACCCAGTACCAGCTGATAATCAGAAACGCGCCGACCCAAGCAGTTTTCTTGGTGCGCCTGGCCTCGTATGCACTTCCAATATTGAATATACGGATCGTGTGACGGCCCTGAACGCACATCACGAGGAGGAGCAGCGAGATCAACATGATCTCACCACCGACAAGCGCGTCCTGAATCGACGGCCACGGAGCATTACTGGGCTCTCCGAAGACGAATGCACCGTCCGTCTCCGGCGTTGGTGTCCCGAACATCTCCTCGGTGAGGGTCTCATAGCCGGAACGCAGGCCGTCCATGAAGAGGCCGACAATCCAATCGACTACCTCTTTGAAACCCTCAAGGACGACGTCGATTAGATCAACCATGGTTAAGCCTCACTGATAGAAATTTCACAACTATCGGTTTCTTGGGCGCCTGAATACTGGATACTGTACGTTTTGGTGATTCGGTCCCCGCCAACCCGCGTCTCGAGTATTAGTTCAAACTCACCGGTCTTCGACTCCTCCGAACAGGACGTGCCTGCTCCAGGAACGAAAGCAAATGGCGAGCGTGAACTATAGAGCGTAAATTGCTCCCCGGGCGCGATTATGACCTGCTCGACCTCGGAGTCGGATTTCGGGTCGTAAATCCCGCTTACGTCTTCATCATCGACATAGTTCGTTCCCTCTTCGTCGGATGGATAGGGGACATCACCGATAAAGAGTAATTTTGTAACCGCATCGGGGCCCGTTCCCTGGTTTTCGAGTGTGACGTAGGCCTCCTCATCGATTTCGCTTACTGATCCATCCCACATCTCTTCGGGCTGGTTTCTACCGATGCCCATCTCGACGATCCCGAGGTTTGGCTGGACAGAAAGCGAGCTTTCACCAACTGTTTCCTCACCGCTGAGTGCTACTAGTTCGTACTCGCCTGGAGCGTACGTTGTGCCGATATCAAATGAGACTTGTTGGGAACCAGCGGCGACCTCCCGCTGTCCGAAAAGTTCGCCGTTCGGTTGGATGAGGTTGATCTGGTCGAACTCCGAATCCGAATCGAACTGGACTATGAGTTCTGTTCCTTCGACAGTCACCTGCCGGAACACACCGGATTCACCTTCTGGACTTGAACTACCGTTAGGACCGGTGCTTCCGTTGCCATCCATACACCCGGCCACGCTCGCCAGAGCGGCACAGGCGACTGTTCGGAGGGCGGTCCGTCTACTGATGTGGGGATTGTTTCGAGTCATGGGTTTTTCTGGAAGATGTCTTCTGGGCCGAGCATCCGCAGGAGTCGCTTGCCGGCGTAGAACATCACGAAGAACGGCAGCAGCTGCCAGCCGACCTCGAACACCAGCGCAAACCAGCCGTCGATTGTCCCCAGTGGATGCCAGCGCGCCGTCGCGGAATCGCTTACGTACGCGGGATTATGGCCAAGCCACGAACCCGGATGGTACCGAGCCGTGTAGATCCCCGGCTCGTCGATCGTCACGATTGCAACGCCGGATTCGTTGGTCTCGACGCGCTGATCTGCGACGGTGATGTACCCGTTCCGGGTGGTTCCGCCAATCGGGTACTGACGGCTATCGTCGAGCGTGATTGGAGCGCCGGTCTGATTATCCCGTAGCTCGATACGGAGGGTCGCCTGTGATTGGTTCTGTTCGAGGACCTTGACCGTGAGGTTGCTGTGCCGGAGCTGGCGCTCGGAGCCCCCATCCGGTTCGACAATCGAGGCGTTCACGCCACGGACTATCCCCGCAACGTGGAGCGCTTCGCGGTCGATGGTCTCCGCCCGAACGGCGACGCCGTACGTCGTCGTGTACGACTGATTGACGATGTCGATGTTGATGTTCTCGCCGATAGTGCCGACGGGCGACGGGCGGTCAGTCCCCCACGTCTCGATGAGTTCCGGTCCGTCTCGAACCGGCTCGGCACGCGGCCCGATCCGCGAGGGATAGGCGTGGACGTACACCGGAATTGCGTCTGACTCGACGGTGGCGCTCTCCGTCCGGTTCGACCGAACGAGCGTGTCCCAGTTGGTGTTCCGAGCGGTGTAGAACCGCCAGATGCCACGGATCCGTGCCTCACCGTCCTCCGTGAGCGTATATCCCTGCCACGGCCGGGACTGGAAGATGGCCACGCCGGCGTCGCCGTTGGGGTACTCCGCGTAGTAGGGGTACGCTGAAAGGTCATAGATCTCGACGGCGATCGAATCGGAGACGTTGCGTGATTCCGTCCGATAGGTGACGTCAACGTCCGTCCGGTCACCATGGTCGGTCCTGACAGTCTTCTTCAGCCGAACGCTAATCTCCGCCTCCAGCGTGAGATTCGCACTCCAGTCATCCTCGATTTGGTAGTCGAGGGCAGGCGCATAGGCCCCGTCACGCTCGGCGATGGTCTCGCCGTCCTTCTTCAACCGGACTTCCTCGATCTCGTGCTCCGTGAGCGACCACGAGATAGTCGTGTTGCCGGAGGAACTCTCGTTGGGCACGCGAACGCGGTAATCAACGAACCCGCGCATCGTCCCATTCGGCGCGATGTAGAGTGGGGTCTCACCGGACTCCAGGTGCCCTCGGGTAGAGGGTTGGAGTGCGAAGATCGTTGCGTGAGCATCTTCGATGAAGATGCCGTCCTCAAGGTCCGCGTGCGGCGGATGCACGGACGTATCTGCCCCGCCGGCGTCGAGGTCCTCGAAGTTGTTCCGTGTCCACGTTGCCGCGGTCGCGGGCGGCCGTTTGAACGTAACGTCCGTCCCGTTGGCGACCTGATGGACAGCGGAGCGGTTCTCGCCGTAGCGTTGGCGGTACTCCTCCTGGCTGATGTAGTTGTCTGCATCACGTGACCAGAGCGTTGCCGACTCATTCTCGGTGAGCCCATTCCCTTCCGTACCAGGTCGTGGCGGATCAGCGGCGACGATACCCGTGATTAGGCTCGTCGCCAGCAAGCCGGCGATGAATACAGGGAGCTTTCCTCGTATCATTAGGGGTGTGTTGTGGGAACTGGGTAGTCACCAGGGGACGAGGTCCACGCACTCTGCCAGCGGGAGACCCATTATCGACCCGGCGACGGTGTACAGCGGGCCGAGGACGACGAGGACGACCGCGGACTTCATCGCGGAGCGCTTGTGCCGCTTGAGACCCTTCTTCTGCTCGGGATTGAGAGTGAACATCTCGATGAGGGAGTCAGCCTGCCAAACGATGGCGAGGCCAACGATCCCCAGCGCAGTAGTTAGCTGGAAGAATCCCTCAATCATACTCGGAAGGTTATCTGCACTACAGACCGCGTTGTCCTGGGCGGCTACTGGTTCCACAGCGACGAGGCTGAAGAAAACGATCGTGAGCCCCGCTTGCCGAGCGATACTTTTGTTCAACAGTGACTGATTTTCAGCGCTTTGCTCAGAGTCGGAGGGAGTCTTGTTCTCTGACATCGCGAATTATTCGCTTTTGGTATCTCCAGCCGGCGGCTTGCGATCCTGATCTTCCACGAGCGACTGGAGATCAGCGAAGCGGTTGGTGGTTTCAGCGATCTCTTCGAGTGAGTAGCCCTGCTCGCGGGCCCGCTCGAGGAGGTCTCGGAATTCGTCGGGATCTACGCCACGAACGTCCATCTCTTCGCGCAGGGCACGACGATAGAGGGCTGAAGCGTTGATGTGGTCATTCCACATCAAGTATAGGTCGTCAATCTCTTCGATGGTCACCGATCTGGTAATCATATTTGTGTGGATTTGGCCACCGACACTGTGTGTTGGCGCACGGTGGTCGATACTTCTGAGGAATTAAGTGAAAATCGTTAGTTAACTAGGATTAATCCGAGATAATCCCAATTTAAACTGGTCACGGTTAGTAGAGAAGGTTCAATTCCTTATGTAGCACCCGAACGCTAACGCGGCTCCGATTGTTACATAAGGTATGGAGCAGCCGTCACCACCCACCTCGCTCCCGAAGTATCTCGCGGAGGGGCTCCCCAAACAGGACACGGAAACACTCCATGAGATACGGAACTACGTCGAGGCGCTCATCGAGTATCGCGACCAGTCGGTTGACACCGACGAGCTTCCCGAGACTGCCGAACCCGTCGAAGAGTCCGATAGCGCAGGAAGCGGGACCGTCATCAAAGAGAAAGTCACCTGTGGCGACGATAGCTGTAAGTGCGCTAGCGGAGATCCCGCGGATATACACGGCCCGTATCTCTATCGTTACTATCGTGAAAACGGGACGATGAAATCGGAGTACATCGGGAAGCCAGGAAGCGAGTAGGGTGGATCAGGATAGTCGTGGTTCCAACGAACCCAGTCAAATAGAAAGTTGCTACTAAAACGACGTTACAGCGCCCGTGAGTCGGGGTCGACGATGCTGGCAAACGCGACGTTTGCTTGGACTTGCTCGATCTCGACCGACGGCTCATCACCTGGTTGTCCGCCGGGGACGATCACGACGTAGCCGCGTTCAACCTTCGCAATACCGTCACCTTGATCACCAGTTGTCTCGATCGTCACGTCGCGGACTTCACCTTCGTCTACGGGAGGACCGTCCGAGGTCGGAGTTGGTTCTTGAGCAGTCGACTGGGATTGCTCTTCCTGAGTCTCCTGGCTGGTCGAGGATGCTGATGCCAAGATCGCGACGCGATAAGTTTCGTCGGCAGCAAGCGCGTCGTGTTCGATTTCACTCACGGGGACGTCCACAATATATGACCCGTCGCGTTCTTCGATTTGAGCACTAAACACAGAGCGAAGCGAATCAGAAATTTCGATCATCAGGTATCACGAGTGTAGCTAGTCAACGTATCTAAATCTCGCGTTTTGCGCACTCTGAGGTGGTAACCTAGTGTATGCTGAAGAGAACACGAAAATCCCGAACAGAAGCTCCTCGAAAGGCTAGCAGGCCAGATCGCTCAATACAGGTCAAGTAGTGATCAGTAGGGAGCACATCTTACCAGATACTCGTCACAAGTACCGCACAAGATACACAGCGCAGATCTTGTACAGCACTTTACTCAGTCAAGATATCCTAAGTCACGGAGCGATTCAATCGTTTCTTCATCTATGTCGGCTCTTTCAATTACTTGTTGTCCCTCAGTATATTGTCTTTTCATTGCGTCGCACAACTGACGGGCGGTGCGTAATTTGAATCTTATCTCTGAATCCGTCAAGTCTTGTTGAGCGTTTTTAAGCATCGTGTCTATATGCTCATAGGTATTCACTCCCATATTTGGATATTTTAGGGGAGAATATATGACGTTTACCGTGTTTCTCACGATTTACATACCAGTACAGATACCAATCGTATCTGGAAATTCAACCACCACAAAATACGCAAGCGCGTTCTATCGGCTAATTCGGCTGTAGATACACGAAATAAACGTCGCGGCAACTCTTCTACGGCGCCCTGTCCGGATACACTATCTAGCCAGTTCTCGTGGCTAGTCTCTCCTTTCCCATTAGGTACTGTCAGAGAGTTTTCTCTCAGTTTCAGCTGTGACAGTATTCTTCCAAACTCTGGCTATCCACCAGTTGAACGAGTATGGAATGATGTGCCGGGGTCAAAACTGGTGAGTTCAGTGATACGCTGCTCCAGTTCTTCGATCTCGGCTTGGAGCTCGGTTGTGTCTTCGTCGGCTCCAGCCAACTGGTCTTTGAGCCCTTGGAGACGGCTTTCCTTCATCTCGTCATCGACGTCTGCTTTCCGAACATACTCACTCTCCTCGATGTCATATACATCAGATTCAGAGAGTGACGTTACCTCCAACGCGTCATCGAGTTTGCTTGTATCAACACTCATCACTTGCTCGGGGTCGATTCCTTCTGATTCCAGTAGCTCAAGGACTTCTTCGTCATTTTTGAGTGTCCGGTTTTGGCGGACAGTCCGTTGAACGGACCCGTATTGCCCACTTACAGGTTGGTCGTGATGGAGACGGTCAAGCAAGACGCCACGGACGTCTTGTCGAAGATCGTTGGCGTTGCGCTGGACATCAGAAAGCAATGTGTAGAGGTTCACAAGCGTCGGCACGTCTAGTTCGGTGAGAGATGTCACATCATGTCGCTCGAGTGTATCGATCAACAGGAGCGCGTCTGCGTACACCGAGATGTCGGGCTCTTCTCGTGGGCTATCGTCGTGTTCGACCGTGTGCGCATCGACGAGTGGCGACGCTGTTGGCGTCTCGCTTTCAGAGAGGGTGCCGTCCCGGTCGTCGATCGTAAATCGCGCATGAAGACTCATGACGGTGGCATACGGTTCAGCTCCGGGTGGGAGGCGATCGAGATCGAACGCTCCAGCCGCATGGTCAACGCGCTGGAACAGCGTCTCAAACTGCTCTCGCTGGAGCGGGACGGTCTCACTGTCAGCCTGATACTCGATCAGCACTCGGTGTTGCTGGACGTCGGTGATGTGAAACGGCTTCTGAGAGAGCGGAGTGAGGAGTGTAGCGTCTGCTGGAAGTTCCTCCACGTTGTCGAGGAGGTTGTCCCACGTCACTCGAAACGACATACTGGCGATTCAGTACTGCGGGACAAAAGCATACGGGCGTGCGTGATAGCTCTCTGCGTGATTAACCAACAGAAACAACGAAAGCGCCAGCTTGTTGGTTAATTTCTGAGCCTATCCTCAGAGGATCTTTCCAAGGTCCCCAGTACTGCCTAGGTGTGGGGTGACAGTGGTCGTTTCGCGAGTTCCGTCTGCCTGATTGAGATGGTAATATGCTCACCACTTTCGGAGACGCTCTTCGGTAGGAGATTGTTGATACAGTCTCCGGGGGTGGACCTCATTCAGTAGTTAGCCGTCAGAGCTGCTAAGTCGTATATTCTCAATCTACTCAACGCACCGCAGGATCGCAAGATGGCTATTCATCAACAATGTGCTACACATGAGCGTCAGTCCTTACACGCTGAACAGGCGCAATACCACGGCCTTCAGGCCGTGGATACGCGCCGTCACTCGACGACACTTTTCATCGACACCTGTATAGTCCGAGTTTCCAATCCAAACGTTCAATTTCCAAGAATCACTACACAGTAGTAAGGTCAGGTCGGAACGGAGCAGATTCCGAACGACCTTCGGAGGCGGCCACGCCGCCAACTCAATGAGACAGTATCCGAAACGCCGGCGCGGTGAACACGAATGCTTGAAGGGTTCGCCTGTGCCCGTCGGCTTGAGCAAGCCCGACGATACCTCCGAATCCGTCAAAGCGTCAACGACTCTCTGCTGGCAAAAACAACAGATGGGAGTCAACGACGCCGAGGATAGGAGTAACGGCGGTTTGGCACCGTCAGTCAGCCACCGACCACGATGGCTGGGTTAGACGCGGACTCCCGTGAAGTGGCGGCGTCCATGGTTGCAAACCTGAAACTCCCACCGCTCGGGAATCCTCCGCGTTAACGCGGAGGAGAATGTCAATTTGTGCCACGCTATGTCGTGTAAATCAGCAGAGGACCCTCCACCGTTTCCGGAGCTTTCAGTGGAAGAATCGATCGGCCTTAGCTAACAAATCAGAACAAAAATACCGCGTTGTTGGGGAAGGCTAGAGTAGGCGCATTCGCTCTCTTTCTGCGATTGTCGGAGGTCTGGGGGTACTTAGACCCTCCACCGTTTCCGGAGCTTTTCGGCAACGAGATATGGTTCTATTTAGCCTCGCAGAAAAGCTCGTTCAATAGTCGGAGATATCCGACTGAAGCAGATTGTTATCGTCAGCTGTCGACTGGATGATGTTCGCGAGTTCTTCGAAACGTGTCGTATCGAGGAGGACTTCAAGTACTGATTTCAACGGGACATCAAGCTCGTATTCGTGATACCGACCAGCTGAGAGCCCCTCGTTCCGTTCAAAGAGGTTGATCAGTCCGAGCATATTCATATCCGAGAGGTGGTCACGGACACGACGTTCACTCACGCTATCAGCGTCGAGATGGCTACAGATTTTCACGTATCGCTCGTAGAGATCACGGGACCGAACAGGAACTTCATCGAGCGCCTGGTGGTACGCAAGCGCACAGAGGACAGCATGCCCTTGGGTCGTGAGTTCCTGCATCCCCTCGTAGAGTTGGTTCTTTTCGAGTTCGTCTTGCGCCTCACGGACGTGCTCCTCAGTTACCGTGTCGGAATCAGCCGCTTGGGCAAGCTCGCCAGCTTCACGAAGTAGTCGGATTGCCTGTCGAGCTGATCCAGTATCTTGAGCAGCAAATGCCGCACAGAGCGGGACAGCATCATCGGATAACACATCATCGTGGAACGCTTTCTCGGCACGTGGGTTGAGGATCGAGCGGAGCTGATTCGCGTCGTATGGTGGGAAGAGGATCTCTTTTTCCGCGAGCGTGTCCTTGACTTTTGGCGAGAGATTGTCCCTGAACTGGAAGTCGTTACTGATGCCGACGATCACTGGGCGAACATCGTCGACGTAGCCGTTCGATCGTGCACGAGGGAGCCCGTAGAGGATGTCGTCGGAGTTGCCGATATTGTCGATCTCGTCAAGAACGATCACAACAGTACCACCCAGCGCATCGAGTTCTTCATAGAGAATATCGAACACTCGTTGCTGGGAGTAGCCGGTAGCACTGATACGGTCTTTATCCTGGCTGTTACGGAGTTCGTTGACTAAGGCGACAGCAACTTGGTAGGACGAGGAGAGGTTCTCGCAGCTGACCCAAACCGTCGAGAGATGGACATCGTCGTATTCGGCAGTATCGTTCTCCAAGTGCGACAGCATATACTTCGTCGCGACGGTCTTTCCCGTTCCTGTCTTCCCGTACAAGAAGATGTTCGACGTCGGGCGGTTATCGATGATCGGCTGGAGAGCACGCTGATATTTTTCGAGTTCCTCGTCCCGTTCACGGATATCCTCGGGCTCGTAGGAATCGTCGAGGGGTTCGGCGTCAGCGAACACCTGGCGATCCCGTTGGAACATTCCCATGATAGTCTGCCACACGGGAGATATGATAAAACCACCGTTTCCGTAGCTTCCGAAGCGTCCGAAGCTCACCTACTTATAAGCAATACACACACCACCATTTCCGGAGCTACGATCCTTTATATAACGCAGTCACTCCACTGTTTCCGAAGCTATCGATAGCTCCTCCGAACCCGATCCAGAAATACCATTATTAGCAACCAAAAAGTTAAGACAGTTTCCTTAGAATAGTACCCGCACTGGGGTTAATATAAATTCACAGATTAGGTATGTGTTTTATTGAAGGAAACAGAAGTCTATTGATCGACGATAGTCTTGGTTAATGTTGCCGTTTCTTTCGTGGTCCCCTTCTTCTCTCGTGGATAGCTTCGGAAATGGTGGTGTGAGGGTTCACCTTCTTCTCCCGCCAAGAAAAGCTCCGGAAACGATGGTGTGTATACTCCCGTCTTCGAGCTGGTCTTTGCGTGGGAGAGACTACGTCGAACTCGCAACGTAACTCTCGTCAACGACGCCCGTTCCATATCAACACGAATCACGTATCACGTATAGCTCCGGAAACGGTGGAGGGGTGAATCAAAAGTCAAATCCCCTCTTTCCGCTGCTCTCAACACCCGATAATCACCTGATTCAGCCGATCTAACCGGGGATTGCTCCGGAAATATCGGAGGGTATCTTCAGTTCCAGCAGACCTCTCGGAGAATTGCTCGCTCAAAGTGGAGTGTGGGTGGTCCCGACTGGCGTCTTGTTTGTTGGACGCACTGTTCTGACGACGAACTAGCCTCGAGAGGTCCGACAGTAGATTGTACGGAATCGCATCGGTGGTTATACTTGAACACTTGTACGGCGGTGTGTGAGGTCGACAATTAGAACGGCTGTCTGGTCATCGGAGACACTTGAAGACGTGGTGTGTGTGTGAGATCGGCTGGGACTTCAGCGTCGATCGCTGTCGGCGTACAGCTCGAAACACTCGAAGCACCGGAGGGTGAAGACAGAGACAAGCGAGGTACCGTCGCGGAGGCCGGTGGTCTACTCCCCTCTTCTCGGTGGTTGAACGATATCTCCGAGGGATCGAACCAATTGGATCCCGTTCTCGTAGTCAGTCGTCACCCGATACCCTTCTTCATCCTGCTCAACGGCCCCTACGCTTGGATGGGCGAGCAGTTGGAGAGCGGATCGAACCTCTTCGGTGGTTGGGATATCGTTTGAGTCCTCAATGCCCACGACGATCCACCGGACGTCCTTCGCTGTCTCCACGGCTCCGTCGGGACACTCGAGAGCTCAGATGACCGCAAGCAGGGTTTCTCCAGCATCGATCCGGTCCTGGATGTACTCATCGAGGAGATCGAGTCTGTCGTCTTGGAAGGCCCCAGAGCGTGTCAAGAGGGCTAGTATCTCCTCAGGTGGGACGGCATACTCGTCCCGGCGATCGAGGAGCTCAACGAGATCGTCGACGGCGATTGTTGTCAGCTCGGTCGTCTCGGCATTATCGATCACTTTCGGGGCGAAGCCTGGAGCAACCACGATGGCGTGATCGGCTCCACGCTGTCGTCGGTGTTTGTCTACGTTGGTGACTTCCAACGAATTGACTCGTCCGTTCCCTCGGGCCTTCACTTCGACAACGACGTGTTCGGGAGATCGGATCTCCACGTCGGTGTCACCCCCTCCTTCGATCCAGTCGGCGGCACAGCCCAGCCGGGAGAAGGCCTTCGCAACGAGTTTCTCAAACTCCTCGTGGGCGTCCCCATCTGTGCTGGCCGCCTGGAGCTGGTCGGCGAGGTCGGGAGTTGGTCCGTCGTCTTCATCGTCGACGGGGTGAACACGTTCGCCGGCATCGGTCAGGTCGGCAATGGCGGTCTCGACTGACTCCTCGCCAGAGAGTTGGTTGAGGCGCTTGTCAGCGACCCGGGTGAATCCCTGTGGGCGGTAGGTCTTGTCATAGCCAACGAGTTCGTTGAATTCCTCAATGTCGACGTCGACTTCCTCAATATCGGTGAGGAAGGTCATGTACTCCCACGGACTTTCTTCGTTCCAGCGACCGTGTTCAACGTTCTCTCTCCAGAGATACTCCGCAAGGTCGGGGTCGTGTCGGAGTTGGAGGACTTGCCCCCTGGCGACGAACGCACCATCGTGGTAGACGAGCGCGATGTCGTTGCGCTCGACGTTCCGCCACGTCCCATCTACTGAGGTCCCCCAGACGTGGACGAGATCGTCGTCGGATGTTGTCCGAAACAGTTCGAGATCCTCGTCATTGAGGTAGGACTCAATATCCGCAATTGGGTGCCCATCTCGGATGAACTCAGCGAAAAGAATAATTACCATAGGATAAGTGGGTAAATCGACATAACACTGTGAGACTACTAGCACGGTTACACGCGCGGGCTGATGCCGCATACGACAACGCGTATCACCACAAGCTCCGAGGTCGGATCTGGCGAGCGTTACAAGACACGGAGTACGAACAGTGTCATGACGAAAACCGCCCACCAGGATTCAATTACAGTAACCCCTTCCCGCCGGGAGATATGCAGGAAGGGGACGAGCGAACTCTGCTAATTTCGGCCCCCCAAGAGCAACTACTGGCCGATGTTGCAGAAGACCTGACCGCCGATCGCGAGCTCAATATCGGCCAGATGCCGTTCCATATCGACGAACTCACGTCACTGTCACCGGATGTCGGCGAACCGGGGAGCAGCGGAACGATCGAAACTGGCACTGGACTCCTCGTGCGCATCCCACCATGGCGTTGTGATGATTATGGAATTGAGAACCCCGGCGAAGAGGCGGTGTATTGGCAGCCAGAACACACAATCGAGCCACTGCGCGAGCAGGTCGAAGCGAATCTCGACCAGAAACACGATCTGTTCAGCCCGGAATACCTTCCCGGCCCAAGCGACACTGAGGGCGATCTCTTCGAGGGATACGAGCTACTGAAGACGTTCGCCGTCCCGCTCCAGGTAACCGCAGACCAGGAGCTAACCTTCGTGCTCTCGAAGTGGCAGTTCAACTACACCGTCCGAGACGATGACCATCGACGCCACCTCAACCTCGCGCTGGACTGCGGGCTTGGGGAACGAAATGCGCTGGGATTGGGCTTCTGTAACTTGGTCGAGAAGCGCAACCCGTACGGCGAACCCGCGGCGGAGGTCCACGGATGAGTCTGCTCCCCGAGCCGTCGACGTTCGAGAAGCGTTACAGCGACGACGAGAAGCTGGCGAGCGAGCTGCCTGATCGACCGATCACCTCGCTCCGCGATCTCCAGTACGTCTACGGGCGTCTATACACGCTTGCAACCGCCGGAGGTGGCGAGTACGCAGCCTACCTGACGCCGGAAAAATCGACCGACCTGTTCGACGAGCCCGAGAGCCTACTCTATCTCCGCGTCGATCTGAGTGGAGACAAGCCCCGCCTCGACCCCGACCAACCGATCGGTGTCGAGAGCTACGGCGAGGAGAAAGTCAAGGCAGTCGCCCACTCGTGGTATAACGCCGCAAAAGGATTTGACCACAGTGTCACCCACCGAACGGGCAAGAACAAAGAGCCAGAGAAGGTCGCGGAGTATCTCCACGAACGACTCACCGCGTGGGCAGCTGACGACGTGATCCAAGAGGCTGTCGCCGATCACGAAGACGGATGGATCGTCGACGCGCTCGCCGAACTCGGCGAGAGTGAGGGACTTAGAGAGCGCATCGAGACAGCCGTCGACGAACAGCTCGACGGCAAGACGACGGCGCTCACGACCGTCGCAGTCAAACTCGAGCCTGACGGCGAGTATCTCCTTCCGGGTGAGGCGAGTTCCGTATTCAACGAAGCAATGCGAGCGCGCAAGCGATCGAAGCTCGTCTCGAAGGGAGAGGCTACGGACTCCATCGGTGAGGCAACCGATCTCGTGACCGGAAATCGAGGCCCGACTGTCGGGACAGCAGAGGATCCGCTGAACTACTTCCTTGGCAAGCAGCTTGAGAAGTTCCCCGGGTTCGATCCAGACGAGGCGTGGCGGACGCACCCAGTCTCGGAAGACGTTGCAGTGACGCTGATGAACGCGAGTACGTTCGTCGACGCCTGCGACTACTACACGATGGGAGCGAACGTCTACTACCTCCCGTACTTCTTCGGGCGGGTCGGTCCGGCAGACGCGAGGGACCTCTACGGACTCCTCTACGACCTAGTACACGCCGGAGAGATGAGCCCGCTAGAGAGCGCCTACCGAAGCTATCAGGACACCCCGCGACTACAGGAAGTGGGAGAACGCTTCCGGTTCTACGTCGCCGCGGTGATGGAACACCAGACGAAGCGCTTCGACGTGTTCGGCGACAGCATGGACGGGACGCTATTCTCGCCCGTCGAGCTCACTAGAGCTCACCAGCGGGTACTCCAGTCGTGGCTGTACGACGCGGAGGGTGACGCCGACCACCCCGGTCCGGGGCTTCGAGCCGCGTTCCCGACACCGGACAACTGGGATATCTTCGTTCCGGAGGAGTCGGCATTGCTGAGCATCCTCGCAACCGGTTGGTACTTCGAACAGACGTTCGCGCCGGCCGATGACGACGACGCCAGCGCCGACGACTACCGGATCCGTGCGCTCGTGGCTGTGCTCTCGGACGAACCGCTTGATGTCGAGATGGTGCTCACAGAGTACGTGGAACGACTGCTCGAGGACGAGGGCGAGGAGTTCCCGAGCTTCCGTGTCTCCGCACAGTACGCACAGCTCTGTGCGCTCGCCGAAGCGGGGCTTCTCACTGGACGCGACGCGTACGAACCGGTTTCAGAGCCGCGGCAGTTGACACACAACCATACAGAAGATATGCGACAGGACACACCAGCCCGAGCTGACGGCGGGAACGTCGCCGCGGCTCGGGAGACGAAACTCGAAAAGTTTCTTGAACAGACGCCGGCGCTCGCGGAGGATCAGCCTGAACGGCGTGGCAGTTTCCTCCTCGGCGCACTGGTCGGTCAAGTAACCGGCTACCAGCAAGTGAGCGAGGGGCGCTCGACGACGTTGATCGACCAGTATCCGATCAAGGCCGTCACGGAGTCGAAGCTGAAACGCCTCGCGAGCGACGTGCTCGACAAGAACGTCGTCTACTCCCGGGAGAACAACATGGCCGGGACGATGTACCGTGAAGTCGTCGACCGACTGGTAACGACGCTTCCCCAGATCGACATCGACGGCGATTGGGAACTCGACACGACAGACCTCCGGTTCTACTACTCGCTGGGGGTCGCCTATGGGATGAACAACTGGGCGAGTAGCGACGATGAACAGGCCGACGACCAGCCCGAAACCGAGGAGGAAGAAGCATGACTGACGATACATACGCCGACGACAGCTACGACCCCGTAACGAACCGCTCCGAGATCGTCTTCGGCTACGACGCTGTCGACGCCAACCCGAATGGAAACCCCCTGAGCGGGGCAAATCGACCGCGGATCGATCCCGAGACCCAGCAGGCGATCGTGACGGACGTCCGGCTGAAGCGCTACCTCCGCGACCAGCTAGACGACGACGGCCACGGCGTCTACGTGCGGAACGTCAAAAACGAGGCGGGCAAGCAGTCCTCGCGTGAAGACCTGCTCGCCGATCGGATGCGCGAACTGGATCCCGACGACTGGGATCTCGACGATCTGGACGACGACGAGGCCGCCGAACTCCGCGAAGAGGTGTTTGGCACCTTCCTCGACGCCAGCGCCGACGTACGGTATTTCGGCGCGACGATGAGCGTCGACATGAAGGGGAATTACGAGGGGTTCGAGGACTACCTCCCAGACCACTTTACCGGCCCTGTCCAGTTCTCGCCCGCGAAGACGCTCCACCCCGTAACCGAGAACGAGGAGTACAACAGCCTCACTAGCGTCATCGCGACTGGAGAAGGGAAGGAACAAGGTGGGTTCGACCTCGACGACCACCGCATTCAGTACGGCTTCATCGCGTTTCATGGGTTGGTCGACGAGAATGGTGCCGCTGACACGAAGCTCTCCGAGGCGGACGTCGAGCGACTGGACACCCTGCCGTGGCGCGCGATCAAGAACCAGACCATCAGCCGGAGCAAGGTCGGCCAAGAGCCACGACTCTACCTCCGTGTAGAGTACGAGGACGAGAGCTTCCACCTCGGCGGGCTCACTCGCGATCTCGACATCGACGAAGAGCGCTCGGCCCCTGTGGACGAACTCCGAAACGTCCGAGAGTTCACGCTCGATGGGACTGAGCTCGTCTCCCGGTTGGGCCGCCATGCCGACCGTATCGCCCGCGTTCGTGTCGTCGCCAGCGACGTGCTCGACGTGACCGTCGGCGATGAGGTCTACACTGCGGGCGACAAGCCCAGCGAGCATGGCTTCTATGATGCGCTCCGCGAGGCTGTCGGCGACGCGGTCGAGGTCGTCGACGTCTACGACGAGGCTGCCGCGACGATGCCCAAGTGATGGCCCAAGAGTCACTTGAGAGCTGGACCGACGAGGGCGACGGGCTCCCAGAGACGTGTCTCTCGTTCGAACTCCGCGGAGAGTGGGGTCACTTTCGACGGGTTGAGGGGAACATCGTCAAACAGACGTACCGGATCATTCCCCGGACGACCGTCGCCGGCCTCGTCGCCGCGATGCTCGGACTGGACCGAGACAGTTACTACGAGGCGTTCAGCCAGAACGTGTCGGCTGTCGCGGTGGAGCCGATCGACGAGCTCCGAGCGATCAATATGCCGATGAACACGCTCTCGACGGCCAAAGAGCACATGACGACGATGCCCAGCCGCGGGCATGCACGGATCTCGATGCCGGACCCGTCGGAACTCCGCCAGCAACACAACTACGAGGTGCTGGTCGAACCGGCCTACCGTGTCGACCTTCAGCTCGCGAACGACGATCTCCGAGGCCGACTGCAGGACCGACTCTGCGATGGGACGTCCTACTACCCGCCGAGTCTCGGCCTCTCGGAGCATCTTGCAGAGGTCACGTATCTCGGCGAGTTCGAGGTAACGCCACACGAGAGCGAGACTACCAATGTCGATTCGGCGGTACTCGAAGCCGTCGATAGCGTCGAACTTACCCCTGAAACGGAGGTCAAAGTCGAACGGTCACCGGCGTTTATGGCGGCCGACGAAGGTGGTCGGACGACGACAGCGTTCCAGTCGATTGCGTACGCAACTGGAGCGGAGCCACTCCGAGCACATGATGTCAAGACTCACGAGGTCGACGGTCGACGGGGGATGTTCTCGTGAGCCGCGAGGGGGCGTAGTCATGGTCGATTTCACCGACCGACCGTCACACATCGGACCAGACGGGGAACAGATCCCACTCGAAGAACATCTCGACGACGTCCGCGAGCGGGTCGGATGGCTCGTCCCCGACGACGCCAAGACGCCGGAGGGGAACTCACTCTCCGAGTTGGCGGAGGTGGTGACACGAGTCCACGATTTCGGAAAATTGACCGCGTGGTTCCGCGATCATCTCCTTTCGGACGACGCACAGCCAGCTGGACCGAAACACCACGCCCCGATATCGGCGCTACTCGCCCACTACGCGTTGGAGGCACGCGGGTTCGACGGCGCCGATCAGCTCGTCGGCTTTCTGGCCGTCGCGAGACACCACGGACGCCTCCCCGATACCGCCGACTACGTGCACCGAGCGAGCGTCGAGCAGTCCGGACGGATACAGACACTCTACCGGTCCGACGCGCTCGAACAGGCAGCACACATCGACGAAACGGTTCCTGAACTCGCTGAGGCACTCGTGGACCGAGCGACGGGCGGTGCTGGAGACTGGGAAACGTTCCACGAACGGCTCGCCGATTCCGATGCAGCCATCGAGCTCCCGTGGGTCGCGGAAGCCGTCTGTAGCGGCCGGCGACTTCGCCCCGCACCGGAGAAACTTCCTCCCAGCTTCTACGAGTCAGTGCTACAGGTCTGGAGTGCGCTCGTTTTCGCCGACAAGGCGAGCGCGGCGTACCTATCGACCGGAATCGAAATCGGCCGGAAGGCCTACCGGTCGCCGACCCCTGGGCGGCTAGAAATCGACGCGTACATCGACGAACTCCAGACTGAGAACGCTGAGACAGAGCTGGACCCGCGCACGGAACAGATGAACGAGCGGCGCGAGGACGCTCGACAGGAGGTTCACGCTCGCGCCAAAGAGTTCGTCGATGACGATCGGAACGTCGCGACGCTGACGCTCCCGACGGGCATGGGGAAGACACTCACTGGACTGGACGCCGCCCTAACAGTGCTCGAGGGGAGTGAGATGGCGTCGAACCCTAACGAGGGGCGTCTTGTCTATGCACTGCCGTACACCTCCATTATCGATCAGGTGGCTGAACAGAGCCGCGAACTGTTCGGGACCGGTGAGAGAGGCGAACGGCTCACCGTCGATCACCACCTTGCGGATACCCTCGTCTCGCCGCCGGACGAGCCCGAATCAGTCGCCGACGACGCCGTCGAGAACGTCGGCGCCCTCCTCGGCGAGAGCTGGCGGTCGGGAATGGTCGTGACGACGTTCGTCCAGGTGTTCGAGAGTTTGGCCGGGCCGACAAACGCCCGCTCGATGAAGCTCCCCTCGCTGTACGGGAGCGTGGTAGTTCTTGACGAACCGCAGGCGCTGCCGCTCGAGTGGTGGCCGCTTGTGGACCGGCTGGTCGAACTGTTGACCGACGAGTACGGCGCATCGGTGATCGCAATGACGGCCACACAGCCCGAGCTCCTCTCTGCTGGAGACCGAGAACCGTTCTCTCTCGTCTCGGATCCCGATCCGTACTACGCTGAGCTGGACCGGCTCGACTTCGTGCTACACCCCTCCGCGGTCGCGATGCTTCCCGGGGAGAACGAAACAGGAAGTGAGACGAGTGACGACGCAGAGTCAGCAGCACTCCCTTACGACCGAGCCGGTGAACTCGTCGCGAACCGGGCCGACAATGGCGACTCGGTGTTGGCGATCTGCAACACGATTGACAGTGCGCGCGAACTCGCCGAATCGGTGGATGACAGGACGGAACCGCTGGACGTCAACGAGGTGTACGACGAACTACTCACCGACGCGGACCGATCGACCGAGTCGATACGACCCGAGCGGACGCTCGCTGACGCGGTCCGTCGACGACGCTCGGGGCAACCGCTGTTGGTCCACCTCACGACACGCCACCGGCCGTGTGACCGACGCCACCTCATCGACGTGGCGTCCGACCTCGCCGAAGCGGGTGAGCCAGTGTTGTTTGTCTCGACACAACTGGTCGAAGCAGGCGTCGACGTGAGCTTCGACGAAGTGATCCGCGATTTCGCGCCGATGGACAGCCTCGTGCAGGCTGCGGGTCGGTGTAACCGGTCATACGGCCGCAACCGTGGGCGCGTGACGGTCTGGCAGCTCGCGCCGCCGCCGAACCGCGAGACAACGCCCGCAAGCGCGGTCTACGGTCGAGGAGAGAGTCTCACCAAATTGACTGGCCAAGCGCTGGCAACGGTCTACGACGGTGACCCGATGCCCGAGCCAGACGTTACTCGAAACGCCGTCGAACACTACTTCGACCTGCTCGATGGGCGTGACGTCGGTGCCGACGAGTACGTGGAATACCTCGAGCGGGCAGAAGCCGAACAGCTCGGGCGACTCTCGCTCATCGACGAGCGGCCCGCCGTCGACGTGATAGTGACGAGAACGGCCGATGAGCGCGAGACCGTCGAAGAGATCCGGCGAGCGTTCGACGAGTATCGGTGGGACGACCTGGACGACCTCGTCGAGTCGACCGGGGATTGGCAGGTCTCCGTTCCCGTCTACCCCGGCGACGACGACACGATAGAGAAGCTCGCTGCATGCGAGCCACTGTTCCCCGACACCGACCGGCTGGNGGTCTCCGTTCCCGTCTACCCCGGCGACGACGACACGATAGAGAAGCTCGCTGCATGCGAGCCACTGTTCCCCGACACCGACCGGCTGGTGCTTGACGGGCGCCCGGGTCGGCATAACGGCTACTTCGACGCCACCGACGGCGTCGTCATCCCTGACACGAGCGTGGAGGCACGTCTACTGTGAGCGATCCCGTCTCTCGGCTGGTGGCCACGGCACAGGGCGACGCCGTCGACAACCCGTTTCGCGTCACTGGCGTGATGATGCAGTACTACTACGTCTGCGAACGCGAACTCTGGTTCGAGAGCCGGAACGTCGAAATCGACCGGGAGAACGCAAGCGTTGCCCGAGGTACTCGTGTCGATGAGTCCTCCTACGGCGAACGTTCACAGGAGAACCTTCGACTCGGGATGATCGCTCTTGACCTACTTGAAGACGGCCGGGTGGTGGAGGTGAAACCCTCATCGACGTTGACAGAGCCAGCGCGAATGCAGCTCTCGTACTACCTCTGGTACCTCGACCGGGTATTAGGCGTCGAACGTGAGGGCGTGTTGGCACACCCGACTGAGCGTCGACGCGAGGACGTTTCCCTCGACGACGACCGATGCGACAAAGTCGAGTCGGCAATCCGAGGGATTCACGCGATCGTGACCGCGGACAGCCCGCCGGAAGCCACTGAGAAACCGTACTGCGAGTCGTGTGCCTACCACGACTTCTGTTGGGTCTGATCATGGACAAGAACTACCACATCTTTTCGGACGGCCGCATCGAACGGAGCGAGGATACAGTTCGGCTAGAGACTGACGACGGTGAGAAGAAACACATCCCCGTCGAACACGCTGAGGCGATCTACCTGCACGGACAGATCGACTACAACACGCGGCTGATGTCGTTTCTCAATGAACATGGGGTCGCTGTCCACGTGTTCGGATGGAACGACCGATATGCGGGGTCGCTAATGCCCGAGCGTGGTCAGACGAGCGGTCGAACTGTCGTCGAACAGGTCCGGGCGTACGACGACCCTGAGCAGCGGCAGGCTCTCGCCGCGTCGTTCGTCCGTGGGAGTATCCATAATATGCGGATGAACGTCACGTACTACGACAGCCGGGACTATGAACTCGGGAACGTAATCGATGACCTAGACGAGGCAACTGCGCGTATCGACGACGCTGGCGATATCTCCGAGCTCATGGGCGTAGAAGCGACGGCCCGTCGAGCGTACTACCAGACCTTTGAGGCGGTTCTCCCCGACTCGTTTGCGTTCGATGGGCGAGACTACAACCCCCCACCGAATCCGGTGAACGCCCTCATCTCATTCGGAAATAGTCTAGTATACGCAAACTGCGTCTCAGCAATCCGTGCTACCGCGCTTGACCCAACCATTAGCTATCTTCACGAACCGGGTGAGCGACGATACTCGCTTTCGTTGGATATTGCCGATCTATTCAAACCTGTGCTGACGGACCGATTGCTGTTTAGGCTGGTCAACCGAAAGCAGATCGACCAATACGATTTCCGGGATGAGGTCAGCTCTTGTCTGCTTAACGAGGAAGGGCGAACGACGTTTTTGAAAGAGTTTGAACAGACACTTGAGCGTACAGTCGAGCATCCGACGCTGAACCGGAAGGTGAGCTATCAGTATCTGCTTCGTTTGGAGGCGTACAAGCTCAAGAAGCACCTGTTAACCGGCGAATCGTACGATTCGTTCAAGCGGTGGTGGTAGATGTACGTCATCGTCGTCTACGACATGGAGGCCGATAGGACTCACCTAATGCTCAAACTCTGTCGTCGATATCTTGTTCACGTCCAAAATTCAGTGCTTGAAGGGGAGATCTCGGAAGGTGATCTAGCGACATTGAAGGGGGAAATTGAAGATCTCCTACAGGAAGGGGAATCAGTAATGATCTACGAACTCTCCTCGGATCGGTTGTTGAACCGTACTGTATATGGGAACGACCCGACCGAAGATAGCCGCTTTCTCTAACTGATGTCAACCCCCCGGTGGTTTGAGGGGGATTGCAGGTCGACGGAAATAGTGAAGTGAATCCCGGAAGTTGAGGGTGTATGGTGGGCAAAATCACCATGGTTTCAGACGTACCCTCGTGGGGTTGAAGCGGGCGAAGAAATGGAGTCGATTATGAACCTGATCGAGTTTCAGACGTACCCTCGTGGGGTTGAAGCGGTCACTTGCGTAATCGGCTCGGCGTCCGCGTCGGACGCGTTTCAGACGTACCCTCGTGGGGTTGAAGCTGTGAGGCTACCCGTTATCGACAGGTCGCCCGTTGGTTTCAGACGTACCCTCGTGGGGTTGAAGCGACTTTGAGGCCGAGTGGGACGTGCGCCTGTTAGAACGGTTTCAGACGTACCCTCGTGGGGNGGTTTCAGACGTACCCTCGTGGGGTTGAAGCGACTTTGAGGCCGAGTGGGACGTGCGCCTGTTAGAACGGTTTCAGACGTACCCTCGTGGGGTTGAAGCGGATCGTGGATACCCATCGAGTCAACCATATCGCGTTTCAGACGTACCCTCGTGGGGTTGAAGCAGCCGTCCCGCGATGGACGAAGTCGAGCAGGACAGTTTCAGACGTACCCTCGTGGGGTTGAAGCCAGAGATGTGTTACTCGGGCCGCCGTCGTAGTCGTAGTTTCAGACGTACCCTCGTGGGGTTGAAGCGTATTCAGGCAGCGAACCAGCCTGTACAGCGTCAGTTTCAGACGTACCCTCGTGGGGTTGAAGCGACCCGACTTCAAGGTCGTCGTGGCGTCGTCCCATTTGTTTCAGACGTACCCTCGTGGGGTTGAAGCTCGATGGTGACTCGGAGGCCGTGGTCGGCTTCGGTGAGTTTCAGACGTACCCTCGTGGGGTTGAAGCTCGGAGAACTCAAACTCGTCAGCGTCGGGATCGGAGTTTCAGACGTACCCTCGTGGGGTTGAAGCCGCTCGGAGATGCAGGGCGTCGTTACCGTGGAGGACTCGTTTCAGACGTACCCTCGTGGGGTTGAAGCGGCAAATTGTCGAGCGTGATCGCACAGACCGGCGTCTGTTTCAGACGTACCCTCGTGGGGTTGAAGCTGATGTCGATGGATCCGCCGCCGGGCTGTGCGTATTGTTTCAGACGTACCCTCGTGGGGTTGAAGCCACTTTTGCCGTGGGGTTGGCGCGGCTTCTTACTCCCGTTTCAGACGTACCCTCGTGGGGTTGAAGCGTCTCGTCGCCGGCCTTACGATACCTGTGACAACACGTTTCAGACGTACCCTCGTGGGGTTGAAGCCGCGTCGTCGACCGCGTCGAGCGCGAGACTGCCGAGGTTTCAGACGTACCCTCGTGGGGTTGAAGCCGAGCAGCAGAGGACAACACGGGCAACAGCGTCACGTTTCAGACGTACCCTCGTGGGGTTGAAGCGTAGTGCGCCCAGAGGCGGGTGCCGCCGTCCGGCGCCGGTTTCAGACGTACCCTCGTGGGGTTGAAGCCGCAAGTACTCGCCCGAAGGCGACGCCGCTGGCTGTTTCAGACGTACCCTCGTGGGGTTGAAGCGAGGGGCCGCTTGAGGTGCGCGACATCTCCAGCGGTTTCAGACGTACCCTCGTGGGGTTGAAGCGAGCAGGACGAGCTCGACGATGTCGACGTCCCCGTTTCAGACGTACCCTCGTGGGGTTGAAGCGTATTCAGGTCAGCGAACCAGCCTGTACAGCGTCAGTTTCAGACGTACCCTCGTGGGGTTGAAGCGGGCTTCCACCCGGCGTCGTGTCCGTTGAGACACCGCGTTTCAGACGTACCCTCGTGGGGTTGAAGCGACCGGCCGTGCTCTCCACGGACGTCGTCGACACGCGTTTCAGACGTACCCTCGTGGGGTTGAAGCATCGAGGACCATCATGGCTGGGTCCGGGGATCCGAGTTTCAGACGTACCCTCGTGGGGTTGAAGCTGTGAGGCTACCCGTTATCGACAGGTCGCCCGTTGTGTTTCAGACGTACCCTCGTGGGGTTGAAGCCTGCCGGAGGTTGAGGTCGCCGGCGTTCGTGAGAGTGTTTCAGACGTACCCTCGTGGGGTTGAAGCTCCGGGAGCGCGTCGACGGCGGCCGACACATCGATAGTTTCAGACGTACCCTCGTGGGGTTGAAGCGACCGCGTGAGCATCGCCTCGACGTCGTCGGCACCTCGTTTCAGACGTACCCTCGTGGGGTTGAAGCGGAGTGATACCGGCCGAGGGCGTACCGCCCCGTGAGGTTTCAGACGTACCCTCGTGGGGTTGAAGCGGTCCGGGCGGCATTCAGGTCGGCGGAGACAGCGGCGTTTCAGACGTACCCTCGTGGGGTTGAAGCCGCGAGGTCTTCGAGGCTGTCCAGGGCGCCATGTCGGTTTCAGACGTACCCTCGTGGGGTTGAAGCGGTGAGTCGACGAGTACGGTCGGCCTTGCCGAGGGTTTCAGACGTACCCTCGTGGGGTTGAAGCCACGAGTCCGTGTTCTCGTACAGGCGTTCTACTGCTTGTTTCAGACGTACCCTCGTGGGGTTGAAGCTGCCGGTCGGGGGCTAAGACGAGACTGTGCCCGTTCGTTTCAGACGTACCCTCGTGGGGTTGAAGCCCGCGGTGCGTCATGCCGGCACCCCGCTCAGGTCGAGTTTCAGACGTACCCTCGTGGGGTTGAAGCGTCTTGAGGAACTCCTCGGTGAACTCGCCGGCGAACGGGTTTCAGACGTACCCTCGTGGGGTTGAAGCACCGAGCGCACGAGCTACACCGCGACCCACCGCGCGGTTTCAGACGTACCCTCGTGGGGTTGAAGCGCCCTTGAGGAAGCAATCGACGAGTACGGCGCCGGCGGTTTCAGACGTACCCTCGTGGGGTTGAAGCTGTAGCGGCGCGGCCGACTCTCCTTATCTCCACCTGTTTCAGACGTACCCTCGTGGGGTTGAAGCCCCGAACCCGAGACGCCAGCTGGCAACGACGGCGGTTTCAGACGTACCCTCGTGGGGTTGAAGCACGCGGCAGACGCACGTGAGCACGGCCGACGCCGTTGTTTCAGACGTACCCTCGTGGGGTTGAAGCCACGGCGGGTCGATCAACATCCCGACCGGAAGCGGTTTCAGACGTACCCTCGTGGGGTTGAAGCCTCAAGGGCGAACATCTGCTGCTGGACCCCGCCAGCGTTTCAGACGTACCCTCGTGGGGTTGAAGCGGCAGGTAAAGACGACGTCAGAGCCGAGCGAGGACTGGTTTCAGACGTACCCTCGTGGGGTTGAAGCGCCCCGGCGACCGCCTCGAACTCGATCTGTGCGGCGTTTCAGACGTACCCTCGTGGGGTTGAAGCCACCCGTGTCAGCGAGGTGGGCCGCGTCGTGGTACGGTTTCAGACGTACCCTCGTGGGGTTGAAGCCCGATGGAAGGGATTACCCACTCCACCTACTCGTGGTTTCAGACGTACCCTCGTGGGNCGGTTTCAGACGTACCCTCGTGGGGTTGAAGCCCGATGGAAGGGATTACCCACTCCACCTACTCGTGGTTTCAGACGTACCCTCGTGGGGTTGAAGCTCGTGGCCGGAGTTGCCAGACCTCTCCCCGCCTCCCGTTTCAGACGTACCCTCGTGGGGTTGAAGCGGCGCAACACCACTGGATGACACGGATAAATAACTGGTTTCAGACGTACCCTCGTGGGGTTGAAGCTCGACCGACTCCAGGTCCTCGGCGGTGACGTGGCCCGTTTCAGACGTACCCTCGTGGGGTTGAAGCGATGTCCGACGTCCCCATCTCTTGGTAGATCGCGTAGTTTCAGACGTACCCTCGTGGGGTTGAAGCGCGGACAGCCTCCTCGAGGCCGACGAGCTTCCGGAGGTTTCAGACGTACCCTCGTGGGGTTGAAGCAGGTCGCGGTACTCATTCCGCACGGCTTCGAGGTGGGTTTCAGACGTACCCTCGTGGGGTTGAAGCCGACCTCCAGCCGACGTCCTACGGGTGGGCGGACCTCGTTTCAGACGTACCCTCGTGGGGTTGAAGCAGATCACGAGTTCAGTCAGTCGTGGACTGAATACGAAGTTTCAGACGTACCCTCGTGGGGTTGAAGCTTCGAGGTCGTCGTACAACTCCCGCGGGAGCCACACGGTTTCAGACGTACCCTCGTGGGGTTGAAGCTCCGGACGGTAGTCGATACCGAGAGTGGGTAGCCGACAGTTTCAGACGTACCCTCGTGGGGTTGAAGCCCCGACGCGGCGTCCGACCGGGAGTGCGAGCAGCTCGTTTCAGACGTACCCTCGTGGGGTTGAAGCGAAGCGCCACTCGTAGTCGATCTGGTACTCCGTGTCGTTTCAGACGTACCCTCGTGGGGTTGAAGCGGCGAAGGGCCGACGCGGCCACGTCGGCCGCGCTTGTTTCAGACGTACCCTCGTGGGGTTGAAGCGGCGTCACGTCGCGGCCGGTCACGAAGTCCGCTGCGTTTCAGACGTACCCTCGTGGGGTTGAAGCGGCGAGCCACCAGCCGAGCGTGTCGGCGTCGATCGTCGTTTCAGACGTACCCTCGTGGGGTTGAAGCTACACCCATGGACGACGACACAGTCCTGAGCAACGCGTTTCAGACGTACCCTCGTGGGGTTGAAGCTGAGCCGGTGGGAGGGAGACGACGGATTTGTAAGTCGGTTTCAGACGTACCCTCGTGGGGTTGAAGCAATGAGTTCTGGGCGAATCTCGCGCGCGAACGTGGTTTCAGACGTACCCTCGTGGGGTTGAAGCGGTTCAAACCTGCTAAGTCCGGTCGCCTTGCCGAGCCGTTTCAGACGTACCCTCGTGGGGTTGAAGCAACCAGAAAGACGAACGGCAGCACGAAATTGAAAAGGTTTCAGACGTACCCTCGTGGGGTTGAAGCGTATCGACACGGCGGGTTGGGCGGCGACCGCGACGCGTTTCAGACGTACCCTCGTGGGGTTGAAGCACCGTCAGTTGTAGAGAATCGACACCCGTACCAGAGTTTCAGACGTACCCTCGTGGGGTTGAAGCGGATCGAGGACCCGCCGGTCAAAAACTGGGACGAGGTTTCAGACGTACCCTCGTGGGGTTGAACCGAGCAAGCTGTCGAGCTCTTCCCCATGTTCGATCCTGTCTCAGAAGAACCCTACATATCGAGATAGGGGCCGCAACCCCGAAACGTGGGACTACGAATGTTGGCCAACTGGAATGGGGTCCTGACATAGTATCGGTAGCTCTGTGAAGTTATTCTGACGTTCAATATCAGAAACATAGAATCGCTGTGTGAACATGTTCAATTGTGACTCAACGCCTATTCAATAGAACGGAACAACCAATCATCAGCCTCCACTCGGTGAGACCTCAAGTCCCTCAGTAGCTATATCTTCAACAGTAGCCTTCCATCCGCCGACAGAGACTTCTTTCCCGTCAATATCGACAAGCAACGCCGCCTTGACAGGGATAGAAACCTTGTAATCAGTATCGGCTGGTCCTTGTAGTTCATAATCAACAACAGTCCCCGTCCAAGCCCCACTCATTCTCGAACCAGTTTCATAGCCGACAATACGGACGTTCAAAGGCTCATTGTTATCAAAATCTGTTTTGAGATCGAGGATCGCTCGCCATGGGTCAAGGTATCGGCGTGGAAGGGAATGCGGTTCTTGAACAATACTGGACGAGGTCCAAATCTGCTCGTAGTACTGTTGGAACTGAAGGACTAAGTTCTGATTCGTGACGACGTGGTAAGACCGTTCGTCGCTTGTTGGCATGTCACCGCTGTATACAGAATATGAGCGATCAGCGGCAACAAACAGGTCTGACAACTTTCGGGATCGAACAAGTAAGTTGTCGGGGAACGCACCTTCTGTGACATTCGCGTCGAAATCAGAGGTTGTGACGACAAGTCGAACCGTAACGCCGCGGTTGAGGGCTTCAAGAATGTCGTCTTCGAATTCTGCGTATCGATCAGGCGTCAAGGAGAGCGCGAGCCACCACTCTGCAGTCTCAATCGCGCTGCGGATATGACGATTTGCTGACTCGTCGTGGCTCAATACCGTGACAGAGCCACCAGTAGCCTGTTCGCGTTGGTGGGTTGTCTCAAGTTGGCTAGAGACAGAGTCAATTACGTTTGAGAATTCACTGACATGACGTTCTTTGTAGGCATCGAGTGCGACGTCAGGTGGGGGGGCCCCGACTGTTTTCCCTCCACTCTTCTCGTGGACCTCAACAAGCCCCATCTCGCTGAGATCATCAATGACATCGTAGATTCGGGCCTGTGGCACACCTGATTTCTCGACGATCTTCGGCGGGCGCGCTTCGCCAAGTTCGACTACTGCGATATAGGTTCGAGACTGATATTCGTTGAGCCCGAGCTCCTGAAGCCGATCTGTGAGGTGCCCCACGTCGAGGCTGAATTCATCACTCATTACTCGCCACTCTGGGGTTCGGACTCGCCATGATCAGCCGATAGCGCGCCCGACTGATTACGATACTCACCCGGATCGACAGGTGGCGTTCGAATGGTATCTCCAGTCTCCATATCAAACAGGTGAACATGGTCAGACGGAAAGTTAAGTCCTACAGTTTCTCCTGGAGAGAGCTGTACTACGGTTGGGACGATACAAGTCAGCGTGCTGTTGACAAACTCGATCTGAACGAAGTTGTCGTTACCTTGATACTCGACATGGCGAACAGTTCCAGTCACGGCATCATTCGGTGGTTCGGCAAGTAACTCAAGATCTTCTGGGCGGATTCCGAGTTGGACCGACCGGTCAGTTGCCTGACCGTCGTCTGACAGACTGACGAGTTCCTGCTCATTGAGTAAACAAGTCACACCACCGGTACGGTGCTCGGTGTTCACGTTCAATAGATTCATCGATGGGCTCCCGAGGAAGGACGCAACGAACCGATTCGTTGGTCGAGCGTAAGTCGCTTCAGGTGTTCCCGTCTGCTGGAGCTCACCGTCGTTTAGAATAGCTAGTTCATCACCCATTGTCATCGCTTCTTTTTGATCATGTGTGACATATACAGTCGTGACACCGAGTTCCTGCTGGATATGCTGGAGCTCAGTCCGCATACGCGAGCGTAACTTCGCATCAAGGCTGGAGAGTGGTTCGTCGAGAAGGAACACATCTGGGTCACGGACGAGTGCTCTACCGAGGGCGACCCGCTGTTTCTGTCCGCCAGAGAGTTCCGATACCTCACGGTCGAGAAGTCCATCAATATCGAACATCTCGGCGATTTCACGCACTTTTGTAGTCCGTTCGTCCGCTGAGAGCGAACTTGAGTGCTTGAGCCCATAGCCGATGTTCTCCCGCACGTTCATCGTTCGGTAGAGCGCATAGTTCTGAAATACCATCGCGATCGAACGCTCACTCGGCGACTGGTGCGTGACGTCCTCACCACCAATGTATATCGAGCCTTCTGTCGGTTGCTCGAGGCCAGCGATCATTCGGAGCGTCGTTGACTTCCCACAGCCAGAGGGGCCAACGAGAACGAGCAACTCGTCATCGGCGCGTAGTGAGAGATCCGATACCGCAGTTTCGGAACCAAAGCGCTTCGTGACGTTTTCGAGCCGAAATTCAGTCATACATCCATCACCTTGCCGGTTGAGTCAAAACACATCAGTCTATCACGATCTAGGACGAATGAGGTGGACTCGCCTTCATGTACGCCTTCTGGGAGCGTTCGTAAGCGGGCTGTGAGCGTGAACCCTTCGCGGGACAACAGCAATTCGTAGGCCCGGCCGACCGGCTCAATGAGTTCAACATTGAAAGACACGGAGTTCGACCACCGTTCAACCCCGATCTGCTCTTCAGTCGACGGCTCACCGTCAACCGTCGCTGGGTAGATATGCTCTGGACGAACCCCAACCGTGGCTGCAACTTCTAGTGAACCAGCTGGGAGATCGATCCCAGCCTGGGTGACATTGTCTGGATCTAATATATTCATCGGTGGGTCGCCGATGAACGAGGCAACAAACTCGTTAGTGGGGTGTTCGTAGATTTCTTCAGGCGTGCCGATCTGCTCGATGTGCCCGTCGTTCATAACTGCAATCCTGTCTGCGATACTCATTGCCTCTTCTTGATCATGCGTGACATAGAGTGTCGTGATGTCAAGCCGCTGCTGGAGTTGCCGGAGCTCGGCCCGAGTCTCCACACGTAGTTTTGCGTCCAAATTGCTCAGCGGTTCGTCCATACACAGTAGATGTGGTTGCCGGACGAGCGCTCGGCCGACAGCAACGCGTTGTCGTTGTCCACCGCTGAGCTGTGCGGGCCGCGTTTCTAGGTGTTCATCCATTTCGAGTAATTCGGTAATTTCCTCGATCCGTTCGGTCGCAACTTCCTCTGAGATCCCAACCTTTCGCAGCGGGAACCGTAGATTTCCACGGACAGTCTTGTGTGGGTACAAAGCATAGCTTTGGAACACCATTGCGACATCTCGGCGCTGAGGTGCTTGTCGAGTCACCTCTTCGTCGTCGAAATGGACTGCTCCCTCAGTCGCGTGCTCGAGTCCGGCGATTGTTCGCAGCGTGGTGGTCTTGCCGCATCCAGACGGACCGAGCAAAACAAGCAGTTCGCCGTGTTGAATGGACAGATTCAGATCGGAGACTGCGACAACATCGTCGTACTCTTTTGTAAGTCTCTCAACGCTGACCGCGCCAGATGTCGACGGTTCCGAACCTGACGTAGATTCCGTCTCTGTTGTGGGTTGTTCCATTTTTATCCCTCCACCGCTCCCGCGGTTAGCCCTTCAACCATATACTTTTCGAGGTACAGAAACATCACAATAATCGGAAGCGTGGTAATAATTGATGCTGCCATAATCTCGCCCCAGACGTTCTGGAACGCACTGTCGAGCGTTTCGATACCAATAGGAAGCGTGTACAGCGGCTCTGACTGGAGGAAGACGCTCGCGAACAAGTACTCATTCCAGGCAATCTTGAATGAAAAGAGGAACGCGGCGACGAGCACCGGTAGACTCACTGGAACAATGACGCGTACGATCGTTTCGAGCCGAGAGTAACCGTCAATAAACGCCGCCTCCTCTATTTCCACGGGGAGCGATCGGAAGTAGTTCCAGAGGATATAGAGTGTCAGCGGGAGCGTCTTTACGGTGTACGTAATATAAAGACTCAGCCTAGTATCGACGAGTCCGAACTGAACCAGTAACTGGAATAATGGGATCACAAGCGTGATGGCCGCGAGCATATACACGACGATGATACCTCGGCGAATAGTGGTGCTTCCAGGATAGTCGATGCGCGTAAAGCTGTAAGCTCCGAGAATACTGACGACCAGCGCAATCACAGAAGTGATTAGTGCGACTGACAGACTGTTGAAAAAGTATGTCTGGACAGGGAATGTACCGCTCTCAAAAATAACGTCGTAGTGCTCGAGAGTTAATGATTCCGGGACTACACCGCGATCACGCGAGTACAATGCCTCATTAGGGGAGAGGCTCGTGATGAGCATCACATAAAATGGGGATAGTGAGAAAATGAGCGTTAATACAGTCGCAGCGTAGAATCCCAGTCGACCTAATAGCGACGATCGCCGATATCCATCACGCAGAACTCGAAAACTGTTAACTACACTCTCTCGGACCGTCATAGCTCGTCTTCCCCCACGAAGCGCATGTAGCCGGCTACCATGACCAATTGGAACAGAAACAGCATGACGGCAATCGCCGCACCGAGTCCTTGGTCGTAGGTTGAGAACGCCGACTTGTAGGCGTAAATCGGGAGTGTTTCAAGATTTCGGGTGAGCAACCAGACCGGCTCGAACGCGTTGAACTCCCAGACAAACCGCAGGAGTATCGCAATCAGGATCGTTCCTTTGAGCTCCGGCAGGATGATGTCTTTGAACTGTGCGACCCGACCAGCCCCGTCAATCGTCGCTGCTTCGTACATGCTCTGTGGGATCGCTTGTAATCGTGCGATAAACAGGAGGAACGCGAACGGGAAATTCCGCCACACGTCGAAGAGGATCGCCATCGGCAAGGCCTGCTCGCGGGATTGGAGTAGTCCGACTTCACTCTCGTAGAGACCAAGCCAAGCGAGAAGATCAGGGAGGTTCCCCCATAGCGGATCGAGCATGAACTGCCAAGCGAACGCGACGGCAATGATAGGAGTGACGTGCGGGAGAAGAACGAGGCCACGAGCCAGCCGTCGACCGCGGAACGTCCGATCAAACAGAATCGCGACACCGAGACCGACTGCGGTGGCAAGCAGTGTACTCCCCACCGTGAACACGACGGTGTTGATTGTCGCATCCCAGAATCGGGTACTGCCAATCAGTGCCTCATAGTTCTGGAAGCCAATCCAAGTCGGTGATTGGTCCGGATTGAGGGGGACCTCCGTGAATCCGAGATATAGATTGTATGCCAGCGGATATATAATGACCGCCCCGATAAGCAGTACCGACGGCAATACTAGCAGATACCCTAGCAAGGTCTCGCGTCGGCGTGGATCGATGTGCTCGATCCGATCTTTCACGAGTGTGGTAGTCGACATTCCCTATACTTCGTCCCGCATCGCCTCTGCCTGCTCTTGTGCGACGGTCTCGGGATCATCACCTTGGACCGCGACGCGGTTCACGGCCCCTTCGACGAGCGCCGCGCTCGCGATGTCACCGAATGCGGGAACCTGTGTCCCATCAACGAGATCAAACCGCTCCATGTTGTCCATTGCCGAGGTGAACTGTGAGATCGTGTCTCCCCATGCCGACAGGATTTCGTTGTTTTGGTACTCTTGAGTTTCCGTAACCGATTGTCTAGCTGGAACCATGCCACCGGGGGCCGCGTGCGCCCACGAGATGTAGGCCTCGCCGGAGGTCACATGCTCGACGAGACCTTCTGCGGACTCCCGTTTCGCGTCGGAGCTGTTAAAGATAGGATGACCGAGCACCTGCCCGTACGTCGACTGCCGTGAGTTTTCCATGTAGGAAGCGAATCCAGTGTCTTGAGCCATCTCTTCGCCGACGTTGTTCAGGATGTGCCGAAGAATATTCGTCGACCACAGCGTCATGTGGATCTCCTCGTTCTCGTAGAGCTGCCGGGTATCGTCAAAGGTGATTGCGCCGGGCGTATACTGGCTAAGATCTTGGACATACTCCAGTGTCTCGACGATCTCCGGTTCGTCGAAGACGACCTCCCCATCGGCGTTGACGACAAGTCCTCCGTTGGCACGGGCCATCTGGGTGAAACACTGGCGCGCGTACGCGTCCTGCTGGGTCCCGAACCCGATCCCATACGTACCGTTATCGGGGTCATGAAACGTCTCCGCGGCCTCAAGAATAGCGTCCCAAGTGAGCGGATCGTCGAGACCCTCCTCCTCGAACGCGCTCTGGCGGTACCAGACGCCCTGAACCCACGAGGTTGACGGGACCGCGTAGTACCCCCCGTCGGGATCGCTGACGAAATTGAGTGTCGCGTCACGAAAGTCGTCTTCTCCCAACTCTTCGACGACCGCGGTCGCACTTTCAGTTGACACGGCGCCGTCGTTGCCGAGACGCTGAATGTCTTGGACTGCCAACAGTGCCGCGTCGGGTAACGAATCGGACGAGATCGCGCTCTGGAGTTGGGTACCGATGTCGTTGTTGTCGACGAAGTTTGTCTCGACATCAACACTGGTGTCCTCTTCGAACGACTCGATCGTCGGTTCGATTACTGAGCGCCGGTCCTCAGAGTTGTGAATACTCCAGTACTCGATGGAGTTACCCCCCCCTCCGCTGCTCTCGCCACCCATACAGCCAGCAAGACCGCCGGCGAGCGCGGCGGCGCCTCCGAGTACGGTACGTCGGTCGAGCTGCGCGTTGTGGGACTCTCCCATATGTACTCTATTATTAATAATGAACTTAAATATTTGGGTGACAACTATTCTAAGTAGTTGTTCTAGTATGACTCAGATCCTCAATCGGATGCTACCGGCGGATCAAGGTTAATGCGGGGATACTCGGTTGCTGGCACCGATAGATCATCTAACCTGGATGCGAGTAGCTTTCGCAGTCGTCGTCTCTCTGCGGATGCCGACGAGGACACGTCATGATCTTGAGTGGGATCAACAGCTGTATCGAACAGCATCGTATCGTCCTGACGAGAGATACTTGGCACCTCGTAGCACCACACAGGAGACTCCGCATACGGAAGTTTCGACACTGTCAGATCTTCAGGCGGGTCAGGGGGATGGAAAACGGCACGCGGGTTCAGCTGGTAGGTTGAGTTGACAGTGGCCGGCCGCGTCTCGTCGCACTGGCGATGGTATGTATACCGGCCGTCGGTGACGTTGATATCGGATCCCCAGATGCCGTACAAGGCGGCGTCGCGAATCGAAACCGCGTCTCCCTCAAGTAACGGTATCACCGACCGGCCGTGCGGTCCGTCCGTCTCACCACCAAGTAGCGACGCGATTGTTGGGTGTAGATCCACTGCGCTCGTAAGCGCGTCGACACGGTCAACTGTCTCGCTGTACGCAGGGTGCCAAATAAGCAACGGCGTGTGTGCCAAGGTATCGTACAGCGGTCCGTCGGCCTTCCCGAGCCATCCGTGATCACCCAGCGAGAACCCATGATCGGCGGTCACAATCACGACCGTATCCGACCATGCGTCAATAGCGTCGAGTCGGTCACAGAGTCGCCCGAACCACTCGTCGACCATCGTGACCTTGCCAGCAAACTGCGCCTTGACGAACGCGAGTGATTGATCGTCAATGGCTGCCTGGCCGGCATCTAGGCGACCCCAGCGTGGCCACACCGGGAGCTCCGGGTTGTGAGGATCCGCATCGGTGTACATCGATGCGTACGGCTCTGGGCAGTGGAACGGCTCGTGAACGTCAAAGCTATCGACGAAACAGAACCAGTCGTCCCAACATTGGTTGTCTTCAATCCACTCTGCCGTCCGAGAGAACACTTTCGGTGCAAAAAAGTCCGACTCGACTTCTGGATCAAAATTAGCGACGTTCCGAGCGTACTGTGCTCGGTGCATGTAGGACAGTTCGTCAGGATCGCTCGCCTGAATCTGGGAGGCAAACGACGCGTCGATTTCTCTGGGTGCTGTTCGCCACGCGTCATGCTCATGTCCGCGGACGAACTCGAACCCGCTGAAATCCTCGTAGTACCCCGAAGCCCCGTGCTGGAAGTAGTGGTAATGATCTGTCACGAGGCCCGCTACCGTCCCAGTAGAGCGGGCGATTCGGGGGAGAGTATCATCAAACGGCTCGATTGGGCCCCATCCGCGCCACGGAAATTCACGGGTGCCCGTAAGCCACTCTCGACGCGCCGGCATACAGAACAGACTACCCGCATAATGAGTGTCAAACACCGTCCCGCGATCGGCGAAGTGATCGAGATTCGGGGTTTCTACGGCGTAGTCGTAGCCGAACGGCCGATCACGATAAGCCGAAAGGAAGTCCCAACGGAGACTGTCAATCGAAATGAACAGCACGTTCACTCCGGGTCACCCTGTTTCAGCGTATTGATGAATTTCTCACAATCGGCGCCGTCGATAGGAGTCCCGTTAACGACGAGAAACGTGGACCGATAACATCGTCCACATCGGTCGAGACAGGTAGAACCACGGATATCTATATCGGTGTGTTCCAAGGCTACGCGTTGTTGTGGGGAGATGTTGGCGAGGCAGTACTCAACGTATAGGGACTGATCGTCAACGTCAGGAAAGTGGCGCACAGTCATGTTCGGAACCTCTCCGAGGTGAGTTGTTGATGATAGAGCGCGAATGACCCGTCGTCACGGGCCATCTCGAAGTATACATCCCAGCCATTGTCAGTTAGTAACACATCCATGTATCGGCACGTGGCGAAAGTCTGTGGTGCGAGTCGGTTATTTGCCGTCGGAGCCGAGATGATTGGACCCTGTGGGGAAGTGTCCTCGCACGTACGGAGATCTGGCGAGATTGCAAGTCCGGTTCGGAGATTCCACGTACTGCCATAATCCGTTCGCCCGGACCCATCATAGAAGACGTACCAGACAGGCGCGTCAGGTGCCGGCACGACACAGGAGATCCGGGTCCGTTCGTCATGCCAGAACTGACTGTTTAGGACAGGCTCATCTCGACGCGACCAGGTATCACCGTCGATGCTCGTCGCGAGGTGTGCCCTCGTACTATGACCGTCGCTCCCCGCATAGAACATATAGTACTTTCCACCTGTTGTGACGACGTACGGGTCTTTGACCGTCGAACGGTCCGTATGATCGTCCTCAGGTCTGAGGACATCGCGAGCAGTTGCCGGGTCAAACGCTGCTAGTTCGTCAACATCAGCGAGTTTTTGGATATGCCAGCAGTTTCGGTGTGCGTCAACCGGCAGGTAGAGTTTGAATTTTCCCGAGTCAGGGTCGGTCGTCAACGCAGGGCGCTCAATACTTGTGACACCGAGCTCCGCTGCGGTAATGCGAACCCGCTCAGTATATGTCTCAATGCCATCGCGTTCATAGATCACAATCGTATGTCCTCGCTCGTCGGGATTTCGTTCACGAACAGCGAGGAACGTCCGTCCCTTATGACGGTGGACGCACGGCGCACCGACCCAGTTTCCCTCTCCACGCTCGGGTGGTTCCATGATCATCGTGGTGGCATTCGCATCCAAAGGCGGCGGTGGGGCAAAGTTTCCCATAGTTAACGATTATATTCAATCCAAATATAGATTTTGTACCACTACTTTAAGTTGTTGTTTTGAAACACACAGACTAGTGAGTCATCGATCTCTATTTCACTAAATCAGCCCTATTTATAATAATAGAAGGCAGCCTATCCGTTGAATCGTAGTTGCGACAGCTGAGCCGATGGCCTGTCTGGTTTTATATGGTAGACGAATGATATAGTGTGAATTTCCGTGATAGCGCGCTTATTAAGATACAATTCTCGGTTCTAGAGAATACAACTACTGAGAGTGGAGGTACACAAAAGATTATATATTAGCTTTCGTTGGTTATAGATACGGATGTATATCGCACTGCGTCGCAGCCTCCTGATCGTCGTGATCAAAACGAGAACCGCTGTCGGAGGGCACACGCATGCCAACTAACATCTCTCTTATCGACGGGTACACACTGCTTCAAACGACACGATCTGGTGTTAGACCGACACATGGTGGGCTCTACCGTCGGGATACACGGTTCCTCACTGGGATTGATGTAACTATTGACAACAACTCTTTCAGCGCCATCGGGGACGATCTACTCGCACCGAACCATCACCTAGTTCGTCTTGCTGACGGATTCTCAACCGTCAACGAAATCTCTGACTCCGGCGAAGACAAACGAACCTCAGTGATTCTGGAACGCGATCGACGTGTCGCCCGTGATGGGCGGTTCAGCGAAGTAATTTCGGTCACCAACCACTCAACTAATCCGGTCAGCAAATATATTTGCCTAGAATTCGACGCTGATTTTGCAGACCTGTTCGAAGTCCGCGGCGTCAACGCTGGGATTGATCGCGATATCGAGACAACACTTGAGAGTGACTGTATCACTTACGCGTATGATTACGAAACTCCTAGTGGAACACCCGTTCAGTACGAGACTACGATTTCGTTTGATCCCGTTCCTGACGACCTCGCAAGGGGACGTGTAGACTTCCAATTCGACCTTTTGGAGCAAGAGACAGGCACCGTCCGAATGAATGTCAAAACATCTATTGATACTACCCCAAGCTCACGCTTAGCAACGACCTCACTCCCGGACATTCCAGTAATCGAGACCGAGACAGAAACGTATTCTGAGACATTCGAGCAGGCCGCCGCTGATCTTGAGGCACTTACGGCTCACTCCTCACATGGTCCTGTCTTGCTGGCCGGCGCACCATGGTTTGCCACCGTCTTTGGCCGAGACTCTCTGTTAACGGCATTTCAACTTCTTCCTGTCGTACCTGAAATCGCGGTAGGGACTCTATCATATCTTGCTGACTACCAGGCGACCAGCTACGACCCTGCCCACCGTGCGGAGCCTGGGAAGATATTCCACGAGATCAGACACGGCGAACTTGCTCGCCGCGGTGAAATTAACTACGACCCCTTCTACGGCACGATCGACGCAACCGCACTGTGGATTATTCTGTTGGATGAGACAGTCCGATGGACCGGGGATGAAAAACTTGTTGAGCAGTCCGCTTCGAACCTTGACACCGCGCTTGAATGGGTGACCAATGCGATGGATGCTGTCGCCGACGATCCGTTCGTATACTACGATACGACAGATGACAGCCGACTCGTTCACACTGCGTGGAAGGACTCAGATATGAGCGTTCAATACGCTGATGGTACAGAAGCTACACCACCGCTTGCCAGTGCTGAAGTCCAGGGGTACACGTACGATGCGCTCACCAGAGGTGTCCACCTGCTCAGTACTGTCCTAGACGAGCCTAATAGGGCAGACGCCCTCGAGTCACGCGCGAACCAGATCTACAAGCAATTCAATAGAAAATTCTGGCTTCCCGGACGCTCCTACTACGCTGCGGCGCTGACTGGCGATGGCCAGCGAGTGGACGCGTACACGTCAAATGTCGGACAGTGTCTTTGGTCTGGGATTATCGATCCTGATCGAACTGATACTATCGTAGATCAATTGTTCTCTGATAAATTGTACTCGGGGTGGGGTATTCGATCAATGTCGACCGCTGACGACGGATATAGTCCTGTTTCCTACCATATTGGGAGCGTCTGGCCTCACGATAATTCCCTCATCGCACTCGGTCTCGCACGGTACGGTTACGATGATCGTGTCGAGCAACTCTCAAAAAGTATTCTCGATGCTGCAAGCAACCACACGGATAATCGTATACCGGAGGTATTCTGTGGGTTTTCAGACCAAACCAAACCGATCAGCTATCCAGAATCATGCGAACCACAAGCATGGGGCGCAGGAACCCCATACGCTTTGGTCCGTGCTCTTTCCGGTGTCAACCCGCCTGATTCCGATGTTTCTCAGAATTCTAGTGACGAGTCTGGATTTATTTCTGCCGCTGTCGAATGGTTCGCAGCTCAGTAAGTGAGTGACATGATATCGATCGTATCAGGTCAATATAGCTGGAAACTGGCAGAGGCCTTCGGTGTTTCTACCGTGCTTACTGAGCGTGCTGCCTCGTATGACGGCGCAGGCGACCAGTTTTGGACACTAAATTACCAACTTCTCGCATGTACTGGTCTCTACTGTGTCGCCACCCCATGGTATAAGAAGCGGCTCCAGACAGAACGGGGCGATGATCTTGTAGCCTTTGCTTACCGGATGTTGAGCACAACTGCCACCCAGGTAGTGCGTAGCTTGCGTGCTACCAATCCATACATAGCCCGCCGACCGACACTCCACGACCACGAACACAAATGACTGACCGCTACGACATGAACCCGACCGTAATGCTCCCGCCGAAGCCAGATCGACGGTGGACTATTGCTAAGCAACTCGGCATTAACACTGCTGTCGTCCGTTTTTGGGGAGTCAACAACTGGTGGGAGTACGGCACGCTCCAGCGCACTGTCACCCGCTTCGCCGACCACGGCTTCTCGCTGGACGTGGTCGAGGACCGCCCCCCGATGGAGAAGACCGTCCTCGGGGAGGAGGGCCGCGACAAAGAGATCGAGACGGTCAAGACGCTAATCGAGAACATGGGCCGACTCGGGATCGACACCTACTGCTGGGTGTGGACCGAGAATCCACTCGGCGTGGTCCGAACCTCGGATTCACTGCCAGGCCGCGGCGACTCCCAGCGGATCGGCTACGACCACCAGTGGACAGAACGCGCGCCGGACCACGAGGCTGCTGGAATCACCAAGTCAGAACTGTGGGAGAATCTGGAGTACTTTCTTGACGCGATCGTCCCTGTCGCGGAGGAGTACGGAGTCAAGCTCGCGCTCCATCCTGACGACCCACCCACCTCACCAGTGCGGGGCGTTCCGCGGATCGTACAGTCATACGACGACTACCGCCGAATCCTTGACCTCCACGACAGCGAGAATCACGGCGTTACCTTCTGTCAGGGGAATTTCTCGGCGATGGAGGGCGACACAATCGAGGCCATCCGCGAATTTAGCGACCGGATCCACTTCGTCCACTTCCGCGACGTCGAAGGCAACGAGCGCAGTTTCGTGGAGACGTGGCACGACGAGGGACCGACCAATATGAAGGCCGCCATCGAGGCGTATCGAGAGATCGGTTTCGACGGACCGATCCGGCCCGACCACGTCCCACGGATGGTCGGCGAACAGGACCGCGAGGACGCTATGGCCGGCTATACCGACATGGGCCGGCTGTTTGCGATCGGCTACATCAAAGGTCTACTGGAAAAATTCGGCTGACAAGCACGGAGACCACACAAAGCATGACAATCGATACGATAGCGGTGACCGGCGGCAACGGCAAGATCGGCGAAGCGATCCTTGACCATCTGAGCGACCACGACTACGAGACGGTCAATGTCGCGCGTGGTAAGCAACGAGAAGATGTCTCGGACCGGTACGTCACTACGGATCTGCTGGACGCGGGAGACACGTACGGTGCGCTCGCGAAGTACGGCGCCGACGCCGTGATCCACATGGGGACGATCCCGAACCCGTACAGTAACCCAGACTTTCGCGTCTACGAGAGCAACGTTCTCTCAGCGGTACACGTCTTGGAGGCGGCCGATGAACTCGGCTTGGAGTCGGTGTGTCTCGCGTCGAGCATCAACGCACTCGGTAGTGAACACCAGGAGCGACCCGCAGACGTTCGCTATATCCCGGTCGACGAAAGTCACCCGCGAACGCCGGACGATTCGTACGGAATCGCGAAACACGCCATGGAAGTGACGGCCGACGGCTTCGGACGACGGCCCTCATGTGACCTGACAATCTCGTCGCTACGGTACCCGTGGGTGATGACCGACGCAGAGATGCGCGAGGCATTTATCGAAGTCGATCGGTCGCTTGATGTACTCAGCAATGTACACCCTGCTACCGGCCGCGACGTGCTCTTTTCGTACCTCGCGATGGCGGACGCGACGTCGATAGCGCGGAAAGCCGTTGAAGCTGACTTCGAAGGGCACGAATTGTTCTGGGCAGTCGCAGGGGACACGACTGCCGATGAGCCAACGAGCGCGTTGATCGAAGAGTTCTATCCGGGTGTAACCATTCATGAACCGCCCGAGGACCACGAGACGCTCTTCGACCTTTCGAAGGCCGAGTCGCTACTCGGGTGGGAGCCGACGCAGACCTGGCGAGGGTTGTAGTCGCATGATCGATGAGTTGGAACACGGCCTTGCGGTCATTGGGTCTTACACCGAGTCCGGCGAAGCCGGGCTCACTTCGTACCAACTCGAAGGCAACTCGATCGAACGACTCGATGTAGCCGACGAGCCTAATCCGTCGTTCCTTGATGTTCACCCGTCCGAGCCACTCATCGTGGCTGTAAACGAGTGCGAATCGGGAGAGGCGGTCTCCTACGAGGTAGACTCTACGAACGGTCAGTTCACCCGGCTTGACCGGACAGAGACGGGCGATGCTGGCCCCTGTCACGTCGAGGTCGGTCCGTACGGCAAGTACGCGATCGTTGCTCACTACGCGGGTGGCTCCGTGGCCCTGCTGTCTCTGAGGACAGACGGAGCCCTCGACGGGCCGCTAGACCTACGGCGTCACGAGGGGGGCGGTCCGAAAAATGACCGACAGGCTTCACCGCACCCTCATTCGGCTCAGTTTGTAACCGACTCGCTCGTCTACGTACCTGATCTCGGCGCTGACCGGGTCGCAGTATACGAACTTGACCGAGATACTGACCGGCTCCGTCCGCTCCCGGACGCGGCGGTCAGCTGCCGGCCGGGGTCAGGCCCGCGTCACTTCACAGTACCCCCGACAGCTCCGGTCGGATACCTCGTGAACGAACTCAACGCGACGCTCTCGGTTATTGACCTTGCTGACCCTCACCGGCCGACAATTGTGGAAACCCTATCCACACTCCCAGACGGCGTCGAGTCAACTGATACCCTTGCCGCTGACGTACACGTCCACCCATCCGTAGAGTACCTGTTCGCCTCGAATCGTGGCCACGATTCTCTCGCCACGTTCCGGATCTGCGCGTCCCCGGAAGAAATGGTCCGTGAAGCGGTCACGCCGACCGGCGGCCGATGGCCCCGGAACTTCGCAATTCATCCGGACAGCGAACGCATTTTCGTCTGCCATCAACACAGCAACGACGTGACACTATGTGCGTTTGACGTTGTAACTGGAGAACTATATTCAAAAGAATCTCTGACAAAAATAGGCTCTCCAACATGTTTGCGATTCATTTGAGAGCCACTCTATCACCTAACTAAGTTCCAACTGATCTCAAAAATACGTCGAGAAGGAAGTGGTTCTCGTGAGGCCGTGTAAACCCGTACTGGTATAAATAAAATAGGCCTACACGAGAACACGACAAAGGTTGAGCCGTGCGAGTCATAACACACACCCGGATATCGAGAACTGGCCGAGACACCTGACGGTAGTTCGACGAGTCGGCGGAGTACGCGGGCAGCGAGCAGCCCTACGCGGTACTGTTCAACACGGACTAGGATGCGATAAGTTTGGATGTAAACGGTGGCCTCGAGCTACAAGCCGATGGTGAGCAGGCAACTGCGTCGCAGAAGCAGTTCGTGGAGATTGGGACAGCGCTGGAGGGCGGTGATCGCGATAAGTGAGAGGTTCAAAGCGACGGAATGGGCCTACTGGTGGTGCGACCCGTCATGGACTGAGACGAAGGAACTCTCGAATCTCTTCGAGTGTGACAACGATTAAGACGAGTTGGAGAATCTCCTAATAGAATCCCAAACTCAAAAATAGTCTATCCAACCTTTTTGTCTGATCAAATAGATGTCGGGTATATGAGTACCGGTGCTAAGAGCGCGACACACGCCCGCAACGCTATCCGATACGCAGCGGTAGCGGTTGTTATACTGGCGGCTTGGAACTTTTTTGCTCCATTCGTCGGGGCACCATCGTGGGCGCCATACCTAGATGTTCTACCAGTGATTGTCGGTCAGACGGAGGCAGATAGGTTCGTAAACGCCACTCACATCGTCGTACTCGTTGTCGGTGCCATAGTGGTGATGAGGGTATAGAAAGTTAGTTTCACTCATGCTGTTGATAATCTCAATCGGCCCAGACGCTCTTGATGTTCTTCAGGTGGTTTTGCCATTCTTTGGTGGTCTAGCAGCGGTCCTATTGGGTATGGTTCTACGCGTTTACCGTACTAACTCCCAGAGAAGACGTGAAATCCTGAACACAATCGACCTTACCAGCAAATACGCAGAGGGATCACTGACCGAACTGAGATCGGAAGAAAACAGGAAGAAAGTGGCAGAACGTGTTGAAGAGGTGTACGTCGAGTATGATTATTTACTGACCTCGCTTGGATCACACGAAATTGAGGGAATAATATTCAGCTTAGATAGGTACGAGAACCCAGATGAGATGACCAAGATCTGGAAGGAGATCGGACTTGATTTTGAGATCGACTCGACGAGTCGGACTCGTCTTGAGCTCTGGAATGAGGGACCTGACAGAGACAGCTACAAGCTGGTAAGAGACGTAACTATTCGAGGTGCTATGAAACGGTTCTTTGGGTTTGACGAAGCCTACGAGGAGAGGTCTGAAGTAAACTATGAAGACCTCAAATAAACAGAATTCAACTCTGGTTATGATCAACAGTGAAAAGAGATAGCCTGCGTTTGAGAAGTAATCAGTGAGATGGCGTTTTTCAGGCGGTCACTTCTTGTTAGATGGCATCATTCCTTGGGATATGAGTGACTTGGACATCCCTAGTGGGCCAAAAACACCGGGCGCAATCAGGCGAATAGCAGTTATCGCGATCGTGTCTGTAGTTTTGATTATTTTTGGAAGCGTGATTGGTGTCCCATTTGTTGATACGATAGGGGAGTTCGCACTTGAACACCTACTTCTGATGGGTTCGATTGTGGGATTCGTACTGTTACTAATCGCAGTTAAGAACCGAGTCTCGGAAGTTCAATCGTAACCGTTCTTTAGCTACAACGTACAGACGCTCTTGGGAAGCAGGTTGTTGGTCAGGTAGAGCTGGCGCTGTGAAAGCGTAGCGGGCAAGGGGGACGCGGCAGCGTCACCCGAATGTAATGTTCCCATTTGAATTGCTTAGCTCAGAGGCGAGCGCCGCGAACCTGCTGTAGTACCTAGCGTAACTTTTGAAGATAGTCACCGAGGTGATCATCGATCCAAGAGGCTGCGAAACTAATCTGAGCTGTAAGCTTCTCA
>NZ_AOJK01000066.1 GCF_000336875.1 Halorubrum californiense DSM 19288 | reverse complement strand
CCATTGTGTTCACCGAATCGAATTCACGGCGACTGCGTCTGTTCAGACCGCGCCGCACCCCTCAGGGGCGTTCAAAAAACCGCTCTGTCTGTCAGCGGAGCTCGTGGCGTTCGTCCGCGAAGCCGACCGTGACGAGGTACTCGAGGAACTCGTCGAACCGGTCGACGTCGCTAGGCGTGTCTGTCGCGAGGTGCCGTGCCCACTCGATGGCCCACTGGAATGCGGGATCGGTGCCGCCTTTCCCGTGGATATACCACCAGCGGGCCGCTTTCAGCACGACGAGTGGATTTGTCGGTGGGTGCTCGCTTGCTAGTCCACAGGTGATCGATTGAATCTCCTCGGGAACGTCTGCTGGATCTACCTCGGACGTCTGGGTATTTGGTAGGTCGATTGGAATCTGATCGATTGAGATGTCACTCGGATGCTGCTGTTGACTCATGTAGAATCACTCTCTTGTAGGCTCTCTTTCGAGCCCTCACCCCTTCCGGGGGGCGAAAAACTACCCGCTGTGTCGCTGTGCTGCGAAGCACAGTCGATCTACTCAGGACACGATTTGCGACATCGGCGAAATTGGTAAGTTCACAAGCAGATAACTGCCAATTAGATGACCGCCTCGAAGGCTGATTTGTGGACTACATGGCTTGACAATACTCTTCTTGAAGATATTCGTGATACGAGCCGGCCGGATCCCGTTCCCTTCCTTACTGCGGTTGATGGAGAACTTGCTACCACCAATGCGCTCGACCGCTATCGGTACGGTAAGAACGACGGCGAATATCTGTATCTCCTCTACTTAGCAGACGAGCCAATCAACACTGCCTCAGATATCACCCCCGTATACGTCGGTGAATCCCGGAATATTGGGTCTCGAATCTACCAGCACTACAAGAAAACCGATGAAGCTCTCCCGATTGACGACTGGGAAGACGACGGTTCGTGGGGAAGCTTCTCGAAATACGACCACATCGCGGCGGTTCGAGAGGCGGCTAACTTACAGCTCTATGTCTGGATTCTGGACGTCGAGACGCTCGGTGCGTGTCCATACGGTGTGGAGACCTATCGTCAGGAGTTAGAGGCAAAGCTGATCGGACTCATCTACGCACACCCAGAGTATCGCCGGACTATGACCAATCGAGAGTTCGTACCGAATCGAGTCCTTCACGAAATCGGGCTCGCTGGCCACAACTGGCTCACGACTGAATCAACAAAACAAGGAACAGCAGCAATGTCTCCTCGATATGACCTTCTCACTGATTATGATTCGAAAGCCGAACTGTGGACCCACTGGCTCGAGAGGTACGTCTACCCGGATTTTGTAGACGAATCGACTGCTGATCCGATACCGCTATTCGCGACCGATGACCAGTTGCAGGTTGAACTCACTGACTCTGGTCGCCTCAAACGCTCAGATGCTATCGATGAGCGGATTCGCACAGAGGGGCGAAAATGCGTCCACTCTGATGGGGTGAGAGATGACGGATATGAGGGATTACTCTGCTTTGTTGAATCCGATGACGGCGTGGGGATCACTGTTTGAGAGCCTGTTCGAGATTGTAGACTGCGGCGGTCACCACGAGTTCGCGGA
>NZ_AOJK01000065.1 GCF_000336875.1 Halorubrum californiense DSM 19288 | reverse complement strand
CCTCCGCGGTCTCCGCGTCCGCCAGTTGCGTCACCGCGCGCTCGGCGTCGACCGAGTCGGGCAGCGCGGCGTCGAAGACGTCGAGGAGCGGGTCGGTCGGGTACGCGCCGCCGGCGACGATCACGTCGGTTCCGTCGTGCCAGACTCCGAGGCGGGCCCCGATCTGGAGTGGGCGGTCTATCTCCGCGGTCGACCCGGTTGGAAGCGGGATCGCGCCGTCGACCGCGTACTCGCCCGTCAGCCGCCACGCGGTCGCCGTGTGCCCGGACCGGACCGTGGTGATCCCCTCGTCGGCGATCGCGACGTTCTCGATGCCGGCGTTCCGGAGCTGCGCGCGGAAGGCGTCTGTCGCGGCCGCCTCCACCTCGCTCATCAGCCGGTCACGGCCGACGCCGGCCGGGAGCTGGTCGACCGCGGGCCGGAGGTCGATCCGCGTCGCGAAGAAGACGACGGGCGACCCCGACGCGTCGACCGTCTCGGCGAGCGCGTCCGCGACCGGCGCGTACTCGAAGATCCGGGTGTGTTCGCGCGCCCGAACCGTGACGGGACCGTACGACTGCTCGAAGACCGTGCTCTCGGACCCGTCGGTCTGCCGCCAGTCCTCGATCCGGTCGCTCGTCACATCGGGTTCCGGCACCGGCCCGTCGCGCCCGCCGAGACAGCCCGCGAGGCCGGCGACGCCGACCGCCGCGCCGCCGGCGAGCAGACGGCGTCGGGTAGTCCGCGTCGACCGCGCTCCGGTGTTCTCGTCCATGGATCGAAGAGGTTCGCGCGGAGTAAATGGATGTCGGCGGGAGAGTGTTCCGACACTGAGGGGAAAGCGGACGGAGCGATCCCTCGTGGTCTCCGAGCAGGATCCCGACCCCAACACTCATCTTGTCGCCACGTCACCTCCGTCCGATGGAGGATCCATCGCGGTGTGATCACACGTTTGCGGTCCCTTCCTACGACTTGCCCGGCGACGATCGGTCGGAGGGGCGACGGTGGATGCTCACCGAGGACGTCCCCGGCGTCACGGATCGAGTCTGGTCGTGTCCACACGACGCGCTCCCCGAGAGAGACGTCTGTCTGTTTCATTGCCCACCCGAGGAGCGTCCGTCGGATATCGACGAGACGAACGCGTTTCGCGAGTGCCTCGCGCGGGCGGCGACCACGGCCGAGCAGCACCGAAGCCGACGGCTATGCCAGTTCGTCGACGCGACGTTCGAGGAACTCGCGCTCCGTGGCGCAACCGTCGGCGGCAAGGTGAACCACGCGATCAACCTCGCTCACGCGGAGATCGGCGAGTCAGACTGGACCAATGCGGTGTTTCGGCAGCCGATCCGATGCTCACACGCGACGGTTACCGGACCGCTCACGGTGCGTGACGTTCGCTTCGAGCGAAGAGCGGGGTTCAGGAACACGACGTTCGAAGGCGAGCTACAGCTGCGCGGAGCGGTGTTCGATGGGCCCGTCGCGTTCAAACACGCCGATTTCCGAGCCGACGCCCGCCTGTGGTACGCGCAGTTCGAAGCGCACGCGAACTTCCGACAGGCGCGGTTTCGGAGAGAAGCGTACTTCGAGGCCGTTGACTTCACCGACTACGCCAGATTTTCCGACACGACGTTTGGGGGCGAAACGGATTTTACGCTCGCCGAGTTCGACGACGACGCCGACTTCGACGGCACGAACTTCGGCGGGAGCCACGACTTCCGACGGGCGTCGTTCGCTCGCATCACCGACTTCTCCGACATCCTCGTCGACGGTCCGCTCGACCTGTCGACCGCGGAAGTCGCCACGTTGAACCTGCTCCCGTCGGACGATTCCGCCGACCGGGGCGAGGGTGCTCACACCGACGAAGGCGCCGCCGAGACGCAGTGCGTGAACCTCAGGGAAGCGACCGTCGGCAGCGGAACCCTCGGACAGCCCGCGTCTGGGGTCGTACTGTACGATTGTACCGATGCCACGCTCGGCGACGTGTCGTTCACGAACACCGACGGCGATCCGGTCTGCGATCGGGTTCGGTTCGCGCGCACTCGCTTCGAGGGCTTCGTCTTCGAGAACGACGACCTCGATCCGGCCGCGGCGGGCTGGCGGCTGTACGAGGTGATGGAGCCGGAGGCGCTCCCGGAGGCCAGCCGTGGAAGGCCGAGCACGGAGACGCTGCGTCAGACCTTCCTCAACGCCAAGAACGGCGCCGACGAGACCGGGAACAACGCGGCCGCGAGCGCGTTCTTCTACCGAGAACTGACGCACCGCCGGCACCGCCACGCCGAACTCGCCCGGGACGGAACGCGCCGGTGGCGGGACCGAGTGACCGACGCGACGAAGTGGGGACGTAACCTCACGCTCATGTTGTCGACCGGCTACGGTGAGCGCCCCGAACGGGTGGTCTACGCCTCGGTCGCGGTCATCTCCCTCTTTGCGCTGCTGTACGCTCGGCTCCTTTCGACTGTCGAGTACGCTCCCACGGACTACCTCGTGTTCAGCTTCCAGAGTTTCATTACGTTCATCCTCGGCACGCCGCCGGCCGACACGAGTCGGCCGGTCGAGGTGCTAAGCGCAGTCGAGGGCTTCGTCGGGGCGTTCTTCATCGCGCTGTTCGTGTTCACGTTCACGCGTCGAATACACAGGTGAGACGCTGAGGAGACGTCCACTGACCGTCTCGGACGCTCGGCGGACAGCTCCAGACTCTTCCCGAACGGGCCGAGATCCGCGGAACCGACGCATGCGACAGGACGGAACAGCTTGACGACAAGGGAGTCGCTCGGAGACGGAGCGGCGGACGAGTGCGGATCCCTTATGTAACCACCGAGTACAACAACCGAGTGATGACTACCGACGAGAGCGAGACGAGGCGGCGCGCCCGGCCACGCACCCGACGACGCTTCCTGACGGCGGCCGGGACGGCGGGGGCCGTCGCGCTCGCCGGCTGTAGCGCCGAACGGACCGGCGACGGGGGAGACGGCGGCGACGGCGCCGGGAGCGACGGGAACGAGACGGACGGCGGCGGCGACACCGACGGCGGGGGCGACGGCGGCGACGGCGAGACTCCGACGCTGACGGTGGCGACGTACTCCAGCTTCATCGACGCGCCCTCCGTGAGCCCCGGCGAGTGGCTCAAAGAGGAGTTCGAGAGCCGGTTCGACGCCGAACTGGAGTGGGCGACGCCGGACAACGAGGTGAACTACTACGTCGAGCGCGCCGCCTCGGGCGCGGGCGTCGACGCCGACGTCTACGTCGGCCTCACGACGGAGGACCTCGTGCGCGTCGACGAGGAACTCGACGAAGATCTCTTCGCCGAGGCGGGCGATATCGAGGGGGGCGACGCCGTCAAGGAGGGGCTCCGGTTCGACCCATTCGACCGGGCGGTCCCGTTCGACACCGGGTACGTGAGCCTCGTGTACGACAGCACGACCGCTGAGGCGCCCGAGACGTTCGACGGGCTGCTCGACGACGAACACGCGGGCGCGCTCATCGCGCAGAACCCCGGCGCCTCCTCGACCGGCCGAGCGTTCCTCCTTCACACGATCAACCGCTTCGGCGACGGCGGCGTCGCGAGCGACGGCGACGGGGAGGCAATCGAGGGCGCAGACGGCGACCCCGACTACGACTACCTCGACTACTGGGCGGACCTCCAGGAGAACGACGTTCGCGTGCTGGGAAGCTGGGACGACGCGTACGCGGCGTGGAGCGAGGGCGAGGCGCCGATGGTCGTCTCCTACTCCACCGACCAGGTGTTCGCGAACATGGAGGGCGCGGACCTCGACGAACACCAGATCCGCTTCCTGAACGACCAGGCGTACGCGAACCCCGAGGGGATGGCCGTCTTCGCCGACGCCGACGAGCCGGAGCTCGCCCGACAGTTCATGTCGTTCATGCTGGAGCCCGACGTTCAAGGCGAAATCGCCCAGCGCAACGTCGCGTTCCCGGCGACCGGCGACGCCGAGCTGCCGAGCGACTACGCCGAGCTGGCACAGGAGCCGGCCGACCCGGTGACGTTCACCTACGACGAGCTCCGCGGCTCGGCCGACGCGTGGGTCGAGGCCTGGGAGCGCCAGTTCGCCGGGAACTAAGCGCGTGTGTGACGAGGATCCGGACGCGTGACCGACGACGCCGGCCGCACGGGCGGCGGAGACGGACCGCTCGCCCGAGCTCGGACCGCGATCGAGACGCGCTCGCTGACCGCGCTCGCGGTCCTCACCAGCGCCGCGCTCGTCGTCGCGTTCTACTACCCGACCGCGACCGTCCTGATCGAGGCGGTCGTCGTCGACGGGGCGGTCACCGTCTCCGTCTTCGCCGAGGTCCTCACGGACCCGTTCTACTTCGGGGAGCTGGCGCGGCTGCTGTCGGGCGAGTCGCCGGCCGCGGTCCTGGGGTCGCTGCTGTCGCCGGACCGCCGGCTGGGGATCGTCGGCTTCACCGCGTACCAAGCGGTGCTCTCGACGCTCGCGAGCGTCGCCCTCGGCCTCCCGGCCGCCTACCTGCTCGCGCGCTTCGAGTTCCCCGGCCGGCGGACGCTGCGCTCGCTCACCATCGTCCCGTTCGTCCTCCCGTCGATCATGGTCGCGGTCGGGTTCGTCGCCACGTTCGGCGACAACGGCACGCTGAACGCCGCGCTGGCGGCGCTCGGCCTCCCGCCGGTCGACCTCCTCTTCACCCTCGAAGCGGTCGTGATCGCCCACGCGTTCTACAACGCGCCGCTCGTGGCGCGCGTGACGACCGCGGCGTGGGAGTCGGTGGACGCGAGCGCGGTCGAGACCGCTCGGAGCCTCGGGGCCGGCCCGGTCCGCGCGTTCGTCGACGTGGTCGCGCCGCAGGTGTACCCCGCCGTCCTCACGGGTGCGGCGCTCACCTTCGTGTTCACCTTCGGCACCTTCCCCATCGTCCTCGCGCTCGGCGGGTTCCAGCTGGCGACCGTCGAGGTGTTCGTCTACCGACTGGTGCGCGACCTGAGCTACGCCGAGGCGGCTGCGCTGGCGATCATCGAGCTCGTGATCTCGCTCGGGGTACTGCTCGCGTACCTCCGGTACGAGGCCCGGAACTCGACGAGCACCCGCGGCGCGCGACCCCTGCCGCGGCGGCCGCTCGTCCCGCCCGCGCCGACGCTCCGCGAGCTGCTGCCGCGGGCGGGGCTGGGCGTCTATTCGGTCGCCGCGGGGATACTCTTCGTCGCGCCGATCGCATCGATGATCCTCGCGAGCGTGACGGGCGGCGACGGGGCGCTCACGCTCGACCACTACCGGTTCCTGATCGAGCGCCAGCAGACGGGGGCGGCGTTTCAGGTGCGGCCGTGGCCCGCGATCCGGAACTCGCTGGCGTTCGCGGCGGCCGCGACGCTGCTCGCGCTCCCGATGGGCGTCGTCGTCGCGGTGTTGACCACGCGCCGGTATCGCGGGCGGACGCTCGTGGACGCGGCCGCGATGGCGCCGCTCGCGGTGTCAGGGATCATCGTCGGGCTCGGGCTCCTCCGGGGGCTCGTCTTCGGCGTCGAGATAGCCGAGTGGCGGATCGCCGCGAGCGGCGCGGTCGCCATCGTCGTCGCGCACGCGGTGTCGGGCTACCCGTTCGTCGTGCGCACCGTCTCGCCCGGGCTCTCCGGGCTGGACCGCTCGCTCGTCGAGTCCGCGCGGGCGCTCGGTGCCTCGCGGGCGCGGGTGATCCGCGACGTGGAGCTCCCCCTCGTCTGGCCCGCGGTCGTCGCGGGCGCGGCGTTCGCGTTCGCCATCTCGATCGGGGAGTTCACCTCGACGGTGGTGCTGGCGACCGGCGCCGACGCGTACACGATGCCCGTGGCGATCGAACGGTTCATCGGTCGGCGGCTCGGACCGGCGACCGCCATGGGCGTCGTCCTCCTCGTCGTCACCGGGCTGAGCTTCGTCGTCATCGAGCGGCTCGGGGGTGACCACCGTGGGCTCTGAGCGAGCGCCCGGCGGAGACGGGCGCGGTGACACGGCCGGCGACGCCGACGGGGCCGACGCCCCAATCGCGGTCGAACTCGACGGCGTGAGCAAGCGCTACGGCGAGACGGCCGCCGTCGACGACGTGAGCCTCCGGGTGCGCGAGGGCGAGTTCTTCACGCTCGTCGGCCCCTCCGGCTGCGGGAAGACGACCACGCTCCGACTGATCGCGGGGTTCGAGGAATCGACGAGCGGGACGGTCAGGTTCGGCGGCGAATCGATGGCCGGCGTCCCCCCCGAGGACCGCGACGTGGGCGTCGTGTTCCAGAGCTACGCGCTGTTCCCGCACATGACCGTCGGGGAGAACGTCGCCTACGGGCTCAACTTCGCCGACCCGCCCGAGGGGACGACGCGCGACGAGCGCGTCGCCGACCTGCTCGACCTCGTCGACCTCCCCGACGCCACTGACCGCGACCCCGAGAGCCTCTCGGGCGGGCAACAACAGCGGATCGCGATGGCCCGGGCGCTCGCGCCCGGCCCCGACGTGCTCCTCCTCGACGAGCCGATGAGCGCGCTCGACGCGCGGCTCCGCGAGCGACTGCGCGCGCAGGTGAAGCGGATCCAGTCCGAACTGGGAATCACCACGATATACGTCACCCACGATCAGGAGGAGGCGCTGGCCGTCTCCGACCGCGTCGCGGTGATGAACGGCGGGACGCCCGAGCAGGTGGCGCCCCCGCGGACCGTCTACCGCCGGCCCGCCACCCGGTTCGTCGCCGAGTTCGTCGGCGACAACAACGTGTTCGCGGGGGGAGTCGTCGACATCCCCGAAGCGGGCGAACTCGCGGTCGACGTCGACGGCGGCGACGAGACCCACCGCGTCGCGGTCGGGGGCGACGAAGAAGCGGAGGCGGAAGAGGCGACCGCGACGCAGCTCCCCGACATCGGCGACCGGATCGCGTTCTGCGTCCGCCCGGAACACCTCCGCGTCGCGAGCGCAGACAAACCGGCGGGCGGCGAGACCGGCGCCCCCGCGGGCGAGAACGCGCTGCGCGCGACCGTCGCCAGCGCGGAGTTCCTCGGCGAGACGACGCGCGTCACCCTCGACTGGGGCGACCGCGAACTGCTCGTCCGGGCCGTCGACCCGCTCGACGGCGCGGTGACGGTCGGGTTCGACCCGAGCGACGCGCACGTGATCGACGTCGAATCGCGGTGACCAACGACGTTTATTTATAAATAGATGCGGTGGCGCGTGCCTGCGAGCGGCCGCCCTCGGCGGCCGCGGGTCAGCACGCGCGAGGTCGCCGGCGCTACGCGCCGGCTGCCAGAGGGACCTTCGGTCCCTCGCTGGAGTCAGTCGCCGGAGCGAAGCGGAGGCGACTGACGAGGCTGGGGAGGTGTGAGGCTGCGGTTGCTGTGCGGGGTGGGACTCAAAGGGGCAGTCGTGAGGCGGGCGCAGGCGACGCGAGCACCGCAGGGAGGAACGGAGTGAGCGACCGAGGAGCGCGGCGAGCGTGCGCCCGCCTCACGGCTGGGGCTTTGGAGGTGTTCGCGGAGGAATGATCAGTCACCTCTTCCCGAACAACGAGGTACGAGTATCGAGGCGACACGCCTTAGCCCGCGGACCCAGTAAGACACGTATATGGCCTCCGAGGCGTGCGACGTCTGCGAGCGCTCCGTGCGGATCGCCGGCGGCATCGGCGACCTGTGGAACTTCGCGTTCGAGTCGACGCAGGGACTCACGCTCGAACTCACCGACGGCTCGGAGTTCTTCCTCTGTTTCGACTGTATGGAGCGGCTCCCCGACGACCACGAGCCGACCGCCGAGGATGTCGCCGACCTCCGGGAGCGCACCGACCCGGTCGAGGAGGACGGCAACCACTTCTGGCACTGGGGGTAGCGCCGACCCCGGCCGGCTGACGACGAGTCGGTCCCGCGGTCACTCCCGCTGCGAGCCGAACGCCTTCAGCGACCCCGTCTCGAACGGCGCGGGCGAGAGCAGCGAGACGACGTCGCCGGCCTGAAACGTCGTTTCGCCCTTCGGCGTGAGCACCTCGCCGTCTCGCTCGACGCCGACGACGTGGGAATCGCGCGAGATCAGGTCCTCCGCGACCGCCTCTTCGATGGTCTTCCCCGCGATCTCGGCGCCCTCCGAGACGGTGAACTCGGCGACTTCGGCGTCGCCCGCGAGGCTCATGAAGTCGGTGAGCGACGGCCCCTTCGGAACGGTTTCGGGACCGAACGGGTCGTACGGCCTGTGGTACTCGCCTTGCATCACGCTCTCGTCTTCGATCCGCAGTCCGAGGTCGGAGAGTTCGCCCGCGATGTGGTTGATGTCGTCGGTGTCCCCGCCGACCGCGGTGACGAGGAGGTTCACTGAGCCCGACATCAGCTCTTGGACGCCGACGACCCCGGAGACGTCAAGCGCCGACTGCGCGAGCTGCGTTCGTTCCGGGATCGGCGCCGTACACCTAAACAGGTAGGTGATGTAGCCGCCGATCGCCTTGTAATCCACGTCGGCGGGGTAGCCGCGGAGAATGCCTCGCTCTTCGAGCTGGTCGATCCGGTTTCGGATCGTCGCCGGCGTCACTCCCATCTCTTCGGCGACGTCGGACGTGGCCGTGTTGCGCGCGTCCACGGCGAAGTGGTAGAGGATGCGCTTGTCGATCTCGTCGATGCGATGTCCCATGTTCGAACGACGACCAGCGCGTACAAATGATTTCTCGTACCCGTGCCGCGGGGGTGAGTGATTTGCGCAGACGAACTGAATTTGTTTTTGAACCGCTTTGGAAAAACAAAAAGCTAATATTTATGCCTCAGAGAAAATTCGAGGTATCATAGATTCCGGATCAAAAACCGTCGCTGTCGGGGGCACCGCTCGAACGCCGGACCCGCCCGCCCGGGATCGACACGGCCGCAACACGCACGAACCATGACAGAACCCCACACAGATCCGCCGGAGAGCGTCTCTGACGACGTGATCGCTGCGCTCGAAGGAAACGACGACACGCAGCTCAGGGCGGTTATTCACTACGCGCAGCGGCTCCTTCGAGAGCAACCGACGCTGACGGACGCGATCGAGTCGCGGCCCGGGGAAGAGCTCGTCCGCACGGAGGACCACGGCGCGTACACGATCGCGGTCGTGGAACGGCCGGACGAAACGGGGAGTGCGCGCGGTCCGTTCGCGTACAGAGTCGCGTGGGATCCCGCAAAGGAGGAGGGAGACGGGCAGTATCGGTGGCACTACCTCGGACGCCTCCACGGCGACTCCGAGGAGAGCGCCTAGGACCACGGGCGGAAGGACACATCAACAAACATGTACATCATCATCGTCGGAGCCGGCGACATCGGAACGCCGCTCATCGAAATCGCAACGGGCGCCGGATACGAGGTCGTCGTCATCGAGAACGATCCGGAGAAGGCGGACGAGATAGCGAGCGAGTACGACTGTATGGTACTCAACGTCGACGCGACGGTCAAGGAGAATCTCGTCGACGCCGGCAGCGACCGGGCGGACGCCATCATCACGACGACGGACCAGGACGCGACCAACGTGATGGTCTCGCTGCTCGCGCAGGAGCTCGACGTCCCGAACGTCGTCTCCGTCGTCCACAGCCCCGAACACATGAACCTGTTCCGCCAGATCGGCGTGAACACCATGCAGAACCCGCAGCGACTCATCGCCGAGTCGTTGTTCCGGTCGGTCGACCGACCGTCTATCGTCGACTACATGCGGGTCGGCGACATCGCAGAGGTGTTCGAGATCACGGTCGCCGAGGAGGCACCGATCGCCGGGAAGACCCTCGTCGAGGCCGACGAGGAGGGGCTCGTCGGCGACGAGACGCTCATCGTCGCGATCGAGCGGGAGAACGCGGACGCGCCGATCACGCCCCGCGGACAGACCCGCATCGAGACGGGCGACCTGCTGACCGTCTACTCCGGGACGGGTGCGACCCCGGACGTGACGGACATCTTCGGTCACTACGAGGACCAGGAGAACGGGTCGAACGGGGTGAGCCTGTGACCGGTCGACCGTCGCCGCGGGGGAGCCCCCCCGGCGCGAGGGAGTCATGAGGGTGAAAAACGACACCGTCGGTCGCGACGTCGGTCGCATCGTCCAGGCGGTCTCGCTGATGATGCTGATCTCGCTCGTCGTGGCCGCGGTCAACGGTGAGTTCTACACCGTGCCCGCGTTCGTGGTCTCCGCGGTCGTCATGGCCGGGATCGGCACCGCGCTGGTCCGACGGTACCGCGGTGCCGACCCGCCGGAGAAGCGCGAGGCGATGGTCACCGCGGCCACGGCGTGGGCGCTCGTGGGGATCTTGGGCGGGCTCCCGTTCGTCCTCATCGCGTGGACGATCCACGTCGACCCGTTCCCGGCGTGGGCGAACACGCCGCCGATGGACCCGACCACCGCGACCTTCCGGAACCCCCTCGACGCGGTGTTCGAGAGCATGAGCGGCTTCACCGGCACCGGGCTCACGATGGCGACCGTCGAGGAAGAGCTCCCGCGGGCGATCCACTGGTGGCGGTCGTTCATCGAGTGGGTCGGCGGCGTCGGCGTGATCGTCTTGACGGTCGCGATCCTTCGCCGGTCCGGCGGGAGCAGCGGCTCGTACACGCTCTACGAGAGCGAGGCGCGGTCCGAGAAGATCCACCCGAGCATCGTGACGACCGTCCGCGAGATCTGGAAGATCTTCGTCGGCCTCACGCTCGGTTCGATCGCCCTGTTCCTCCTCGCCGGGATGCCCCTGTGGGACGCGATCAACCACGGGATGACCGGGATCGCGACGGGTGGGTTCTCCGTCCACGCGGACTCGATCGGCCACTACGGGAGCCCGCTGATCGAGTACGCCACGGTCCCGATCATGGTCGCGGGGAGCATCGCGTTCCCGGTCCACTACCTTATCTTCAAGGGCGAGCTGCGGAACTTCTACGCCGACCTCCAGACGCGGTGGGTGTTCATCTGGTTCACCGTCGGTTCGCTCGTGTTGACCGCGATCCTCTACGCGAACGGGCAGTACGCGACGCTCGAAGAGACGTTCCGGGTGAGCCTGTTCCAGTTCGTCTCCGCGACGTCGAACACCGGATTCGGCAGCGCGTCGGTCGGCGGAGGCACCGAACGCGTCTGGACCGCGGGTCCGACGCTGTTCGCGTGTCTCGGAATGCTCACCGGTGCGGCGGCCGGGTCGACGGTGAGCGGGATCAAGCTCATTCGCGTCGTCACGCTGGTCAAGGGGACGATCTGGCAGATACAGGACGTCTTCCGGCCGCAGGCCGCGATCCGCTACCTCCAGATCGGCGACCGACGGCTCAGCGAGGCGCAGGCGCAGCGCGAGTACACGGAGGCGACGGTCGTGTTCCTGCTGTGGATCACGTTCCTCGTGATCGGCGTCGCGGTCCTCCTTCGGGTCCTCCCCCCGACGTACCCGCTGGAGTACGTGATCTTCGACGTGATGAGCGCACAGAGCAACGTCGGCCTCGACTCGGGGGTCACCGGAGCGACCATGCCCGGGACGGCGAAGGCGATGCTGATAGTCAACATGTGGGTCGGACGACTCGAGATAATCCCGGTGGCGGTGTTGATCGGGTCGGTCGTCCGCCGGGTCGACCGCTCGGCGTAGGATAGGCGCGAGCGCCCGGCGTCGCTCGGACGCGCGGTCAGTCGATGACCGCGTCGAGGCCGCCGAGGTTTTTCGGCGTCCCGCCGATTGCGGGCGAAACCGATCAGGCGTCGTCCTTCGAGTCGTCGAACTCGGGCGTCGACGGTTCCGGTTCGACGCCGGTCTCGGTCGCGTCGGTGATGTCGTTCGACCGCGCGCCGCTACCGAACAGCCGGTCGAGGAACCCGCGCTCGCTCTTCGGCTCGGCGAGCAGCACGGAACACTCCACCTCGCTGAGCACGTCGAGCACGAGCGAGCCGCGGACCAGCCGCGAGAGCAGCCCCTTCTGGGTCGCACCGATGATGAGCATCGTCGCGTCGCGGGCGGCGCGCTCGATGCTGGTCTCGACGTCGCCGCTTTCGATCCGGCGCGTGGCGTCCGAGAGGTCGTGCGCGTCGGCCCACTCGGAGAGGAACGCGCGGCCCGCCTCCTCCTCGCCGCTCTCCGCGACGTGGAGCAGCGTCACCTCGCCGTCGAACTCGGTCTGGAGCATCTTCGCGACGGCGCCGGAGAGGTCCGAGGCCGGCCCGCCGGCGGTGGGCACGAGGATGCGCGAGGCGTCGAACCCGCGGTCGCGGAACACGAGGAAGTCCGAGGGGAGCGAGTACGCCAGTTCGTCGACGGCGGACTCGGCGCGGCCGGGCGCCCCGTGCGAGTCCTCGCCCCAGCCCATCACGGTCATGTCCGCGCCGTAGGTGCGCGCGGCGTCGAACACCTCCTCGAACACGCGGTGCGATAAGACGACGTGGGTCTCCACGTCGACGCCGAACGTCTCGGCGTCCGCGCGGGCCTGATCGAGGAGGCCGTGGGCCGCCTCGTGGGCGCCGCGGTCGCGGGCCGCTTCAAGCGAGGTCTGGTCCGGCACGTTCGCGATGTTGACCGCGACGACGGTCCCGTCGCGCTGCTTGGCGATGGCGGACGCGAGCGTGATCAGGTGTTCTTCGGTCTTGGGGTTCGCGAGCGGCACCATCACCCGGTAGTCGCCACCGCTCGGTTGGACGGAGGTCGCCGCCGAGACGGCCTGCTCGGGCAGTTCGTCGGAGCGGTCGAGGATCCACGTGCCGAGCACGCCGCGGGACTCCACCTTCCCGCGGGCGTATAGGAGGTACCAGAGGACGGCGAACGCGACGAGCCCCGCGGAGAGCAGGATGATCGTCGGCTCGATATAGATGATCAGCGCGAACGACGACACCGCGCCGATTATCGGAACGACCGGGTAGAACGGGACCTCGAAGTCGGGGTCGTACCCCTCGACCTCCGACTCGCGCATCACGATCAGCGCGATGTTGAGCAGTCCGTAGACGACGAGGTGGAGCACGGAGCCCATCGTCGACAGCGACTCGACGCTCCCGGCGACGAGGAAGACGAGGATGAGCGCGCCGGTGAGCGCGATCGACTTGTACGGCGTGCCGAACCGGTCGTGGATCTCGTTGAGCGACGGCGTGACGATCTTCTCGCGGCCCATCGCGAAGTTGATCCGCGACGACGAGAGTATCGACGCGTTCGCCGACGAGGCGGTCGCGAGCAGCCCGCCGATCAGTAACATGCCGGCGCCGACGGCGCCCAGCGAGAAGCCGAATATCTCGTACTGCCCGAACAACAGCCGGGCGGCGTCGACGACCGCGGTCTCGTTGTTCGCGACGAGCTCGTTCGGCACCGCCGCGAGCAGGACGAGGAGGAACAGCGCGTACACGACCGTGACGATGACGACCGAGCCGAGGACCGCGAGCGGGAGGTTCCGCCCGGGATTTTTGATCTCCTCGGCGACCGAGGTGATCTGGACGAAGCCGAGATACGAGACGAAGATGATCCCCGTCACCGGGAGGACCTGACTCGTCGTGCCCGGCGGCGCGAGCGGCCGCAGCGACGACATCTCGGCGTTCAGCAGGCCGACGACGGTGAAGACCGCGAGGATGCCTAAGAGCGACATCACGATGACGATCTGGAGGCCGCCGGTCTCCTTCGCGCCGAAGTAGTTGACCGCGATGAAAAGCAGCGCGCCAGCGAGCCCGATCACCTGCGCCGCCTCCAGCGTCAGCGGGCCGAGCCCGACCGGCCCGAGGCCGACGAGCGCGTTGACGTACTCGCCGAAGCCGTACATGTAGAAGGCGGAGGCGAACGCCAGCCCGAGCCAGTTGGCCCATCCCGCGACGGAGCCGAACATCGGCCCGAGCGCGCGGTTGACGTAGAAGTACGCCCCGCCGGACTTCGGCATCGCCGTCCCGAGTTCGGAGGCCGACAGCGCGGTGAATAAGGCGATCACGCCGCCGAGGACGAACGTGAACGCCGCGAGCGGGCCGGCGCGGGCGACCGCGGTGCCGGGGAGAACGAAGATCCCGGCGCCGATCATCGTCCCGATCCCGATCGTGAGCGCCGCGAGCGGGCCCAGATCCTTCGCGAGTTCCTCGTCGCCGCTCACGGCGGCCCACCTCTGGCTGTTGTAACTCTTCGTGCGTGTATCATACCCACTCTCTCTTCCCCGCTCGTATAAAGCCGTTTGATCCCGGCGATAGCGCCGTTTCCGGGGAGAGAAAGCCGACCGCGCGTCGCGCCTTTTGAACGGAACACAAGGTCCATACCCTCACGCGTCCCGGTACGATCCAACAGGTGGATCCCGTGACGAAGAAACGCGAATACCGCGACGACTACGACGACAAGACGCTGTACATCCCCGGCCCGACCGAGGTCCGCGACGACGTCATCGAGGCGATGACGGAGTCGACGTTCGGCCACCGGATGGACCGGATGACCGACCTGTACACCACTATCGTCGAGGACACGAAGGAGTTCCTCGGCACCGACAACGACGTCGTGATCCTCACCGGCTCCGGGACGGAGTTCTGGGAGGCGACGACGCTGAACCTCGTCGACGACCGCGTCCTCGTCCCGACCTGCGGCGCCTTCAGCGAGCGCTACGCCAACGTCGCCGAGCGGCTCGGCAAGGACGTCGACCGGCTGGAGTACGAGTGGGGCGAGGCGGTCAAGCCCGAGGACGTCCGCGAGGCGGTCGAGGCCGCCGACGCGGAGTACGACATGGTCGCGGGCGTGATGAACGAGTCGTCGACCGGCGTGCGCAACCCCGTAGAGGCGATCGGCGACGTCCTGAAGGAGTACCCGGACACCTACTTCGCCGTCGACGCCGTCTCGTCGCTCGGCGGCGACTACCTCGACATCGACGCCCACGGGATCGACGCGATCTTCGCGTCCACCCAGAAGGCGTTCGCGATGCCGCCCGGACTCGCCGTCTGCGTCGTCAGCGACGACGCCTACGACCGCGAGGTCGAGAAGGGCGACTCCTCGTGGTACGGCGGCTTCCGCCGCACCATCGACTACTACGACCGGAAGGGCCAGACCCACTCGACGCCCGCGATCCCGATCATGCTGGCGTACCGCAAGCAGATGAAACACATGCTGGAGGAGGGACACCGCGCTCGCGACGAGCGCCACCGCGAGATGACCGAGTACGTCCACGACTGGGCGGGCGAACACTTTGACATGTTCCCCGAGGAAGGCTACGAGTCGCAGACGGTCGCCTGTATCGAGAACACGCAGGGGATCGACGTTAGCGCGACTATCGAGGAAGTGAACGACCAGTACGACATGGTCTTCTCGAACGGCTACGGCGACCTCGGCGAGGAGACGTTCCGGATCGGCCACATGGGCGAGCACACCGTCGAGAGCGTGAAGGAACTCACCGACGCCATCGAGGACGTCGCCGGACTCTGATCGGGGCTCGCCTCCCCCGAGAGGGTCGGCTCCCCGAGTGGGTCGGCTTCCGAGTCGGCCCGTCTCCCGATCTTCAGTCTCCTTCGCGGTCGGCGACGAGTTCGATCCGGTAGATCCGCCCGCCGCTCTCGGTGCGGTCGGCGTCGACGACGACGAAGGCGTGGTCGCCCACGTCGACGATGTCCCCCGTGTCGAGCGGCTCCGTCGGTTCGTCGCCGGGGGGCGCGCCTTCGTCGACGGCGTCTGCGCCGACGCCGAGCGCGGCCTCCCCGCGGTCGATCGCGCGCCGCCAGAAGGCGTCGGACGGCGACCGCGGCCCCACCCGCGACGCCAGTTCGCTCCGCGTGAGTCGTCTCATCGGATTCGCCTCGTCGCCCGCGCCCTTAGCCGGTTCGGATCCCGGCGAGACGCGGGCGGCGACGCGCCGCTACAGCCAGAGCAGTTGCGCGTGGCGCGTCCCGTCGAACTCCAAGACCGTCTCCTCGTCGACGAGGCCGGCCTCGACGGCGACGCCGACCGCCTCGGTGCCGACGATGTTCGCGACCTGTGCGCGCTGGAGCCCCGCGACCACCTCCTCGGCGGTCGCCTCGACGGCGTCGTCGCCGCCGTAGAACTCCTCGCTGACGGTGAGCGTCGCGCGTCCGTTGTCGTACGTCTCGCCGAGGCAGTCGGGGTCGCAGACGGAGACGAGCCGTCCCTCGGCGGTCTCGCGCTCACGGAGGAGCATTCAGAAGCCCTCAGGGCCCTCGCCTTGGAGCTCCCGCTCCGGGCCTTCCGGCTCGCCGTTCTGGCCGCCGCGGCCGCCGGCGCCGCCCCGACCGCCGGCACCCCGCCCGCCGCGACCGCCCTGCGGAGCCTGCCCGCCCGGCCCGGGCGCCTGTCCCGTCTGCTCTTCGACCATCTGCTCTTCGGCCTCGCGACGGAGCTCCTCGGCGCGGTCGGCGACCTCCTCGGCCTGCTCGTGGTCGCCCGCCTCTTCGAGGGCGCGCGCCTTCTCCTCGAGGACGCCCGCGTCGCGGTAGCCCAGCCGGATCGCGTTGTCGAAGCACTTGACCGCGTCCTCGGCGAGCCCGCGCTCGACCAGCAGGAACCCCCGGTTGTACCACGCTTCCGCGAAGCGCGGGTCGGTCTCGACGGCGCGCTCGGCGTGTTCGAGCGCCTGCTCCCCCCGCCCGGACTCCCAGAGCGAGTACGCGAGGTTGGTCTCCGCGGTCGCCGCGTGTTCGGATTCCTCGTCGATCCGGAGGGCCTCCTGGTACGCGCCGATCGCCTGGTCGAACTCCTCCAACTGGGCGTGGGCGGCGCCCTTGTTCACCCACGCCTCCTGCGCCTCCAGCGAGTCCTCCTCGGCGAAGTTGGCGGCGCGCTCGAACGTCTCCGTCGCCTCCTCGAACCGGTTGATCCCCATGTACGAGAGGCCGACGTCGATCAGCTGCTCGACGTCGACATCCTCGCTGCCGATGTTCCGGCGGTCCAGCTCCTCGGTCAGCACCCGGGAGTCGACGGGGTCGACGCGGCTCGGGTCCTCGCCAAGCTCCGGCGGGTCCAGCGTGAACGCGTCGTAGTCGGCGTCGACGCCCTGCCCCGAGGAGAACTCGTGGCCGTCGTCGTCGCGTTCGTCGGTCATATGCTCCGATTTGGCGGTCACGACCGGTAAGGGTTGCGTCGCGCCGGGCGCATCGGGGGAGCCTCCCACGCCAGTCGAATTTTATCACCCCGGGGCGCGTTTCCCGAACCGTATGCCCTCCGAATCCAGACTCTCCACGCGGCTCCGGTTCGGCGTCGCCGCCCTCCTCGTCGCCGTCGGCGCCGCCGCCAGCCTCGCGGTCGCACCGGACCTCCCCGAACAGATGGTGACGCGGTGGAACGCCGCCGGCGAGGCGACCGGCACGCTCTCCCGGACGCTCGGGATGTGGCTCGTCCCCGGGCTCGCGGCCGGGCTGATCGGTCTGTTCGCGCTGCTCCCGCGGATCGACCCGCTCGGCGAGAACATCGCGGGGTTCCGGGTCCACTACGACCGGTTCGTCGTCGTGGTCACCGCGTTCCTCGTCGCGCTCCACCTCGCCGTGCTCGCCGTCAACCTCGGCTACGCGGTCGACGTGACGACGCTCGCGGTCGCCGGCGGGGCCGCGCTGCTCTACTACGTCGGCACGCTGTTACCCCACGTCGAGCCGAACTGGTTCGTCGGGATCCGGACGCCGTGGACGCTCAGCGACGACGCCGTCTGGGAGAAGACCCACGCGCTCGGCGGCCGGCTGTTCAAGCTCTCGGCCGCGCTCGCGGTCGCCGGCCTCTTCGCCGGCGAGTACGCCGTGTACTTCCTCGTCGGCCCCGCGCTCGCGACCGCCGCGATCACCGTCGCGTACTCGTACGTCCTGTACGCGCGGGGAGCGGGCGAGGGAGACGACGGCGACGCGGCGGTCACGAGCGCGAAGTAAGGTCGGGCGCTGACGGCCGGCCGGGAGCGTCCGGCGTTCGGGCGAGTTCCGCCCCGGTGCCCGGCGTTTATACCTGCGGCCCCGAAGAGACGTGTATGACCGAGGAGTCACGCGCAGACCGGCAGTCCCCCGTCGGCGAGCCGGTGGTCCGGGCGGACCCGGCGGTGACGGGCGACCGGGCGGCGGAGGCGGTCGGGTTCGACCCGAACGACCCCGACAGCGTCGCTGAGGCCGCGGAGACGGTGGCCCGCTTCGCGGCCGGCGACGTCGGCGACGGCGACAACGTCCTCATGCTGCGCGGCGCCGCCGCCTGCGCGGCGCTCGTCCGCGGCGTCGGCTCGTACAAGGAGGCGGCCGAGCGGGCGGGCGAGGACGTCTCCGTCGCGTTCATCCGCAAGTGGGCGCGGGTCCACGACCTCCCGCAGGCGATCCGTCGGCAGGTCGCCAACGGACGGATCGCGCCGAGCGCCGCGAAACACGTCGCGCGGCTCGGCGGGCGGGACCGCTACCTGCTCGCGTGGGCGGCGATAGACGGCGACCTGACCGTGCGGGAGGTCCGCGCGATCGCCTCCGCCGTCAACGAGGGAACGGACATCGAGGCCGCCGTCCGCGAGGCCGGGGTCGAACTCGGGCGGCTTCAGGTCCGCCTCCCGGCCGAGACGTACGTGGAACTGCGCCGCCGGGCCTCGATGGAGAACGTCGAGCCGGGAGCGATCGTCGCCGACGCGGTCGACGAGTACCTCGGCGATACCAACCGATAACCGCCCCCGCCGACGGACGCGAACACGGCGCCGCGGGACCTCTTCCGACGATTTACGCCGCGTGGTCGCGCGCGAACCGCTCCGCGGCGGCGGCGATGGCGACCCTCGCCCGGACGACTTGGTCCCACGCGATCGTCTCGTCCGGGTAGTGCGCCTCGTCGATGGTGCCGGGACCGAACAGCACCGCCGGGATCCCGGCCGCGACGAAGTGGCGCGAGTCGGCGCCGTACGTCGCGCCTCGCGGCTCGACGTCCGGGAGCCCGGTCGCGACGAGGCCGGCGCGGACCGCCTCGACGACCGGCTCGTCGACGGGGATCTCCGCGGGCTCGAACTGGACGGAGAACCGCTCGAACCGAGGTGGATGCTCGCGCAGCCAGGGGTCCTCGGCTGCGACCGTCTCCAGCCGCTCGCGGAACGCCGCCGCCACCTCGGCGACCGTCTCGCCGGGCGCGACGCCGATCCGGAACTCGGCTTCGAGCGTCGCCGGGACCGTCGACGCCCACGAGCCGGCCTCGACCCGGCCGCAGACGACCGGCCACGGCACCGGGAACTCCCCGTACAGCGGGTGCGAGACGGACTCGCCGCGCTCCGACTCCAACGTCATGAACGCCTCCCGGATCGCCTCGAACCGCGGGAGCACGTCCTCGCCGCGCCATCGGGTGGCCGCGTGCGCGCTCCGCCCGTCGATCTCCAGCCGGGCCATGAGCGACCCCTCACAGGCGACGACCGGGCGCAGTTCGGTCGGCTCCGCGACGATAGCCGCGTCGCGCTCGAAGGGGTACGGGCTCGCGAGCGCGGCGGTCGCCGCGCCGTAGCCGCCGTCCTCCTCGCCCGCGACGGCCTCGACCACGAGCCGAAGCCCAGATGGCGGGAGATCGATCGACCCGTCCGCGACCCCTTCGCGGACGTCCACCGCGGCGCCGACGCAGGCAGCGATCCCGGACTTCATGTCGGCCGCGCCCCGAGCGGTGAGGGTCTCGCCACCCCCGTCGCCGCGGCCGTCCGCGTCCGCGTCGCCATCCGTGTCCGCACGGCCGTCCGCGCCGCCGCCCGCGTCGTCGCGCCAGACCGGGTCGAACGGGTCGCTCGACCACTCGGTCGGCTCGGCGGGGACGACGTCGAGGTGGCCGTTCAAGACGAGCGTGGGAACCGGATCGCCGCCGCCGTTCTCACAGCCCGGGTCCCCCGCGTCGTCGCCGTCGCTCGCGCCGCCGAGTTCGAGGACGCCCGCGACGCTGCGTCGTCCCTCGACGGCCGCCGCGTCGAGGTCGGTCGGGAAGGAGGGATGGTCGGCGAGGACGGCGGGGTCGGCGTCCCAGGCGTAGGTCTCGAAGCCGAGGTCGGCGAGTCGCTCCGCGACGAACGCGGCCGCGGCCGCCTCCTCGCCGGCAGTCGAGCGGTACCGGCAGAGGGCGGCGGCGAACGAGCGCGTGTCGAATGTCATGCTCGCGGCGACGGCGGGGGGTCGGAAACCGTTTCTGGTGGCGGCGCCGACCCCTCCCGCGGTTCTAAACGTTTATCCGTCGGCTGACCTTACAGCGATTCGTCTGGGCCGGTAGCTCAGTTAGGGAGAGCGTCCGGCTTTTAACCGGACGGTCGGGGGTTCGAATCCCTCCCGGCCCGTACACCGAACCGCCGAGCGACAGCGAGGCGGTGAGGGAACCGGTCGGGAGGGTTCGAACCAGGGAGCGGGAGGTGAGCGAGCGCAGCGAGCGAACGGGAGCGACCGTGGTTCGAATCCCGTCGCGTCCGCCGGGCGCACCGGGGTCGAACGAGCCGCTCGCGGTCGACGAAAGGGGGACAAAAAGCGTGATGCGAGTTAGCGTGTGACGCGCGAACCGCTCAGTAGCCGAGCTGCTCGCGGACGAGGACGACCGTCGTCCGGCCCTCCTCGGTCTCGCGCCGGTAGACGAGCTGCTTGGCGATCGCGGACTCGACGCCGTACGCCTCCTGCGCGCGCTCGTTCTCCAGCGGGTACGCGACGGACTCCAGCCGGTCGAAGGCGTCCGAGAGCGTCGGAACGATCTTGTTGATCCCGGTGACGATGACGACGTTGCCCGCGGCGAACGGGTACGCGCCGATCCGGCTGCCGGAGAGGTCGGCGGCGACCAGCTCGCCCGTCTGCGCGACCGCGTTGATCCCGCCGAGGAAGTAGTCCGCCGTCTGCGACTCGCGGCGCGCGGTCTGTCGCTCGGCGTCGTCGTCGATGCTCCAGCTGTCTCTTATACACATCTC
>NZ_AOJK01000064.1 GCF_000336875.1 Halorubrum californiense DSM 19288 | reverse complement strand
CCCTCCTGTCGCGCGAGCCGAATGTGGGGAGCGGTAGCGCGGCGCTCGGTGTTGGAAAGAAGAATCGCGAGCGACGAACGCGTCGCTCGGCGGTCGAGTCGTCGATAAAAATCGCGTGTCGTCGTGGCCCGACGGGGGCGCGCGACGGTCGGTCAGTGAAGCGGTCCAGCGGAACGGCTGCGGTCGGGGTGGGGTGTGAAGGCGTTAACCGAACTTCACACCTCGCGGGTCGCGTGCGCTCCCCGCTCGGTATCGAGGTTCTTTCAGAACCTCGCTTACATCGCGCCGCCCATGCCACCCATGCCGCCCATGCCGCCGCCCATGCCGCCGGGCGCGCCGCCGGGGCCGCCGTCGTCGCCGCCGTCGTCCGTGCCGCCGCCCTTGAGGTCGCCGGCCGCGATGACGTCGTCGATGCGGAGGATCATGACGGCCGCCTCGGTGGCGGACTCGATGGCCTGGGTCTTGACGCGGAGCGGCTCCACGACGCCCTCGGCCTCCATGTCGATCACGTCGCCCGTGTAGGCGTCGAGACCGGCGCCGAACTCGCCGCCGTCGTGGCGGGAGCGGAGGTCGACCAGCGAGTCGATGGGGTCGAGACCAGCGTTCTCGGCGAGGGTGCGCGGGACGACTTCCAGCGCGTCGGCGAACGCCTCGACGGCGAGCTGCTCGCGGCCGCCGACGGAGTCGGCGAAGTCGCGGAGCTGCAGCGCCAGCTCGGCCTCGGGGGCGCCGCCGCCGGGCAGGACCTGCCCGTCGAGCAGCGTCGTGCGGACGACGCCGAGCGAGTCGTCGATTGCGCGCTCGACCTCGTCGACGACGTGTTCGGTGCCGCCGCGGAGGATGAGGGTGACGGACTTCGCTTCCTCGACGTCCTCGACGAAGATGCGCTCGTCGCCGCCGATGTCCTTCTGGGCGACGGAGCCGGCGAAGCCGAGGTCGTCCGACTCGATGTCGTCGAGGTTGGAGACGACGCGGCCGCCGGTCGCGCGGGCGAGCCGATTGAGGTCACCGGACTTCGCGCGGCGGACGGCGAGGATGCCCTCCTGCGCGAGGTAGTGCTGGGCCATGTCGTCGATGCCGTCGCCGACGAAGACGACGTCGGCACCGATGTCGGTGAGGTGGTCGACCATCTCGCGGAGCTGCTCCTCTTCCTGGTCGAGGAACTGCTGGAGCTGGTCGGGGTCGGTGACGTTGACCTCGGCGTCGATCTCCGTCTCCTTCACTTCGATGGCGCCGTCGAACAGCGCGACGTCGGCGTCCTCGACCGCGAAGGGCATGTTCTCGTCGACGCGCTCCTTGTCGACGATGACGCCCTCGACGAGCTCGGACTGGTCGATCGAGCTGCCGACGACCTTCTCGACGGAGACGTTCTCCGTGTCGATGCCGTCGTCGTCCTGAACCGCGAGGACGGCGTCGACGACGAGCTCGGCGAGGAGGTCCTTGGAGTTCTCCGCGCCCTTGCCCGTCATCGCCGTCTCGGCGATCTCGACGAGCGTGTCGTAGTCGTCCGCGGAGACGTCGATGGCCTCCTCGTCGAGGATCTCCTTGGCCTTCTCGGCGGCCTGACGGTACCCCTGCGCGAGGGTCGTCGCGTGGATGTCCTGATCGAGGAGCTCCTCGGCCTGATCGAGGAGCTCACCGGCGACCACGACCGCGGAGGTGGTGCCGTCGCCGACCTCCTCCTCCTGCGTCTCGGAGACCTCGACGATCATGTTGGCCGCCGGGTGGTCGATGTCCATCTCCTTCAGGATGGTGACGCCGTCGTTCGTGACGACGACGGACCCACCGGAGTCGACGAGCATCTTGTCCATCCCTTTCGGGCCGAGCGTGGTGCGGACGGACTCCGCGACCGCCTTGCCGGCCGTGATATTCATGTTCTGAGCGTCCTTTCCGGATGTTCGCTGCGATTCCTCGGAAAGTACGATCATGGGCTGATTGCCCATCCGCTGGCGCTGTGACATTACGACCATTGATTGTTTGTGATTCTATATAAACCTTTTGCTCGGTTCGTGAGAAACCGCAACACGGTGGGGGAGTATCGGGCGGCATGAGGTGCGTTCACACGGTCCTTTATATAGAACTCCAGATCAATCGGTGGGATGGAGGTTAGACGAGAAAACCGGGGTGGCGCGCCTCCGAGCGGCCGCCATCGGCGGCCGTGAGGAGCCCGCGAGGGAGTCGCTGGCCCCGGAGCGAAGCGGAGAGGGCCAGCGACGAGGCTGGGGAGGCGTGAGGTGCGGTTGCGGTGGGGGGGGGGGGACTCAAAGGGGCAGTCGCGAGGGCGAAGGCGCGGGACGCAAGGACCGCAGGAGGGAGCGAGCGAAGCGAGCGACTGACGAGGACCGCAGCGACCGCACCGAGCCCTNCGCAAGGACCGCAGGAGGGAGCGAGCGAAGCGAGCGACTGACGAGGACCGCAGCGACCGCACCGAGCCCTCGCGGCTGGGGCTTTGGAGGTGGTATCTCCGAGGAGCCCGACCACGTACAGCCGAGCGGCTGGGGCTTTGGAGGTGGTATCTCCGAGGAGCCCGACCACGTACAGCCGAGCGGCTGGGGCTTTGGAGTCGGTCAGTGTGTCGCCAGCAGTAGAGGTCGTCCGTGACCGAACAAGAGTACCTACAACGACAGAACAGGAAGATTCGCTCGCTTATTGCGGCGCGTTGAAGCTCACGTCGTCGTCGAGTTCGTTCGACATGCGCTCCAAGTACGAGTACACCGCGCCGTGGGGCGCCCCGTCCAGCAGCATCCCGACCGCCCGGCGAACCACTTCCAGCTCCTCGGGCTGGCCCACCGCGCCCACGGTGGAGCCGTAGACGACGACGTTCGCGCCCGACAGCTCCTCGAGCAGTTCGCGCGTGCGGCCGTTCTCCCCGATGATCCGACCCTTCTTGCGCTGGAGGTCGTTGTCGTTGCGAGTGTGTTCGGAGAGGTCGATCAGATCGAGCGTCCGGAGGTCGTGGTCGAGGATCGACAGCGCCGTCTCCGGCTTGAAGCCGCGCCCGATCGCTTTGATGATGTCGGGGGCCACCATCGCCGCCACGGGGTCGTCGCGCTCCTCGATGGCGACGCTCCCCGACTCCGAGTCGATGTCGAGCCGCACGTTCGCCCGCTCTTCGATCTCCCGCATCGTCTCGCCGCCGGCGCCGATGACGACGCCGATACGGTCCTGCGGAACCGTCACGTGTTGCATACCACGGGATATCCGGCGGAGCCTTTTAACTGTGTTCCGCGGCGGGCGCCGTGTGGGCGCGTGACGGTGGTCTCCGGCCGATCGAGCCGCCCGACCGGCGACCTACTCGTCCGAGTCCGTCGCGTGGGCGTCCGGTCCCGTGGCCTCCCCGGTCGGGTCGGCCTCGGGCTCCGTCACGTACGCGCGGAGGGCGTCGGGGTCGACGTCGATCCCCTGTCGGGTGAAGAAGGTCGCCACGTTCTCGCAGTCGCGGGCGAGGAACTCCCCGGCGTTGGGGTGGTGGACCGTCACCGCCTGCCCCAGGTCGATGATCACCAGCTCGCCGTCGTGGATGATCATGTTGTACTCCGAGAGGTCGCCGTGGATCAGGCCGGCGCCGTACAGCCGGCGCATGTACTCGCGGACGACCTCGTAGGCGGTCTCGGGGTTCTCCACGTCGACCTCGCTCAGCCGCCGTGCGCGCTCCTCGGCGTGGCCGACCAGCTCCATCACGAGGACGTTCCGCTGGACCGCGATCGGTTCGGGAACGCGCACGCCGGCCTGCCGCGCGCGAGAGAGGTTCGCGAACTCCTTCCGGGTCCATGCCAGCACGACCGCCTTCTTATCGCTCGCGATGCCCTCGAAGCGCGGGTCGCCCTCCAGGTAGTCGCGCATCTGCCGGAAGTTCGAGGAGTTGATCCGGTACACCTTCACCGCAACCTCGCGCTCGGGGGTGACGCCCTCGGGGCCGCCGCCGGCCGCCTCCGACCCCGGCTCCGGCCGCTCGCCCGCCTGCCCGCCGAGCGCCTCGAAGACGCTCGCCTCCTTCCCGGTCGACACCGGCCCGCCGAAGGCGTCGACGTAGCCGTCTTGGACCAGCTTGTACACCGCCGCCAGCGTGGCGTCGTCGAACACCGACTCCTGGAGCTTGAACTGCTCGGTGTCCTTGATCCGCTTGCGGAACTCGTCGAACTCGCGGTCCTGCCGCCGGGCGATCCGGTCGGCCTCGGTGTCGGAGACGTCGAGCTGCTCCCACTCGTCGCCGGGCTGGTCCGCCGGTTCGAGCAGGCCGAAGTCCTCGCTCATTCGGCAGGAGGTTCGACGCCGCGAGGGATAAGCGAGGGGGTCCGCGAGCGGCCGCGAGCGTCCGTCCCGCTACAACACGTCGAGCGCGTCCGCGACCGGCATGTGGCCGTCGCGGACGGCCTCTAAGATCGTCCGACGCTCCTCGGTCTCCGGGTCAGGCGCGTCCGCGTCCTCACCGGCCCCGTCGTCGCCGACCTCGCCCAGCGTCACCTTCTCCGTCTCGCCGACGAACTCGGGGAAGTCGGTGCCGTCCGCGAGGGCCTTCTCTTTCTTCACCCGATAGGAACCGGCGTCGGTGGTGTAGAGGTCGCCCGGGTGGAAGAAGTACCAGTCCTCGCGGTCGAACCGCACCGCGATGCGCGCCTTCGCGCCGAAGTTCCGCGCGAAGAACAGCAGCGCCTCCACCTCCTCGCCGGTGAGGTAGATCGGGTCGCCCGCGCTCGACTTCGCCTCGATGGCGTAGAACGTCTCGCCGTCGCCCGCGAGCACGTCGGGGAGCTCGCGCTCGGTCGCGGAGCCGCTGGCCGGCGCGCGCATCACGGCGAACCCCGCCTCGTCCAAGGCGTTCACCAGCTCGCGCTCGCGGCGGTCCCCCTTCCGGTTAGCGGACACGGTCGTCGTCACCCGGGTCGGTCATACGCGTCGTAGCGGCGAGCCGGGCAAAAGCCCGGCGGGTCGCGGGTCCCGATCGCACCCAGTTCCGCGCGGACGCGACCGGCCGTCATCCGCGTAGCCGCCACCACAGCGACCGGATCTTGTATCCGAGCGAGCCCCGCTCGTACCCGTTCCAGCCGCTCATCCCGCCGGAGAGCGTCGAGGCCTCGTAGCCCGCCTCGTCGAGGACGCGGGTCGCGCGCTTGGCGACGATCCCCATCTTACAGACGGTGACGATCTCGCTATCGTCGGGGATCTCGTCGAGCCGACGGCGGAGCGCGGCGTCGTCGCCGCTCCGGAGGTCGTCGTACACCGGCACGTTCCGGCTCCCGTCAATCGCCCCGCTCCCGTAGTCCGACTCGGGGCGGATGTCCAACAGGAACGGCTCGTCGTCCGTACCGAGGCGCTCGTCCAACTCGTCCGGGCGGATGCGGCTCATCGGCGGACGGTCGGTCTCGGGGGGAAATTCCTGCCGCCTACGGCGCGTCGAGCGCGGCGACGGCGGGGCCGCGACCGGCCTCACCCTCGCAGCCGCTCCGCGTGTTCGACGACGATCCGCCCGAGTCGCTCGGTGCGCCGGCGGAGGTCGTCGTCGGTGATCCGCGGAGCACTATCTGAGGCGGCCGCGTCCGCCGGTCCGCCCGTCTCGACCTTCGAGGAGGCACCCTGAATCCCGACCTCGTGGGGGACCGTCCACGCGTGGACGTTCCGGAACGTCGAGCGGAGGTGTTCGAGCGTGCCGCCGTAGGAGCCGCCGCCCGCCGTCGCGAGCAGCCCGACGGCGGTGTGCTCGTACTCGTCGGAGCCGCAGAAGTCGTGGAAGTTCTTGAACGTCGACGAGTAGGAGCCGCGGTAGACGGGCGTCCCGACGAGGACGCCGTCGGCCTCGCGGACGCGCCGTTTCAGCGCCTCGCTGTCGCCCTGCGCGCCCTCGTCCGGGTGGTACAACGGGAGGTCGACGGCGGCCAAGTCGATCAGGTCGGTCTCCGCGCCGGCGTCGGCGGCGGCGTCGAGCGCGACGCGGAGCGCGGCCCGCGTGGTGCTGTCAGCGCTCCGACTGCCGGAGACGGCCGCGATTCGGGTCATAATCCGCGTTCGGGACCGAGTGATAAAAACGGAGGCGATTGGGGGAGATCGGAGTCGGAGTGCCGGTCGCCGGCGATGCGTGATTGACCGCAGATCGGCCGTGAACGCCGCCAACGCCCCAGCCGATCGGCTATAATCGACTGTCCGTAGGGCGGCGGCGAACACCTCCAAAGCCCCAGCTGCTCGGCTATAATCGACTGTCCGTAGGGCGGCGGCGAACACCTCCCCAGCCTCGTCAGTCGCCTCCGCTTCGCTCCGGCGACTGACTCCCTCGCGGACTCCTCGCGGTCGCCGGCGGCGACCGCTCGGAGGCGCGCCACCGCGGTTCGTTTATAAATCGCCGACATCGGGCCGCTCGCGCAAGCCTCGCGAGCGACACCGGGCATTATTGTCCCCGCCGCCGACGTGGGCGATATGGACCAGATAGCCTTCGGCACGGACGGGTGGCGCGCGACGCTCGACACCTTCACCGACGAGCGCGTGCGGATCGTCGGGCAGGCGATAGCCGATCACCTCGACGCGGCGGGGCACGACGAGCCGGTCGCGGTCGGCTACGACGCCCGCGAGACCTCAGAGGGATTCGCCGAGAGCCTCGCCGAGGTACTCGCCGGCAACGGCTTCGACGTGCTGCTCCCCGAGCGCGACGCGCCGACCCCCGTCATCGCGTACGCCATCGTCAATCGCGGGCTCGCCGGCGCGTGTATGGTGACGGCCTCGCACAACCCGCCCGAGTACAACGGCGTGAAGTTCATCCCCCACGACGGCGCCCCCGCGCTGCCCGACGTGACCGAGGACATCGTCGATCGGCTCGCGGAGCCCGACCTGCTCCCCGAGGACGAGCGCGGCGCGATCGAACGCGTCGACCTCGTGAGCGACCACGCGGACGCGGCCCGCGAGGTCGTCGGCCGCGTCGCCGGAGACGGAAGCGGCGGCGTCGACCTCTCCGGACTCACCGTCGCCTACGACGCGATGCACGGGAGCGGGCGCGGCGTGACGGACGCGCTCCTCGAAGCCGCCGGCGCCGAGGTCGTCCGCCTGCGCTGCGAGCGCGACGTGACGTTCGGCGGCGACTCCCCCGAGCCGTCGGCCGAACACCTCGAAGAACTGGCCGAGCGCGTCACCGACCCCGAGAGCGACGTGGATCTGGGGATCGCCAACGACGGCGACGCCGACCGGATCGCGGTCGTCACGCCCGAGCGGGGGGTCCTCGACGCGAACCTCTTCTACGCCGCCTGCTACGACCGGCTCCTGGAGACCGACTCGGGGCCCGCGGTCCGCACCGTGTCGACGACGTTCCTCGTCGACCGCATCGCCGAGGCGCACGGCGAGGCGGTGTACGAGACCCCGGTCGGCTTCAAGTGGGTCGCCGAGGCGATGGGCGAGCACGACGCGCTGTTCGGCGGCGAGGAGTCGGGCGGGTTCACCCTCCGCGGCCACGTCCGCGAGAAGGACGGGGTGCTGATGGCGCTGCTCGCGGCCGCGACCCACGCCGCCGAGCCGTTCGACGCGCGCGTCGACCGCCTGCTCGCCGAACACGGACAGATCGCGGCCGGGAAGGTGTCGCTCGACTGCGCGGATGACCGGAAGGCGGGCGTTCTCGACGAACTCGAAGACCACATCCCGGAGTCCGTCGGCGGCTCCCCCGTCGCGAAGGTCGTCACCCTCGACGGGTTCAAGCTCCTCTTGGAGAACGGCTCGTGGCTGCTCGTCCGCCCCTCGGGGACCGAGCCGAAACTGCGGGTGTACGCCGAGGCCGACAGCGACGAGGCGGTCGACGAACTGCTCGCCGAGGGGCGCGACCTCGTCGAACCCCTGATCTGAGGGCGGGCGGGTCGGGCGACGGCGACCCGCCGGGAGACCGCCCGCCCGGACGAGTTTCAGTTCCGCCTTGGGTTCGACTCGTTTATTTATAAATTAACCCCGTGTCGTCGCGTACGGCCCGACGCGGCCGAGAGACCACATGATCGACGAGCCACTGCCGGCGCCGACGGTACCGACACCGAACCGAGGCCGACCGAGCGCGACGAAAGCGCCCCCGATCGCGGGGCGAACTGCGACGCGACCGACCCGGCCAGCGAGCCGGCAACGTCCGACCGGGACCCGCGGGAGGAACCGGACCGCGCTACCGATCCGCCGCCCGACCGGCACGGCGGGGACGCGGCCGGCGAACCCGACCGCGAACCGGGCGGCGAGGGCGACGAGGCGGACGAACCGGACGCGTTCGAATACCGGCTCGAACGGCTCCGACTGTGGCGAACCGTCGTCACGCTCGCGGTCGTCGTCGCCCGGCTCGTGCGGTCGCTGTGAGCGGTCGGTCGTCGCTCCGATCGGGTGCCTTTTTAGGTGATACCGCCCAAGCTGAACGTATATGTTCAAGGCCATCGTGGGCGCGTCGACGTTTCAGGACGCGCTCGATTCGGTGAGCGTGTTGGTCGACGAGTGTAAGATCCGCCTGAACGAGGAGGAGCTCTCCATCCGCGCCGTCGACCCCGCCAACGTCGGCATGGTCGACCTCACGCTGGAGGCGGCCGCGTTCGAGTCCTACGACGCCGACGGCGGCGTCATCGGCGTCAACCTCGCCCGCCTCGAAGACATCGCCGGCATGGCCAACTCCGGCGACCTGATCCACCTCGAACTCGACGAGGAGACCCGCAAGCTCCACATCGAGATCGACGGCCTCTCGTACACCCTCGCGCTCATCGACCCCGACTCGATCCGGCAGGAGCCGGACATCCCGGACCTCGATCTCGCCTCCGATATCGTCGTCGAGGGCGCCCAGCTCGACCGCGGTATCAAGGCCGCCGACATGGTCTCCGACCACATCCGCCTCCGCGTCGACGAGACCGACGAGGCGTTCTTCATCGAGGCCGAGGGCGACACCGACGACGTGAACCTCAAGCTCGACCGCGAGGACCTCATCGCGCTCACCGCCGGCCCCGCCGACTCGCTGTTCAGCCTCGACTACCTGAAGGACATGAACAAGGCGATCCCCTCCGACGCCGAGGTCACCGTCGAACTCGGCGAGGAGTTCCCCGTCAAGCTCCACTACGGGTTCGCCGAGGGGCTGGGGAACGTTACTTTCATGCTCGCGCCGAGAATACAAAGTGACTAACGCGGTCTGTCCGACCTGTAACGAGGCATTCAAACGAGTCGGGAGCCACTGGGCGAAGGGCTCATGCCCATACCCACGGGTACCCCCGCGCAAACAGGAGATGGTTTTGGGATTGCTCATGGGCGACGGCTCGATACCTACGCAACCCGATGGTAGTAACGGCGTGTTTCACCTCCCGATGGTTAATCGGCAGTTTTTGGAATGATATGACAACCGAATGGATATTTTCACCACCGGAGTATCGTTGAAGAAAACTGCCGAAGAACTCGCCAAGAACAATCGAGAGACCGGATTTAGCCCGAACGCGAAAGCCGAGAATCACCACGATATGTACACCGTTTGGAGTCGAAGCCACCCATACTTCACCCGGCTTCGGAGTTGGTACGAGTCGGGCACCAAACGGATTCCCGAGAGCTTCGAACTAACGCCAAAAGTTGCGAAATTCTGGTATATTTCGGATGGGTTTCTCGATGTCGATCGGAATCGGACGCCGAGAGCTGAAATCCGAACGCGAACAGAATCGGACCGTCCCGAGTTCCTTCTCGATCTGTTCAGAGAACACGGATTCGATCCCAATTTTCGGCGAGGTACCATTCGATTTTCTCGCGGTGAGACTCAGAGATTCCTCAACTGGATGGGCAACCCACCACCCGGTTTCGAGTACAAGTGGGTGCTCGACTCACGGGAACGCTACGATCGCCTGAAGGCACAGGCGTACGGCGAGACGCACGCATTATAGATCGTCCACGATCGGGATCGACACCGTCACCCGCGTCCCGCGCGGCTCGCGCTCGGCGTACGTCACGTCGGCGCTGACCGCGGCGGCGCCCCACGCGACGACCCACAGCCCCAGTCCCGACCCGTGTTCGAGGGCGGTCTCTCGCCCCGATTCGACCGCCTCGACCTCGTGGTCCGGGATCCCGGGCCCGTCGTCCGCGACGGTGAGGACGAACCGGGCGTCGCCGTCGGTGTCCCCCCCGCCGTCGGTCCCCTCCGCGCCGCCCTTCCTGCGGAGCGACGCGCGCACCCACGTCCCGCCGTCCTCGCGCTCGGTCCCCTCGCCGTCGTGGTGGTCGACCGCGTTCTCCACCGTGTTCTCCACGACCGCGCGGAGCGCGTCGGGCCTGACGCGCGTGGTCCAGTCGGCCGCGCCGCCGTCGACGGTCGCCGCCGCGTCCCCGACGGCGAGTTCGAGCGTCGCGTCGCCGTCGCGGTCGCGGGCGTCCGCGACGATCGAATCGAGGAGGTCGCGGACGTCCGTCGCCTCCGGGTCGCTCTCTTCGAGCAGTCGCTCGACCGTGCCGGCCTTCTCGCCGAGCGCTGCCAGCGCGCCAGCGCGGCGCTCGACCGCGTCGGCCATCTGAACGAGCTCCGGGTCGTCGAGTCGGTCGCGGAGGATCTCGCCGTACCCGTGGACGACGCCGGCGTCGTTGCGGAGGTTGTGGCGCAGGATGCGGTTGAGCACCTCAAGCTGTTGTCGGCGGCGCTCGCGCTCGGTGACGTCCGAGAGGACGACCGTGTACCCGACGTGGGTCCCGTTGGGGTCGGTGAGCCGGGAGACCGACACCGCGTACGTGCGGCGGCCCGCGCCGGCGGCGGCGTCGATCTGAACCGTCTCGCGTGAGCCGCCGGGCTCGTCGTCGGGGGCCGAGTCGTCGTCCGGGGCGGACTCGCCGCCGTCCGACTCGGCCGCGCGCTCGTCACCGATTTCGACCGGGAGGTCGAGGAAGTCGGCGAGCGGGCGGTCGCGAGCGGTCTCGGCGTCGACGCCGAGGACCGTCTCGGCGGCGGGGTTGAGCCGGACGACGCGATTGTCAAGCGCCAGCGCCACGATGGGGTCTCGCAGGTCGTCGATGGCGGTGCGCTCGGCGGCGCGGCTGGTCGTCGGGTTCCGGTCGAACATCTCCGCGCGGTCGAAGGCGTACGCGTCCATGATCACGTGCGGGACGAACATCAGGGGGGCGAGCTGGAGCTGCGGGACCGGGCCGATCTGGAGCGCCCACGCGACCAGCGCGAACCCCGGCGGCAGCGAGCTCAGCGCGACCGCCGCGCTCTCGCGGCGGTAGAGGGGGCCGTAGCTGAGCAGCGTGTCGACGAGGAGGAACACCGCACTGGCGACGAGGACGGTCTCCGCGGCGACCGTCAGGTACGCCCACGGGCCGAACGCGTACGAGACGGTCTCGACGCCGAAGACCGGGTCGCGCCCGAACTCGGTCCAGAAGGCGCCGTGGAGGGAGTTCGTGGCGACGAGCGCGGACGAAAGGACCCCGAACGCGGCGACCGCCGCGAACAGGCGGCTCCGGACCACGTCGCTCCGGCCGGTGTACTCCAGCGCGAAGCCGAGGAAGGCGACCCCGGTCCAGATCACGCCGAGCCACATCGTCGCCTCCAGCGCCGCCCGGACCGCCGGCTCGGAGACGAGCAGGCCGACCCCGTAGGAGAGACACCACGTCGCCTGCGCGGCGAACACGCCGAGGAACCAGTCGACGCCGGGACGGCCGCGGTGTTCGCGGATCGCCCACGCCAGCGCGAGCGCCCCGGCCCCGCCCGCGAGCGAGCCGACGGCGGGCCACGCGGGGACGAGGTCGAGGGCCATTCGTGGAGGTACGACGGCGACGGCGGGGGTAAAACTGTCGCGCGGCGACGGCCCGGCCGGTCCGCGCTCCAAGCGAGTCAGCTCTCCAGACGAGCCGGCGCTACAGGTGTCGCTCGATGACGCGCTTTGCGGCCTGTCCCTTCTCCTTCCAGCCGTACCCCTCGTCGTACACGTGGCGCTTGGCGTCGACGAGCTCCTCCGGCGTCGACTCCTCGAAGCCGCCGCGGTCCCACGCGCCCGACGCGTGGAGCCACTCGATCACGTTCTCTCGCGTCTCGGGCCACGAGAGGCCGACCATCTCGTACCACGCCACCATCGCGAACACCGCGTTGTCGTGACAGCCCGGGACGGAGCCGTGTTCGTAGACGGTGCGCATCGGGTCGCGGGTGGGTTCGGAGACGCGCTCTTTGAACTCCGCTGCGGTGAGCAGACGGAGGCGGTCCCCGTCCTCGACGACGCGCTGGTCGCGGCGGAGCGCGCCGAGCGCGGCCTTGTGGAGCCCGCCCCACTCCGCGGGGACCGCGTCCCGCAGCGCCGCCTCCGGGAGGCCGTCGGGCTCCGCGGACAGCACCGACAGGAGGTCCGTGTACGCCTTCTCGACGGTCGGCCAGCTCACGCCCTCGAAGTCGCAGTCGGCGTCGTGAAGGCTGTTCGTCGTCCGACAGCCGGGACACGGGTAGCGGAACGTCGGCACGAGGCGACGCTTCGACGCCGCGGGAGTTAGGGGTTTCGCGACGACGGTCACGGACGTTGCTGCGGTTCCGAAACGTTTACTCACCGCCCGGTCGCGGATCCAGACGTATGACAAAGGTCAGCGTTATCGGTGCGGCGGGGACCGTCGGAGCCGCGGCCGGCTACAACCTCGCGCTGCGCGACGTGGTCGACGAGCTCGTCTTCGTCGACATTCCGGACCAGCGCGAGACGACGATCGGACAGGCCGCGGACGCGAACCACGGCGTCGCGTACGACTCGAACACGACCGTCCGGCAGGGCGAGTACGAGGACACCGCCGGCTCGGACGTCGTCGTCATCACCGCCGGCATCCCGCGTAAGGAGGGACAGACGCGGATCGACCTCGCCGGCGACAACGCGCCGATCATGGAGGACATCGGGTCGTCGCTCGCTGAGCACAACGACGACTTCGTCACCGTCACCACCTCGAACCCGGTCGACCTGCTCAACCGCCACCTCTACGAGGCGGGCGACCGCGACCGCAACAAGGTGGTCGGCTTCGGCGGGCGGCTCGACTCCGCGCGCTTCCGCTACGTCCTCTCCGAGCGCTTCGACGCGCCCGTCCAGAACGTCGAGGCGACGATCCTCGGCGAGCACGGCGACGCGCAGGCGCCCGTCTTCTCGAAGGTGCGCGTCGACGGCCGCGACCCGTCGTTCGACGCCGACGAGAAAGAGCAGATCCTCGAAGACCTCCAGGAGTCCGCGATGGACGTGATCAGCCGGAAGGGCGCGACGCAGTGGGGGCCGGCCACCGGCGTCGCCCACACCGTCGAGGCGATCCTCGAGGACACCGGCGAGGTGCTCCCCTGCTCCGTCGTGCTCGACGGCGAGTACGGCTACGACGACACCGCGCTCGGCGTGCCGGCGAAGCTCGGCTCGAACGGCGTCGAGGAGGTCGTCGAGTGGGACCTCGACGAGTACGAGGCCGACCTGCTCGACGAGGCCGCCGAGAAGCTCTCCGAGCAGTACGAGAAGATCGCGTAGGAGAGTTTCGCGAAACTCGGCCGACGTCCGCGAGGCTCGGTCGCTCTCACCGCCGATTTTTTACCGCTGCCGCGCGCTCCTCCGAGCATGAACCGCGCCGAGATCGACACCGACGACCTCCTGAAGGTCGTGTTGCTGCTCGTCATCGCCTGGCTTCTCTTGGAGATCGTCGGGGTCGTCCTCGAAGTCGCCTTCTGGCTGCTCGACGCGCTCCCGACGCTGATCGGGATCGCGCTCGTCGTCCTGATCGCCTTACACCTCACCGATCGGATCTGAGGCGGCGACCTTCGTGTTCAGCCTCAACGTCCCGCTCCCGCCCGCGATCGATCGGCTCGCGGCCGATCTCCACCCGAAACTCACGGGGTTCGACGTGGTCCGCGACCGCCACACCCTCGTCTGTAAGCGGTTCGGCGTCGGAGACGTACAAAGGGGGGAGGGAACGGAAGACGAGAAAGGCGGACGCGGAGGGGACCGAGCCGTCCCGCCCCGACAGGAAGCTCTCGACTACCTGCGCGACCGTCTTCAGCGACCGCTCGGGGCCGCCGAACCCTTCGATGTCGCCGTGACCGGGGGCGACGTCTTCGACGCGCCGCGGTCGGGGTCGCGGCCGGTCGTCTATCTGGCGGTCGAAAGCGACGGGCTCGACCGGCTCCACCGACGGCTCTGTGCCGCGTTCGGTGCGGTCGAGGGGATCGAGGGCGACGAGTACGTGCCGCACGTCACGCTGGCGCGAGGCGGGAACCCCGAGCCGGGCGCGGTCGCCGACCTCGTCGACGCCGAGTTCGACCCGGTCCGGTGGCGCGTCCACGCGCTCGACGTGTGGGACCCGGAGTACCGGGAGGTCGCGGCGACGGTCGATTTATGATTGGGATGACCCATTCGCGGCGTTCGCGTCGGACGTTCAGTCGTCGTCTCGGTACGCGTCCCCGCCCCGCTTCCGGATCGCGACCACGAACAGTATTTTTTGATCGCGGTCTACGCGACAAGCGAGCCTGAACTGACCGATCCGAAGTTTCTGGTGCGGAGCACCGGCCAGCGGTTCAAGGTGGTCCGTCGGGTCCCGCCACTGGTCGGTGACTACCTCGTCGAGCTGTCGCTCGGAGCGATCGGTGAACCGCCAGTCCCACCCCTCGCTCATCGATCGTCGTCACCGCTGCCGTACTCGGCTTTGATCGCGTCGCTGTCGCGTGTGCGACCCTGCTGGATGTCGACCTCACTCGCGGCGACCGCCTTGAGGTCGGCCCGGTCGAACTCGGGGTGTTTCACCGCGTCGCGAAGCACGTCGCGCACGAACTCGCTCCGGCTGTTGTAGCCGAGATCCGTCCACGTCGCGTCGACGTCGGCGAGGAACGACTCCGTCATTCGGATGTTGACCGTCGTCTTCTCCGGCGGCGAACTCGCTTCTGACATACAAGTGTGCTGAAATTGTGTATGAATAACGGTTACGCCGAGGATAGCGTGACGGACGGTCGAGACTGACTACGCGCCGTCGACCGCGTCGGTCTCCCCGACCGCGTCGTGCGGCCCTACCGGCCCGTGCGTCGGGCAAACGCCCGCGATGGGGGTCGCGTTGAGACAGCAAGCGCGCTGTTCGCCCGCGACGAGACCCTCAGAGAGCGGCTCGCCGCAGCGGGCGCAGTACGACCCCGCCTCGTCGCCCGTCATCCCTTATCGTTCGCGGATCCGCATCGGCACCGGGTGGTTCGGGTGCATCGTCAGCGACCCGCGCAGGGAGAGGTCCGGCCCCTCGTAGTCGAGGTCGAACCGCGAGCAGACCGTCGCGAGGATGATCTTCGCCTCCATGAGCGAGAACGCCTTTCCGATACAGTGGCGCGGGCCGCCGCCGAACGGGAAGAAGGCGAACCGTGGGCGCTCGCTCCGCCGTTCGGGGGCCCAGCGGTCGGGATCGAACGTCTCGGGGTCGTCGTACCAGCGCTCGGACCGGTGAATCACCCACTGGGAGACCATCAGCGCCGAGCCCTCGGGGATCCGGTACCCCCCCAGTTTCACGTCGAGCTTGGGCTCGCGGAACAGCGTGTAGACGGGCGGGTAGAGGCGCATCGACTCGTTGAGCACGCGCTCGGTGTACTCCATCTCGCGCACGTCGGCCGCGGTGAGGGAGCCGCCCTCGGTCGCCATCGCCGCCTCGCTCGCGACGCGCTCGCGGGCCTCGGGATGGTTCGAGAGGAGGTAGAACGTGTACGTCAGCGCGAGCGCGGTGGTGTCGTGGCCGGCGAGCAGCATCGTCACCAGCTCGTCGCGGAGGTTCTCGTCGGTCTGCTCGCCGCGGTCGCGGGCGCGGAGCAGGACGGAGAGCAGGTCCATCGGGAGGTCGGCGTCGGGGTCGCCGGGCGGGCCGCGGACCCCGGCCCCGTCCGGGCCGGCGGGGTCGACGCTCGGGTCGCGTTCCGTGCCGCGGCGACGCTCGACGATGCCGTCGATGACGGATTCGAGCGTGTCGATGGCGGCGTCGAACTCGCGGTTCTCGCGGGTCGGCAGCCAGTCCGGGACCAGGTACCGACGGGGGTCGGGCTCGAACCGAGCGCCGAGCGGTTCGAGGTTCTCCTGGACCGTCTTCACCTCCTCGTCGTCGATGTCGGCACCGAACATCGCCGTGACGATGATCCGCACGGTGAGCCGCGCCAGCTCCAGTTGGAGGTCGACGACGTCGCCGTCCTCCCAGTCGGCGACGTGCGACTCGGCGTGGTCGGCCATCACGCCGGCGAGCGCGCCGATCCGGCGGTTGTGGAACGCGGGGTTCGCCAGCGTGCGCTGGCGCCGCCACGTGTCGCCGTCGCTCATGAGGAGGCCGTCGCCGAGCAGCGTGTCCATCGCGTCGTCGAACTGGGGCTTGGTGTAGCGTTCCGCGTCGGCGACGAGCACGCGCTCCACGTCGGCGGGGTTCGTGAGCAGGTACGTCTCCCTGGGGCCGAGGTTGAGCCGCACCACGTCGCCGTAGCTGTCGGCGCAGGCGCGCAGGAAGCCGAACGGGTCGTCCGCGAACTGGCGACCGTTGCCGAAGAGCGGGTCGCCGAGCGGTCCGGGCGGCGTAACGGACATACGATTTCTGGGGGTTGAGCGGGGTTAAACGTTCGGCGGGGCGAAACGGAAGCGCCGGAAAAGCGGGCTGTCTCGGGGGTCGGAGGTCCGGGAGGTCGGAGCGTTACCGCGCGTCGAGCTGCTCGACGCGGGCGATCAACTCGTCGACGGCCGCCTCTTGGTCGTCGGTGGCGTCGACGATGCGGTCGGTCGCGTCCTCGGTGCGGTCGGAGCGCTCGCGGACCGCCTCCAGCGACGACGTGAGCTCCTCGACGGTCGCGGCCTGGTCGTCGGTGGTGCGCGCCACCTCCGCGACGCCCGCGGCCGCCTCGTCGACGGCGTCGGCGATCTCTTCGAGGGAGTCGAGGACCGTCTCGATCTCGGTGCCCGCGTCCTCGATGCGCTCGTGCGAACGCTCGACCGCGGTCGTCGTCTCCGCGGACTGCGCCTGGAGCTTGTCGAGGCTCTCCGTGATCTCCTCCGTGTAGCCGCGGGTCTCGTCGGCGAGCTTCTTCACCTCCTCGGCGACGACCGCGAAGCCGTCGCCGCCCTCGCCGGCGCGGGCGGCCTCGATGTTGGCGTTGAGCGCGAGCAGGTTGGTCTGCTCGGCCACGTCGGAGATGACCTCGATGACCTCCTCGATGTCGTCCATGCGCTCGGAGAGCGCGCCGACGCTCTCGACCAGCTCGTCGCCGATCTCGACGACGTCCTCGGTCGCCTGCCGCGCGTCCTCGCTGGCGTCGAGCCCCTCGTCGGCGGCGTCGGCGGCCGCGATCGCGGCGGAGTCGACCTCGTCGGCCGTCGCGGCGACCTCCTCCATCCCCGCGGAGAACGACTGCATCTCGGAGACGCTCTCTTCGAGGAGTTCGTTCTGCTCGTCGACGTTCTCGGCGATGTCGGCGGCCGCGGCGCTCGCCTCCTCGACCGTCCCGTCGAGGTCGCGCGCCTTCTCGTGGACGCCCGAGGAGAGCTGGTCGAGGTTGTCGGCCATCCGGTTGACCACGTCGATCACGCGGACCAAGTCGCCGTCGAGGTGGTCGAAGGCGTCGCGCCGGGCGGCTCGGGCGTCCAGGTTCCCCTCGCCGATCGCCTCGGCGGTCTCCCTGACCTCGGTGACCAGTTCGCTCGTCGCGTCCCGCTCATTGACCGTCTCCGTCCGGTCGATGACGACCTCCGTCACGCCGATGAGTTCGCCGTCGTCGTACAGCGCGGTCGCCGTGAACTCGATGTGGCGCTCGTCGCCGTGCCGGTCGATCATCGTGCTGGAGTCGCGGTAGCGATCGCGGGCGGAGTCGCACGGCTCGACGCCGTACACCTCGTCGGCGTTTTCGGGCGCGTCGAGCACCTTGTCCGCCAGCGTGTCGGCCCGCCGGCCGTCGGGGTAGAACAGTTCGGAGACGTGGCCGTGACCGATCGCCTCGTCGCGGTCGGCCCCGGTGAGCGACGCGATCGACTCGTTCCATTCCGCGACGTTCCCCCCGCAGTCGAGGATGAACGTCGGGATGCTCGTGGCGTCGAACACCTGCTCGAAGCCGGCGCCGGCGAGGGTCCCCGCGCGGTTCACGCCCGCCTCGTCGGTGAACGTGTGGTCCCCGTTTTTGCCGGCCGCCGCGTCGCCGGGTGTCTCGTCCGTCGACCCGCCGGAACCGGACGCGCCCTCGACGACGACGCCCCCGTCGGGGACCGACCGGGAGTCGTCCCCCCGACCGAATACGTTCCGCAGACGCTCGCGAAGTCCCGTCATGTCTACGTCACTGTCTCTCAACCGGCATCATAAACCGCACGTCCCGGAACTCACGTTTGATAATCCGAGGTAACGGCGGACCGGAGGAGCGGTCCGGCCCGGCCCGCAGCGTTCAATGGCGTCGGGCGGCTACGGAACCCAGAGACCGATGGACGCCGACGGGGTCCGCGAGCGGGCCGGAGACCTCCCGACCGAGCCGGGGGTCTACCAGTTCCGGGCGGGCGAGGCGACGCTGTACGTCGGGAAGGCGCTCGACCTCCGCGACCGGGTGCGGTCGTACGCGGACCCGCGCTCGGGCCGCATCCTCGGGATGGTCGAGCGCGCCGACCGGATCGAGTTCGCGGTCACCGACACGGAGACGCAGGCGCTCCTCTTGGAGGCGAACCTCATCAAGCGGCTCCGCCCGCGGTACAACGTCCGGCTGAAGGACGACAAGTCGTACCCGCTCGTCGCCTTCTCCGACCACGAGGTGCCGCGGATCGAGGTGACCCGCGATCCGGAAGCGGGCGCGGTCGCGTACGGCCCCTTCACCGACGTGGGTCGCGTCGAGACCGTGGTGAAGGCGGTCCGAGAGGTGTACGGCCTCCGCGGCTGCTCGGACCACAAGTACGAGGGGCGCGACCGCCCCTGCCTCGACTACGAGATGGGCATCTGCTCGGCGCCGTGTACCGGCGAGATATCCCCCGAGGCGTACGCGGAGGACGTGGCCGCCGCGCGGCGCTTCTTCGAGGGCGAAGCGGGCGTCCTCGCGGACCCCCTGCGCCGCCGAATGGAGACCGCCGCCGAGGCGAACGAGTTCGAGCGCGCCGCGAACCTCCGCGACCGCCTCGAAGCGGTCGAGACGTTCCACGGCGAGGGCGGCGAGGCGGTCAGCGATCGGTCCGACGACCGCACCGTCGACGTGCTGGCGGCCGCGGTGGAGGGCGAGGCCGCCCGGGTGGCCCGGCTCCACAGCGAGCGCGGCCAGTTGGTCGACCGGACGCGACACCAGTTGGACGCGGCCGCGGTGGCGGACGCGGCAGAGCGAGGCGGAGCGAGCGGAGAGGGGGGAGGCGCGGACGCCGACGCCAACACGCCCGCGGCCGTCCTCGCCGCGTTCCTCGCGCAGTACTACGCCGAGCGGGAGTTCCCGGACGCGGTCCTCCTCGCCGAGCAACCCGCCGACCCGGACGTGGTCGACTGGCTGGAGCGCGAGGGAGTCGGGGTCCGCGTTCCGGGCGCCGGGCGCGAGGCGAAGCTCGTCGAGCTCGCCCTCAAGAACGCCCGGAAGCGCGGCGGCCGCGACGACTCCGTCGGCGCGCTCGGCGAGCGACTGGGGATCTCGCGTCCCGACCGGATCGAGGGGTTCGACGTGAGCCACGCGCAGGGCACCGCCGTCGTCGGCTCCGACGTGTGCTTCGTCGACGGGAGCGCGGAGACGGCCGACTACCGTCGGAAGAAGCTCACCGAGCGCAACGACGACTACGCGAACATGCGCGAGCTGATCCGGTGGCGCGCCGAGCGCGCGCTCGCCGGCGAGGACGACCGCCCCGACCCGGACCTCCTCCTCATCGACGGCGGGGAGGGACAGCTGGGAGCCGCCCGCGACGCCCTCGCGGAGACGGGGTGGGACGTGCCCGCCGTCGCCCTCGCGAAGGCGGAGGAACTGGTCGTCACCCCGACCGGGACCCGGCGCTGGGACGACGACGCGCCCGAACTCCACCTGCTCCAGCGCGTGCGCGACGAGGCGCACCGCTTCGCCGTCGCCTACCACCAGACCGTCCGCGACGAAGTGAAGACGGTCCTCGACGACGTGCCGGGCGTCGGTCCCGAGACGCGCCGCCGCCTCCTCCGGCGGTTCGGCTCGGTCGAGAACGTCCGCGACGCCTCCCGCGACGACCTCACCGACGTCGACGGCGTCGGCGACGCGACCGCCGACACGCTCCGCGAGCGCCTGTGAGCCGAAGACGGGTCGGCGTTGCGGACGGCGACCGCCGTCACGCCGACTCGACGGCGCGCTCGACGAGGGCCGCCTCGGCCTTCCGGAGCAGTTCGCCGGCCGTGCTCGTCGCGCAGTCGAGCGCGGCCGCGACGTCCGCGACGCTCCCCTCGCGCGGAACCTCGTAGTACCCCGCCGAGACCGCCGTCTCCAGCGCCGCGCGCTGTCGGTCGGTTAGCCGCGACGGGGCCCGCCGGCGCTCGAACTCGTGGGCCCGCTCGATGGTGAGGTCGGCGAGGGCGCCGAGGTCGTCGTGGAACTCGCTGAGCGCCGCCGTCGCGCCCACCGCCTCGAACCGGACGTCGCCCGACTCGCGGAAGACGACCGGGGGAAGGAAGATCACCCGCGACGCCGCGACGGTGTCGAGGAGCGCCGCCGAGAACTCGTAGGCGTCCTGCCGGAGGAAGGCGTAGGTCCCGTCGACGTCGCTCACGAGGCTGCTCGCGACCAGCGAGTCGAGCGCGTCGAGGGCGGCCGCCGTCGCGTCGCGGTCGCCGTCGAACCAGAGCAGCGTCGTCGCGTCCGCCGTCGGGCTCCACATCAGCAGCTCCGCGCGACGGACCGGCGAGTCGCCGACGATCACGTCGTGTAGCGGGTGACGGAGCCGCTCCGGGTAGGCGGCCGAGAACCTGATCCGTTTCATTGCGCGGTCGCTCATCGTTCGAGCGTGCCGTATATCAATGCGCCTAGTTCGGGACGCCCTCGCGGGGCTCCGGGACGGGCTCGGGGGGGAGGGTCAGACGGATCAGCGGGGACGGGCTCGGGGAGGAGGGCCGGACGGGTCAACGGGGACGTGACAGGGCCTCGGGAGCGGCTCGGAGGAGCGTCCCGAGGTGGTCCGCGCCGTCAAGGACGCGGAGGTCGGCGGTCGGGAGCGTCTCGGCCAGTCGTTCCGCCCCGGCGACGGGGACGTTCGCGTCGTCGGTCCCGTGCCACAGGCGCACCGGGGCGTCGACCGCGTCGAGGTCGATCCCCCAATCGGTTCCGGCGTCGCGGAACTCGATGACCGCACCGTTGCGATGGCGCTCGAACGCCGCGAGGAAGTCCTCCTTCACGACGGTCGCGGCGTCCTCGGGGACGGCGTCGGCGTCCTCGGCGTACTGGGCCACCACGAACGACGGGTCCGCGCGCGACGCGACCCACGCCTGCCCGCGGAACAGCGCCCCGAGGACCGACGGCGTCGCGGCCGCGAGGCCGGACAGGAGCCGCTGGACCGCGGGCGTGTCGTCGCCGAACGACGGCGGTGTCGCGCCGGCGACGAGGTCGACGCCGGTGACCCGGTCGCTCAGCGACGCGGCCGTCGAGAGGGCGTAGGGCGCGCCGCCGGAGAACGCGACGAGAGCCGCCCGCTCGACCCCGAGGTCGTCCAAGACGGGCCGTACGGACGCGGCGGCGTCGCCGACGGTCCGGTCCGGCTGCGGCGACGAGCGCCCGTAGCCGGGCCTGTCGGGCGCGATCACGCGGACGTCGTTCGCTCGTGCCGCCGGTTCGAGGAGCGCCCCCAGCCGGCGGGACCCGGGCGTCCCGTGAAAGAAGACGACCGGGTCGCCGCCGGGAGGCCCGTACGTCGCGTAGGCGATCCGGCGACCGTCGGCCGAGCGGGCGACGCTCGACGCCTCACGCGCCGGCACCCGGCGCTCCGGGGTCGAGTCCGGTCGCGCGGAGTCGGTGGTGGCCATCACCTGTGTGTAGGACGGCGCGGGTACTGGAAATTATGCCGGACTGATACGGTAGTATTTATATAAGTCACTGATTCGACCACCCCAAACGGTATCCGTCGCTCGGTCGATCCGTCGACCGAGATGCGAGCGTTCTTCGCCGTCGACCTGCCGGACTCGCTCGCGGCCGCCGTCGCGGACGCGCAGGCCGCTTTCGCGGACGCTGCCGGCGTCAACCCCGTCGATCCGGAACAGGCGCACGTGACGCTGAAGTTTCTCGGCGAGGTCGGCGAAGGGGACGACGGGACCAAACCCGTCCTCGACGACGTGATCGCCGCCGGCGAACGGGCGGTCGAACGCGCCGGCGTCACTCCGTTCGAGGCCGAAATCGAGAGGCTCGGCGTCTTCCCGAACCGCGAGTACATCTCGGTCGTCTGGGCGGGCGTCGACCGCGGCGGCGACGACCTCGCAGCGCTCCACGAGGCCCTCGAAGCCGAGACGACCGCGCTCGGCGTCGACCCCGAAAGCCACGAGTTCACGCCGCACGTGACGCTCGGCCGGGTCGAGAACGCGGCCGGCGCCGAGGCGGTCCGGGACGCGCTCGACGACGAGGGGGCCGAAATCGGGACGTTCTCCGTCGACGAGATCCGACTGATCGAGTCGACGCTGACCGCGTCCGGTCCGGAGTACGGCGTCGTCCGGGAGTTCGGGCTCGGGTGACCCGACCGCGGTCGCACGGCGGATGAGATTCTCACCGGTGATAGCCGCGGCCGTACGTTTAACGTACCGGATCGGTGAGAGGTTCACAGATGGACGACAGGCCGCGACCGGCGGGGGCCGAGGGACCGGCGGAGAGCGGCGACGCCGGGCGCGGCGGGGGTCCGGCCGACGGCGAGCCCCCGACGTTGGCGCGGCTCGACCGGCGGTTCGACGCGTCGACGCGACGCGAGGCGGCCGAGGCGCTCGGCAACCCCTCCAGCTCGATGAGCGCCGACGCGGGGCGCATCGTCGAGGGGCTCTTCGAGGCGGCGCTCACCGACCCCGACGAGGCCGTCCGCGCGGCGGCGATCGAGTCGCTGTACTTCCACGGCGACGGACACGTCGACCGGCTGGCGCGGCGGATCGCCGAGCGGCGGGGCGGCGACGAGCGTCTGCGAGGGGACGCCCCGCGGAGCGGGGACGCGGACGGCGCCGTCGCGACGTTCGCCCGATGGGTGGTACACGACCGAGCCGCGTATCGGATGGTGGGGGCGACCGGGCTGTCCGCCGTCGGCGACGAGGACGTCGCGCCCCGGCTCCGCGAGGCGTTCGACGACGGCGACGCGCGGGTGCGGGCTCGGGCCGTCAGGGGGTACGCGCGGGTCGGCGGCGAGGCGGTCGAGGCGGTCCGACCGGTCGTGAACGCGCGGAACGACCTCGTGCGCGGCGCCGCGGTCGACGCGCTCGTCGCGATGGACACCGACGACGCGGTCGAACTGCTCGCGCGCGCTGCGCGACGGGGCAACGAGCGGCTCCGGCTGACCGTCGTGCGTCGGCTCGGCGAACTCGACCGAAGGGACGCCGCCGGGGTCCTGATCGGCTCGCTGCGGGACCCCGCGGAGTCGGTCCGCCGGGCGGCCGCGAAATCGACCGCCGCGGTGATCGCCGATGCGGACGCGGTCCCGGCGGGCGACGTTCGCGACCGCCTCCTCGACGAGCGACCCTTCGAGACCGACGGACTGCTCGCGGTGTTCTGGGCGGTCGCCGCGGAGCGAACCGGAGACGACCGGACGGGGAGTCCCGCCGACGCCGCCGCGGAATCGGGAGAACGCGTCGACGCCGAGACGAAGCGGTACGCGGCGTGGCTGTACTGCGAACTCCTCGAAGCCGCGGACCCGACCGCGGCCGACCGGTCGACCGCGGTCGAGTGGCTGATCGACGCGCTCGATCACCGCGACCGACTGGTGGCGGACCTCGCCGCCGCGTACCTGCCGCGGATCGCCTCGACGGACGGGACGGAAGAGCGCCCGCCGGACGAGGAGAACCGGTCCGCCCTCGGCGTCGACGTCGAGCGGAAGCTCCGCGCGCTCGCGAGCGACGAGACCGCCTCGGAGGCGGCGCGAGAGCGTGCGAGGGCCGTGTTGCGACGGTTCAAGCGAGCGGTCGTCGAGGCGGCCGCGGACCGTGACGTGGAGTACGTCTACGTCCGGTGGCCCGCGGACTACACGGAGAGCTACAACGAGTGAGGGGGCGACACCGAGTGACCGGGCGCAGCGACGACGAGTGAGCGAATACGACGGAATCGAGGGGGCGCGTGGCCGCGGTCACGGCCGGCGAACGAACCGCCCGTCGTCGACCGCGACCGTCAGGTCGATCGTCTCGTCGAGGAAGTTCAGGACGGTGGCGACGTTGCGGTCCGCGTCGGCGTCGACGTACAGCTGTAACACGCCGCCCGTGTCCGCGAGGCGCGCGGCGAGCATACGGACGAACGCCACCGATCGCTCGACGTCGAAGGCGGCGACGATCTGGTGGAAGACGCTCACCTCCAGCGAGACGCGCTCGCCGGGCTCGTGGTTGTCGTCAAGGATCCGCGAGACGGTCTCGCCGACCTCGTCCGGGGAGAGCCGCGGGTCGAGTTCGACGATCTCGACGTTGCGGCCCTCGAAGTCGACGTCGAGCGTCGCCTCGAACTCGTACTCGCCGGTGCTGACGATCACCGTCCGCCGGGGCCACGCGTCGAGAGACTCGTCGAGCGCGCGGACCAGCCGCTCCGGCGTGGGGGTCACGGCCACCACGAGCCCCGCGGCGCCGTGGAAGTGCGTCCGGAGCGCGTCGGCCTCGTCGCCGGCCGCCGAGGCGTCGACGCGGACGACCCCGTCCCACCCCACGCGGTCGGCCACGTGAGCCCTGCCGGCGATCCGGTCGGCCACGTGCCCGTGGAGGTGGCTTTTGAACTCGGCGACGGCGCCGTCGGTGTCGTAGGCGGTCTTGGCCGTGGCGCAGTACGGGCAGTCCCAGCTCACCCGGAAGTCGGACGCGGAGAGCGCGTCGGAGTGGTGCGCGAGCAGGTGCGAGCCCGTCACCTCGGCCATCTCCGAGCGGTCCCGCGTCCACGCGACGAACCCGCACCGGTCACACGCCCAGCGGCCAACCATGATCGAGAACCTGTCTCACGGCATCCGTCGAAAGCACATGTATGTTGTGTTATGTGTCCGGGTGTCGCACGCGTCGATCGGGGAGTCACTCGGGCCCGAGCGAGCCGGCCTCACCGTCGGCGTCGGCGGTGCCGACCGCGAACCCGGTCTCGTCGGCGTGTTCGATCCGAACCCGGGTGACCCGCGTCGCGGTCGCGCCGGTGACGGCGAGCGTGACGTCGAGGACGCCGACCACGTCGTCGCAGTTCTCGCCGTAGACGGGCATCCGGGTGACTCCCTCGCTCGCGGCCCGCGAGAGCGCGTCCGCCGGGGTCGCCGTGTCGGGGAGCGCGACCACGTCGGTCCGGGGGACCATCACCGCGGCGACGGTCGTGGTCTCCAGATCGAGGACGCCGCGGATCATCGCGCCCTCGTCGGGGTCGAGCGCGCCCGCGGCCTCCCCCGACCGGACGAGCGTCGCGATCTCCTCGCGCGTGAGGGACGACTCGATCGCGGACTCGCCGCCAGTGAAGCGGTTGACGACGCCGGAGAGCGCCTCGAACACGTACAGGACGGGCCGGAGGACCCGCTGGATCGCGACGACGGGCCGAAAGACCCGGAGGGCGTGCCGCTCGGCGTTGGCGACCGCGTACGACTTCGGCGCGATCTCGCCGAAGACGATGACGAACACCGACGTGACGAGCGTCGACCCCGTGGCCGCCTGCCCGCCGGAGAAGCCGAACCGGACGAACACCGCGGTCGCGACCGACGCGGCGGCGATGTTGGCGACGTTGTTGCTCACAAGCGCCGTGACGAGGAAGCGGTGCGAGTCGTCGCGCAGCGCGGCCAGCGCCCGGGCGCCCGGGGCGTCGGTCGCGACGAGCGAGTCGACCCGGTGGGTCGGGACGGAGAACACCGCCAGCTCCGAACTGGAGAAGAAGGCGCTCACCGCGGTCAACGCGACGATTGCGCCGACGCCGACGAACGTGATCGTGAAGTCCATGGACGGACCGTGCGGCCCCATATAAAAGGGAGTGCCGACGGCGAAGATACCCACGAACGCGCATTCTCCACCGGAAACGGAGGGGTCGATACCCACGTGCGCGGATCCGTTCGGGCGGCAAAACCGCGCGATTCGGAAAGCGTTAACCCCGCGCCGCGGGTGCGTTTCGGCATGAAGGTACTCGTCACCGACCCCATCGCGGACGCGGGGTTGGACCGACTCCGAGACGCCGGCCACGAGGTCGTCACCGACTACGAGGCCGAGGGGGAGGCGCTGCTCGACGCCGTCGCCGACGCCAACGCGCTGATCGTGCGGTCCGGGACCGACGTGAACGAGGCCGTCTTCGACGCCGCGAGCGAGCTCGTCATCGTCGGCCGCGCGGGCATCGGCGTCGACAACATCGACATCGAGGCCGCCACTGACCACGGCGTCATCGTCGCCAACGCGCCCGACGGGAACGTCCGCGCCGCCGCCGAACACACCGTCGCGATGACGTTCGCCGTCGCGCGCTCGATCCCGCAGGCGCACGGGCGCCTCGTCGGCGGCGAGTGGGCGAAAGGCGAGTTCCTCGGCACCGAGGTGAACAACAAGACGCTCACCATCGTCGGCCTCGGTCGCGTCGGGCAGGAGGTCGCCAAGCGCCTCGACTCGCTCGGGATGGATCTGGTCGTCTACGATCCCTACATCTCCGAGGAGCGCGCCGACCGGATGGGGGCCGAACTCGTCGAGGAACTCGACGACGCGCTCGCGGCCGGCGACTTCGCGACGATCCACACCCCGCTGCTCCCCGAGACGGAGGGGATGATCGGCGAGGCCGAGCTGGCCCAGTTGGAGGGAGGCTACCTGATCAACTGCGCCCGCGGCGGCATCGTCGACGAGGACGCGCTCGCCGAGGCGGTCGAGGACGGCGTCCTCGCGGGCGCCGCGCTCGACTCCTTCGCCGAGGAGCCGCTTCCGAAGGACTCGCCGCTGCTCGACGTCGAGGAGGTCGTCTTGACCCCGCACCTCGGCGCGTCGACGGAGGCCGCGCAGGAGAACGTCGCGGTCGACACCGCGGAGGCGGTGCTGGCGGCGTTCGAGGACGAGCCGGTCCTGACCGCGCTCAACGCGCCCTCGGTCGACGAGAGCGCCTTCCCGCGGATCGAGCCGTACATCGACGTGGCCGAGACCGCCGGCAAGGTGGCCGCGCAGCTGCTCGACGGCCGGATCACCGAGGTGGAGGCGACCTACGAGGGCGACATCGCCGCGGAGGACGTCGACCTCGTCACCGCGAGCGCCCTGAAGGGCGTCTTCGAGCCGCTGGAGTGGGAGGTGAACGCGGTGAACGCGCCGCGGCTCGCCGAGGAGCGCGGGATCGAGGTGACCGAGTCGAAGACCCGACAGACCGACGACTTCCAGAGCCTCGTCCGCGTCACCGTCCGCAACGGCGACGACGAGATATCGGTCGAGGGGACGTTGTTCGCGGGCGAGGACCCCCGCATCGTCCGGATCGACGGGTTCCGCGTCGACGCGGTCCCGTACGGCCACATGCTCGTCGCGCGCAACACCGACGAGCCGGGCGTCATCGGGCTCATCGGGACCGTCCTCGGCGACCACGACGTGAACATCGCCGGGATGTTCAACGGCCGCGAGACGCAGGGCGGGGAGGCGCTCACCGTCTACAACCTCGACTCGGCCGTCCCCGACCCCGCGATCGAGGAGCTGCTCGCGGACGACCGCGTCGTCGAGATCACCGAGATCACCTTGGACGGCGCCGACGAGCGCGCCGACGAGTAGGTCCCGGGCAGTCGGGACGCCGCGCAGCCGAGTCGACTACTTCTCTGCCGCGAGCGGCTCCGAGGGCGTGACGAGCGCGTCCGGGTCGGCGACGACCGGCGCCGCGACAGCTTCGATCGGTCGGTCGCCGAAGCCCACGACGAACGCCGCGCCGTCGCCGACGGCGACTTCGTCCGGGAGCGAGCCGTCGCCGTCCGCGCCGCGGCCCGCGCCGACGCCGACGGTCCACCCGTGCGACGCGGCGAGCGTCGCGACGGAGGCGAGGCCGATCCCGGTGCCGTCGGCCGCGGTCGAAGGCGCGGTCGCGCTCGACCGGCGGGATTCCGGGGCCGTCGTCGACGACCGCGAACCCCCCGTCGAGCGCGACGGCGGTCACGGTCGGGTCGGGACCGGCGTGGACCGACGCGTTCCGGTAGAGATTCTCCAAGACGCTGCGCACCGCGGCCCTGTCCGCGACGTACGACTCGTCGCCCGCGACCGCGAGGGTCGCGCTCCCCGTCTCCGCGGTCCGCCACGCCTCCTCGGCCAGCGTCGCGAGCGAGAACGACTCGGCGTCGTCGTCGGGGTCCGGGTGGTCGACGGCCGCGAGCGTCTCGTCGACGATCTCGAAGATCCGGTCGTGCGCGCCCTCGACGCGCTCGATCGCCGCCTCGTCGCCCGCGGTCGCGAGGTCCGTGAACCCGTCCGCGACCGTCAGCGGGTTCTTGATGTCGTGCGCCAGCGCGTGCGTCAGCGTCTGGAGCCGGTCGTTCGCCACTTCGAGGTCCCGACGGTTGCGCTCCGACTCGGTCACGTCCCGCAGCAGCAACACCGTCCCCTGCGAGCGACTACCCAGCGTCGGCAGGGAGACGGCCGAGAGCGAGACGAAGCGGGGCTCCCCGTCGACCTCGATGCGCAGCGGCTTGTCGGGGGCCTCGCCGCGGCGGTACGCGGCGTAGACCTCGGGGGCGGTCGCCAGTGCGTCGGCGGCCGCGGCGCCGACCGCGACGTCGTCGCCGAGCCACGCGCGCGCCGCCGGGTTCGTGTCCGCGATCCGACCGCTCCTGTCGACGACGACGATGGGGTCGGGGATCGCCTTCAAGGTCACCTGCCGGGCGACCGGGGTCACGCCCAGCGTCCGCCCCCGGCGGACCGCGACCGTGAACGCGACGCCCGTGAGTACGAACAGGAGCTCCGGGCGGAACGCCGGGCCGCCCCCGAGGACGACGAACTGCGCGCCCCACGGCGCGCCGGCGCCGACGAGCAGCAGCCCCGCGGACGCGCGGAACGCGGACGCCGAGTCGTACACGCCGTACGCGAGCGTCGCGAACGTCGCGACGAGCAGGAGCTGCGAGTAGAGCCAGCCCGCCCACCACGCCGGGCCGAACTCCCGGAACAGCACCGTCCCGGAGCCGAACGCGACGAGGTCGGTTCCGGTGCGGACCAGCCCGTGGAACTCGTTCGTCCAGCTCAGAAGCGTCAGCGCGGCGAGCGGGGCCGCCAAGGCGAGCAGCCGGCGCCGCGAGAGCCACGCGTCGTAACCGAGGTACGACGCGACGAACGCGACCGCCGCGACCGGGACGACCGCGGTCGCGGGGTACTGGACGTTGAGCCAGAACAACTTCCCGGCCTCGGTCGCCGCGACCGCCTCGCCGAACAGCCCGGCGGACCACCACAGGATCGCGGCCATGAACGCGACCGCGGCGAGTCCGCCCGGCTCGTCGCGGTACTCGAACGCGGCGACAGTGGCACCGGCAGCCACGGCCGCGGCGAGCGCGGCGAGCGGCGCCGTCAGCGAGACATCTATCAACTTGTTCGTTGATCGAAACGCCACTATTTAATTCAAACCGTTGGCGTATCGTGCCTGAACATCGGCGACGGAGTCGGGTCCGGGCGAGGACCTCACCGAGTCCGGGCCGCCGCTGATACTGCTCCCAACGACCGCCAGCCCGACGGAGCGCCCGATTGCGGGCGATCGGCACGCAGTGATCGGGACGCGGCGATCGGTACGCGGCGATCAGTATTCGGCGATCAGTACTCGGCGACCGGGACGAACGGCTCGAAGTCGTCGACGTTCGGGGTGACGACGGTCATCCCCTCCCCCTCTGCGACCCCGGCGATGAGCAGATCGGCGGTAGCCGCGTCGACGGCCCGCCTCGTGTGGTCGTCGGAGCGGTACAGTTCCGCCTCGAAGGTGCTCGCGGCGAGGGCGTGGTCGGCCGCGATCGGCACGACGTCGAGCCACTCGAACGCGGCCGCGAGACGCGCCGGGTCGAGCCCGTCGTCGAGGCGGAGACCGACCGCGACCTCCTTGTAGTTCATCGCGGTCGTCGCGAACTCCTCGTCCTCGTGAGCTTCGAGGAACCGACGGACGTCGTCGGAGCCGCCCAAGTAATCGATCAGAAACGTCGTGTCGAGCAGGTACCGAGTCACGCCGATCCCCCACTGTCGTGGTTCGTGCCATCGTCGGTCGCGTCGGCGGAGTCGTCAGCGTCGTCGGTGTTGGCGCCGTCATCCGAAGGTGCCTCGTCGACCGTGCCCCCCAGCCGATCGATCGCCGCGGCCTGTCGGTCGCCCGCCGACTCGTCGAATCGCTCCCGGGACGCGGCCGCGGCCCCGCGGAGCGAGTCGGCCTCCGCGGCCGACAGCGACCCGAACCCGCCGCGCCAGTCGCCCTCGCTCTCGTCGATCAGACGGTCGATGAGGTCGGTGAAGCTCTCGTCGTCGCGCTTCCGAGCGCGGAGCCGCTCGTACACCTCCTCGCGAACGCCGATCGTCTTGGTGGGCATCTCGCTTGTGTGTACGTGTTTGTGTATGTAAAAGATGGCGGCGTTGGGGCGCAGAGCGAAGGGAGAGGGTAGAGCGAGAGGAGAAGAGAATCGAGTGCGTGGGACGACCGGCTCAGCCCCTGATGTGGTCGAGGACCGCGTCGGCGTCGTTCGGGACCGGCTCGGGGTCGCCGCCGGCCTCGTAGGCGGCGTCGGGGTCCTTGAGGAGGTGCCCGGTCGTCAGGCAGACCACGCGCTCGTCGTCGTCGACGACGCCCTCGCGGCGGAGCTTCTTGAGTCCCGCGAGGCTCGCGGCGGAGGCGGGCTCGACGCCGACCCCCTCGCTGGCGAGGTGGCGCTGCGCGGCGGTGATCTCCGGGTCGCTCACGGCGACGGCGGTGCCGCCGGTGTTGCGGATCCCGGGGATGGCCTTCGGCGCGTTGACCGGGTTCCCGATGCGGATTGCGGTCGCGCGCGTCTCGACCTGCTCCCAGCGCCGGATCTCGTCGTTCCCTTCCTCGACCGCTTCGACCATCGGCGCGGCGCCCTCGGCCTGAACGCCGGTGAGCTTGGGGACATCGTCGACGTCGAGCGCGCCCGACTGGACGAGTTCGCGGAACCCCTTGTACAGCGCCGAGGTGTTGCCCGCGTTGCCGACCGGGAGGACGATCCGGTCCGGGAACGTCCCGTGGTCGGCGCGGAACTCCTCGAGGATCTCGAAGCCGATCGTCTTCTGTCCCTCGAGGCGGAAGGGGTTCAGCGAGTTGAGGAGGTACGCCTCGCCGCGGGCGGCCAGCTCCTGAACGATGTCGAGGCAGGCGTCGAAGTTGCCGTCGACTTCCAAGATGCGCGCGCCGTGGAGGCTCGCCTGCGCGACCTTGCCGGCCGCGACCTTCCCGGCGGGGAGGAGGACGAGCGTCTCCATCCCGCCGCGGCCGCCGTACGCGGCGAGCGCGGCCGAGGTGTTGCCCGTCGAGGCGCACGCGAGCGCACCGACGCCCAACTCCTCCGCGACCCGGACGCCGACGGTCATCCCGCGGTCCTTGAACGAGCCGGTGGGGTTCATTCCCTCGTGTTTGATCCGGAGCGCGTCGACGCCCACCGACTCCTCGATGCGCGGGACGCGGTGGAGCGGCGTGTCGCCCTCTGGGAGCGTGACGCCGATGTCGAAGGGGAGCGCCTCGCGGTAGCGCCAGACGCCGCGGTCCGGCCCCTCCGAGGGCGCGCCCGCGCCGAACTCGTCGAACGTCGGCGGGTCGGCGTACCGGACTTCGAGTAGGCCGTCGCACTCGTCGCAGGTGTACCGGACGTCCTCGAACGGGGCGAACGTCTCGTCGCACGCGATGCACGCGAGCCACGTCCCGTCGTCGGCGCAGTCGGGCGCCGCCGGGGCCGGGGCGTCGATGGCGAAGTCCATTACGTCGGCGTCGGTGCCGGCGCGGCTTAAGACGGCCGGTCGGAACGGACGTTGCCGGCCAGAGCGAAGGTGTTCGGCCTCAGTCGACGATGATCTCGGAGTCCGTGTCGCCCTCGTCTCCGCCGGAGCCGAGGCGGTCCTGATAGCGCTGGATCCAGTCGGCGAAGCAGTCGGGGCAGAGCCGCTGCGTGTCGATGTTCGCCCGATCGACGCTCAGTCGGACGGTGCGCGCGAGCGCGTCCGTCGTGGGGTCGCCGCAGGCGTCGCAGGGCTCGGTCGTCGGCGCGTCGCTCATGTCGTACCGGTCGCGTCGCCGGCTCTTAAAAGTACGTCGGCGGACCGGGGAGCGGCGGCGCGGGCGACGAGGGGCCTCAGACCGTCCGGAACGCCCGGTCGCCGGCGTCGCCGAGGCCGGGGACGATGAACCCGTCGTCGTCGAGGTGGTCGTCGATGGCGACCGTCAGGAGGTCCGCCTCGGGGACGGCCTCGCTCACGCGGACGAGGCCGGCGGGCGCGGAGACGGCGGAGAGGACGAACAGGTCCTCGAAGTCGTCGGCCTCGGCGAGGACGTGGTCGAGGACGGCGGCCATCGTCGACCCGGTGGCGAGCATCGGGTCGGCGACGATGACCGTGTCTTCGGGCCGTATCTCGGGGAGCTTCACGTAGTCGATGGTGATGGGGAACTCGCCGTCCTCGGTCATCCCGGCCGCCTCGTCGCGGCCGGCGGAGATGACGCCCTGCTTCGCGCGGGGGAACGCCTTCAGGAGGCCCTCGACGAACGGGGTCGCGGCGCGGAGGACGTTGATGATCACCACGTCGTCGAGCCCCTTCACGCGCTCGCCGGTCGTCTCCGCGAGGGGAGTCTCGACCGGCACGTACTCCGCCTCCATCGCGCCGTCGATGATCTCGTAGCCGCAGATGCGGCCGAGCTTCACCAACCCCTTCCGGAACGCCACCTGCTCCGTCTCGACGTCGCGCAGCCGCGAGAGGGTGTCCGTCGCCAGCGCGTGCGTGATGAGGTACGCGTCGTCGCGGTCTTCGATCGTCATTGGTCGGAATCGCGCCCGGAACGGTATTAAAACGTGGCGTATCCGTGACTCGGCGAGCGGCGATCGATCGCCCGGGTCGTCGCGGGCCGACTCCTACCGGAGCGCGACGACGTACGTCACGGCGAAGAGGATCACGGCGAGCGTCGCGACGTTTCGGAGCGACAGCGTCGCCGTGCCGACGTAGTCGAGCCCCCAGACGACCATCCAGGCGAACCACGCCGAGAGCACGGCGTTCATCGCGAGCAGCACCTTGGGGTCGCCCGAGGAGCGCTCGACGCCCTCGCGGATCCCGCCCTCGTCGCCCCCGCCGTCGGCGCTCTCCTCGGCGCTCATACGCCGACTGGCGGGTGTGCGCCACTTAGCTCTTGTCCGTCGCACACGTACGGCGGGCATGCTCGACCCGCCCCGCCTCCGCAACCGCCGCGGCGAGCCGATCGACCCGGTCCCGTTCATCGTGACCGCGGGGGTGGGGTTCGCGCTGATCTTCTCGTTCGGACCGATATACGGGCTCGCGTACGGGCTGTCGCTGCCGGCCGCGCTGGGCGCGTCGGCGCTCGGGTTCGGCGGGGTGGCCCTGGTCGCGCACCGGCAGCTCGTCCGGTCCGCGCCCCCGGCCGACGCCGGCCCGCTTCCGGCTGACGTCCGGTTCGAGCGGCTGTTGTACGCCGGAATCGCGCTGGGGGCCGCGTTCCTCGCGCTCACGCTGCCGCTGCTGTGAGCCGCCGCCGCGGCTGTGCGAACTGTTCGCACGACACCGAGAGACTAAGATGATCGATGGGGATCGTTACGGTATGGGCATCTTCGACACGGTGACCGACGCGCTGGCGGGCTCGACGGGGACGGCGCCGAGCACCGCCGGGGAGGACGGCTCCGAGGGGGCGTACTGGTGCGACGACTGCGCCGTCCGCGTCCGCGATGTCGACGTCGACGACGAGGGGCTCGACCGCGACGCCGACGGGACGCCGACGTGTCCCGACTGCGGCGACGCGATGCGCTTCGAGCGGGCGACCGGGGGCGGCTGCGCCTGTTGAGGCGTCTGGCGCCCGGGCCGCCCGCGGCCGACGTCCTCGCCGCGCCTCGGGTCAGGGCTCCCGCAGCGCGACCTCGCTCCCCTGCTCGGTCGGGAACGGGGCGGGGTCGACGTCGGCCGGGTCGTCGCCGAGGCCCGGGTCGCCGAACGCGTCGAGTTCGGCGTCGGTCAGCAGGGCGTCGTCGAGCCGTGAGACGAGTGATTCCTCGTCGAAGTCGGTACCGATGACGACGTACTCCGTTCGGCGGTCGCCCCGCTCGTCGTCCCAGTCGAGGTCGGGGCGGTTCGACCGGAGCATGTCCCGCTCGACCGCCGGGACGCTCGCGATCCACGGGCCGAGCGCGGTGACGCGGACCGAGCGGCCCGCCTGCCCGACCTGCTGGCGCTGGTCCGTGCCAGCGACCCACAGCGTCCCCTTCGAGCGGACCACGCCCGGCGGGAGGTCGCGGAGGACGGCGGCGATCCGTTCGGGGTGGAACGGCCGGCGGCGGCGGTAGGTGAAGGAGGTGACGCCGTACACCTCGTCCGGGTGGCGATGGTCGTGGTCTCCGTCGTGGTCACCGTGACCTCCCCCGTGTTCGCCGGTTCCGGCGTCATCGTCGCGTTCGTGGGCCTCGCCGTCGCCGCGGTCGGCCTCGGCGAGCGCGCGCTTCCAACCGGGGAGGTCGCCGAGTTCGCGCTCGTCGAACAGCCCGACATCGAGGAGGCGGTCGGGGTCGACCGCGGAGAACTCCGTGACGACCGTTTCCGCGTCGGGCTGGAGCGCGCCGACGAGGTCGACCGCCTCGTCGATCTCCGCATCGGTACAGAGGTCCGCCTTGTTACACACCACGAGGTTCGAGACTTCGACCTGCTCGACGAGGAGGTCCGAAAGCGGGCGGTCGGCGTCCTCGCCTGCGGCGCCCGCGTCCGGGTCGACGCGCCGCTCCGGCGTCTCGTCGCCCGCGAACGCGTCGAGGAACTGCCGCGTGTCGATCACGGTCACCAGCGCGTCGACGCGGTAGCGGGCCGCCGCTCGCGACTCGGTCGTGAACAGCCGGGCGACCGGCGCCGGCTCGGAGATGCCCGACGACTCGACGACCAAGGCGTCGAACGAGCGGTTCTCGGCGAGCCGAACGACCGCCGACTCCAGGTCGTCCTGGAGCTCACAGCAGATACAGCCGTTCGACAGCTCCGTGACGCCGTCGACGCCGACCTCGGACTCCTCGGCGATCAGCTCCGCGTCGACGTTGACGTCGCCCATGTCGTTGACGAGGACCGCGAGGTCGCGGTCGCCGGCGTTCCGGAGCAGGTGGTTCAGGAGAGTCGTCTTGCCCGCACCGAGCCCGCCCGAGAGCACGGTCACCGGGATGCGGTCGTCCATACGGTTCGGATCGGACACGACGCTATTCAACCCCCGGCACGCGGGAGGCGGCGGGCGCCGGGAGGCGGCTCGGACCGAGCCGATACGTTGATAGGCTGTGGTCGTCGAACCCTCGACATGGTTCTGTCCGCCTCTGCCGTGTCGCTCGTCAGCATCACGGTGACGGTGCTGATGGTCGCCGCGATGCTGTACCTGGTCTGGGGAACGATCGGCAGCGACATCCACGGTCCGAGTCCCGGCAACGAAGACCGACCGGAACTGGACGACGCCGACGACGCCGAGACCGACGACGCGTCGAGCGAACTCCCGGAAGGAAGCTCCGCCTGAGGTTTCGGGCTCGGGTCCGACGATCCGACCGCGAGTCGACGCCTCGGCGGCTCGACTGCGGTTCGGGGCCTCGACGGTTCGGCGCGGATCTGCGCTGCGACGGCTCGACCGCGACAGCTTTTAACCCGGAAGGGTTGTCATGAAGGACGATGACAGTAGCCGATCGGATCGAACGGTTCCGGGCGGTGTTCGAGGAGTGGGCCCGAGGCCTGTACCACGGGATGATAACCCACCCGGCCTACGAGAAGATCGAGAAAGAGGCCGAGGACACCGAAGACGAGTTCATGCTGGCGTGTTTCCCGGACGCCTTCGGGATCCCGTCGCCCGTGTCGTACTACACCGCCGAGCTGCTTCCGTACCTCGAAGACGAGTTCGAGGCGTGGGAGCGCCGGCTGTGGGACCGCGAGAGCCTCATCGAGCGGAAGGGCCAGCAGTACCACTTCTGATGACCGAACGTCGACTCTCCGCCGACTGATGGAGCCGTTCGTCTTCTTCGGCGGCAAGGGCGGGGTCGGGAAGACAACCGTCTCGTGCGCGTACGCCCACCGCTGCGCGCGAGACGGGGTCGAGACGCTCGTCGTCTCCACCGACCCGGCCCACTCCGTGTCGGACGTGTTCGACCAGCAGTTCGGCGACGAGCCGGAGCCGGTCGAGGGCGTCGACGGGTTGGACGCGCTGGAGATCGACCCCGAAGACGAGATGCAGCGGCACCTCGACGAGATCCGCCAGTCGCTCTCCGAGCAGGTGTCGGCGGCGATGGTGTCGGAGGTCAACCGCCAACTGGAGATGTCCCACGGGACGCCCGGCGCGTACGAAGCGGCGCTGTTCGACGCGTTCGTCGAGGTGATGCGCACCGAGAGCGAGCCGTACGACCGCGTCGTCTTCGACACCGCGCCGACGGGTTCGACGCTGCGGCTGCTCGGGCTCCCGGAGTTCCTCGGCGACTGGATCGACCGGCTGCTGTACAAGCGCGAGCAGTCGATCGACCTGTTCGAGAAGGCCGCGATCGGGGACATGGAGCCGCGGCGCCTGCTGGAGGGCGACCCCGTGATCGAGCGCCTTCAGGAGCGCAAGGAGTTCTTCGAGTACGCCGGGGAGACGATGCGGTCCGACGCCGCCTTCTTCCTGGTGTTCAACCCCGACCAGCTATCCGTCAACGAGACGGCCCGCGCCATCGAGGCGTTCACCGAGCGCGACCTCCAAGTGCGGGGGCTCGTGGCGAACAAGCTCACGCCGACGCCCGACGACGACGAAACGGGGCGCGGCGCGCGCTACCTCCGGGAGAAGGTCGAGACCGAGCGCGACCGACTCGCGCAGGTCCGCGAGGGGTTCGAACCGCCGCTCGTCGCGGAGATCGAGTCGCGCACGACGGAGGTCCGCGGAGACGTGCTCGCCGACGTCGCCGCCTCCCTCGACGTCGAGCCCTGACTCGGCGAACCGAGAACCCCGGCCGGAACGGGGAGACGACCCCGGCGGCGTCGCCGAAGGCCGAGCGCGGGCGAGAGGAGTCGGAGGAGGTTTGTAGTGAATTTCACCTATCAACAGGAGTAATAAACTTCGTTTCGACGGCCTGCTCGGTGGGGATTTTCTACATTAACGAACATCGTCATGAACGAAGGTAACGTTTAAGTTTGACATAGTGAACCAGTATCACGAGGCAGGGAACTTATGACAAGTGTAATTTGGATCGTCGTCGCCGTGCTCAGTACGTTCACCGTGGGATACATGGGGTACTCGCGGTACCTCTCTCGGTTCGTCGACCTCGACGACGACCGGGAGACGCCGGCACACAAGTACGAGGACGGACAGGAGTACGTACCGGCGAAGAAGCCGGTGCTACTGGGGCATCACTTCTCGAGTATCGCGGGCGGCGCGCCGATCGTCGGTCCGATCACCGCGGGGGCCATCTGGGGATGGGTCCCGGCGCTGCTGTGGGTCGCCATCGGCAATCCGCTGATGGGCGCGGTCCACGACTTCATCTCGCTGTCGGGCTCGATGCGACACGAGGGGAAGTCGATCGGCTTCATGATCGGCGAGTACGTCGGCGAGCGCGGCAAGAACATGCTGCTGTGGTTCGCGTTCCTCACCATCATCCTCGTGGTGGCGGTGTTCGCCCTGGTCGTCGGGATCGTGTTGAACGCGTTCCCGTCGGCCGCGACCGCGAGCCTCGTGTACATCGCGCTGGCGTTCGGGTTCGGAGTCTACCTCTACCAGCTCGACGGCCCGTTCCTGCCGGGGACGGTCGTGTTCGTCGCCGGCGTGTTCGCGGGCGTCTGGCTCGGGATCCAGTACCCGATCGCGCTGTTCCCGGCGGTGGAGTCCGGGGCGTTCCCCGAGGGGACCATCGTCCTCTTGGAGTTCCTCGGTAACGGCGCGTGGCTGCCCGGGGCGGTGGTGAGCGCTGACGCCATCCTCCAGCCGAACGTCGCCGCGTGGGTGCCCGTCATCCTCGTGTACGCGACGCTCGCGAGCGCGCTCCCGGTGTGGGTACTGCTCCAGCCGCGCGACTACCTGTCGTCGTTCCTGCTGTACTCGGGCGTCGGCGGCGCGCTGCTCGCGATCATCGTCGGGACGCTGCTCGGTACCTCGGCCCAGCCGCTGACGATCGACTCGTCGATCGGCGCGTACATGGGCTTCTTCGGCAGCGACCTGGCGATCGGGGAACGCGGGATCACCCCGCTGTTCCCGCTGCTCTTCGTGACGATCGCCTGCGGGACGATCAGCGGGTTCCACTCGCTCGTGTCGTCGGGGACGACCGCCAAACAGCTGAACAAGGAGAGCGACGCCCGCCTCATCGGCTACGGCGGGATGCTCGGCGAGGGGCTGCTCGCGTCCGTCGCCATCTCCACGCTCGCGGTGGCCGGGGCGACCACGGCGGCCGCGGGCGGCGGCATCGGCGGCGCGCTGCCGAACTTCGCGACCGGCGGCGGGATCATCCTCACCAGCCTCGGGATTCCGCAGAGCTTCGGCGCGCCGTTCATGGCGCTCGTGCTGGTGAGCTTCCTGCTCACCTCGACCGACACCGCGGCGCGGCTCGGTCGGTACATGATGGAGGAGATCGTCGGCACCCGCGGGAGCGGGACGACGACCGGCTTCTCCGCCGACCTCGGCAGCATCGCCAAGGGGCGGTACACGAACCCGGTCATTCAAATATCCATCGCGTACCTGCTCGTCATCTCCGGCGAGTGGGTGACGCTGTGGGCGCTGTTCGGCGGCGCGAACCAGTTGCTCGCGGCGCTGGCGCTGCTCGCCGGCACCGTCTGGCTCGCGAACTGGGACGAGTCCAAGCAGCTCGCCTCCACGGGCGTCCCGATGACGGTCATGGTGACGATCACCGTCCTCGGGCTGTCGTGGGTGGCGCTGTGGGATAACTTCTACCAGAAGCTCATCCTCGGGAACGTGTCCGGACTCAGCGGGCAGATATCGGCGGTGGTCCAGATGGGGCTCGCGTTCGTCCTCATCTACCTGGCGCTATCGCTGGTGCGGATCGGCTACGACAACATCACGACCGTGCGGAGCAGTAGCGGAGCGGCCGCGGAACCGAGCGACGACTGACCGACGGGAGTCGGATCGGTGCGGATTTTTTCGAGTGACGGCCGACGCTCAGCGCCAGAAGCGCTTCGCGAACCGGGAGAAGAACCCCTCGTCCGGCCGGTCGACTCGTTCCCACAGGCGAAACGCGGCCGCGGTGTCGGCGTTCTCGCTGGCGACGAGCGACTCGCGGTCGGGCGCGACGACGACGAGGTTCACCTCGTAGTGGCCGTAGTAGCCGAACTTCAGCAGGGTTCGGTCGCGGAACCCCGCGACGAAGTCGGCGACCCCGTCGGGAATCCGGTCGGCGACGACGACGACGGTGACGTCCGTGCCGTAGTGTTCCTCGTGGGCCTCGACGCGGTCGTCGGCCACGTCGTGCGCGAACTCGACGAGTCGCTCCATCTCGGCGGCGCTCGGGGTCGAGACGCGGCGGACGAACACGTGCTCCCGCATGTCGTGGTCCGCGTAGCTCAGCGCCGGGTGGAGGAACTGCTTCTGGTTTCTGACCCGCATCTCGGCGGTCATCTCGAACCGCTCGCCGTCGACGACGACGTCGCGGTCGAGGTCGTAGCTGTACATCAGCCGGTCGGAGACGCGGTCGAGGTACTCGTCGTCGTAGTCGGGGACGGCCTCGCGGACCTCCGCCGGCAGCTCTCCGGGGTCGCGGCGGGCGCCCTCCCCGGGCTCGGCGTTCTCACTCATCGCCGTCGGGGTCGTACGCGGCGGCGTCCCCCGAGGCCGGCGGGGCGCCGATGGCGAGCACCGTCACCGCTCCGTCGGCGTCCGCGGGGTTGTACGCGCGCTGCGGGCTCTCGGGGTCGACCACGAACAGGTCGTCGACCGGGACCTCGTAGGTGCGCTCAGGCGTCTCGACCGCGAGCGTCCCGTCGAGGACGTAGAACGCCTCCTCCTGGGTCTCGTGGTAGTGGTACGCGAGCGGTAGCTGCTCGCCGGGCTCGGCGCGGAAGCGGTTTATCGCGGCGGCGTCGAGGCCGCCGGGGTCGGACAGCTTCCGGCACTCACACGGTCGGTCCGGCTCCGGCTCGACCGAGTCGACGTCGACGACGCGGTATCCCATGCTAACGAATTCCACGGGGTGAGTAAAAGGGCGTCGGGAGCGGCACCGACGGCCACCGGAGCGTCACGCCGCGCCAAGACGTGTGGGACGGCGCGCCGAAACGGGGACGAGACGACGTCCTCGGCGGCGCTCGCCCGCGTTCCGAAACGGCGTCGAGCGGAACCGAGGCGCGGATTTAAGGAGCAGAACGTCGTAGTGAGGCGTGAGAGAGCATGACAGACGAGTCGAACCAGCCGGATGGGACCGACGGCGGCGTCGAGGCGGAGGCGTGCGGTCGCTGTTCGATGTCGACCGTCGTCGGCGCGGTAGCGAAGGACCAGTCCCCCGAGGAGCGGGCCGAGCGCGACCCGTTCGCGGGCGAGCGGATCGAGGTCGACGAGTCGTCGTTCAGACGGGTCTCCCCGTCGGTGGCCCTCGGCAACCTCAAAGAGCAGCTCGACGCGGTGGCGCGGCGGATCGCGTACGGGGAGTGACCGACGCGCGCGCCCGGTAGCTCAGCCCGCGCGTCCGGCGGCGGGACCGCGCTCGGGCCGTCACGTCAGTTCGGGGAGACTTATACGCGTTCGTGTCGTAACGTGGGCAAGCGATGGAAGAGAGCATCTCCGGCTTCAAGGTGCGCGGGGACTGGGGCGACGTCGTCGAACACGGCGAGCGGATCGCCCTGGCGCTCCGCGAGGTCGGCGTCGACGGCGACGCCTACTACGAGTTCGACGAGTGGCGTCCCAAGACCCACGAGCGCATCGACGAGGACGTCTCGGAGAAGACCGCGGCGCAGGCCTCCGTCGACGAGGGCGAGGGCGAGCGCGCGGGGGAATCGCCGGGCGACGACCTCCAGACGGCCGGCGAGAAGCTCACGGAGTCCTACGAGAAGGTCGAGGAGAACGACACGGAGAGCGCCCGCGAGAGCTGGGGGGAGTCGATCGAACACGTCGCCCGCGCGGCCGACTCGGCCAGCCGGAAGGCGCTCCGCAAGGTGGAAGACGCCGTCTACCGGAACGTGATGACCCAGATGGCGCCGTACTACTTCGACAACGAACTCGTCAGCGCCAACATCCAGGAGGTCGCCCGCGCCGAGGACGGCGAGACGTTCGTCTTCGAGGTGAACGTCAACGACGACGAACTGAAAGGCGAGGTCTCCGAGGTCCTCGACGACTACGAGTCCGAGATCGACCGCTGGCACGTCGAGACCGAGAAGCGGACGGACGAGGTCGCGGCCGCCGAGGGCGTCGAGCCGCCCGCCGAGGAGGGCGGCCCTGACTCGACGACGACGTGAACGGGCGCGAGTCCGCCGACATCGCCCGGCGAACCGGCCGCGCCGAGGGCGCGGCGTCGCGGGCGGAGACACATCGGTCGGCTTTAACTCGCCGACCGTCGAATCACACCCATGAGCGAGGTACTCCGAGTCGAGGCGGGCGAACTGTCCGTCGACGAACTCATCGACGCGCTCAACGACGGGCAGCGGATCCTCGTCGACGTCGAGGTCGCCGGCGCGAGCCACGAGGTCGCCCTCCGCTACGACGGGGAGACGTACCACTGCGACACGCCGACGAACCTCCATCGGCACGCGGACGAGTCGGGGATGCGGGGCTGTATCGACCAGATGGGGTACGCGACCGAGGAGTGACGCCGTCGACCGCGGAAACCGACATTTAACCTCGCCGCGCGCGAACCGGGTCCCATGAGCGATTCCGAAATCGAGGACCTCGTCGGCGACACCTCTCCCTCTTTCGAGCACGTCCTCTCCTGCGTCTTCGGCGTGCGCGACCACGAGAGCCGGGCGTACCTCGAACTGCTCGAATACCCGGGCAGCACCGTCGCCGAACTCGCGGATGCGCTCGACCGTGACCGGTCGAACGTGAACCGGTCGCTGTCGACGCTCCGGGAGAAGGGACTCGTCGAGCGCCGGCGGCGGCTGCTCGACTCCGGCGGCTACGTCTACCAGTACACCGCGATTCCGGTCCCGGAGGCCAAGCGCCGCCTCCACGACGCCCTCGACGAGTGGGTGGCGGACGTCCACGACGCCATCGACGGGTTCGATCCCGACGAGCGCTGAGCCCGTTCGGGGGGGGAGAGCCTTACTTCTCGGACTCGTCGTCGGACTCCTCGCCAGCGGTCAGCCCGTCGTCCTCGGGGCGGTCGAGCGCGCGGTCGGCGTCGTGATACTCGGAGTAGCCGTCGAACCAGCGGGCGATCCGCTCGATGCGGTCGACGACGTGGGCGGGCTCGCCGGACCGGGAGAGCTCGTGCCCCTCGCGGGGGTACCTGACGAACCGCGTGTCGACGCCGTTCTTGCGGAGGATCCGGTGGTACAGCTCCGCCGTACAGATCGGGGTCCGCGTGTCGTCCTCGGAGTGGATCAGGAGCGTGGGCGTGTCGACCGCGTCGGCGTGGCCGGTCGGCGACTGCTCCCACAGCCACTCCGGCTCCTCGGACGGGACCGTGTCGAAGTCGCCCTCGACGAGCTTGTAGGCGGCGTCGGTCGAGCCGTAGAAGCCGGTGAGGTCGTAGACGCCGCGCTGGGAGACGGCCGCGCGGAAGTAGTCCGTCTGGCCGACCGCCCACGCGGTCATGAACCCGCCGAAGGAGCCGCCGGTGACGAACGCGTTCGAGTCGTCGATCTCCGGGCGGTCGGCGACCGTCTCCACGCCCGCCATCACGTCGCGGAGCGTGACCGCGCCCCAGTCGCGCTCGATCGCCTGCATGTACTCCTCGCCGTAGCCGGTCGAGCCGCGGGGGTTCGACCAGAAGACGGCGTAGCCGCGGGCCGCGAGCGTCTGGAACTCGTGCCACATCGTCCCCGCGGTCGACCACATCGCGTGCGGGCCGCCGTGGATCTCGACCGCGAGCGGGTAGGGCTCGTCGGCGACGGCGGACTCGCCATCGTCGCCGGCTCCCCCGGAGTCGACAGCGGATTCCGGCGGCGTCAACAGCCACCCCTGAATCTCGACGCCGTCGTCGGACTCGAAGCGGATCTCCTCGGGCTCACCGACCGCCCGCTCGGCGAGGTAGTCGGCGTTCAGCTCCGTCAGGCGGGTCGTCTCGTCGGCCGCGGCGTCGTAAGCGAACGCGTCGCCCGGGTGGTCCCACTCGCTGGCGGCGAACGCGATGGTGACCGACTCGGGAGCTGCGTCGGCGTCGCCGCCGACCGTCGCGCCGGAGACGGTTCCCGGGCGGAGCAGGCGCTCGGGGTCCGCGCTCCCGTCGGCGGGGACGCGCCACAGCGACGTCTTCCCTTCGTCCGGCGTCGCGAAGTACAGCGTCTCGTCGGCCGGCCCCCACTGCGGGGTCGTCCCGCGGCCGAGGCCGCGGTCGATGCCGCCGGTGAGGTCGGTGACAGCGCCCGATTCCGCGTCGAGGACGCGGAGGGCCGTCGGCTGCATCGACACCTGCTCCGGCTCGGCGTGCGTGAACGCGACGCGGCCGTCCGCGGTCGCCGCGAGGGCGGCGCCCCACCCGGTCGTGGTGTGGACGCGGTCGGCCTCGCCCGCGTCGAAGTCGTGCGCGTGGATCGCGATCTCGACGGAGTCGTCCGGATCGTCGCCGACCGCCTCGGTGTAGTACAGCGTGTCGGCGTCGCCCCACGACGGCGCGGCGAAGTCGGCGTCGCGGTCGGTGACTCGACTTACCGCGCCGGACTCGGCCGGGTCGGGGTCGGTGACGCCGCCGACCGTCGCGTCCGCGCCGACGACGTACACGCCGGGGCGGCGGCCGTCGAAGTGGCGCTCGGCGGCCCGGTAGACGGTCCGGTCGATGACGCGCGGGTCCGGGTGGTCCTCGGGCTCGTAGTCGTCCGGCACCGCGAGGTCGCGGTCGGCCTCGCGGTCGTCGGCGGTCACGGACTGAACGAACGCGATCCGCTCGCCGCCGGGCGACCACGCGATAGAGGAGACGCCGCCGACCACGTCGGTGACGCGGCGGGCCTCGCCGCCGTCGAGCGGGAGCACCCACAGCTGCTGGCGGTCGTCGGCCGCGCCACGGGTGGAGGTGAACGCGATGCGGTCGCCCGAGGGGCTCCAGCGCGGCTCGGCGTCGGCGCCCTCAGGGATGGTGAGCCGGTGCGGCGCGCCCTCGCCCGCGGCGTCGACGACGTACACCGTCGTCTCGTAGGAATCGTCGTCGTTCGGCTGTCGGCGTACGAAGGCGACGCGGTCGCCGTCCGGGGAGATACGGGGGTCGGACGGGACCGCGATGTCGCGGTAGTCGGCGGCGGTGATCGGCTCCATGGGTGTGGGTCGGACGGGGGAGGCAAAAGGCGTCGGGAGGCGGAAAGGCGGGCGGCGGCGGGGACGGGGAGCGGCGAGTCGGGCTCGCCGTCGTCGCTCAGTCGTCGGCGTTGTCGAACGCCAGCGAGACGCCGCCGTGGTCGACCGTCGCGCCCGCGGCGCAGACCGGGTGTTCGAGGTCGGCGCCCAGCAGTTCGGTCGCGACGGACTCGGCGTCGGTCGCGGTCAGGTCGTACGGCTCGGGGGAGTCCGTCTCGTAGGTCGCGACCACGGTGGGCTCCTCGACGGTCTCGACGAGCAGCGCGTCGCGGCGGACCGTGCCGATAGTCGCCGACTCCGCGCCGACGACGCCGGCGACGCGGGGCGTGTCGTAGTCGTCCTTCTCGAAGTCGAGCGCGAGCAGCGCCGACGCGAGCGCGTCGCGGGCGGGATACCCGCGCTCCAGTTTCTCCGCGATCGGGTCGACGTGCGAGCCGTTTCCGAGGGCCGCGAGCGGCTCCCCGGTGGGAGTCTCGACCGCCCGCGCGCAGTTGTACGAGACGTAGGGGTTGTCGGTGTCCGGCGCGTCCGGGGTCGGGCCGACGGTGAGCGTCCCGCCACGGTCACGGACGCGGCGGTTCGGGAACGAGCGCGAGGAGACGCGGTAGCCGCCGGTCCCGGGCGCGACGACGACGAATCGTCCGACGTACATACAGCTTCGTGCGGATTGGGTCGTATAAAGCGCGTCGATGTGCGCACGAACGCGATCCGCGGGTGGTGCGGACCGCCTCGTCGCGGCCGCGGCGTGTCACGGTCTCGTCAACCGATCGCACGGCGGGCGCAACGCGCAACGCTTACAAAGACGTACTGGCTATCGACGAGTGCGCAGTCCATTGGGGTAGTGGCCAATCCTGTTGCCTTCTGGGGGCAACGACCCTGGTTCGAATCCAGGATGGACTACTTCTCTCGTCTCGCTTCACTTGGAACAGAGAGGCGTCCCCGTCCCACGGTCTCCAGTCGAAACGAAGGGGTAGCCAGACGGCGGGCCTCCCTCTACTTCTCGACGTCCAGCAGCGCGACGCGCTCGCGGACGACGTCGGCGAGGTCGCCGGTGGTCGCGGCGAGTTCCCGGTCGGTGACGCCGTAGAACTCGCGGACGCGGCCCTCGTCGAATCCGGTCGACAGGTTCTCCCCGTCCGGAACTTCGGTCGAGTCGGTCGCGATGGATCGGACGGCGTCGACGGCTCCGTCGAGGTCGGCGGCCGAGCGCTCGACGCCGGACACGTCTCCGAAGTCGGTGACGAGGACGGCAGCGCCCCGCTCGCCCTCCGAGACGCCGAGTTCGAGCGCGCGGTCGATCTGTCTGCGCCCGGCCGCGTACAGCAGGATCTCGACGCCGGGGTCGCGCGCGACGGCCTCGCCGCGAGCGATCGCCCGCGCGGCCAGCCGCGCCGCCTCGCGGAGTTGCGTCGCGGAGACGACGAGGGCTGCGTCGAACGCTTGGACGACCGCGCCGGTCTCGGCCGCGATCGCGTCGAGGTCGCCGAGAAACGCGTCGAGGTCGTCGATCTCGAAGGTGCCGGTGACGAGTCTGACCCCGGGATCGGGCGCTGGCGCCCCGTCGCCGCCGGCCGCGGAGTCGGTCATCCGAAATCACCCAGGCTGGCCTGTCCGTCGCCGTCGCCGTCGGCGTCTGCGCCCGCAGTTGCCGCCGCGGAGGCCGAGCTATCGGGGTCGACGCCGTCGAGGGAAGGGTCCTCGCGGCCGGCGTTCTCCAGAATGCGCTCGGCGGTGCGCTCGCGGCCGCGGAGCGCGCCCAGCACGACCGCCTTGTCGGCCTCGCGGAGGTCGGCGCGGCTCTCGATGCCGGCCTCGTAGAGGCGGCGGGCGCGCTTGCGGCCGACGTTGCGGACGCCGGCGAGGTCGAGCAGCTCCTCGCGGACGCCGTACTCCAGCCGCTTGCGGGCCTCGCGGACCTGAACGACGACGTCGCCGTCGATCCCGTCGACGTCGCGCGCGAGCGTCTCCGCCGCGCGGAGGAGCCACTCGGCGGTGTCGACCTTCCCGCGGATGTCGCCCGGGCCGACGCCGTACCGCTCCGCGATCCGGTCCTCGTCGACCTCGTTCGCCCAGTCCTCCAGCAGGCGGCCCGTCTTCAGCGCGGCGAGCCAGTCCTCGAAGCGCACGTCCTCGTACTCGGAGGGGACGTCGCCGAGGAACTCCGCCTCGCGCTCGTAGCAGACCTCGGTGTACTCCTCGCGGTCGCCCGACTTGAGGTACAGCTCGTAGGTGTCCGGGGTCCGGCTGACGAGGTGATAGAGGCCGAGCGGCGTGACGGGGGGACTGGTGTCGTCGGAGTCGGCCGATTCCGCCGCCGGCCCGTCGGCGTCGTCCGTTTCCGCTTCGCCGGCGCGGGTGTACGTCGTGAACCCGGGGTCCTCGGCGTCGGCGTCGGCCGCCGGGTCGTCGGCCGCGACGAACTCGCCGTCCGCGCCGTCCGGGGAGGCAGCGGCACCCGCCCCGTCGTCCGCCACGGTCCGGAGGCCGTCGAGGATCTCGGCCGCGCTCATCGGGTCGAGGTAGAGCCGCGAGACGGTGTGGCCGATCCCGGTCGCGGCGAGGCCCTCACTCCCGCCGTCGCGGTCGCGCTCGACGAACCCGTTGGCTTCGAGGTAGTCGAGGACGGTGTCGGTGACCGCGGCGAGGCGGCCCTCGTCGTCGGTCTGCGTGGCGTAGAGGGTGTTGTCGAGGAACGAGAGCAACCCGTCGCGAGTGGCGGCGAAGCCGGAGGCGACCGTCGCGAGGACGTGGGTGCGGAGCGCGGGCTCGGCGGCGAGTTTCGAGCGGACCGGCTCGGCCTCGGCCCAGACGTAGCGCTCGAACAGCTCCTCGCGGGTGTCGGCGCTGTTCGCGAGCAGCACCGCCTCGCCGTACGGGTCGAGGCCGGGACGCCCCGCGCGGCCGCACATCTGGTGGACTTCGAGGACGTCGAGCGGTTGCATGCCGCCGAATTCCCCGTCGTAGCGCCGCCAGTCGCGGACGATCACGCGGCGGGCGGGGGTGTTAACGCCGGCGGCGAGCGTCGGCGTCGCGGAAACGCACTTGATCAGGCGGTCGCGGAAGGCGTCCTCGATCAGGCTGCGGTGCTCGCTCGCGAGGCCGGCGTGGTGGAACGCCGATCCCTGCTCGACCGCGTCCGCGAGGTCCTCGGAGGTGTCGGTGTCGGAGACGCCCCGGATCTCCTCGGCCAACTCGCGGAGGCGGTCGCGATCGTCCCCGGTCAGTCTGGAGGCGGTGACCTCGCCCAGCTTGCGGGCCGACGACTCGGCGTTGCGCCGGGAGTTGACGAAGACGAGCGAGGAGCCGCCCTGTCCGTCCTCCTCGGTGTCGAGCGCGTCGGCGACGAGCCGCGCGGTCTGGTCCTCCCCGCGCTCGACGGGCACCTCGCGCTGGCTCCCGTCGTCGAAGTTGATCGCGTTGCCGAAGTGGACGCCCGTGTGAAGCTCGATGGGCCGCCAGTCGGACTCGACGAGTTCGGCGTTGAGCCACTCCGCGATGACGTCGGCGTTGCCGACGGTCGCCGAGAGCGCGACCGTCTGGAGGCCGGGGTTCACCTTGCGGAGCTTCGCGAGGGTCACTTCGAGGGTGGGGCCGCGGTGGGAGTCGTCGACAAGGTGGACCTCGTCGCTGACGACGCATGTGAGGTCGTCGATCCACGGCGCGCCGTTGCGGATCAGCGAGTCCACCTTCTCCGAGGTGGCCACGATGATGTCCCTGCTCGCGAGCCACTCACCGTCGGAGTCGTAGTTGCCCGTCGAGACGCCGACGGTGACACCGAACTCCTCCCAGCGCTCGAACTCCGCCTTCTTCTCGCTGGCGAGCGCGCGCAGCGGGACGATGTACAGCGCCTTGCCGCCGCGCTCGACGGACGACAGCATCGCCAGCTCCGCGATCAGCGTCTTGCCGGACGCGGTCGGCACGGCCGCGACGAGGCTCTCGCCGTCGACGACGCCCGCGTCGACGGCCGCCTCCTGGGGCGGGTACAGCTCCGCGACGCCCTCCGCTTCGAGCGCCTCGCCGACGCCCGCGGGGAGCCCGGAGAGCGAACTCGGTTCCATTACCGGAGTCTGGGCCCCGCCTCGATTTAAACCGTCGGAAGGAGCCTCTCCGCGTTTTTAAGCAGAAATGTAGACGACGCAAAGCGGTCGGCGCGTGCCGACGAGCGGCCGGAAGGCCGCGAGTCGCACGCGCGAGGGAGTCGGTCGCCGAAGCGAAGCGAGGCGACCGACGAGGCTGGGGAGGCGTGAGGCNGAGCGAAGCGAGCGGGAGCACGGAAGTCGCAGCCCGCGCAGCGAAGCGAGCAGGAACGTCTTCCGGAGGGGCGGGACTCGAAGGGGCGGCCGCGAGGACGAAGACGCGCGACGCAAGGACCGCAGACGCGAACGGAGTGAGCGACGAGGACCGCAGCGAGCGCATCGAGTCCTCGCGGCCGGGGCTTCGGAGGTGTTCGCCGTCGACTCGCGGATGATCGTTTAGAAACGCTCGATCAGAAATACGGAGACGCCTACCGGATCACAGTTGGACAATTATAATTCCGAGTCAGGGAGCGACGCCGACCGTCAACAGCGTCCCCCACGTCCGGTAGCGGTCGACCATCGCCTCGCGGCTCTCGTAGCCGTCGACCGGGAACTCCGACGCCGCCGGAATCTCGACCTCGCGGTCCGGAATCGCGTCCTGCTCGGCGACGTACAGGCCGGCCTCCCGGAACGCCGCGCGGTACTCGTCGCGCGACCACAGCGTCATCTCGACGGCGATGTTCTCCTGCCACGCGTGGGTCGTCTCGCTCTCTTCGAAGTAGTTGACGGCGCAGTAGAAGGTGCCGCCGGGCTTCAGCACGCGGCGAACCTCCTCCAGCGTATGAACCGGGTCGGCCGCGTAGTAGAACGCCTCCATCGAGAAGACGTGGTCGAGCGAGTCGTCGGCGAAGGGCAGCTCGTCGAAGTCGCCGACGAGGTAGCCGACCGCGTCGTCGTCGGTGTACTCGCGGGCGTTACGGGCCATCTCCGGCGCGCCGTCGAGGCCGTAGCCGCGGCCGATCCCCCGCTCGCGGAGCGCGCGGAGCGCGTAGCCGGAGCCGGTGCCCAGATCGAGGACGGCGTCGCCGGCCTCGACCGGCATGCGCGCCAACACGTGTTTCGCGGTGTGCCAGTGGCGGTCTTCCATGCCGCGGTCCTTCCCGCTCGCCGCCCACTCGTCGAACTCCTCGCGGACGCTCATACCGGCCGGACGGGGAGAGCGGTGAAAAACGGCGGTGTTTTACCGGCTCCGCTCCCGGTCGTGGGTATGAAACGACCGCGAGCGCTCCGCCGACCGAACTTCCGGGTGGCCGACATCGCCCAGCAGTCGGTCGGGGGCTTCCTGCTCGCGGGGCCGTTCGTCGTCACCGCGGAGGTGTGGGAGCTCGCCGCGGGGATGAACTGGATTCAGGCCGCCGTGACCGCGGCGCTCGTCGGACTGATCGGGTACGCGGCGCTGTACCGGGCCGACACCGGCCGCGACGTCGACGAGGAGCCGGACCTCGTCGGGATCCCGACCCGCTTCGTCTCGCTGATGACGGTGTCGTTCGGGTCCGTACTCCTGCTCGCGCTGATCTTCGACGCGCCACAGACGTTCCTCGTCGAGGGCGGGATCGGCGACGGCGCGGTGGTGGCGACGACCGCGAAGGCCGTCGCCGTCGGCGCGATGTTCAGCGTCGTCGGCGCGGCGACCGCCGACAGTGTGTTCTGAGGGCGACGCGGTCGGGCGGATGCGCCCCCGGTCGCGGCGCCGCGACCCGCAACCGCCCTCACAGCACGACCGAGACGACCGCGAAGAGGATCAGCACGCCAGCGATGTCACAGAGGTTCGTCACCACGGGGATCGTCGTGTCGTCCGGGTTGAGTCCGACGCGGTAGGACACCTCGACGGCGGCGACGCTGGCGACGACGACGAGGACGGCGAGACACAGCCCGGAGACCAGCGAGATCAGCAGCACGCGGCCGAGTGCGAGCGACCCGCCGAGCGCGAGCCCGATCGCCCACGCGGCGACGCCTACCGCGCCGAAGACGGTCGCGGCGAGCGCGAACACCGCGCCCGCGTTCGCCCGGAGCGCGGGGTTCGAGGCGCTGAACTCGTAGGTCCCGAGGTACAGCTGGGTCGTGAGCCGCGAGCAGGTGATCGACGCGAGGTTGCCGGCCGTCCCAATCTGGACGGGCACCAAGACGAGCAGCGCCGGGTAGCGCAGGAGGACCGCCTCGTAGGTCTCCAGAACGGTTCCGGAGACGAGCTGAAGCACCGACAGCGCGGCCAGAAGTGGGATCATCGTTCGAACGATCCGCCCTATCGACCACTCGTCGACCGCCGTCGACTTGGGATCCGTCACGAGACGGCCCCCACGGCGGCGACGCCGACCAGGAGGAAGAACACGCCGAACACGTCGCCGAGCGTCGTCACCACCGGCCCGATGACGTTGTCGGGGTCGAGCCCGCGGCGGTAGCCGAGGAAGATGACCGCGATGAGCACCGTGATCATGATCACTGCGGAGAGGAAGCCGGCGACGACCATCACGCCGACCAGCTGGAAGAGGCTCCCGCCGTCGCCGAACAGGACGAGCGTCGCGTAGGTGACGACCGCGATGAACACGGAGACGGTCATCCCGTTCAGGAAGGAGGCGACGACCGCGTTCGTGAGCCGGCGGTCGAGCCGGAACCGCGGTTCGATGATCCCCTGGTGGAGCCCGGTCGAGAGCCGCGCGCCGAGCGAGCCGTACACCCCGCCGCGGGTGGCGAGGAACGCCGGGAGCAGCAGGAGGAGCCCGGGGACCTCCGCGATGTTCGCGCGCATCGTCTCGGAGGCGAGGATCGTCCCCGCGAACAGCCCGGCGATCAGGCTGACGGAGATAACCGGGAGCGCCTGCCGGTAGATGTCGCGCGCGGAGTCGTGCCCGGGCATCGAACGGACCGATGACGGGCGGGGCAAAAAAACCGACCGCCGCGTCGGTGGCCGGCGTCGATCCGCCGAACGGCCGGCGTCGGTTCACCGACTGACTGCCGCCGGTCCGCCGAGCGACGGTTCCGTGCGTGTCAGTATCTCCAGATGAAATGATGGGGAGTCGGCGGTGGATGAACGAGACGCCGACCGAACGCGGCGGGGACGACCCGACCCCGTCCGACGGTCTCGGCCCGCTCCGGCCCGCACCGTTAAGTCTGTCCGGCGAGTGCCGATCCCATGGACTACTCCCTCGCCGTCGAGAACGGGCCGGAAACGATACCGGGCGGGACCGGACTCCTCCTCGTCCACCCGAGCATCGGCGAGACGGACCGGATCGACACGGACTTCCTGAAGACCGACACCGACGCGTTCCTCGTCGTCTCGACGCGGACCACCGCGCGCGAGGTCGAGCAGAAGCTGGAGTACTACGACGTCGACGAGACGAAGGCGACCATCCTCGACACGCTCTCCGTCGAGCGCGGCTACTCGCGGCGCACGTCCGACGACGTCTACTACGTCTCCGCGCCGGACGACCTCGACGGCGTCGTCGACCGCGTCGAGCGGTTCCTCACCGAGAACGAGGGCAAGCGGCGCGTCTCGGTCGACTCGCTCACCGAGATGGCCTACTACGCCGACGACGACGCGGTGTACGACGCCGCGGCGGAGATTCTCGATCTGCTCGACGAACACGACGCGGTCGGCATCTTCCACCTCTCCGAGGAGGTCCATGAGGTGGCGACGCTCGACCGGTTCCGCGAGCTGTTCGACGGCGTCATCGAACTCAACGGCGAGGGTGACGTCGTCGTCGACGTCTGAGCGACGGAACGTCACTGCGTCCGACCGCCGCCGCGTCCGACCGCCGCCGCGTCCGCTATTCCTCGTCGACGAGCGCCGCGAACGTCTTCTCCGCCCACGCGACGGCGTAGGCAGACCCGCGCTCCCGGTAGGCGGTCGTGTCGAGCGCGCCGTACGGCGCCGGGAGGTCGAGGTCGTGTTTGACCGCCGAGCAGGCGTATTCCGTCGCGGCCGGGAACTCGGTGTCGCCGCGCGCGACCTCGCCGGAGAGGCCGCCGAGCCGGCCGGAGAGTCGTTCGCCGGCGTCGGCCCACGCGTCGAACAGTCGGGGGTACTCCCCCTCCCACGAGGCGAACGCGTCGCGGGTGTGGAGCCCGACCCACGCGTCGAACAGCGCGTTCGCGACCTGGAACACGTCGGTCGGGCCGAATCCGGTCGTCGACGCCCCCGTCTCCGGATCGGGACGGCGGATCGCCGCGTCGAGGTCGCGGTAGCGCTCGCCGAAGAAGGGGAGGAACGACTCGGGGATGGCGGGCGAATCGGCGGTATCAGCGCCACCGACCGCGCCCGGCGCTGGCTCACAGCCGATCTGGACGAGCCGCTCGGCGACGAGGAAAGCGAGGAACTCGTCCGGGGTCCCCTCCGCGCGCCGCTTGACGAGGACCGCCGGCGGGTCGGTCTGGGTCGTCCGGACGACCGTCCCGTCGCCGGGGAGCCCGACGGTGAACGCCGGGCCCGCGTGCTTCCGGAGCAGGTCCGGAACCGCCTCCGGGAGCCACTCGGCGGGGGACGACGCGGGGTCGAGCGCGTCGACGAAGAGACCGAGGTCCTCCGCGGCGGCCGGCGGGAGCGTCTCGAAGTCTGAGTCGACGTCGAGGACGGGCGAATCCGGCGCGTACCGATCGCGGACCGCCGCGATGTCATCGTCGAGCGACCGGGGCGAGAACATCAGCCGAGGACGTACGAGAGGATGATGAGCACCGAAAGGGCGGCCGAGACGCCGACCGTTCCAACCACGATCTGGGTCGATTTGGACATGCGAGATACTGCGTCCGCCGGTCGTTAAAATCAACCGGTCCGCGGCAAGCGCCCGGCGATTTTATGTCGCCCGGCGAGAGTTCAGAGGTATGCGAGTTCGCGACGCGGTCGAGGCCGACGCCGCGGCGCTCGGGTCGATGACGGGCCGGCCCGAGGGGGTCGCCCGCGACATGATCCACGACCGATCGGTGCGCATCGCGGTCACGAAAGGGGTGGCCGACGACGACGACAACACTGCCGACGCGGCCGACGAGGCGACGCCGGCGGGTCGAAGCCCCGACGACGACACCCCGGTCGACGCGGTGGGGGGGTTCGTCTCGTTCGACGTTCGCGACGGCGTCGTCCACGTGACGAACGTCGAGGGCGACGCCACGGCGGTCGGGCGGCTGTTCGAGGAGCCGGTGCGGTTCGCGACCCGCGAGGGAATGTCCGTCGAGGCTGTTCTCCCGACCGACGGAACCGCCGAAGCGGCGGCCGAGGCGGCCGGATTCGAGGCGTTCGGCTCCGGGCCGCGGATCGACGGCGCGTCGACGACGCGGTACCGGTTCGACCCGGAAGAGAGCGGCTGAAGGTCTGAGACAGTTACTCCGCTTCGGCCACCGCCACCGCTACTTCGTTTCGTCGCATGAACGGGGGTGTCCACGGGTCGTTGTACCGGAGGAGAGAGGGGTCGCCCACCGGGTCGATACCCTCGCGTTCGAGCGTGGCGCGGAGTTTCTGCGTCCGGCGTTCGACTCGCCACGCGGGGGCGTACCACGAGAACCGGTCGACGGCGACTCGCTTCGGGGGCTCCGTGACGAGCGACACGTCCGACGCCGTCGGTTCGGGCGCCGTTTCGGGACTGTACTCCGCGGGAAGATAGAACCCCATTCGGACCGCGTCGGAGTCCGTGTCGGCCGTCTCGGACCGAACGGGGGCGGTCATCGAGATGGATTCGCCGGTCCGCGTCTGGACGGGGGCAGTCATCGATATCGACTCGTTCCCCCGGTTGTCTCCGGAGATGTACGCAAAGAGTCGTCGGAACGCAGTGCGCTGCTCCGGGGCCGTCGTTTCGGCGAGAACCGTCCGGGGATACCGACGGATCTCGACGCCGTTCAGCGTTCGGAGCCGTTCGTACGGCACCGATTCCGCCTCGCTGGTTGAGTAGATACCCCAGCCGACCCAGCCGGCGAACAGCGCGCCGCCACCGACGAGTATCGCCTTCGTGAGCGGTCTCATACGACCCCTTCGTCGCCGAGGGAGATGAATCGACTGCCGCGAGGGGTCGACGAACCGTCGACCGTGCCGGACAGATGCTCCGCCTTCGGTGGCCTGTTCTACCGGTTCCGAACGAGTTCGACGGCTTCGAATCGGGGTGTAACAGCATAACACAGGGGTTCGATCAGTCGAAGCGGTCCTGAACGATTTCGAGCGCCTCCTCACGGTCGTCCCAGTCGACGAACACCGCGACGGAGGTCGCGCTCGTGATCAGGTCGATGATGTTGATCCCGGCCTCCGCGATGGGCGCGATGATGTCCTGGATGACGCCCGACTGGTTGGGGAGTTCGCCGCCCGTGACGCGGATCACGGCGATGGGGTCGGCGACGGTGACCGAGGAGAGCGCCTCGTCGGTGACGACCGCCTCGTGGAGCAGCGCCTCGGCGGTCTCCGCGACGTCGACGTCGACGTAGAAGGTGACCGAGTCCATCCCAGAGGCGACCGCGTCGATGTTGATCTCCTCGGCGCGGAGCGCGTTCGCCAGCTCGGAGAGGATTCCCGGTCGGTTGCGGATCGCCCGCCCCGCGATGGTGAGGCACGCGAGCGGCTCCTCGCGCATGTCGATCAGGCTCTCGAACTCGCCCTCGATCCGGGTGCCGCCCCGGAGCAGGTCGCCGTGCTGGTAGTGGACGACCCGGACCGCGAGCCCCTCGTCCTTGTACGAGAGCGCGGAGGGTGCGACCACCTCTGCGCCGCGGAACGAGAGGTTTCGGAGCTCGTCGACGGTGATCTGACCGACGTTGCGCGCGCCCTCGACCACCCGCGGGTCGCCGGTCATCACGCCCTCCACGTCGGTGACGATCACGACCTCGTCGGCGTCCATGTAGTTGCCGAGCATGACCGCGGTCGTGTCCGAGCCGCCGCGGCCGAGCGTGGTGACGTTGCCGTCGTGATCCTCGGCGAGGAACCCGGTGATGATCGGGACGACGCCGTCCATCTCGGCGGCGATCTTCTCGGCGCGCTTCTTCGTCTCCGCGACGTCGACCTCGCCGAGCTCGTCCGTGACGACCGGCCAGTCCGGGTGGCCGGGCTCGAGGAAGACGGCGTCGACGTCGCGGACGGACAGCGCGGCCTTCAGCATCCGAACGCTGGTTCGCTCGCCCATCGAGACGATCTCCGCACGGTCGGCGTCGTCCGTCTCGAAGGTGATGTCGTCGAGGAGGTCGTCCGTGGTCGACCCCATCGCGCTCGCGACGACCGCGATCTCGTGGCCGGCCGCGACCGCGCTCGCCACCGAGTCGGCGGCGCGCTCGATCCGGTCGCCGCTGCCGAGGCTCGTGCCGCCGAACTTGGCGATTACGCGCATGGGGCTACCCCGTCGTGCGTCCGGGACGCTCGGTCACCCGCGGACGGTCGCGCCGGTCGGTCTCCGACGGACGGTCGGCGGCGAGCGAGCGGGACGGCGCGGTCCGGACCGCGGCCGGAGTCCCGGCGCGGTCGACGGTGATCGGTAAACATGCGACTCCGTAGCAGAGGAAGCCGGATAACAGTATCTTCTTCGACAAGGGTCGCCCGAACCGCCGAACCGCACGAATCGGCGGCCGCGCGGCGGTGAAAACGGAACGAACGATCAGCGTATTTCGGACCCGCAGGACAGGGTGTGTGAGGGGACGCGCGGGGAGGGCAAGACGCGCGGAGAGGACGGGACGCGCGGAGAGGACGGACGGAGGCGTTACTCCTCTCCGATGCCCCAAGCGTCGGGCATCTCGATGACGTAGCGGCCGTCCTCTTGCAGGGAGATGATGTACTCCTGTCTGTCGTACAGCTCCATCAGGTTGAGTTCGTACTGCCCGGGGCTGACGATGCGAATGCTCTCGAACTGGTCGTTCAGCTCGTCGCGGAGCGCGTCGATACCCGGCTGCGGCTCCTCCTCGGCCGGCGGCGTCTCGGCGGGGTCAACGTCGCGGCTCGCGCGGTCGAGTTCGTCCGGCGACACCACCTCGGACCGCGCGCTCGCCTGCGCGGTGTCCTCGTCGCTCCGGTCCGCGATCTGTTCCGTGCCGTCGGTCGCGGAGTCGGGGCTCGCGGCGGCGTCGCTCGGCGTCGGGTCCGCGGAGTCGGCGGGTCGACGGTCGGCCGCGCGCTCGTCGGGCGTCGGCTCGGACTCGTCGTTAGCGACCGGCGCAGACCCCTCGGCGGGGGTCGGCGGCGTCCGATCGGACTGGTCGGCAGCGGACCCGGACGGTCCGGCGGCAGAGCCGGGCGCTTCGTTGCCCGAGTCGGCCGCGCCGCCGGAGTCGGCGTCCGCCGTCGCGCCGGCGGGCTTGAACTGGAACTTGTTCCCGCCGCAGTCGGGACAGCCCGACAGCATCTCCTTGGAGCCGTCGGGGAACGTCCGCCCGCAGGAGGTACACTGGTGGGGCATCTACTTGCGTGAGACGAGCGTGCTGATGAGGTTCTCGTCCTTGTGGAGGGTCTCGATGCGGTTCGCCGGGCCGATCACCGTGAGCTTCTGGGTCGACTCCCGGCCCATCAGCTTGTCGAGGAAGCTCTGGTCGCCCGCCTCGGCCTTCGGGTACGTCTCGATCTCGATGCCGGTGAAGTCGTCGGGACTGATCTCGGTCATCGTCACCTCGATGAGCCGCGACTCCTCGTCCGGGGAGAGGCCCTCTTCGAGGATGACGATGTTGCCGTCGCGGACGCCGTCGAGGATGAGCCGGATCTTCTCCATGGTCGTGAGCCCCTCCATCCGCGCGCCGCTTATCATGTCGATGCGGACGCCGTCGTCGCCGTCGTCCGGGTCGTCCGCGGCGTCGACGTTGGCTTTCGGACCGGCCATTAGCCGAAGTACTCCGCTATCTTGGTGTACACTTCGTCCATGTTGTCGCCCTCCAGCGCGGACAGCGGAATCGTCTCGTGTTGCGGGAAGGCGTTCGCGATCTGCTGGACGTCCGATCCCGGCAGGTCCGTCTTGTTCGCGAGGATGAGCGCGGGCAGGTCCTGCGACTCGATGATCCCGATCAGCATCGTGTTCACCTGCGTGAACGGGTCCGTCGTGGAGTCGAGCACGTAGATGACGCCGTCGACGTCCTCGCGGAGCCAGTGCATCGCCTCCGCGACGCCCTCGGTCGCCTCGCGCGACCGGCGGACGGCGTCGTCCTTCTCCATGTCGTGGTCGAGGAACTCCTTGTAGTCGACCTTCGTCGTCACCCCGGGGGTGTCGACGATGTCGATGGTGACCGTCCGCCCGTTGCGTTCGATCTCCACGTTCTCCTTCCGGCGGGCCCGGCGAGTCTCGTGGGGGATGTGGCTCTCTGGGCCGACGGCGTCACCCGTCCAGTCGCGTGCGATCCGGTTTGCGAGGGTCGTTTTACCGGCGTTCGGCGGTCCGTAGATCCCGATCCGCTTGGGCTCGTCGGCCGCGAACAGGCCGTCCGTGACCCGCGATATGCTGTCTCTGAGATTCGTGAGCAGTCCCATCCTGACCTCCTGTCCGTGTGGGTTACCCGAACACCGCTGTCGTTTCGCGGCACCGTTCGATCCGTGCGCTCGACGCCCGTTCGGGGAATTACGGTACGCTCCTCGCCGCTCTCACTTAAGAACTGCGTCAGACATCGCCGATCCGGAGCGTCGACGCCCGACGAACCCGAAATTCGGCGTCGGAGGGGATCCGGGTCCGGACTGCTCCTCGTGGTGCCCGCGTTCCTCGTCGTTCGCGTCCGCCGCGTCGATCCGCGTTACTCGTCGGTCGCTTCGTCGCCGCTCGCGGCGTCGAGGAAGACGATGGCGCCGCCGAGCAGCGCGAGGTTCTTCAGGAAGTTGATCTTGTTCCCCTGTCGCTCTTTCCCCTCCATCGTCCAGAAGTCGTGGATGGCGGGAGTGGTCCCGAGGAAGAAGACGACGAGCGCGCCGGCGGCCGCGCGCGGGAGCCGCCAGAGGACGATGCCGAGGTTGGCGACGAACAACATCCCGGTGACGAACGGGACGAGGAGGTCGGGCATCGGGACCCCCTTCTCCTCGGCGATCGCGACGCGCTTGTCGTTGCTCTTGAAGCCGTCGAGGGCCATGTACGCGAGGACGCCGCCGTACAGCGAACGACCGAGCAGCGAGGGGGCGTCGCGACCGGCGTCCGTCTCCGAATACGACCCGTCTGCGGAAGCGGTCTCGTCTCCCATTCAGACCACCTCGATCCGGCTGACGTTCGCGTCGACGCGCCCGACCGTTTCGTAGGTCAGTCCGTCCTCACCCGTCTCGCCGTCGGCGCTCCCGTCGACGCGCCGCATAATTCGGCCTTCGACGTCGTCGCGCTCGTCGGGCACGTCGAAGAGCCCGGAGCCGCAGACCACGTCGCCGTCGTGGACCGCCCACGTCTCGATGATCTCGTGGGGCTCGCCGGGGTACTCGACGCGCTCGAAGTCGCGGCCGAAGTTCGTCGACTCGAATAAGGCGACCTCGTGGTCGTCGTTCACCCACGCCGGCGGCGCCTCCTCGCCGCCGCAGAAGATCACGCGGCCGTCGTGGACGAACACGCGGCGAATGTACGAGAAGTCGTTGCCGACATCGAGCCGGTCCCACGTCTCCCCGGCGTCGGTCGTCCGCCACAGGCCGCCCTCGCCGACCGCGTGGCCGAGGCCGAGGTTCTCCAAGTCGTGGTCGAGGTAGCCGGTCGTCGCCAGCCAGACGTCCTCCGATATCGGGTGGATCTGGTGGACGTCGTCGACGATGGCGTCGCGGTGATCGGACCACGTGCGGCCGCCGTCGCGACTGACGTGGATCCCGCCCGCCTCGACGCCCGCGATCAGGTGCTCGGGGCGGCCGGGGACCGCTTCGAGCGCACGGAGGCGGGCGTAGTGCGGGTCGATCGGCGACTCCCAGTGGCCGCGGGAGGGGAGTTCGCGGAACCCCTTCTGCTCGGTCCACGTCTCCCCGCCGTCGACCGACCGGAAGACGTAGGGGTCGTTGGTGCCGGCGTACAGCGCGCCGTCCGCGGTCGCGAGGATCGACCACACCTCGCTCTGTCCGGCGTGCCAGAAGCGGTCGCCGAGCGGGACTTCGAGGTCGGTCCACGTCTCCCCGCCGTCGAGCGAGCGATACGCGCCCGTCGAGGAGGCGACGAAGACGCCCTCGGTGTGGGCCCACGACTTCACGGCGGTGACGACCCCGCAGTCGAGGACGGCGTCGAGGTCGTCGCGCTCGAAGGGAACGTCGTCGGTTCGGTACAGTCCGGAGTCTGTCCCGATCAACAGTGTCATATCCGTGAGTGAGTCGGAGGGACAATAAAGTTTTACCAACCTGTAAAACGCTAAGTGGCCGGGGGACGACGAGGGAGCCATGACCGCGCCACACGCCACGGTCCGCCCGACCGACGCCGCGCACCTCGACGAGTTAGAGCCCGAACTCCCGACCGAGCTGTTGAACATCCCGTGGATCGACCCGCACAACCACGCGCACACGCTCTCGTGGGAGGACCGCGAACGGTACGCGCTCTCGGGCTGCCGGTCGATGGTGATGGTCTCCTCTGGATACCATTGGACCCCCTACAAGCCCGTCGAGGCCAGCGACATCCGCTTCCTGTGGGACGACGCGATCAACCGCCGTCGGGCCATCGAGCGCAACCACTTCTTCGAGGCGAAGTTAGGGCTGGGGATCCACACCGGCGTCCGGATCGAGAACCCCGACGAGCTGTTGGCGGCGATGGACGACTACTGCGCGCTCGACGAGGTCGTCGCGGTCGGCGAGACGGGCGTGACGCCGAGCCAGCACGTCGAGCGCTGGGACATCGACGAGCAGCAGGCGGTCGTCCAGGCGCAGATGGAACTCGCGGACGACCACGACCTCCCCGTCCTGCTCCACACGCCGAACACCACGCCCGACGCGAAGCGCGAGTACCGCGACGACCTCGGCGTCAGCCCCGGCTACGAGAAGAACGCCGGGCTCGGGAGCGAGCCCGTCCTCGACGGCGAGAACCCGGCGCTGGAGGCTGTCGAGCGCGACGTTCGAGCCGCGCGCGACGCCGGCCTCGACGAGGAGCGCGTCGTCGCCTCGCACGCGGACGCGAACAACACCGCGTATCTGATGGACGAGACGGACTGCTACCTGAGCTACACCATCGGTCACTCGTGGCTCGTGGGCGTCGACGCGGCCGACGTGGCGGACGCCATCGACGAGTACGGTCCCGAGCGGATCATGATCGACACCGACACCGCGAACGTGCTGCGCACGGACCCGTACGCGGTGAAACGGGCGATTTTCGAGCTGTACCGCTACGGCATCGACGTCGACGACATTCGGACCGTCGTGTACGAGAACCCGCGCGACGTGTTCGGACTGGCGGCGTAGGAGGTTATCAGGACAGGCCCCCGTCAGATCTCGACGCTGGCGTCGACGAGGAACTGCCGCTTCGCTCGTTCGGTCTCGGGTCCCTCGGCGACGAGGCCCGGTGTCGACGGCTCGTCGTCGAACCGGTCCCGGTCCGGGGAGAGCGACTCCAGAATCTCGTGGAACGTGGCGCCCTCTCTCCCGGTGACGTGGACGAACCCGCCGTACCGGCGCTGTTCGAACGGAGTCGCGTCCGGGTCCGGGACGGCCTCTCGAATACAGTCGGTCTTCTCCCGGAGGTAGTTCGCGGCCTCGTGCTGCGACCGCTGGCAGTCGGCGTACAGCTGTTGTTGCGCCTGATCGTCCAGGTCGGCCTCGACGTGTTTAGCGGACTCGTATCTGACGGCGTCGGGGCCGAAGTCGCCGGTGAGGAAACTGAGGTTGACGGTGAAACAGTTCTGGTATCGCAGGATCACCAGGAAGAAGATCTGCTCGTCGACCGTGTAGCGCTCCTGTAAGCGATAGTAACACTCCAGGTAATACGCCGCGAGCGCGCCGACCCAGTCGTCGCGCTCGCCGTCGAGGTACGCGGTTGCGGTGTCGTAGTAGTTCTCGCCGGCGACCTGCTGGAGGCGGTGTTCGAAGCTCTGTCGCATCTCGGCCAGCTCGTCCTCGTAGACCTCCGTCAGCGGCACGTCCGGGTCGTCGAGCAGCTCGCTCTTTCGGTCCCCGGCGGCCGCGATTCGCATCATGTTCCGGTGGAAGGACCGCTCCGCCTCCACGTCCGGGAGTGGAATCCGCACCGCCTGACCGCGCAGAATTTCCGAACTGGATTCGAAGCGTTCGCTCCAATCACTCACGGAGCCACCGAGAAGTCGTTGAAAAATCAACGTTTCGGTGGAACGGTCTTTTGATTCGCACCGTTCGGCGGGCGACCGTTTCGGACGAAGGCGGGCTGAAGAGGAAACGTCACCGAGGCGCTGCGCCGGTAATCGGCAGCGAATTCCCACGATTCGCCGGGCCTACTCCGTCTCGAACTCGGTCGTCAGTTCGCCGACGCCCTCGACGCCGACGGTGACGGTGTCGCCGTCGCCGAGCAGCACCGGCGGGTCGCGATAGACGCCGACCCCGGGCGGCGTGCCGGTGAACACGAGGTCGCCGGGTTCGAGCGTGAACGCCTGACTACAGAAGGATATCAGGTCGTCGACGCCGAAAATGAGGTTCTCGGTCGACGACTCCTGGAGGCGCTCGCCGTTGACCTCGGCGAAGATGTCGAGGTCGTGGGGGTCGCCCACCTCATCGGTCGTGACGAGGTCGGGGCCGGTCGGGGCGAACGTGTCGAGGCTCTTCCCGCGCACCCACTGGCCGTCGCCGTGCTGGAGGTCGCGCGCGGAGACGTCGTTGCCGACGGTGAAACCGGCGACGTGGTCGAGCGCCTCGTCGGGGTCGACGCGGCGGGCGCGCTCGCCGATGACGGCGACCAGTTCCGCCTCGTAGTCGACCTTCTCGGTGTACTCGGGGTCCCAGCGGACCGCGTCCTCCGGGCCGACGACCGACGTAGGGAACTTCGAGAAGAGGACCGGCTCGTCCGGGATCGGGTTGTCGCCCTCCTCGGCGTGGTCACGGTAGTTCAGGCCCACGCAGACGACCGTCTGCGGGTCGTCGACGGGCGCGGCGCGGTCGAGGTCGGCGGGGTCGCGCAGGCCGACGCCGGTCGACTCGGCGTACTCGACCGCGAGGTCGGTCTTGCGGCGCCACTCCCAGTCGGCCAGCAGGTCGTTGGTCTTCGGGCCGAGGTCGACGCCGGCGGCCGCGCCGGCGGTCGCGAGGTCGACCACGCCCTCGTCGGTCGCGACGCCGACCCACGGCTCGGTCTCTGCGGCGTCGGTGGTCGGGTCCGCGGAGGCGGACGAGTCGGCGGTTCGTCTCGTGTCGGTGTCGGTGTATTGTCCGATTCGCATTTGGTTGTCGTGTCGTCGTGTCTGGCGGGCGATTCTGAACGGGTGATCGGGAGGTGTTTCGAGTGGAATCGAAACGGAGCGTGCGTCGATCGACGCGCGTTACACGTCGATGCCGGCCTCGTCGAGCAGGCGCTCGCCGGAGGCGACGAAGCGGTCGAACTCCTCGTGGACCTTCGGGTTCGTCAGTTCGCCGTCGCGCTTGACGACCTCGCCGTCGACGAGGACGGTGTCGATCTGCGAGGGGTCGGCCTGGAACACGACGGTCTGGACCGGCGAGTGCGAGGGGGCGGTCATGAAGTCGCTCGCGTCGAACAGGACGAGGTCGGCGCGCTTGCCGGGGGTGATCGTCCCGATCTCGTCGTCCATGCCGAGCGCCTTCGCGCCCTCGATCGTGGCCATTTCGAGGGTGTCGCGCGCGGAGATGCTCACCTCGGTGACCTCCTCGTCGCATTCGAGGACCGCCTGGTTGTCGAACATGCGCTGGAGCTGCATCCCGATCCGCATCTGGCTCCCCATGTCGCCGCTGACGTTCGAGCAGACGTCGACGCCCCACGTCGGGCGCCCGCCCGCTTCGAGCACTTTCTCGGTGACGGGGATGCCGTGACCCATCTGTATCTCGACCTCGGGCGTCGAGGAGAAGGAGACCCCGTGCTCGACCGCGTGGTCGATGTCCTCCTGCGAGAAGTGGTTCCCGTGGGCGACGTTGACGTCGGGACCGAGCATATCCTCGAGACAGCCGAATCCCTGGTAGTCGTCGCCGTACTCGGAGGACGGCCACAGCGCGGCGCCCATGTGGATCGTCGAGAGGACGCCGAGGTCGCGAGCGAGTTCGAGGTCCGCCCGAGCGGTCTCGTCGGTACAGAAGTCGGGACCGCGGAGGCCGAGCGCGAGGCTGAGCAGGTCGTCGTCGCGGATCGTCTCCTCGCGGAGTTCGCGGATGTTCTCCTCGGGGAGGCCGACGTCGCTCTCGTACCACCACTTCGCGGAGTCGTCGCCCGGCGGGCCGTACGTGTACACGGCGCGCAGGCCGCTGTCCTGTAGGGCGTCGACGGCGCGTTCGCCGTGTTCGAGGGTGTTAGGATACGACCAGTCCAGCGCCGTCGTCGTCCCGGTGTGGAGCTTCTCGAACGCGCCGAAGAGGCCGCCGAGGTACATGTCCTCCGGCCGATAGAGCCCGGTGATGTTGCCGAGCATGTGGTCGAAGTACTCGCCCATGAGCGACCAGTCGCCGGCGATCCCGCGTACCTGCGTCTGCGCGAGGTGGATGTGCGAGTCGACGAAGCCGGGGACGACGATCTTCCCGGACGCGTCGATCTCCTCCGCGTTCGACGCCGACAGTCCGGTGCCGACCTCGATTATCTCCCCGTCCTCGATCAGGACGTCGGCCTCGTCGAACTCCCCCACGTCCGGGTCCAGCGAGACCACGGTCCCGTTTCGCACGATCGTTTGTGTCATGTTCGATAATAGGGTTTGACCAAGGGGTTAAAAATTTACCGGGCAGTAAATTTAGTGGAAAGACGAAAACGGAGCAATCGTATTATGTACCTCACACGTAGAGTATGCGTATGAGCGAATCACAGGGCGGATCGGCGAGCGAATCCGTCGAGTCCCCGACCGACGACGGCGCCGACGGCTCGGACCCGGATGGGTCCAGCGGCGAGGAGACGGTCTCTTCCAAGGACACCAAGGAGGTGATCATGGAGGCGACGTTCCGCGCGCTGAGCAAGCACGGGTACAAGGACCTCTGGATGCGCGACATCGGCGAGGAGATGGACCTCACCCGGCAGGTGATCCACTACCACTTCGACGGGAAGTACGACCTGCTGTCCTCGTTCCTCGAACACATCATCGACCAGTACGAGGGCAGCGTGGTCGTCGACGGGGACGCGGACCCGCGGACCGAGCTCCGCGCCCGCGTCGACCAGTGCCTGTTCGGCCCCGAATTCGAGGAGTTCAGCCACTGGGACCGGATGAAGGTGTACCACGAGCTGTACACGCAGGCGCAGAACGACGGCGACCACCGCGAGGTGTTCAACGAGCACTACGAGCGCATCCGCGGCGGCATCGTCGAGGTCGTCGAGGAGGGGATCGAGGAGGGCGTCTTCCGCGACGTCGACGCCGATCGAATGGGCCAACTGGTGACCGACGTGATCCACGCCGCTCGCGGACGCCGGATCTCGCTCGGTCACGAGGACGCCCCCGAGGAAGCCCGGACGGCGATAGACGAGTTCATCCTCGAATCGCTCGAACGGACCGAGTAGGTCGAACTCCCGGAAGGCGCGCGACCCGAGACGGTCGGCGGTATTTTCGCGATCGCTACGGCTCCTCGACCGCGACAAGCGGCGGCTACGGCTCCTCGACCGCGACAAGCGGCGGCTACGGCTCCTCGACCGCGACAAGCGGCGGCTACGGCTCCTCGACCGCGACGAGCCGCGGATCGGTTCGTTCGCGCCCGTCGCGGAGTCGATGAGAGCCGTCGAATCGGACGCGATCGCCGGGAGAGACGTCGGCGTCCGCCGCCTGCGCGATCAGCTGGACGTCGTCGAACCGGACCAGCGCGAGGTGGTTCGGCGTGCGGACGTCCGGGGGCGTGGTCTCGACGGTCGTCGTCGCGACGACCGCTCCCGTTTCGAGTCGAACCGTCGAGGCGTCGGCCGACGAGCGGCCGCACTCCGGGCAGCGCCGTCGGTCGTAGTACCAGCGTCGGCCGCAGTCGTCGCAGACGAAGGTACGGTCCGCGGGGAGGTCGCGGTCGTCTGAGGCCGTGCGATCGGGATGAGGTCGACCCGTCACGCGCGCAACACCGTACAGACGCTGTTGTTTCCGAACCCCGCGACGTTGATCGCGAACGCCGTCTCCGCGCCGTCGACGCGGCGGCTCTCCGGGAGGTCGCCCCGTAGCTGACACACGAGTTCGACGATCTGCGAGAGGCCGGTCGCGCCGAGCGGGTGGCCGCGGGCCTTGAGCCCGCCGCCGGGGTTGACCGGGAGGTCGCCGTCGAGCGCGGTGTCGCCGTCGAGGGTCGCCTCCCATGCGGTCCCCGTCTCGTAAAATCCCAGTTCCTCGAGTTCGATCAGTTCGAGGACGGTGAACGCGTCGTGGATACAGGCGACGTCGACGTCGTCCGGCCGGATTCCGGCGCGGTCGAAGACGCGCTCGCCGGCGGTCCGGACGGAGTCGATAGAGAGGGGATCCGGGCGCTCGGCGACAGCGTGGGTACCCGTCGCGCTCGCGGTGCCGGCGACGCGAGGTTCTGTGGCGGGATCGGCACCGGCGGCACCGGGCTCCTTGTCGCCTCGGATCAGGACCACCGCGGCGGCACCGTCCGACATGGGACAGCAGTCGTACAGTCGGAGCGGCGCGGCGACGACGGGCGAGTCGAGCGCGTCCTCGACGTCGATCGACTTCCGGAACTGCGCGACGGGGTTGTCGACCGCGTTGGCGTGGTTCTTCGCCGCGACCGCGGCGAGCGCCTCGCGGGGCGCGTCGTGGCGGTCGAGGTAGGCGCCGGCGGCGAGGCCGCCGAAGGATGGGAGCGTGATCCCCTGCGCGTACTCGCGGCGGTGGACGAGGCGGCTGATCGCCTCGGTGACGCGCCGCGTGTCGCCCGCGGACATCTTCTCGGCGCCGACGACGAGGGCGACGTCGGCGTCGGAACTCTCAACGCGATCGACGCCCCGGTGGAAGGCGCTCGCGCCGGTCGCACTCGTGTTCTCGATCCGGTCCGCGGCGGCGCCGTTGAGGCCGAGGGCGGCCGCGAGGGCGCGCTCGGCGGCGGTGGCGGCGAGGTCGATGAGCGCTCGTTGGGAGTCGCTCTCGAACGGAGTCGTCCCGACGCCGCTGACGCGGACGTCGGTCGCGCTCGGATCCATCAGTCGTCGGCGTCGGCGTGGTCTCCGCCGTCGCCGTCGTCCGCCTCGTCGCCGAACACGCCCAGCTCGGCGAGGCAGTCGACTTCGGCCTCGGAGTAGCCGCGCTCGCGGAACACCTCGCGGTTGTGTTCCCCGAGCAGCGGCGGCGGGAGTTCGAAGCCGCTCTCGGCGTTACGGAACTTGAGCGGGTGTTCGATCACGGGCACCTCGCCGAGTTCGGGGTGTTCGATCTCGGTGATCGTGCCGCGGGCTTCGATCTGCGGGCTTTCGAGCGCCTCCTCGACGCTGTACACCGGACCGGCGGGGACGCCGGCATCCTCGGCGATGACCTCGATCCACTCGTCGGTCGTCTTGTCGGCGAGGGTGGCCTCGATCTCGGCCTCCAGTTCGTCGAGGTGTTCCACGCGGTCGGCGTTCTGCTCGAAGCGGTCGTCCGCGGGGAGGTCGGGTCTGTCGAGCGCCTCGCAGAGCTCGCCCCAGAGCTTCTCGTTGAGGATACAGATGTTGATGAACCCGTCTTTCGTCTCGAACGTCTGGTACGGGGCGAGGACGGGGTCTTTCGTCCCCATGCGCTTCGTCTCCTCGCCCGCGAACACCATCCCGGCCTGCTTGGTGAGCCACGGCAAGGTTGCCTCCAGCATCCCGAGGTCGATGTACTCGCCTTGGCCGGTCTGCTCTCTGCGGTAGAGAGCCGTCGTCGCGCCGAAAGCGGCCCACATCGCCGTGATCAGGTCCGTCATCGGCAGGCCGACCTTCACGGGCTGGCGGTCCGCCTCGCCGGTGACGCTCATGATCCCGCTCATCCCCTGGATGAGGAGGTCGTACCCGGAGCGCTCGCGCCACGGTCCGGTCTGTCCGAACGCCGAGATGGCGAGGTAGATCAGGTCCTCGTTGTGGTCGGTGAGCGTGTCGTAGTCGACGTCGAGTCGCTCCGCGGTGCCCGGACGGAAGTTCTGGATGAAGATGTCCGCCTCCTCGGCGAGTTCGTACAGCGCCTCCGTCGCGTCGTCGTTCTTCAGGTCGAGTTCGAGGCTCTTCTTCCCGTAGCTCAGCGTCCAGTAGTACGGCGACTCGCCCTCGATGAACGGCGGACCGGAGTGGCGGACTGCGTCGCCGTAGTCCGGCTGTTCGATCTTGACGACCTCAGCGCCCTGGTTCGCGAGCATCGCCGAGCAGAAGCCGCCGGTGACGAACGTCGAAAGGTCGAGAACCGTGACGCCGTCTAAGATCCGTCCGCCGCTCGCGGGGCCTTCCGTGCCGGTATCTCCGGTTTCGCTGTCGCGCGTCCCGCTGTCATCGGTTTCGGTGTCCCCGGTATCGGTCATCGAACCACCTCGTTCGACGTGCGGAGTTGTCTCATGGGTGTGGATACAGTTCGTTTACCGGGTGGTAAAACTATCGGCGTCGACCGTGATATACGGGGGGCCCGCCGAAATCGATCGGAGCGGTCCGACAGTCCAGTGCCGACTGTCGCTACCGGTCGTCGGTCTGTCGATGTTGTTCGGGAGCCCCCCACCCCTTCGTTTCGGGTGGAACTCCACAACCTGCCGGGGGTTGGGCGGGTGGTCGAGGTCGATTCGGTTGCCGGCAGATAATTCTATACCGATCTCTATATAAAACAACCACAATAAAACAAATAATCTAGCAGAGGGGTTTAACAAGGGTACTGTTGTGTATATGGAGTTATAAAACCACCGCTATTAAGATAGCCCCTCACGACCCCCTCCCCACCCTGATCGGCGTTCCACCCGAAACAAAGGGGTGTGGGGGTATCCCGGATCGAGTCGGCCCAACGGAACCGGAAGTGGGGAGCAGAAGTTACCAAAGCGAAACCGACAAACCGAACTGCCAGTCCGAATACGGGTAGTCACGCCGCAACCACGTGATCAGTAAATCAACGATATCAGCGGCTGAAACCCGTTAGAACACGAGGTAATCTCTCAGGGGATACGATATCTCTACGTTCGTCGTTCGTATCCTCTCGACTACTCAACCTGTTCGACCGTCCCGTCGATCGGTTCGAATCGCCTCGCGATCTACCTGACATCTCGTGAAAGGGGGGCGTTTCAACTCCAGAGAGGAACACTTTTGTACCGTCTCTTCATCTGGTTCGAGTGTATCAACTGGACGTGGTCGGTCTCGATTCCGACCGCGAATGCGTATTTCCGACGGGAGACGGCGTCTCAAGCGATATACCCGACCGTCTCCACCTGAAACAGAGGGGTTCACATGTACGAAGGCGATCACACACTGCGGGCCGACGGCGGCATCGACCCGGACGACGGCGACAGATCGGGCCACAGTAGCAACTCCGAGGACGAGGCCTCCGAGGCCGAGGACCCCGATATCGAGAATTTCGACGCAGACGCTCCAACCGAAACCGTCCCCGATGGCGATCGCGACGTCGACGACGGTTCCGACCTCGATACGTCGGATGTCGAAGCCACCAACTCGGACGCCGACACGGCTCCCCCCTCGACCGACGCTCGACCCGAAACGACGGGGATCGACAACGGCGGTCGCGACCGGTCGTCGCCGGACGTCGACTTCGACGGCGTCGTCCTCGACGACGACGAGGATAATCAAGGGCTGTTCGACGACCTCCTCTCCGGCGAACCGATATTCGAGAACAAGGAGGTCCTCCGCCCCTCGTACACCCCACACGAGCTCCCGCACCGCAACGACCAGATCAACCGGATGGCGACTATCCTCGTCTCCGCGCTCCGCGGCGAGACTCCCTCCAATATCCTCATCTACGGGAAGACGGGGACCGGGAAGACCGCCTCCGCGAAGTTCGTCTCACAGGAGCTGGAGTCCACCTCCCAGAAGTACGACGTCCCCTGCGAGGTCGAGTACATCAACTGCGAGGTGACCGACACCCAGTACCGCGTCCTCGCACAGCTCGCGAACACGTTCATCGAGGAGAACCAAGCCGTGATCGCCGACCGCTTGGAGCGCCTCGAAGACCTCCGCGATGACGCGACGGAGGCCGAGGAAACCGCCGGCCGAAACGCGGCCGCCGCCCTCGCAGACACCGAGTTCGAGTCCGTCGAAGAACTCGACGACCGCATCGAAACACTGGAGGAAGACGCCGACGAGATGGAGGAGGTTCCGATGACGGGGTGGCCGACCGACCGCGTCTACTCCACCTTCTTCGAGGCGGTCGACTACCACGAGCGCGTGGTCGTGATCATGCTCGACGAGATCGACAAGCTCGTCGAGAAGAGCGGCGACGACACCCTCTATAACCTCTCGCGGATGAACTCCGAGCTCGACCGCTCGCGCATCTCGATCATGGGGATCTCGAACGACCTGAAGTTCACCGACTTCCTCGACCCCCGCGTCAAGTCGAGCCTCGGCGAAGAGGAGATCGTCTTCCCGCCGTACGACGCCAACCAGCTCCGCGACATCCTCCAGCACCGCGCCGACACCGCGTTCAAACCCGACGCGCTCACCGACGACGTGATCCCCCTCTGTGCCGCCTTCGCCGCGCAGGAACACGGCGACGCGCGTCGCGCGCTCGACCTCCTCCGCACCGCCGGCGAACTCGCCGAGCGCTCGCAGGCCGAGATCGTCGCCGAGAAACACGTCCGGCAGGCGCAAGACAAGATCGAACTCGATCGCGTCGTCGAAGTCGTCCGTACCCTCCCCACCCAGAGCAAGATCGTCCTGTTCGCCGTGATACTCCTCGAAAAGAACGGCGTTCACAACATCAACACCGGCGAGGTGTTCAACATCTACAAGCGGCTCTGCGAGGAGATCGACGCCGACGTCCTGACCCAGCGCCGGGTCACCGACCTCATCAGCGAGCTCGACATGCTCGGGATCGTCAACGCCGTCGTCGTCTCGAAGGGGCGCTACGGCCGCACGAAGGAGATGGGCCTCTCCGTGCCCGTCGAGGAGACCGAGGCGGTCCTGCTGTCCGACTCGCGGCTCGGTGACATCGAGAACGCGCAGCCGTTCGTCCAAGCGCGGTTCGACAACTGACGCCTTCTCTCCGACGCTACCTTACCCAGTCACTCAAACCGACCTCACGCCGCGGCGGTCGCGGTCCCGGGGACTGACGGCGCCGTCGGAAGGCCGCTCCCCACCGCCTCCGCCATCGCCTCGTTCAGCTCCACCTGTCCCGTCGCGATCAGCCGGATGTAGCCCAGATACGGGACCCGGAGGCGCGCCACGCCGTTCACCCACTCGGCCCTGACGGGCGGCGAGAGCCCGCTGGCCTGGTCGTAGGCCCCGTTGTTGTCCCCGAGCGTGATGTACCCGTCGTGCGGCGCGGGGCAGTTGGCCAGCGACTCGCAGTCGACGGCGTTGTGGTAGCGTTCGTCGGCCCGGTCGTACCAGTTTTCGCCCTCGGTGACATGGAACATGGCCCGGTGGATGATCGGCGACCCGGTCCGACCCGGAGGCGCGTATATCATCACCGAGCCGTGGGAGCCGAACGTCCGGTAGTCGACCTCCTGACCCACCTCGTGGGTGACGACGCCGACGCCGTTTTCGGCGGCGTCCGGCGCGAGCCGGCCGGGCTCGGTGACGAACACGAGGTCACCGACCTGCATGTTCGGCTCCATGCTCCCCGACTCGACGGCGACCATGGGCGGCCACACGCCGCTGACGCCGAACAGCAGCAGTCCGACGAGGAGGACGACGGCGACGCTCGCCAGCATCTCCCGGACCCACATCAGCGCGCCTTCGCGGTCGTGACGGAACCGGTACAGCAGCGACTCGTCCGCCGCCGTCTCTGCCGCCTCGAACGCCGGCTCTCCTCCCGATTCCGGTGCGCCCTGTGCCTCGCCCCCGGCGTCGGAATCACCGAACGCGTCGGAACCGCCGGCCTCGTCAATTCTCTCAGGTGACCCGGCCTCGTCTCTGGGGTCGACCCGGGGCTCGTTATTTATCCGTTCGTCCTCCGAGCCACCGGAAGCTACGCCGTCCGACCCGTCTTCGGTCGCCTCGTCTCGACCGGCCGACCCGTCGGCGTCCGTCGGCCGATCCCCTTCGTCCATTACGTCGGCTTTGGGGGGTTCCGTTCATAAGCTTCCGGGTCCCGCGGGATCCGCCCCCGCTCGCGTCTCCGCCTGCGGACCCCGCCCGACGCCTCCGGAACGGTTTTGCCCGCGACCCCCCTTTCGGGTATCGTGCCGCTGGAGTCGAACGCCCGGATCGCGAAAGCCCTCGCCGAGCGCGGCTACAACGCCGAGCGCGAGGCGGTCACCCTGCTCGCGGGCGCGGCCGATCCGACCGCCGCCGTCGCGGCCGCCGTCGACCGCGCCCCGGACGACGCCCTCCGGGTCACCGCCGACCACGTCCGCGACGCGATCGACGAGACCGACGGATCGGCCGCTTCCCCGGACGAACCCGGACAATCTCCAGTCGAAACGGAGGGGTCCTCCGATCGAGAGTCGGGAGCAGCCGAGGCGGGTTCCGCGACCGCGGTCGACGACGCCGATCCCCCGTCCGCGGTCGACGACGCCGATCCCCCGTCCGCGGTCGACGACGCCGGTCTCGCGACCGTCGACACCGATCCCGCGTCCCCGGTTGACGACGCCGGTCCCGCATCCGCCGACACCGATCTCGGGTCCCCGGTTGACGACTCCGATCTCGTGTCGACCGATTCCACCCCATCCCGCGACCCCGACCTGCGCGACATAGCGGTCGGCAACGACATGACCGGTCGCAGCACCGGGACCGGCGAGTACAGCGACTTCGTCACGACGTTCCGGGACCGCTACGAGCGTCTCTCGAAGATCCTGCGCGGCCGCGTCAACCACCGGCCCGCCGAGGCGATCGCGAACATGCCGGGCGGCAGCGACGCCGCGATGATCGGCCTCGTCAACGACGTGCGCTCCACGAAATCGGGTCACTGGCTGGTCGAACTGGAGGACACGACCGGGACCTTCCCAGCCCTCGTAATGAAAGACAAGGGCCTCGCCGACGTCGTCGACGAGATCCTGTTGGACGAGTGTATCGCGGTGGAGGGAACGCTCGCCGACGACGCCGGCATCCTCTTCGCGGACTCGCTTCACTTCCCGGACGTCCCCCGCACCCACCGCCCCGGCGGGGCCGACCGTCACGTTCAGGCCGCGCTGATCTCCGACGTCCACGTCGGCAGCGACGAGTTCATGGCCGACGCGTGGCACAGCTTCACCGACTGGCTCCACACGCCCGAGGCGGACCCCGTGGAGTACCTGCTGCTCGCCGGCGACATGGTCGAGGGCGTCGGCGTCTACCCCGATCAGGACGAGGAGCTGGATATCGTCGACATCTACGAGCAGTACGAGACCTTCGCGGAACACCTCAAGGAGGTGCCCGCGGACACCGAGATCGTGATGATCCCGGGCAACCACGACGCGGTCCGGCTCGCGGAGCCGCAGCCGGGATTCGACGACGAGATCCGCGAGATCATGGACGTCCACGACGCGAAGATCGTCTCGAACCCGGCCACGGTCTCCGTCGAGGGCGTCGAGGTGCTGATGTACCACGGCGTCTCGCTCGACGAGGTGATCGCGGAGCTCCCGGAGGAGAAGGCGAGCTACGACGAGCCGCACAAGGCGATGTACCAGCTACTGAAGAAGCGCCACGTCGCGCCGCAGTTCGGCGGCCACACCCGCGTTGCGCCGGAGGAGCGCGACTACCTCGTCATGGAGGATGTCCCTGACGTGTTCCACACCGGCCACGTCCACAAGCTCGGCTGGGGGAAGTACCACAACGTGCTCGCGGTCAACTCCGGCTGCTGGCAGGCCCAGACCGACTTCCAGAAGTCCGTCAACATCGACCCCGACGCCGGCTACGCGCCTATCCTCGACCTCGACTCCCTCGAAATGACGGTCCGCAAGTTCTCGTAACCCGACCGACGCGGTCCCTTACCGGTCGATCTCCACTCGCCCGCTCGTCGCGTCGTTGAGCCGCTCGCGGAGTTCCTCGACCTCCGCGACCGGCACGCGGAGGTCGAACCGGACCCGCTCGCCGTAGTCGGCCTCGAACTCGACGCCCGTCGACTCGATCACGCCCCGGACCGTCCCGGAGTCATCGTACTCGGTCTCGACGACGAGGCTGCGGTGCGGGCGCTCCTCGACCACGCCCGCCGCGTCGACCCCCTCTTTCATCGCGCGCGAGTAAGCGCGCGCGAGCCCTCCGACCCCGAGGTTGGTCCCGCCGTAGTACCGCGTCACAACTGCGGCGACGTTCCGGACCTCGCGCTGCTGGAGGACGTTTAGCGCCGGCTTGCCCGCGGAGCCGGTCGGTTCGCCGTCGTCCGACGAGTACTCTCTGAGCATCGGCTCCGAGCCCGGCGTGCGCTCGGAGGGCTCGCCCGCGGGAACCCGGTACGCCGGCACGTTGTGGGTCGCGTCCGCGTACTCGTCCCGGACTTCCTCGACGAACGCCTCCGCCGCCTCGACCGTGTCGACGGGCGCGACGTGGCCGAGGAACTCGGAGCCTTGGACCTCGAACCGCGCCGTCGCGCGCTCGCCGACCGTCCGGTACGCCTCGGTCACGGCGTTCGGTCCTCCCCTTCCCCGCCTCCGTCCCCGCCTTCTTCTCCGTCCGATTTCCCCTCGTGCCGGCGCTCGAGGACGACGCTCGTCGGCGGCGCGAGGCGGAACAGCGCGAGGAAGGCGACGACGCCGGCGACCTCGACGATCACCGCCACGACCGCCAGCGGCTCCGCCGCCAGCGACGCGGCCGCGTCGCCCCCGTGCCACGCGAGGAACCCGCCGAGGAACGTCCCGAGGGTCCCCGCACCGAGCGCGTACAGCCGGCGGTACTCGCCGCCCCGGAGCGTCGCGACGGCGACGGCGACCGCGAGCGCGCTCCCGGCGACGAAGAAGTAGGGCCGCGCGTCCGGCGGCGACCCGAGCCGCGGCCACGCCCACAGCAGGTGGACCGCGGCCGCGACGGCCGTCGTCTGGACGGCGATCGCTCGCAGCAGTCGCTTTTTCAGGGTGTTCCGTCCCGCGGCCGCCTCCGTCGTCCGCTCACCGTTCATTCCTGCGACCTCTCATTCCCACGGGTGCTTCCCGCGCGCGTCGGGCCACAGCGGGTACCAGTAGGACTCGTCGTCCTCCAAGCCGAGTTCGCCGTCGAGGACCGACTGGAGCTTGAACTCGATCCGCTGGTTGCGGTCGCTCGTCCCGCGGGGCGCGAACGGGTAGTACGCGCCGCGCCGGAACGAGTAGATCCAGTACACCGGCCCGTCGTCGTTCTCGAAGCCGAACACGGCCGCGAGCAGCCGCGAGCCGAACCCCTCCTCGATGAACTGGTCGGCCGCGAAGTGGACGCTCGTCACCAGGTCCTCGGGGTCGTCGTCCTCCAAGACGAACCACTGGTAGCCGTGGTCGTCCTCGTGGCGGTGGAAGCCGGTGCCGGTGTCTATCTCGCCGGCCTCCAGGATGGCCTCGACGGTCTCGACCGCCTCGTCGAAGCGGGTGCTGTCCATGCCGGAGAAGCAGAGCGCGGCCTCGCCGCAGTGGTCGTAGCGGAGGTCCGCCTCCATCGTCATGTACGCGGTCGACATCCCGAAGAGGTCCTCGGGGTCCGCGTCGCGGGTCGCGTCGGTCTCGGCGCTCGTCCCGAGCACGGCCCGGATCGTGTCGAAGATGCCCATCTGGTCGGACCTACGGGCGGCGGGGTTTAGGGCGTTTCTCTCGGTGCCCCCGCCGCGTCGGCCTCACTCCCCGCGGTCGAGGTACGCCAACACGCCGCGCGCGTTCAGGCTCGTGTTCGCCTCGGCGCGCTCCGGGTTCCAGTAGTCGATGTCGCGGCTCGCCGCCTCCAAGTGGTCGACGACCGCCTCGTCGTCGCCGAGTTCGGCGCGCTTCCGCCGGACCCGCTCGACCCACTCGACGTACGCCCGCTTCGCCTCGCCGAGCAGGTCCGCGTCGCAGTCGCGCGGGCCGAAGTGGCCGAAACAGACCGTGTAGGGGTCGAGACCCTCGATCAGTCGGATGTCGTCGAGGCACTGCTCGAAGTCGAACTGCGGCGGCGGCGTCGTCGGGGTCACGGCGTCGATCTCGGGGACGTAGATGCCGGCGGCGTCGGCGGCGAACACGACGTCCGCGTCGGGGTCGTGGTACACCGCGTGGTGGGGCGCGTGACCGGGGGCGTCGCGGACGACGAGTTCGCGGTCGCCGAGGTCGATCCGGTCGCCCTCGCTGACGCCGTCGATGCGGTCGTCCGGTACCGGTCTCGGCTCCGCGTAGTACTCCCACTGCTCCTCGACCGCCGACTTGGTGCCGGCGACGAGCGCTTCGGGGTCGGCGAGATGGCGGACGCCCTTCTCGGGCACCCGAACCTCGGCGTTCGGGTAGCGCTCCGCGAGGTAGCCCGCCCCGCCGGCGTGGTCGAGGTGGGCGTGGGTCGGGAGGATCCACGCGAGTTCTTCGCGGCCGATCCCGATCGCCTCGACCGTCTCGAAGAGCGCTTCCCGGTTCGCTCCCGTCCCGGTGTCGATCACGATCGGCCGCTCGGCGTCGTACACGTAGACGGCGCCGTACTCGTCGGTGTCGAACATGCCGGTGTCGTGGACGTACAGGTCCTCGACCCCGCGGACCGGTTCGAACTCGCCTGCGCGCATACCGGACGAGGGACGCGGGGGCACTTCTAGCGATCGGTCCGCGGGCCGATCCGCGGGGCCGGGCTTATGGTCACTCCGCCCGAGGGAACGGTATGCGAGTGCTCGTCACCGGCGCGACCGGGTTCGTCGGGAGCCGGCTCATCCCGACGCTTCTCGAGCGCGGCCACGACGTGGTCGCGCTCGTCCGCGACGCCGACGGCTACGACGCGCCCGACGGCGTCTCGGTCGTCGAGGGCGACCTCTTGGAACCGGAGACGCTCCCGCCGGCGTTCGAACTCGACGGCGAGACCGTCGACGCCGCGTACTACCTCGTCCACTCGATGGACGGCGGCCCGGGGTACGAGGAGCGCGACCGCAACTGCGCCCGGAACTTCGCCGAGGCGGCTTCGGCCGCGGACGTCGACCGCATCCTCTACCTCGGCGGGCTCGGCGAGGACCGCGACGACCTCTCTGAACACCTCCAGTCGCGACGCGAGGTGGAGCATATCCTCGGCGACGCTGACCCGGCCCTCACGACGCTCCGGGCCGCGATCATCATCGGGGCCGGCAGCGCGAGTTTCGAGGTGATCGCCGGGCTCGCGCGACGCCTCCCGGTGATGATCACCCCGAAGTGGGTCGACACGCTCTGTCAGCCGATCGCGGTTAGCGACGTGGTCACGTACCTCGCCGGCGTCCTGGAGGCGCCGGACACGGCCGGCGAGACGTTCGAGATCGGCGGACCGGAGGTTCTCACGTACGCCGAGATCCTCCGTCGGACCAGGCGACAGCTGGGCGGCGGCCTCCGGATCGTCCGGGTGCCCGTGTTGAGCCCCGGGCTGTCGGCGCGGTGGCTCCGACTGGTCACCGACGTGAACCCGTACCTCGCTCAGTCGCTCGTCGAGGGGCTCCGTAACACCGTCATCGTCGAGGACGACCGGATCGGCGAGTTCGTCCCGATCGAGTGTACGTCGTTCGAACTGGCGGTCGCGCGGGCGCTGACCGAGTCGCGAAACGCCGAGGCGTCGCGACTGGCGGCGATCCCGGGGGTCTCCTCGTGAGCCGAGAGTACGGCGAGACGTGGGTGTACGAGAGCCTCGTCGGCGGCATCCCCGGGCTCGGGATCTCCCGGTCGCTGGCGGTCGCGCTCCAGTTCGTCATCTTCGAGGTCGGCGTGTTGGGCCTCGGCTGGTACTACGGGACGTGGAACGCCGTGGCCGCCGGGACGGTCGCCGTCCTCGTCGCGGCGATCGGCAGCGTCGAGATGCACCGTCTGGGCGCGAAGAACCGACTGCTCGGGACGCCGCCCGAGCACAAGCGGCTGCTGTTCGGGTCGAGCATCGAGATCGTGTTGGGCGTGCTCGCGTTCATCGCGCTGATCACGTACCTGTTCGCGTGGGAGGGGACCGCAGGACCGACGCTCATCGACCGCCTCTTCGGCTCGGAGCCACCGCTCCCGGTCGTCTACCTCACGCTGCTCGTCCTCTGGGACCTGACGTATCGCATCGGCACCTCCTGGTGGAGCGCCGTCGTCGCGCTGTGGCGCGCGGTTCACGTCGATCTCTCGCCCGACGAGCGCGCGACCGTCCGGCGGCTCGACGCCGAGAACATCGGCTTCTCGGTGATTCAGCTCGCGCTCGTGCCGTTCATCCTGACCGAGCCCATCCTGCTCGGCGCGGTCGTCGGACACGTAATCGCGGTCGCGGTCGTCTGCGGCGCGGCGATCCTGTTCACCTGAGCGCCGTCGCTCGCGAGTACTGTCGCTGTCGGGCGGTATCGTCGCTGTCGGCGCGGCGCTGTCGCTATCGGTGTTTCGAGAACGGAGTCAGTCGACGCGGCGTCGTCGCGGCCGCGTCACTCGCCCTGAAGCTCTTCGAACTTGTCGAGGAGTGCCTCCGTCGAGTCGCCCGAGTCGTAGGTCAGGGAACCGGAGTACTCGGGCCGCTCCGCGTCGAAGTCGGCGTCGACTTCGCTGGTCTTCTTCTCGCGACGCTCGTGTTCGGCCTCGTCATAGGCACCCATTGACATGGTACGCCTACACTTGGCCGTTTCCTGTAATATACCTGTCGATAAATGTATCATAGATCATGAAAGTTCTCCTCGGCTCACCGGAATCGATTAACCCCGCGGCGTGATACCAAGCGCGCGTGGCACAACCGCTCCGCTTCAGGCGCTCGCCCGGTCGGTGGACGGCCGACCGAGTCCGGTCGCAGATCGGCCGCCCCCTCGACGAGAACCTCGGAGCGACGGCCGGCGACCCGTGGTTCGCGCCGCCGCCCGGCTACGAGGCGCGTCGCTTCGACATGGACGACGGCTCCTTCGCGCTGTTCTGCTGGACCGACGACGACCCTGACCCGCCGTCCGGCGCCGACGGCGGCCCGGCCGGGTACTGGCTGGGCAACACGGAGACGCCGAGCGAGCTCTGGCGGACGGACAAGTACGGGTTCGACGAGGCGCCGTACCCGGTCTCGCGGTGGGCCCAGCGGGAGTTGCTCGCCGGACTCCACGACGACGAGCCGTGGCTGGCCGACTACCCGCACGTCTCGTGGTTCTTCCTCCCCGTCTTCTGCTCGAAGGACGGCGCGGCGACCAGCCGGGCGTTCTTCCGCGACCACGGGGCCGGGTTCCCGGACGCGACCCGAGACCCGGGGACCGGGTTCGTCGAGGAGTCCCTCCGATCCGGCGTCCTCGACGACTACCGCGAGACGATGGCGGGGAAGCTCGGCACCTCCGCCTCGCGGGACCTCGTGCGCATGAGCGCGGCGATAGCCGAGTTCACCGCCGCCCGGCTCCTCACCGACGCGGGGTACGAGGTCACCCCCGAGATCGAGGTGACGACGGGACACTCGCTCGACTTCCGCGCGACGGACCCGGCGACGGGCGACGGACACCTCGTCGAGGTGACGCGCCCGCAGCCGACCGCCGGCCGCTCCGCGAACGATCCCGTCGCGGCCGTCCGCGACACCGCCGAGACGAAGACGAGCGGTCAGCTCGCGGCCCACGCCGGCGGCGTCACGCTGTTCGTCGACTGCTCGTCGTTCCCCGCCGACGAGTGGGCCGCCGTGCGCGAGGCCGAACCCGCGGTCCGGCACAAGCCCGCGGTCGTCTACCGCGCCGAGCCCGACGGCTCCATCGAGGGGTATCGGAAGGGGTCGGTCCCGCTCGACCTCTCCGGCATCGTCGACGGCGTCTCGTAGTCGCGTCGCTCCCGGGACGACGCGGACGCCCTCGTCACCGACCGATATCCGGCACTCTTCGGTCGGGCTTGGAAAAAACGGGTACGGACTCCGCGCGGTTCGACGCGTCAGAACGAGACCGGCGAGGGCCCCTCTTCCGCGTCGGTGGTCGGGTCGCGGTCCGAGTAGAACCGACGACCGACGCCGCGGTGACAGACGCCGGCTCGGAGCGTGGTGAACACGTCCTCCGCGTCCTCGAACGTCTGGTCGCCGAACCGCTCCAAGACGTCGCCGAGCCGCTCGGACCCGTTCGCGAGCTCTACGGTCGCGTTGCCGTGAGCCGCGATGATCTCCTCAGAGGTGGTCGGGTACTGGTGCCGTTCGAGTCGGTCGTCGACGCCGTTCAAGCGCATCGACAGATGGAAACCGCCGATGGTTGTTAATGATTGTCCATGTACGACCTTAGTCGGAGGGGATACCTTATACGACCTTATACCCGCTTCTACTCGGAGACGCGACGGACCGCCGCCGCTTAGTGTCGGGCGCGGCTATCATGCCTCATGACCGCCGATTCCGCAGAGTCCGCCGAATCCGCCACCCCCACCGATCCCATCGTTGCCGACCTCCACGCGCACACGGACGTCTCCGACGGCACGCTGACGCTCGACGAGGTGCCCGCGGCCGCCCGCGAGGCAGGCGTCGACTGGGTCGCCGTCACCGATCACGACCGGATCCACCCGGGTCTCGACGCGCCCGTCGTCGAACGCGACGGCGTCCGGATCGTCCGCGGGATCGAACTCCGTGTCGACGCCGGCTTCGAACGGCTCGACCTCCTCGGCTACGGCGTCGAACACACGGACGCGCTCGACGCGGAGATCGACCGCCTCCAGCGCGACCGCCGCGAGCGCGGCGCCGCCATCCTCGACGCGGTCGAGGAGCGACTGGGCGTCGACCTCGACGTGGAGCCGCGCGCCGGACTGGGGCGTCCGCACATCGCTCGCGCCATCGACGAGTCGGACGCGCCCTACGACTACGCCGGGGCGTTCGACGAGCTGATCGGGAACGACGGGCCCTGCTACGTCGCGCGCGACGTGACGGCACTCGACGAGGGGCTCGCCCTGCTCGCGGACGCCTGCGCGCTCGTCGGCCTCGCGCACCCGTTCCGGTACGGGAGCGTCGACGAGGCGCTCGACGTCGCCCGCGAGTCGGCCGAAATCGACGCGATCGAACGCTTCTACCCGTACGGCCGTGCCGTCGACGACGAGCGAATCGATCGTTTCGCCGCCGAGAACGACCTCCTCAGAACGGGCGGGACGGACGCGCACGAGCGGACGCTCGGCGTCGCCGGGCTGACGGAATCGGCGTTCGAACCCGTCCGCGAGCGGCTGCCCGATCCGGTCTCGGTCGAGGCGTTCGCGGCCGGGGACGCCCCCGTCGCCGCCCCCGACGAACAAGATTAAGCCCGCGCCGACCGGAGTGGCACGTATGCGGTGTCACTACTGCGACCGGGAGGCCACGTACGAGGCGGAGCAGCGCGGCGTGGTCGTCGGCCTCTGCGAGTCCCACTTCAAACAGCGCGTCGAGGAGCTCGCCGAGTCGGACGAGCTCGCGGAGCTCCGCGACCGGATCGACATCGAGTCCTCGGAGTAGCTTCCCCGTCCGAACTCCGCTCTCCACCGGGCGATCGCCGCGCCGAGACGAACGGTAAAAGGCCGCGGGGGGCCAACCCCCGGTATGGACCTCACGGACCGGCCCCGCCGCCTCCGGACCGACGGCGTTCGCCCGCTCGTCGCCGAGACCGACCTCTCGGCGTCGGACCTCGTCGCGCCCGTCTTCGTCGACGCCACGACCGACGAGCGCGTCCCCATCGAGACGATGCCCGGCCACGAGCGCGTCCCGGTCGACGAGGCGGTCGACCGCGTCGCCGAGATCCGGGAGACCGGCGTCGAGGCCGTGATCCTCTTCGGGGTCCCCGAGTCGAAGGACGCCTCCGGGAGCCGGGCGTACGCCGACGACGGCGTCGTCCAGCGCGCGATCCGCCGGATCGACGCCGAGACCGACGTCACCGTCATCGGGGACGTCTGCCTCTGCGAGTACACCGACCACGGCCACTGCGGCGTCATCGAGGAGTCGGCCGAGTCGGACCCGACCCTCACCGTCAAGAACGACGAGACGCTCGACCTGCTCGCGCGTACCGCCGTCTCGCAGGCCGACGCGGGCGCGGACGTCGTCGCTCCCTCGGCGATGACCGACGGGCAGGTCGGGGCGATCCGCGAGGCGCTCGACGACGCGGGCCACGAGGAGGTCGCGATCCTGAGCTACGCCGCGAAGTACGAGTCCGCCTTTTACGGCCCGTTCCGCGACGCGGCCGACGGCGCGCCCGCGTTCGGCGACCGCCGCCACTACCAGATGGACCCCGCGAACCGCCGCGAGGCGCTTCGAGAGGCGCGGCTCGACGCCGAGCAGGGCGCCGACGTGCTGATGGTGAAACCCGGGCTCCCGTACCTCGATATCGTCGGCGACCTCCGGCGGGAGTTCGACTGCCCCATCGCGGCGTACAACGTCTCGGGTGAGTACGCGATGCTCCACGCCGCCGCGGAGAAGGGTTGGCTCGACTTGGAGACGACCGCGCTGGAGTCGCTCACGGCGCTCAAACGCGCGGGCGCGGACCTCATCATCACGTACTTCGCCGAGGACGTGGCCGACCACTTATAAAAAGACTCGGGAAGGACTCGACGCGTTTCTCCAACTGTTCACCTCGGCGCGCGCCTCCGAGCGGTCGCCACCGGCGGCCGCGAGGAGCGCGTGCGAGGGAGTCGCGAGCGTAGCGAGCGACGAGGCTGGGGAGGCGTGAGGTGCTGTGCGGGGTGGGACTCAAAGGGGCAGCCGGGAGGGCGCCGTAGGCGACGCAAGCACCGCAGAGAGTGAGCGGAGCGAACGACCGAGGAGCATGGTTCGAGACGCCTTCGGCGTCTCGTCATCACGAAAGGCGCTCCGCGCCTTTCGAACGACAGCGAGCGTACGGCGCCCTCCCGGCTGGGGCTTTGGAGGTGTTTGCCGTCGATCCGCCGGTGACAGCTTACAAGTGAGCGGCAGGGGCTTAGCCGTGTTCACCGCAACACGGTCGGTCGGGAGTCTCGAAACACGTCGCAAGAAGCGGACTGGACGAGTCGAAATTGCCGCGTCAGCCGATTGAGAAAAGAATCCGCCAGCGAATCGCCGTCCCCTACCGCTTCCGGCCGGAGAAGACGCCCGCCGCGCCGCGCAGGGTGCCCAGCGGGTTCGGCCGGCCGATCACGGTCTGGAGGCCGTACAGCGCGAGGACGGCCGCCAAGGCGCCGAACTGGACCATCTGGCTCGGATGGACCATCGCCACCACGCCGGCGACGAAGAACGCGACCCGCAGCCCGTACGTCTGTCCGCGGCCGAAGACGAACCGATAGTTGATCCCGTGGATGATCGCGAGCGAGCCGAGCATCGCGAGCACGCCCGCGGACAGCGAGGCGTAGTCGAACGTCCCGGAGACGAGTTCGGGGTGGTAGGCGAACGCGAACGGGAGGACGAACAGCGGCGCGGAGATACGCAGCGCCTCCTTACAGCTCCCCCAGAACCCGCCGCCGGAGATGCCGCAGGTGACCGCGACGCAGGTCGCGATCGGCGGCGTCAGCCCCGCCAAGATGGCGGCGTAAAACACGAAGAAGTGGCCCGCGAACTCGGGCACCGCGAACTGGTTGATCAGCGTCGGGGCGACGAGCAGCGCCACGACGGTGTACGCGGCGGTCGTCGGCATGCCGAGGCCGAGGATGATACAGATGATCATCGCCAGCATGAACGCGATGATCGCGATGCCGCCCGAGAGGTCAAGCAGCGTGAGCGAGATGGCGGTCGGGACGCCAGTCGCCATCAGGATGTCGACGACGCCGTTGATCGCCGCGAGGATGATCGTCACCGGCGCGACGACGAGGATCCCCTCCCGGAAGCCGTCGACCGTCTGTTCGAGCGTGCCGACGAGCGCCTCGCGGTTGCTCTCGCCGTCGAGGAGCGCCTGAATCTGCGGGATGCCGATCCCGAAGGCGATCATCGAGATGACTGTGTACAGCGCGGCCGTCATCACCGTGTACTGGAGCACCCCGAGCACGTAGATCAGGATGGCGAGCGGGACGCCGTACTTCACCGCCTCCAGCACCACCGTTCGCGTCTCCATCGCGTCGCCGATGAGGCCGTCCATCTCGGGGTCGTCGATCTGCGGGGCCGCCACGTAGTGGACCGCCATCGCGATCGAGACCACGAGGACGGCCGCCGGGATCAGCCCCGAGATGATCACGTCGACGTAGGTGGCGCCGCTGATGAGCTGCGCCATGATGAACGCGCCGGCGCCCATCACGGGCGGCAGCACCTGCCCGGCGGTCGAGGCGACCGCCTCGATCCCGCCGGCGGTCTCCGGTTTGATCCCGTTCTTCTTCATCAGCGGGATGGTGAACGAGCCGGTCATCCCCGCGTTCGCGGTCTGGCTCCCGTTTACCGAACCGATGACCGCACTCGAGATGACCGCGGTCTGTGCGATCCCCGAGTCGACGTACTTCGCCGAGCGGACCGCCAGCCGGAGGATGAGGTCGAACGCGCCGTACGCCTTCAGCAGGCCAGCGTACAGCAGGAACAGGGCGATCCACGCGGCGACGAGCCGGGTGAGGAACCCGTAGAACCCGTCGACGCTCACCACGAGGATCCGGAGGATCCGCGATGGGCTCAGGCCGCCGTGGGCCAGCGGACCGGGCATCTGCGGGCCGGCCAGTCCGTAGCCGATACCGACCAGCACGACCGCGAGGAACGTGATCCCGAAGGAGCGCCACGTCAGGTAGATGAGGGCGAGCGTGAACACGAACGCCATCAGTATCTGCGGCTCGGTCGCGCGACCGACCGTGTCGATCGCGACCTGCTGGTAGTTCAAGAAGAGGTAGCCGCTCGTCCCGAGCGTGATCAGTCCGGAGACGACGAGCAGCGCCGTCTCGACCCAGTTACCCTCGATCAGCGGCTCGTCCAGTTCGGAGAGGACGTACAGGCCCAAGATGCCGCCGAGGAAGGCGACCGCGTACCGCCCCCGCGGCATCTGCTGGGTGCGCGCGTACCACATGACGATCATCCAGAACGGGATCGAGTAGGAGACGAGCGCCATGCGGAGCCGCTCTTCGATACCCGATCCGAGCCAGAGGACGGCCGCCGCCACGCCGATAACGCCGACGACACCGCCGACGCCGAGGATGGTCGCCGACCCATCGATTTCGCTGACCCCGAGGAGCGCGGGCGCGATCACCGTGGGGCCGAAGACGACGGCGGCCCAGAACGGTAGCGAGAGGAGGTACAGCAGGAGCTGTTTCCTCCCGCGGTTGCCTTCGGCGAGGTCGAGCGACTCTTCGTCGCCGAGCAGGCCGTCCTCTGCTGTCTCGGGGTCGGTCGGGGGGTCGGTCGGATCGGGTGGAGTGTCGGGGTTAGTGGCCATCCGTCAAAGGTGAAAGGGGGTGGTTGGTTGGTTCGCTGCTGTCGTGCGAGTTACTCGTCGCCGCGACTCCAGGAGTCCTCCCAGACGTCGTTGTCCTCGAAGAAGTTTGCCACGCCGGCGTGGATGTCGATCTCCGGGATGACGGTCTGGGTCATCGCCTCGGGCGAGTACTCCAGCGTCGTCGGGTCGGACTCGCGGAGCGTGTCCTCGTGTTCGATCGCGAGCCGGCAGATCTCCTCGGTCGCGCGGGCCGAGATGTCGGGGCTGAACGCCCATTGGCCGGCGAGCGACCAGGTCGTCATCGTGTCGGTGTACGCCGTCACGTCCTGCTCGTACCCGTACGGCTCGACCTCCTCTAAGAGCGCGCCGGGGTTGTTCTCGATGACGGAGCGGAACTCGTCGTCGACCTCCAGCAGGTTCAGGCCGCCGCCACTCCGGACATCGACGTTCTGACACCAGCCGGAGAGGTTGACGCCGTTGGCGCCGTACAGACAGAGCGCGTCGACGCGGCCCTCCTCAACGGCGCCCGGAATGTCGCCGGTGTTGACGTTGAGAATGTCGTTGGGCTCCCACATGCCGGCCTCCTTGAGGATCTCCTCGGTGAGCAGGCGCGTCCCGAAACCGGGCTGGATCGGGTAGATCGTGTAGCCGCCCTCGCGGAGGTCGGAGACGGACTCGACGCCGCTGCCGTCGAGGCCGACCCAGTGGATCTGTAGCGACGTGAACAGGAACCCCTGGTTGGGGAGGGTGTCGACCGGGTCGTCCGCGAACGGACCCCCCTCGCTGAGCGCCTTCGCGAGCGAGTTGTTGTCGACGCCCATCGCCGGGATGTCGCCGTTGTCGTATGCGTAGAGGTTCGCCGTCCAGCCCTGCGTCTCCTGAACGGAAATGTTGAGGAAGTCGCTGTGCTGGGAGGCGGCCCGGGCGAGCGCCTGCCCGGCGGCCTGCGTCGAACTGCCGGTCGACGTCCCGCCGATGGTGACCGTCACATCGCCGCCGCTCCCTCCATCGCCACCGTCGCCACCGTCGCCACCGTCGCCGCCGCCGGAACAGCCGGCGAGTCCGACCGCGCCCATCGCGGCCGCGCCCTTCACAACGTCGCGTCGAGTCGTCTCATCACTATCAACCATGTAGATTCAGGCATATCGTGGATTGGTAAAAGGGTATCGTCGCATCCGAGAATTGACGGAGAGCGAAGGGATCGCTCGGGAAACGATACTACGGTGCGAGTTACTTTCCGGGTTTTTTCACTGTTTACGAGTTGGAAAAACAGATCGGCCTCGATCACGTGTCAGTCGAATCCCACGAAAACGCCGAGGGGAGGTGGTGCGGGGTGTTGCCGCCACCGTCGTCCGCTCGCGCGCGGTACGCTTCGAGGTCCCCGCGGAACGAGGGGTCGGCCACCGCGATCAGTTCCGCGGCGCGCTCGCGAGGCGAGAGTCCCCGGAGGTCGGCGACGCCGTGTTCGGTGACGACCACGCTCGCGTCGTGTTCGGAGTGGTCGACGTGCGGCGTCAGCGGGACGATTCGGGAGACGTCGCCGCCGACCGCCGTCGAGGGGAGCGCGACGACGCCGAGCCGGCAGTTGCGCGCGAAGTCGCCGCCGCCGCCGATGCCGTTGACGACGCGAGTGCCGCCGATGTGGGTCGCGTTCACGTTGCCGTACAGGTCGACTTCGACGGCGCTGTTGACGCCGACAACGCCGAACCGGTCGATCAGTTCGGGGGCGTTCGAGACGTCCGCCGGCCGCAACACCACGTCCTCGGCGTAGCGCTCGACGTCCGCGAACAGGCGCGCTTGGCCCTCGCTCGACAGCGCCAGCGAGGTGGCGCTCGCGCCGCGGAGGTCGCCCGCATCGAGCATGTCGAGGAGGCCGTCCTGGACGACCTCGCCGACGTACGCCACGTCGCGGTCGCCGAAGTCGACGTCCGCGAGCGCGCCCATCAGCGCGTTGCCGAGGCTACCGACCCCGAACTGGAGGTTCACCGCGTCGGAGAGCAGCGGGTTGCGGTCGAGTTCGGCCTCCAAGAACTCGCCGAGGTTCGCCGCGATGGCCTCGTCGGTGGCGGACACCTCGCGGAACTCGTAGGGGTCGTCCGCCCGGTCCGTCTCGACGACGGCGGCGAGCTTCTCGGGATCGAACCGGACCGCCGGCCCGTCCGTCTCGCCGAGGGGATCGTCGAGGGGGATCGGCGACCGATTCGGCGGGTCCTCGCGGACGTGGACGTCGTGGACACGGGCGAGGTCGAGCGGCTGCGCGCGGTTGACCTCGACGACGATCCGGTCGGCCGCGCCCACGTACGCCGGCGTGTGTCCGATTGACGTGGAGGGGACGAGCCAGTCGGGACCGACCGCGACCGCCTCGACCACCGCTATCGTCTTGCCGCGCATGCCCGCGCGGAGCCCGCCGAACCGCACCTCGTCGGCGAGCCGCGAGATGTGGCGGTCGTGGAACTGGATCCGGCCCTCGTTGGCCGCCTCGCGGGAGGTCTCGTTGGGGACGAACGGGTAGCGCCGGGCCATGTCGCCGGACTCGACGAGGTCGCGGTCGATCTCGTCGCCGACGCCGCCGCCGGAGATCACCGTGAGTTCGCGCTCCTCGTCGGCCGCGGCGACGGCCTCGGGGACGAGCTTCGGGTAGCCGACGCCGCCGAACCCGGAGACGAGCAGCGTCGCGGTCTCGGGGACGAGCGCGGCCGCCTCCGCGGGGCTGGCGAAGGGCAGGTCGCCGCCGAGCCGCGTCGCCGGTACCGGGTCGTCGAGCGTCGGCGCCGCGGGGCCGGAAGGCGCGGGCGTCACTCCAGGTCCTCCGGCTGGGTGCCGATCCCCTCGGGCCAGCCCGTCGGCTGCGCGGCGCTCGGCTGGGCGTGCGAGCGCTTCAGCACCATCGGCGTGCGCTCCAGAGAGAGGACCAGTTCGTCGTTCTGGTTGTACGCGCGCAGCTCCGTGGTGACGATGCCGACGTGGTCCCGGGAGGCGGACTCCCGCTTCTCGAGGACCTCCGACTCCGCGAACAGCGTGTCGCCGTGGAAGACGGGCGCGTGGTGGCGGATCTCGTCGTAGCCGAGGTTCGCGGTGGCGTTCGCGCTCACGTCGATGACGCTCATCCCGACCGCGAGCGCGATGACGAAGGTGCCGTCGACGAGGCGCTCGCCGAACTCCGTCTCGGCGGCGTACGCCTCGTTGAAGTGCATCGGATTGAGGTTCATCGAGAGGTTGGTGAACCAGACGTTGTCCGTCTCGGTCACCGTCCGCCCGTAGGGGTGTTTGTACACGTCCCCCACCTCGAAGTCCTCGTAGTAGCGCCCCTCCCAGCCGCCGACGAGCCGGCGGTCGGCGCCCCCGTCGGTCGCCGCCGCTCCGTCGGCCGCCACCCCTCCGGCGGTCGCCGCGTCCCCGTCGCCGTCCACTCGCGCCGGTTCCCCGTCGTGTGCGTCGCTGTCGCGTGCCATACCGACCCCGACAACGAACGAGTAAAAGAGGGTTGCGCTCGCGGCCCCGTCCGCCGGATCGGTCTCGGCGCGACCGAATCCGATCGCGCGGGGACCTACAACGACGACGTGTACAGCAGCAGACCGACGGCAACGAGCGAGACCAACAGGATCCACCCGACCATGATGGCCCCCATCTGCCAGTGCGTGAGGTTCGTGCCCTCGAGTATCTCGGAAACGCCCATAGGTGGCTCAACTTACTCGGAGTATATAAGCGGTCTGGGTCGGGAGAAGTCGGTCGGAAGACCGGGAAGGAACCGATGTCCGGGGTGCGGCGTTCGGCTTTCCGGCCTCGGAGAAAGATTCAAAAACGTTCGTATACGACGTATACGTATGAGTACTCGTAACGTTCGGCTCGACGAGGACGTCTACGAACGGATAAAAAGCGAAAAGCGGCCGAACGAGACGTTCTCCGAGACCGTAGAACGGCTGATCGGCGGGGCGTCGTTGCTCGATCTGGCCGAGATCTTGAGCGACGAGAAGGCCGACGAGTTCCGGCGCGCCATCGATGAGTCCGACGGGGCCGGCACGCGGGAGGTCGACGAGCTGGTCGACCGGTTCGGCGGTGACGATGATACTTGACTCGTCGTTTCTCATCGACCTGATGAACGGCGACGACGCGGCGATGGAGGCCGCGCGCGAAATCGAGGAGCGTAGCGTCCCGCAGAGAGTACCGGCGCAAGTCGTGTACGAACTGTACGTCGGGGTCGGCTACTCGGAGAGCGCGTCCCGGGAGGTCGAGACCATCCAGTCCGTGCTGGAGTCGCGTCCTATCATCGATCTCACCGAGGACGTCGCGAAACACGCCGGACGGATCGACGGGCGACTCCGTCGGGAGGGGAGTCGAACCGGACAGGGCGGCATCAAAATCGCTGCGGCTGCGATCCGTCACGACGAACCCGTTATCACCGGCGATCCGGCTGATTTCGATCGGATCCCGGACGTGGAAGTTCGCGAGTACTGAGACGCCGCGCGCGGCGCAAAAAACATGGACTCGCGGGGGTCCCGCGAGCGAGCGAAGCGAGCGAGTGGGACTACGCGAGGAAACGACTGAGCGAACGAAGTGAGCGAAGAAGTGGACTCGCGGGGATTTGAACCCCGGGCCTCTTCCTTGCGAAGGAAGCGATCTGCCACTGATCTACGAGCCCTCATCACGATTCAATCCCCGTTCGTATTTGTACCTTACCTTTCGCTGACCGGTGCGGGAGACGCTCACATCCGGGAACCGAACTGAGTCGGAGAATTACCGGAGACGCCACGAAGGCAACCGGCACCGACGGGATTACATATCCAGCGCCGGAACCTGTATTCCCGGCAGTCTCCGGTCGGTTCCGCCGACTGGTTAACGTTTCTGAGACGCATTCCATATTCGTTACCCTTTTGCCCGCGGGCGACCGAGCATCTCGTATGTCAGACGCGACGGCGACGAACGCGGACACCGACGTGGACCCGGCCGCGCTCGCGGCCCTCAAACACGTCGGGCTCGTCGGCGGCCTCTCCGAGACGAAGGTGTCGTGCGCGGCGCTCGGCGACCGGCTCGACGCCTCCACGCAGACCGCCTCCCGACGCCTCCAGACGCTCGAATCGGCGGGCTACGTCGAGCGCGACGTGGTCAGCGACGGGCAGTGGGTCCGCGTGACGGACGCGGGCGAGGCCGCGCTCCGCGCGGAGTACGCCGACTACCGCCGCCTGTTCGAGTCGGACGTCGAAATCTCCCTCCGCGGGTCGGTCACCGGCGGTATGGGCGAGGGGCGCCACTACATCACGCTCCCGGGGTACGCCGAACAGTTCCGCGAGCGGCTCGGCTACGACCCGTTCCCGGGCACGCTGAACGTCGACCTCACCGAGGAGAGCGTCCGCCGGCGCAGCGAGATGGCCGGCATCGACGCCGTCCCAATCGACGCGTGGGAGGGCGAGGACCGCACGTACGGCGCGGCCACCTGCTACGGCGTCACCCTCGTCGCGGGCGACGAGCGCTACGAGGAGGTCCACGCCATCGTCCCCGACCGCACCCACCACGACGACGACCAGCTCGAACTGATCGCGCCGGACCGGCTGCGCGACGCGCTCGACCTCGACGACGACGATCAGGTGGAGGTCCGCGTCGAGCCGACGAGCCGGGCGGACGGCCCGGACGGCGAGGCCCGCGAGGGCGACGCAGACGGGAACGACGTCGGCGAGACGGAGGTGGCCTGATGCGGGTCGATGCCGACGCCGACGGGGAAGTCGCCGGCGAGGCCGGGGCGTCCGCTGACTCGACCGAAGCCGTCGAGCGCGCGATCGACGCCTTCCGTCAGGGCGAACCGGTGTTGGTTCACGACGCCGACGACCGCGAAGGCGAGACGGACATCCTCTACCCCGCGGGTGCGGTGACCCCCGCCGACCTCGCGCGGCTGCGCAACGACGGCGGAGGGCTGGTGTTCGTGGCGCTGTCAGACGCCGTCGCCGAGGCGTTCGACCTCCCGTTCCTCCACGACCTGATCGACCACCCCGCCGCCCGGTTCGACGGCCTCGGCTACGACGTCCGGCCGTCGTTCTCGCTGACGGTGAACCACCGGGAGACGTACACCGGCATCACCGACGAGGACCGCGCGCTCACGGTGCGGACGCTGGCCGACGCCGCGAGCGACCCGGAGTCGTTCGACTTCGCCGGCGAGTTCCGCGCGCCCGGTCACGTCCACCTGCTGCGTGGCGCTCCCGGGCTGCTGGCAGAGCGGGAGGGCCACACGGAGCTGGGGCTGGCGCTGGCCGGGGTGGCGGAGCGGCCGCCGGCGGTCGTCGGCTGCGAGATGCTCGACGACGAGACGGGCGAGGCGCTCGCGCCCGCGGACGCCGCCGCGTACGCGGCCCAGCGCGACATCCCGTACGTGGAGGGCGCGGCGCTCGTCGAGGCGCTGACGTAGCGAGCCCCGCTCGCCGTCGACGCGCGGACGCGGACGAGGGCATCGCCTCGCGGCAGCCCCCGACCGGTTGTCACAGTTTTAAGCCCGCCGCCCGCAACGAGCGAGTATGGGATTCGACGAGATGGACGTCGACACGATCTGGAAGAACGGGGAGTTCCTCGACTGGGAGGACGCGACGACCCACGTTCTGACCCACGCGCTCCACTACGGGAGCGGCGTGTTCGAGGGTGTCCGCTGTTACGACACGGATCGAGGGCCGGCGGTGTTCCGGTGGGAGGAGCACCTCGACCGACTGTTCGACTCCGCGAAGATGTACGACATGGACATCGAACACTCCCGCGAGGAGATCACCGAGGCGACGCTCGAACTCCTCGACCGGCAGGACCTCGAGTCCTGTTACATCCGGCCGATCGCCTACTACGGGTACGACTCGCTCGGCGTCTCGCCGGAGGGCTGCCCGACCGACCTCGTCCTCGCCGCGTGGCCGTGGGGCGCGTACCTCGGCGAGGAGGCCCTCGAAGACGGCGTCGACGTGATGGTCTCCTCGTGGCGGAAGCACGCCTCCTCGCAGGTGCCGACGAACGTGAAGACGACCGGCCTCTACGTCAACTCCATGCTGGCGGGCGAGGAGGCGCGCCGGAACGGCTACGTCGAGGCCATCGTCCTCAACAAGGAGGGCAACGTCGCGGAGGGCCCCGGCGAGAACATCTTCATGGTCAACGACGGCGAGATCTACACCACCGGGCCGGCGCAGTCCATCCTCGAAGGGATCACCCGCGACACCGTGATCACGCTCGCCGAGGAGCGCGGCTACGAGGTCCACGACGAGGCCGTCATCTCTCGCGGGCAGCTGTACACCGCCGACGAGCTGTTCTTCACCGGCTCCGCGGCCGAGGTCACGCCGATCCGCTCGGTCGACGACACCGAGATCGGTGCGGGCACCCGCGGCCCGGTTACCGAGGAGCTCCAGAGCGCCTTCTTCGACCTGGTCGAACGGCGGACGGGCGACCACGACGAGTGGTTCACCTACCTCTGAGCGCGGTGGCCTGACCGCGACCGCCCGAATTCGGGCGGACCTATCTTCTTCCGGACAGCGCCGTCGGCGTCAGACCCGACGGGAGCGGGTCACTCGCTCGAACCGCCGCTCGCCGAGCCGCGCCCCTCGGCGGCCGACCCCTCGCCGTCGCCGGGGGTGCCGTCGGTCCGGACGTGTCCGTAGCCGTCCGGCGTGTCCGCGCCGTCGCCGTCGGCCGGGCTCTCCTCGTGGACGGGGACCTGATGGGCCGACTCCGCGAACCCGGCCGAGAGGACCCGCGTCATCCCCTCCTCGACCGTCTCGCCGGTCTCCTCGATGCGGTCCGGCTCGACCTCGATGACGAAGCCGGTGGTGATGTTCGGCGCGGTCGGCATGAACAAGACGATCTTGCCGTCGCGGGTCTTCTTCCCGGTCCGGAAGGCGGTCATCCGAATCCCCGGCCACGTCTCGATGTACACCGGGCTCTGAAGTTCGTCGGTGCCGGAGATCGCCGTCTCGATCGCGAGCTTCGAGGCGTTGTACACGACCCGGAGCGCCGGGATTCGGTTGATCGTGTCGTCCACGGCCGACTCCGCCAAGCGGCCGAGCGTGGTCCGCATGAAGTAGCCGACCGCGAGGACGACGGTCGCGAACACCGCAAAGGCGATTATCACGCGGGAGACGGGCTCCAGCGGCGCCGGGATGATCTCGGGTTGGAGCCCCTCGATCAGCGGGATCGACGCGATGTACTGGTAGATCCAGCGGAGGACGAGCAGTAGAACGAGGAGCGGCGCCAGCACGATGAGCCCGCTGGCGAAGTCGCGTTTCCACGTGGACATCTATCGGATCGGTATGTGTCGGCAATACTTAAGAGAGCTTCCACGCGGCGGCGCGCGGGCGACGGCGATCGGGTCCGGCTCCGGTTCGCTGTCCCGTCCCGCCTACCGGCCCAGCACCGCCCGCGCCGCGAACGTCAGGTTCTCCTTGCGCTCGCGGACGCGCCGGTAGAAGTACGAGAGCCACTTGTCGCCGTACGGCGCGTACTGGTACACGTCGACCCCCTGCGCCGCGAGGTCGCGCTGCGCGTCCTCGCGCACTCCCATCAGCATCTGGACCTCGTAGTCGGCCTCGTACTCGCGCGCGAGCCGATCCGCCAGCGAGATCATCTCGGGGTCGTGGCTGCCGACCGCGATCCCGCGGTCGCGCCGTTCGAAGAGGAACTGGAGGTCATCGCGGTACGCCTCGTCGACGTCCGCCTTGTCCGTGTACGCGATCGACGACGGCTCGTCGTACGCGCCCTTCACGAGCCGAAGCTTGCCGGGAACGTCGACGAGGCGTTCGAGGTCGTCCGCGGTGCGTTTCAGGTTCGACTGGATACACTGGCCGACGCTCCACGGGTAGTCCGCGGCGATCGACTCGAAGGCGTCGAGGGTGTCGTCGGTGGTGTCGGCGTCCTCCATGTCGCACCAGACGAACGCGTCGACCTCGTCGGCGCGGGCGACGATCGCTCGGTAGTGCTCCTCGAACAGGTCGGCCGAGACGTCCATCCCGATCTGGGAGGGTTTCACCGAGACGCAGGCGTCGAGGCCGCTGTCGGCGATGTCGTCGAGCAGCTGGAGGTACGCGTCGGTGTCCGCGCGGGCGTCCGCGGGGTCGTCGTAATGCTCGCCGAGCAGGTTCAGGATGACCGCGACGCCGTCCTCGTTCGCGGCGCGCGTGTGGTCGAGGGCCGCCGGGACGCTCTCGCCGGCGACGAACCGGCTGGCGATCGGGGGGATCATACTGAGCGTTCCGGCCGGAGCGAACTTTACCTTTGCCGAGTCGGCGGCGACGACCGCAATTGCGTCCGGGTGACGATCGGCGACGACGGAACCGGGGTTTATAACACGCCGCGCGCCGCCCGTGGGGACATGATCGGCACGCTCGTTGCGACCGCGTTCTGGGCGATGCTCCCGGCCTACGTCCCGAACAACGCCGCGGTGTTGGCCGGCGGGGGACGCCCCATCGACGGCGGCCGCGAGTGGCGCGGCGCGCGGCTGCTCGGCGACGGGAAGACGTGGCGCGGCACCGCGGTCGGGACCCTCGTCGGCGTCCTCCTCGCGCTCGCGCTCAACGCGCTCGCCGACCCCGCGAGCGCGGCGCTCGGCGCCGACCTGCCGACGTTCGCGCTTCCGGCGGCGTTCGCGCTCGCCTTCGGCGCGATGTGCGGCGACATCGGCGCCTCGTTCCTCAAGCGCCGGTCCGGGCGCGAGCGCGGCGCCGCGTTCCCGGGGCTCGACCAGTTGGACTTCGTCGTCGGCGCGCTGGGCCTCGCCTTCCTCGTCGACGCCGACTGGGCGCTCCGGGTTTTCACGCCGCGCGTCCTCGCGGTCGTCCTCGTGATGACGCCCGTCCTCCACGTCGTCACGAACGTCGGCGCGTACGCGCTCGGCGTCAAGAACGAACCGTGGTGATGAAGAACGAGCCGTAGTGGGCGGAGACGGGAGTCCGCTCCCCGGCGAGTACCTCGTTGAAAAGTTGTGTATCGAACTCATTTTTCGCAGAAGCTGATCGATCGATCGCGTAATTCGCAGCGACGAGAACGGCAGAAAGATATATATGCTGGTGTGGCATACCGTGTCACGCATGTCTAGTAGTGCACCCAGCTCGGACGACGACGTGTTCGACGAGTTCCTCTCCGACCACGGCCACGAGACAGAGATCGTCGACTGGGAGCGATCCTATAACAAGCTTCAGTGTCCCGAGTGCGGTGCGCTCCACGAGGAAGGAAGCGCGCGGTGTTCCGTCTGCGACTGGCGGCCAAACTGACGCCCGCGGCGACGCCGCGTTCCGGGAATTTTCTTTCCGTCATACTCCCCGGTAGTATTATGTGGAATTACTCGATAGTGGATACCATGCCGACCTGTCAGAACTGCGGTTCGTTCGTGACGACAGATTACGTTCGGGTGTTCACGCCGAACGAGGTCGATCGGCCCCGCGTCTGCCCGGCCTGCGAGGACATGGTCCGGGACGGCGCCGACGTCCGCGAGGCGCGCGCGACGCGGAGCAGCTGACGAGCCGAACGGGCGATGAGACACCGATCCGCCGGGACCGAACCGGGACCGGGTCGAGGACCGCCGAGCCACGGCGTTTAAGGAGAGTCGGGATCTGGGAGTAACAATGACCGATACCACGGTGACGCGGCTGTTCGGGGGGCCCGGGAGCGGGAAGACGACCGCGCTCCTGGACCGCGTCGAGGAGATTCTCGAGGCGGAGGACGCCGAGGTCCGCGACGTGCTCGTCGTCTCGTACACGCGCGCGGCCGCCGCGGAGATCCGCGAGCGGCTCGCCGAACGGCTCGATATCTCCCCGCGCAGCCTCCAAGGGAACGTGAGCACGATGCACGCGAAGGCGTACGAACTCCTCGACCTGTCGCGAGGCGACGTGGTCGGCGAGGACGACAAGGAGGCCTTCTGCGAGGAGTTCGGCATCGAGTTCGAGGACCAGCACGGCGGGGCCGGCCGCCGGACCGCGCGGTCGACGACCATCGGCAACAAGATCATCGCTACCTCGCAGTGGCTCCAGCGCACCGAGCGCGACGTGGCCGACTGGTACGACGTGCCCTTCCAGTGGAACGTCGAGGAGGTCCGGCTCCCGCCCGAGGAGGACCCCAACGCCCAGCAGGGGAACAAGTACACGCCGACGTGGCCCTCCGACGACGACCGGATCGACATCCCGGAGACGATCCGCGCGTGGCGGACGTACAAGGGGGAGAACGACCTCGTCGGCTTCGCGGACATGCTCGAACGCGTCGCGCAGCGCTCGCTCGTCCCCAGCGTCGACTACCTGATCATCGACGAGTTCCAGGACATCACGACGCTCCAGTACAACGTCTTCGAGGAGTGGCGCCCGCACATGGAGAAGGTGCTGATCGCCGGCGACGACGACCAGGTCGTCTACGCGTGGCAGGGGGCCGACCCCGACCTCCTCCTCGACACCGACGTCGACGAGGACGTGGTCCTCCCGAACTCCTACCGACTTCCGTCGGAGATCCTCAACGTCGTCAACGCGGAGATCCGCCACATCGATAAGCGACAGGAGAAGGACCTCCACCCGCGCACGGAGGGCGGCACCGTCGAGGCGATCGAGTCGCCGTCGATGATCGAACTCGTCCGGAACGTCCGGTACACCGTCGAGGACGACGAGGGCGACATCATGTGTCTGTTCCGCGCCCGCTACCAGATGTTCGACTTCATCGACGAGTTCATCGACCACGGCATCCCGTTCTCGATGCTCACCGACGGGCGGATGTGGACCGACCGGGTCCAAGACTACGTCAGCGCCATCGAGAAGGCCGAGGCCGGTGACCCGGTCACCGGGCTGGAGGCGCGCCGGCTGGCCGACATGCTCCAAGAGTCGGCGTTCGGCACCCACGACCGCGAGGAGTTCTACGACTTCCTCGACGACCGCGAGGAGGCGGCCGACAGCGACGACGTGGCCGACATCGACATCGCGGCCGACACGCTCGACGAGTACATCCCGTTCATGCCGGACACCGCCAGCGCGGACGACATGGTCCGGAAGGTGACGAGCTTCCAGCGCAAATCGATGGGGGCGTACTTCGAGGGGGACTATCGGGGCACCGAGCCGACTCGCGTCCGCGTCGGCACCATCCACTCCGCGAAGGGCCGCGAGGCGGACCACGTGTTCGTCGCCACCGACCTCACGGAGAAGGTGGTCGAGCAGATGGCCGCCTCCATCGACGACCCGACCGACGTCGACGGGGTCGAGGAGTTCACCAAGTCGACGAGCCCCGTCCCGGTCCTCACCGACAACGAGCGCCGCGTCTTCTACGTCGGGATGTCCCGCGCCCGCGAACGGCTCGTGATCATGGAGAGCCTCATCAGCGGCGCGCCGACGCTCCCGATCAGCGTCCTCCTGTTCAACGAACTCCGCGAAGAGCCGGCCCAAGAGCTCGTCGAGGAGGTCCAAGCGGAGCTGGCGGTGCCCGAGCCCGAGCCGTGAGCGGGGACGACGCGGTGCCGGGAGCCGCCGAGGAACCGACCGCCCCGCTCCGGACCGACCTCCGCCCGGTCGTCGAGGCGGTCCGCGAGGCAGACGCGGCCGCGTTCGTCGCCGTCGGCGACCGCTTCGACGACGACCTGCGCTACCTCACGCGCTTTTCGGGGCCCGACCGACCGTCCGCGCTGGTCGTCGTTCCGGACGACGGAGCGGCCGCCGAAGACGGCCCGAACCCCGAGGTGCCCGTCGGACGCGCCGTCCTCTGTGCCCCCGCGCTGTTCCGCGAGCAGGCGGAGCGGGAGTTCGTCGCGGCCGCCCGCGACCCGACCGCGGAGCCGACCGACGACGCGGGCGCGGGGTTCCACGACGGCGTCGTCCGCGAGGTCCGGACCGAGGCCGTCGGCGACCACGCCGGGGAGCGCGCGGCCGCGATCGTGAACAAACTCGGCGGCGGAGAGAACGGGAGCGGTCCGGAACCCGCCGAGCGAACGGTCCTCACCCCTGCGTCGATCCCCCACGACGCCGCGGTGTACGTGGAGCGCGCGGGCAACAGTCTTGCGTCGACCGACGCAGTCGCGAACGCCCGAGCACGCAAGACGCCGGCGGAGGTCGACCGGCTCCGAAGGGTTCAACGGGCAGCGGTCGCCGGAATGGACCGCGCCGAGGCGGTGCTCGCTGAGAGCGAGGTCGTCGAGGCCGCTGACGAGGAGGCGGGAGCCGACGGACGCGGCGACGGCCGCCGGCCTCCGCTCCGCTGGGCGGGCGAGCCGCTGACGACGGAGCGGCTCCGCCGGGAGGTAAACCGGGTCCTCGCCGCCCGCGGGGTCCGTGACGCCGGTAACACGGTGATCGGCGCCGGCCCGTCCGCGGCCGACCTCCACTACGTCGGCGACGACCCGATCCGGCCCGGCGAGACGGTGTTGCTCGATATCTCGCCGCGCGGTCCGGACGGCTACTACGGCGACGTGACGCGGACGTTCGTCGCCGACGGCGACGGCGGCTGGGAGCGTCGCGCGTACGTCGCGGTCGAGGCCGCCCGCGAGGCCGCACTCGACGAGGTCGAACCCGGCGTGCCGGCGAAGACGGTCCACGGCGAGGCGGCCGCGGAACTGGCCGCCTACGGCTTCGACCCGAACGCGGGCGAGGGCGAGACGGGCTTCACCCACGGCACCGGGCACGGGGTCGGCGTGAGCCTCCACGAGGGGCCGTCGCTGTCGGGCGCGGGCGAACTCCGGCCGGGCCACGTCGTGACCGTCGAACCCGGCGTCTACGACCCCGCGGTCGGCGGCGTCAGGCTGGAGGACCTGATCCTCGTCACCGAGGACGGCTACGAGATCGTAGCGGAGTACCCGTTCGACATCGCGCCGAGCGAACGCGACTGAGTCGGCGATCGGAGCGGGAGAGCCAGGAGGCGGACGGGCGATCGAATCGGGGAGTCGGTTTTGCCGATGACTACAAGAACCGTTTGAGGTATCGGCGTTACTTTGATCAGACGGCGAGACCGTTGACGCGCATGCGATTCAGACCCTCCACCTCGGCAGACGAACCCGAACGGATCGAACGCGTCGCGAACCGACTACGCCACGTCGGAACGAGGGCGTTCGTGGTCGCTCTCGCCGCCGTCGGAGTCATCGCTCTCGCCGGCGCCGGCACCGTCGCCGCCGACGAACGGGTCGGGCTCAACGAGTCGACCATCACGGTGAACGACGGCGGGGCCGGCGCTATCGTCGTCGAGTCCGACGGCGTCGAGTCGTTCGAGGTCGTGATCGGCGACGAAGACGAGGTCGGCTACGGACTACGGGCGACCGTGACGCCTGACGGCGACGGCGGGACCGCGCTCACCTACGACCACGGCGAGGCGGGGGTCGGCGGTGACCCGCTGACCGCCACCGGCGCCGAAGTCGAACTCGATGAGGAGACCGATCTGGGCGAGTCCCCCGCTCCCGGGGCCTACGAGGTGAATCTGTTCATCGGCGACGGGAGCGAACCGGCCGACGTCGGTACGCTGACGGTCGACACCGGCGGCGAGAGCGGCGATCGCGGTGACGGGAACGCGGTCGAAGCAGTCCGCGATACGGACGTCGAGGACGTGGACCTCCTCGTCGAGCCGCGCGCGACCGTCGTCACGGTACCCGTCGAACTCGACGACGGAGCGGCCGTCGAGGTTCGGCTTCGGTCGGCCGGCAACGCCAGCACGAATTACATCAAGACCCGAGATGCGACGGTGACCGACGGGGAGGCGACGGCGACGATCAACGCGAGCGTCGCCGAGCCCGGGGAGCGGGCGACGCTGACGGTCCGCGGGAACGAGGAGCTCGGCGAGCCCGTGACGCGGGACGTACTCGTGGTCGACGACGTCGATTCGCCCGAGACGGGAGATACCGGCGGCGAGGCTCCCGGATTCGGCTTCGTCGCCGCCGGACTGGGAGTTCTCGGTGCCGCGCTCGTCGCCCGAGTTCGGGGGTGACGACGCGACGACGCCCACGGCTGCCCTCAGTCGAGCCCGGACCTCCGCCTTCGGTCGCCGCGGGCCCGAAAACGGCCCGCGGTCAGCGGTCGTCCGAGTCGCTCCCGACCGCGGCGGACGGCGAGTCGTCTTCCGTCTCGGTAGCCGCCGCGTCGTCTCCCCGCAGCTGGGACGGGAGGAGTCCGGAGAGCAGCCGCCGGAGTATCTGCGCGGGATCGAGGAAGTACTGCGGGAGGACCACCATCGCGACGGCGACGACCAGCAGGCCGCCGCCGAGCGCGACCTCGCCGGCGAGTAGCCGGAATACGGCGTAGTTCCCCACCGGGATGGCGAAGATCAGCGAGGCCGCCAGCCCGATCATATCGAGCAGTCCGAGTCGCATTGGTGACCCGTTGGCTGCCAAGGGTCAAAAGGAACGCGGCGTGCCGGCAGCGGCGGTTGCGGTGTGCGCGGCGCGTACGCACCCGAACGTCGGTCTGCGCTCGGCGCGTCGACCCAGAACCGATAACCGTCGCCCGCCCCCAGTTCCGGTATGTTCACCGGCATCGTCGAGAGCACCGGGACGGTCCGCGAGCGGACCGAAACGGACGACGGACTCCGGCTGCGGATCGGCGTCGGCGGGTTCGACGACCTCCACCACGGCCAGTCGATAAGCGTGAGCGGCGTCTGCCTGACCGTCGAGGAGTACGGGAGCGACGACGGGGCAGACGAGGCGAGCGACGGCGACACGGCGGGCGACGAGACCGACTGGTTCTCGGTGTTCCTCGCGAGCGAGACGGTCGCGAAGACGTACCTCGGCGAGATCGGGGAGAGCGACGCCGTCAACGTCGAGCGCGCGATGCCCGCCGACGGGCGCTTCGACGGCCACGTCGTCCAAGGCCACGTCGACACCGTCGCCGAGGTGACGGGGATCGAGCGCGTGGGCGAGGACTGGCGGTTCACGTTCGCGATCCCCGAGGGCCACGGCGACTACCTCGTCGACAAGGGCTCCGTGACGCTCGACGGCATCTCGCTGACGGTCGCCGAGAAGCGTGACCGGGAGTTCGACGTCGCGATCATCCCGACCACCTACGACCTGACGACGCTCTCGGAGAAGTCGGTCGGCGACCCGGTCCACATAGAGGTGGACGTGATCGCGAAGTACGTCGAGAACATGCTGGACGGGTACGCGGGAGGGGACTGAGGACCCATCCCGTCTCGCGGGAACGGAGGCGTCAGTCCTCGTGCGCGTCCTTCGCGCCCTCCACCGTCTCGCGGACGGCGTCGACGCCCTCGTCGTGGAGCAGGTCGCCGACGACGATCACGTCGCTGTGGGCGGCCATCTCGTTGGCCGACTCGTAGTCGTGGATGCCGCCGCCGTAGAACAGCGTGGCGTCGTCGAGCGCGTCGTGGGCGGCCGCGACCTTCTCCGTGTCGCCGAAGGTGCCCGAATACTCGACGTAGACGATCTCCTGGCCGAACATGCGCTCCGCGACCTTCGCGTAGGCCCCCACGTCGTCGGCGGTGAGGTCGCAGTCTGCCTCGGTCAGCTGGGCGACCGACGCCTCGGGGTTCAACACGATGTACGCCTCGGTGTGGGTCCGGCTCCAGTCGAGGTCGTCGATCCGGACCCACTCCTTGTGGGCGCCGGTGATCCAGAAGGGGCCGCCGGCGTTGAACACGGTCGGGATCAGGTAGCCGTCGAGGGCCGGCGAGTCGATCACGACCCCGGGATTCGACGGCTCCTGATACAGCGGCACGTCGTACTCCGCGGCGGCGTCGACGACGCGGGTCATCTTCTCCGCGGTGACGTCGAGGGTGCCGCCGATCTCGATCGCGTCCGTCCCGGTCCGGCAGACGTCCTCGAAGGTCTCGCCCGAGCGGAGGTCCTTGTCGGGGTCGACCTTCAGCACGTGGTCCCAGTCGTCCCACGGATTAGTCATCGGCCGAGAGTCTTCCGGGCGAGAGTAAAAAGGTGCGGAAGCTGTCTCGCCGGCCGGACGGCGGCGGTACCGGTGGGTCCGCCCGACCCCTTCAGAGCAGGTCGTCGAGTTCGTCGTTCTCGAACGCGGCCGCCGGGTCCGGTTTCTCCTCGCGCTCGTCGCGGACCGCCTGCCTCGCGCGCTCCAAGAACGCCTCCACGCGTTGGGAGCGCTCGACGCCAGCGAGGAGGACCAAGGCGGCGATCCGGTCGGAGTCGAGCGGGAAGTCGCCGCCGCGGACCTGCATCGAGCCCGTCTCCTCTTGAAGCCACTTGCGCGCCTTCTCCGCGCCCTTCCGAGAGATCCGATCCGGGTCGCCCGCGACCGCGACGAGAGCGGCGTCGGCGTCGGTGGCGCTCGGCAGCGAGAGCCCGGTCATCACCGCGCTGCGGACCGCGCTCGTCACCGTGTTGACGTTCTCCTGCGGGTCCTCGGCCGCGGGCGCGGACGCGAACCCGACCGCGGCCATCCCGCCCGCCCGGAGCGTGTTTATCACCTCGCTCGTGTCGACGACGGACTCGGCGACCCCCTCGACCGCCTCGCCGGCGGCCAAGAGGAGGCCGATCCGCTTCGCCATCGAGGCGTTGATCGCCTCGTAGCCGCCCTCAACGGACTCGCCCGCGGAGCGCCACGCGTCGTTGTCGAGCAGGATCGTCGCGTCCGCCTCGCGGACCAGCGTCTTCAGCGACCGCCCGGCGTTCACCTGGTACATCGTCCCCTCGTCGCGGCCGGGGAGGATTCCGATCGCGTACACCGGAACGTCGTACACCCGGTTCAGCTCCCGGACGAGGATCGGCGCGCCGCCGGAGCCCGTCCCGCCGCCGAGGCCGGCGACGACGAAGACGGCCTCCGCCTCCGCGGTGACCTTCGGCGCCAGCGCGTCCAACACCTCGACGGTGTCTTCGTCCATCACTTCCGCGCCGAGTTCGTTGTCGCCGCCGACGCCGTGACCGTTGACGCGCGACTGTCCGACGAGGACCGTTTCGAGCGGGAGCGGGTCGAGGTCGGCCGCGGCCGTGTTGACGGCGATCGCGTCGAGGACCGCGCCGTAGCCGGCGTCGGCGTCGAACTCCGCGAGGGCGGTCGCCAGCTTGCCGCCCGCCTGTCCGACGCCGAGGAGGACTGCCTTCATGCGAGGACGTACCGTCCCCCGCGACAATACCCTTTCCCCGAGGTTTAAGAGTGAAACCGCGGGCAACGGGTCGCATGACCGACCACGCGCGGGGCGCCGAGCCGTCGAGGAGGGGAACGGAGGCGACGCCGACGGAGGCGGAGACCGAGGCGTCGACCGGAGCGGACGAAGCGGACGAGCGGATCGAGGCCCGGCTCAGCGCGGTCGAGCGCGCGGTAACTGGAAGCGACGCGCGCCCGGCGGACGCCGCCGCGGAGGCGGAGGCGACGGCCGAGCGCGAGCGGATCGAGTCGCGCCTCGACGACATCGAGGAGCGCGTCGCGGAGCTGGAGGCGGCGACGCAGGCGGTCCGCGGCTACGCGGGGGCGGTCAGGGCCGTCAACCGCGAGGTCGAGCGGCGGGCCGACCTCGCGCTGGCGCGGGCGACCGAGGCTGGACGAGAGTCCGGTCGGGACGGCGATATCGACGGGGGCGGGCGAGCCGGCCGGAGCGGCGCACCCGATCGAGACGGCCGGAGTGGGGCACCCGATCGAGTCGCGAGAGACGGGGACGGCCCCGGCGGTGCGGTCCCGTCGGAGAGCGCCCTCGACGCCGCCCTGCCGGGCGATCGGCCGACGTCCGGCCAGCGCACCGGCAACGGCGAGAGCGACGGGGACGGCGGGGACGACGACGGAGCGTGGGCGACGGACGCGCTGGACCGACTCCGGGAGTCGCTGTGAGCGCGCCGTGATCCGCGTGGTGCTCACCGTCCTCGTGGCGGTCGCGCTGCTGGCGGCGTCGATGCCCGCGGTCGAGACGGCCCGGGCCGCGACGACGGCGGAGCGGATCGGCGCGGGGGCGGACCGGCTGGAGCGAGCGATCGGCGGCGTCGTCGCGGACTCGACTCCCGTGAGCGATCCGGCGATGGCGGCGCAGACGACGGTCCTCCTCCGGGTTCCGACCGGGTTTGCCGCGTCGGACCTCGACCGCGTCGCGCTCGTCGAGTCGCCGGACAGACCGGGCGGCGTCTCGCTCGCGTACCGGATCGACGGCCGACCGGAGCGCACGCTCCGCGTCGGCACGGGCCCGGCGGAGACGGCCGTCGACCTCGTCGGGGGACCGATCGAACTTCGGACCGACGGACCGAGCCGGATTCGGGTCCGGTACGTCGACGACGACGGGCCGACGGTCCGGATCCGTCGTGTCGGATAGCTCCGACCGACCGGAGGAACCGGGAGCGGACGGCGGGCGATCGTTTATATACCAAACCGCGGCCACGTCCGCCATGAATCTCGGCCTCACCGAGCGGATGGCCGGCGACGACGGCGAGACGCCGCTCAGACGGCTTCCGTGGATCGACGGCGACGACGGCGGATGCCGGTGCGATCCGACGTTCCGCGAGCCCGTGGGGACGGGTGTCGAGAATCGGGTCGTCCTCGACGTCGACGCCGATGGCTGTCCCGGACGCGGTGACCTCGCCGCGAGCCCGGACTGTCTGGCGACCGTCGTCGCGGCGCTCACCGACCGGGACGCGGGCGTGATCCGGACTCGACACCGCGGGCGGGAGCGGTCCTACGCCGACTGCGCCGCCGAACTCCTGATCGCCGCGGGACGGTTCCGGGAGCGGATCGGATTCCACGAGGAGCGGCTCGCCGACCGGGTCGCCAGCGACCCGCTCGGTGCGGCGTCGGAGGCGGCCGGACGCGCGGGTCCCGCAAGGCGGATCGCGACCGAGACGGGGCTGCTGTCGGCCGCCGAGGACCTCGCGGGAGACGCGGACGGAGCCGAGAGCGACCGCGACCTGCGCGAGCGCCTTCGGGCGCACGTCGGGCCGACGGCCGCCACCGCGCGCGTCGCGGCCGCGCCGCCGCCGGGCGCGACGCTGATCGACCGCTGGACGGTCTTGACCGGGGCGACCGTCCGGCTCTACGAGGGCGACGACTCTCTCAGGACCTACCACCTCACGCCGCCGAGCGCCGACTTGGACGTCGAGAGCGTGGCGACGCTGGCCGCCGCGCGGGACCGACTGCTCGACGACCCCCGCGGCGGGGACAGGGCGCCCGGCCGGGCGGTGCGGGCGGTGGCGAACGACGACGACCCGGTCGCGGACCTGACCGAGGTCCTGCGGCGACACACGCACGGCTACGGCGCGTTCGAACACGTCTTCGCGGACGACCGGGTGAGCGACGCGACGGTGACGGCGCCGGTCGCGGAGAACCCGCTCCGCGTGGTCCTCGACGGCGAGCGCTGCCGGACGAACGTGCGGCTCCCGCCGGAGGGGGCCGCCACCCTCGCGTCGCGGCTCCGGCGAGAGAGCGGACGGGCGTTCTCGCGGGCGACGCCGACGCTCGACGCGACCATCGAGTCCGAAACCGGTCGCGTCAGGGTCGCCGCGGCCACGGCCCCGGCGAGCGACGGCCTCTCCTTCACTTTCCGTCGCGGGGACCCGGAGGCGTGGACGCTCGCTCGGCTGGTGTCCGTCGACACGCTCACGCCCGCGGCGGCCGGCCTGTTGTCGGTCGCCGTCGAGCGCGGCGTGACCGGACTGGTCGCGGGCGGCCGAGCGGCCGGGAAGACGACCGCGCTCGGGGCGCTGCTGTGGGAACTGGGCGCCGAAACCCGCACGATAGTCATCGAGGACACGCCGGAACTCCCGGTTGACGCGCTCGCCGACGCCGGGCGGGACGCCCAGCGACTCCGCGTCGGAGACGGCGCCGAACTCGCGCCGGCGGACGCCGTGCGAACCGCGCTCCGCATGGGCGGCGGCGCGATAAGCGTCGGCGAGGTGCGCGGCGAGGAGGCGCGAGCGCTGTACGAGGCGATGCGCGTCGGGGCCGCCGGCGAGACGGTCCTCGGGACGATTCACGGCGAGGACCCGGCGGCCGTCGAGGAGCGCGTCGTCACCGACCTCGGGGTCACCCGGTCGTCGTTCGCCGCGACCGACCTGATCGCGGTCCTCGACGACCACCGCGTCGAATCGATCGTCGAAGTCGGCGACCACGACGAGGGGGTGAGCTTCGATCCCCTCTTCGAGCGGACCGAGCGAGGACTCGTCGCGACGGGGCGGATCGACCGCGGCGAGAGCCGACTGATCGAGGACCTCGCCGCGTCGGACGAGTCGTACGCCGCGGTTCGGGAAGCCGTCGACCGGCGGAGCGACCGAGTCCGCGAGGCGGTTCGAACGGGACGGATCGCGCCGACGCGGTACGCCGGAGGCGACCGATGAGAGACGGCGGGTCGAGTCGGTCCGGCGGATCGCTCCGTTCTGTCGGCGAGGACGGGTCGACGGCTTCGGATGAGCTACGGCGGGCCGTCGCGTTCCTCGGGTGGGACGCCTCCGCCGAGCGCGTCGTGGCCGTCGGGTATCGGGTCGGCGCCGTCGCCGGCGCGGTCGTCACCGCCGTCGCGGCGCTCGTCGCCGGCGCGGTCGCCGCCGCACCGGCGGGGTTGGCCGCCTTCGTCGGCGGGGTTCACGCGGTCCACCGGGCGCCGGTGTGGCTCGCGTCGCTCCGGCGGACGCGGGCGCTCGGCGCGGCGCCGGGGCTCGTCGGGCGACTCGTGTTGCGGATGCGGCTGGACCCCTCCACCGAGCGGGCGGTACGGTTCGCCGGTCGGACCGGCGACGGGCCGCTGGCCGCGGCGCTCGCTCGCCACGAGCGGGGGAGCGCGGACGGACCGACGAGCGGGCTTCGGGCGTTCGCTCGCGAGTGGCGACCGTGGTTCCCGGCGATCGACCGCGCCGCGGCGCTGGTCCGGACGGCGGCGACCGCGCCGCCGGAACGCCGGGGGCGGTGTCTCGACCGCGCGCTCGACGCGACGCTCTCGGGGACGACCGACAGGCTCGCGTCGTTCGTCGGCGCGGTGCGGGGACCGGTCTCCGCGCTGTACGCGTTCGGCGTGCTGCTCCCGCTGGCGCTCATCGCGCTGCTTCCCGCGGGCGCCGCCGCCGGGGTCGCGATCAGGCCCGGACTCGTCGCCGGCCTGTACCTCGTCGCGCTCCCCGCAGGGCTGATAGCCGCCTCGGCGTGGCTGCTCTTCCGCCGACCGGTCGCGTTCCCACCGCCGGAGATCAGCGGTGACCACCCGGACGTGCCGGAGCGGCGCGGCCACGCGCTCGTCGTCGGGTGCGCCCTCGGGGCGGCGGCGGCCGTCGTCGCCGCGCGGGCAGTCGCGCCGTGGGCGTGGCCGGTCGGGGGGGTCGGCGTCGGCGTCGGGAGCGCGCTGTTCGTCCTCGCGCGTCCCCGCCGGGCGGTGTTATCTGACGTGCGCGACGTCGAGCGCGGGCTCCCGGACGCGATGACCGTGATCGGCGGGGACGTGGCGGAGGGGGTCGCGGTCGAGACCGCGGTCGCGAACGCCGGCGAGCGCTTGGACGGCGCGACCGGCGAGCTGTTCGAGCGCGCCGGGCGACGCAGCGACACGTTGCGGGTCGGCGTCCGCGAGGCGTTCCTGGGGCAGGGCGGACCGGCGGCCGCCGTCCCGTCGCCCCGGCTCCGGGGCGCGATCGCGCTCCTCGCCGTCGCCGCGCGCGAGGGCCGGCCGGCCGGCGACGTCCTGCTGGAGCTCGCGGACCAGCTGGAGTCCCTGCGCGACCTCGAACGCGACGCGCGGCGCCAGCTGGCGACCGTCACGGGGACGCTCTCGAACACCGCCGCGGTGTTCGCGCCGCTCGTCGGCGGGGCGACCGTCGCGCTCGCGACGGGGATCGACGCGGTCGACATCGGTAGTCTCGGCGCCGGGGCGGCCGCTGGCGCCGACGCGCTCAGCGGGGGCGGCCTGAGCACCGGAAGCGGAGCGACCGGCGGTAGTGCGGTCGGCGGGAGCGGCGCGGCCGGGGTGGGTGGCGGTGCGGGGACGCTATCTGTGCCGATTCTCGGACGGATCGTCGGGGCGTACGTGCTGCTGCTCGCCGCGCTCCTCACGGGACTCGCGACCGGGTTGGAGCGGGGGTTCGACCGGACGCTGGTGGCGTATCGGATCGGCATCGCGCTGCCGACGGCCACCGCGACGTTCCTCGTCGCGTTCGCCGGCGCCGGGCTCCTCTTTTGAGACCGGGAGCCGGGGGAACGGAGCCGAGAGTGGACCCGACCCGCGGCGCCGATAGTTTATATACCAAGCCGGGGCCAGCCGCGCCATGTTCGAGACGCACCTCGACGCCACGTACGCGTGGCTCGGTCTGGCCGTCGTGAGCGTCGCGGCCGTCGGCGTGGCCGCATCGTTCCCGGCCTCGCCGCCGCCGGACGCCGACGGCGTCGCGCGCACGGTCGACTCGGTCGCGGACGGGGAGTATCCGGCGACGGCCGAACACGGAATCGCCGCGGAGAGGCTCCGGCTCTCAGAGGGATCCGTCTCGCTCGGCGACGATCGGGTGACGGCGCGGGCGACGCTCGACGCCCCGCGGATCACCCCGGTGATCCGGCCCTCTGCGGGGGCGAGCCCCGAGGCGACGACGGATGCGCGGCTTCGGCGCGTCCTCGCCGGCGCTCCGCCGGGCGCCGCGTTCGACGATCCGGCGGCGTTCGCGGCGGCGGCCGAGCGTGCGCGAGCGGCGGACGCGACGTGGACGCCCGCACCGGAGCGGATCACGGTTCGTCGGGTCCACTACGGCGACGTCCACGTCACGCTCGTGGGGTGATCTCGCGTGTCACCAGATCCCGCGAGGTCGGACGCGTCGGGAGCTTCGAGGCGACCGGCCCCGGCGTTCTCGACAGCCGACCGCGCCGCCGTCGAACCGACTGCCGCGCTCGTCGCGGTGGTGATCGTCGGGCTCGCGCTGGGGCTGTACGCCGGCGCGTTCGCGGACGCGGCACCCGACGATGACCGATCGGCCGCGAGGGCGGCGCTCGACCGGATCGAGGGGATGGTCACCGTCGGCGGCGTCGTCGACCCGGACCGGATGCGGCGGGTCGAAGCGCCCGGGACCGCGACCGCGATCGAACTGGAGGCGGGCGACGAGCGGTGGCTGGCCGCGTCGGGCCCGGACGCGCCGGGACCGCCGGGAGTCCGGTCGCCGGACGCGGTCGCGGTCGCCGAGCGTCGGGTGACGGTCCGCGTGGCGCCGGGCCGGAACGTGCGCGGGACGCTCCGGGCGGTGGTGTGGCGGTGACCAGCACCGTGCTCGACGTGACCGTGCTGCTGCTTTGCGTCTCGGCGAGCGTCGTCGCGCTCGGCGCGAGCGACGCCGTCGGTCCCGACGGCCCGACCGCGACCGACGCCGCCGACCGGCTCGTCACCGAGACTACGACGGTGAGCTATCCCGACGAGGGCGCGCCGAACGAGACGCGTCGCATCCACGCGACCCGCGCCGAGTTGCTCGCGCTGCTCGCGGCCCGCGACGCGGAGACCGCGTTCGACCGCAGGGCCGTCGAGTCCGTCCGCGCGGGAGTCGGTCCGCGGACGCGGGTCGACGCGACGGTGAAAGCCGTCGCCGAGACCGACCGGAACGACGCCATCGGCACCGAGACGGACGGCGGCACGTGGAGGCTCCCGAGCCCGCCGGCTGTACGGGGCGGGGCGGCGTCGCGTCCGGCCTCGGTCGCCGGCGGGGCGGTTCCGGCGCCGGAGATTGGCGACCGAGGCCGAGCGGACGGGCCGAGCGATACCAGAAAGTCCTTCGCCATCGGCCCCGAACCGCCGCGGAACGCCGACATCGCCGTCGCCGTGGTCCGACACCCGGTTCCGGACCGGTTCGACGGCGAGGGGGGCGAGCGTCGATCGTCGGTCAACTTCGTTCGGGTCATCGTCCGGAGGTGGTGAGCGTGGGGAACCGAGGCCGCGGTCGGTCTGCGGACGCGGGTCGCGCTCGGACGTTCACCGTTGACGAACGGGCACGGGTTCCCTTCGCGCTCGTCGGCGTGCTGTTGCTCGTGACGAGTTCGGCGTACGCCGCGGGGCTCGCCGAGCAGGGACTGGTCGGCGAGGACCGTCGCGTCGAGCGCGCCGTCGAGCGCGTCGAGGCCGACGCCACCGCCGCACTCAGGAGCGCCGCGCGCGAGGCCGCCCACGACGCGGCGGCGGAGCCGGTGACGCGCGCGCCGGCGGGAGACGGACCCGGCGCCGAAGTGGTCCGGGAGGGATCCGCCTTCGAGGACGCGTTCCGGGTCCGGCTCGCGATCGCCGGGGCGGAGGCGTTGCGCGCGGTCGAGAGCGACGTCGGCGGCGTCGAGGCGAACGTCTCGCTCCCGGCGGTCGACTCGGCCGACGACCTCGTCGCGGCGCGCGAGCGGGTCGGCATCGAACCGGCCGCGAATGGGACCGCGACGCGGGTCACCTTCGAGGGCGTCGCGACGACCGCGACGCGGGACGGCCGGACCGTCGTGAACCGGACGCGATCGCGGACGGTGACGGTCGCCGTGCCGACGCTGGCCGCCCACGAGCGGACCGAGCGGTTCGAGCGGCGACTCAACCGCGGCCCCGTCGAGGGGCCCGGGCTCGGCCGGCAGGTCACCGCCAGCCTCTACGCGATGGCGTGGGCTCGGGGGTACGGGCAGTACGCCGGCGCGCCCGTCGAGAACGTCATCGCGAACCGCCACGTCGAACTGTCGACGAACGCCGGGATCGTCCGCGTCCAGCGGGACGTGTTCGGGACCAGCGACCCCGACGCGCGCGGCGGCGTCGCCCGCGCGACGGCTCGGACGGGCGTGACCGACCTGCTGTCGCCGACCGGCGTCCACGAGGCCTCCTGGACGGACGCCGTCCTCGGAGCCCCGACGCCGACGGGGGACGGTGGGGGAACGAATGCGGATTCGACGGAGGAATCGGCGAGGGACGCGAACGGTGACGCGACCGCGAGCGAGGACGCCGCCTTCGACCCGGCCGGGGACGCGACGAGCGAGACCGCGTCGGTCGAGGTCGGGCACGCGGCCGACCGCGCCGCGACCCGCGTCCACGACGACCTCGACTCGATCGTGCGGGCGAGCCACCGGGTCGAGGCGACCTTGGAGACGGAGGCGACGCGAGTCGTCGACGGGGGCCCCGTGACGCCGGATCGCCCCCGGTCGCTGCTCGACGAACCGTGGCGGCGGGTCGACACGTCGCGGACGGAGCGGGTCCGCGTGGGCGGCGGGAGCGACCTGCGAACGGGGACCGACGGCGAGACCGTGTCGGCCGGCGACTCGGTGTCTTTCGGCGGCGCGACCCGGGAGGTCGCCGTCGAGCGCGCCGCGACCACGACGTGGGAGCGGCGGGTCGTCGAGCGGGGGCCGAACGGGACGGTACAGAACGTGCGCGTCGACCGCGCCGTGACGAGCGACGAGGCGACGGACCGGTACCGCGTCCGCGTCTCGGTGACCGGGACGTACGCGCCGCGCGACGGCGCTCCCGACAGACCGACGGCGACGTTCGGCGCCGCCGAGGGCGGCGACGTCGAGGGGGCGGATCTCGCCGACACCCCGGCGGCCGCGAGGGCGGATCTGAACGTCGAGACGGACGGCGACGTCGACCGGCTGGCGCGCGACGCCGTCGAACGTGGCGACGAGACGCGCTCGACGGTCGTGTACGGCGACCGGTCGGACGCGGATCTGGACCGGATCGCGAGGGACGTCTTGTCGATGTCGGAGCGCGTCCGCGAGTTCGAGACCGAGGCGTCGATGGCCGACGCCGCGGTCGGCGAGGCGACGCCGTACCGCGACCTCGCCGCGACCGTGCGTGACCGGCGCGACGCGCTGCGCGACGCCCCGGCGAGGTACGACGGCGTGGTCGACCGCGGCCGGATCGCCGCGCGCGTCGCGTACCTCGACGCCGTGATCGCCGAACTCGAATCGGCTGCCGAGGACAGGAAGTCCGCGACCGACGGCGTTCTCGACCGCGTGAACGACGCGTTCGGCGGACCGCCCGTGGGCGAGGTGATCGCCAGCCGCGAGGCCGCACGCGACCCGGGGACGTACACCGTCGGCGACAGGGGGCCGGGGGGCGCCGTCACGTTCGCCCCGGAAGGGTCGCCGGGGTACCTCCCGCGGACGGCGGTCGACGGGGAGCGCGTCGAGGGCGTCGACGGCACGACCACGCGACCGCTCGCGACCCGGAACGTGAACTACGTCACGCTCCCGTACAGCGACGTCTCCGGCGGGATCGCCGACCGGATCCTCGGCACCGACGACACGGTCCGCCTCGGCGTCGCCGGGCGGTCGCTCCTCGCGGCCGGAGAGGCCCTCGCGGCGGCCGACGACGAGGACCTGCGCGCCGACCGACGCGCGCTCGCCGGCCGGGTCGACGCGTCCTTGGAACGTCTCGACGACGCGCTGGCGGAGCGCCTCGCGGAGCGGACCGACCTCTCGCGCGAACAGCGGAGCGCGGTGTTGGAGAACGCCGCGAGCGAGTACGACTCGCTCGGCGAGAGGGCCGTCGCGGTCGGCGAGGGCGAGTATCCGGATCGCATCGCGAGCGAGGCCGCGCGGGTCGGGTCGCTGTCGACTGCCGAGCGGCTCGGGCTCGCCGCGCACCTCCGCGTCGAGACGCGCGAGGAGGCGGGGCGAGACGCGGTCCGCGTTCCGGCGCGGTTCATCGACGAAACGACGGCCGCGGCCCGGCAGATTCGCCGGAAGAAGGTCGAATCGGCGATCGAGTCCCGCGCCCAGAAGGCGGTCGCGTCGGTGCCGGACGAGCGCGTTCCGAAGCCGGTTCGGACCGTCGGGGCGGGACTTCCGGTCGCGCCCGTGCCCGGGTACTGGGTGGCGACGGTCAACGCGTGGAAGGTCCGGGTGCGCGGCGAGTACCCCCGGTTCGCCCTCCGCGCGAACGTCGGGACCCCCGACCACCCGTTCGAGTACGTCCGGGAGCCCGGCGCGGTCAGCGTCGACGTGGACGGCGAGTCGGTCGCGCTCGGGGCGACGGAACCGGTCGCCTTCGAGACGCGGACGGTCGTCGTCGTCGCCGTCCCCGCCGGGCCGCCGGGCGTCGGCGACGTCGACGGGACCCGCGACGAGACCTCCGGCGGCTGGCCATGTCCGGGACCCCTGAGTCCGACTCCGGGAGAGGGAGACGACTGTACGGAGTCGTGAGAGGCTCGCCGACCGAGCGGCGAGCGGACGGGACGCGTCCGACCGCAGCCGTTTTGAGACACGGCGACCGAGTGGCGGTATGTTCCACGAGGTCGTCGACGGCCGCGGATCCGGACCCGACGTCGACGCCGACGAGCCGGCAGCGGGGGACTTGCTCGCCGCGTTCGAAGCACTGGTGTCGGAGGCGGCAGCGAGCGTCGAGCCCGACGGGCTCGTCGACGAGATCGGACTGTCCGCGGCGGACGCGACCGCCGTCCGCGACGGGGAGGTCGCGGCGCTCTCGCTCGCCGACGGAGCGGCCGTCCTCGCGGCGGCGAACCCGGACCGCGAGGCCGACGCCATGGTGGCGGAGGTGCGCGACCACCTGCTGATGGGGATGGCGACCGCCGTCCTCGACGTCGACGCGATCGCGGCGAAGATCGACGCCGACCTCACCGGTCAGGAGGTCCAGCAGGCGCTGGAGGGGCGGACCGCGATGACGCTCGGACAGCTCGCCGAGATCCTCGCGGTCATCGAGCGCCGGAAGCCATGAGGGCCGTCGTCGTCGGCTGCGGCTACGTCGGGCTGGCGCTGGCGGAGCAGCTCCACGCCCGCGGTCACGCGGTGACCGGCGTCCGTCGGTCGGATACCGGGCTCGACGCGGTCGACGCCGTCGGTCCCGACGTCGAGGCCGTCCGCGCGGACGCGACCGACCCCGAGTCGCTCTCGGCGCTCCCGGACGCGGACGCGGTCGTCTTCGCGGCCAGTTCCGGCGGGCGGGGCGCCGACGCGGCGCGGGAGGTGTACGTCGACGGACTGGCGAACGTCGTCGACGAGTACGAGTCGCGGCCCGCGCCGCCGGACCGGCTGGTGTACACCTCCTCGACGGGCGTGTACGGCGACCACGACGGCGGGTGGGTCGACGAAGAGACGCCGGTGCAGCCGACCACTGAGAAGACGCGCGTCCTCGCCGAGGCCGAGCGGATCGCGACCGAACGCGCGGGTGACGCCGGGATCGACGGGACCGTCGTCCGGTTCGCAGGGCTGTACGGCCCGGACCGGTACCGACTTGAGCGGTACGTGGAGGGGCCGGTGACGGCCGGCTACCTGAACATGGTCCACCGTGCTGACGCCGCGGGGTCGATCCGACACCTGCTGGAGACGGACCGCGCACGCGATCGCGTCGTCCTCGTCGTCGACGACGAGCCGGTCGACAAGCACGCGTTCGCCGACTGGCTCGCCGACGCCTGCGGCGTCCCGCGCCCGGAGAAGCTATCGAAGGACGAGCGGATCGCGGCCGGCGACCTCTCCGCGGCCGCCGAGCGTCGGATCCGAACGAGCAAGCGGTGTTCGAACGCGCTGCTCCGCGATCTCGGCTACGAGTTCGTCCACCCGACGTTCCGGTCGGGGTACCGCGACGCCGTGCGCGCGCACCGGGCACGGACCGAGTAGCGCGTCCCGACCGGACGGCAGCCGGTTCGGTTCGTAGTCGCCCGACAACGGCCGATTTCCGTCGGTTCCAGTCCGTCGGAACGGTAACGAACCTTCATGTGTCGGGAGTGACTCGCCACAAGCCATGCGAGCGATGAGCGCGGCCGGCGACCGGTTCTCGCAGGCGGAGGCCATGGCCCGGGAGAATCCCGAACTCGCCGTCGCCGTGGCGCTCGCCGTCCTGATCGCCGTCGCGACCGTGGTGGTGGTGCTGCGGTCCCGGCGGACGCCCGGGGTGCGGTTCCGTCGACTGCTGGCCGACGAAGACGAAATAACGGTGTTGATGCACCCGAACCCGGACCCCGACGCGATGTCGGCCGCGGTCGGGGTCGCCTCGCTCGCCGACCAGGTGGACGTCGAGGCGACCGTCCAGTACCCCGGCCAGATCCGTCACCAAGAGAACCGTGCGTTCCGGACCGTCCTCGACCTCGAACTGGAGCCGATCGAACACGTGAGCGACCTCGCCGCGGAGTCCGTCGTGCTGGTCGATCACAACGAGCCGCGGGGGTTCGCCGGCGCGGACGGCGTGTTGCCGATGGCGGTCGTCGATCACCACCCGGGAGACGGTGCCGGCGGGTCGTTCACCGACGTGCGGACCGACTACGGCGCGACCGCGTCGGTCGTCGCCGAGTACTTTCAGGACAACGACGCCGTCCCCGTGCCCCCCGACAAGCACGCGAGCGAGACGGCGAGCGCCCTGACGCTGTCGACCGACACGGCGACCGGGCTGCTGTACGGGATCTTGGCCGATACGAAACACCTCACCGTCGGCGCCAGCGAGCCCGACTTTGCGGCGGCCGCCTACCTCTATCCCGGTGTCGATCAGGACCGGCTTGACCGGATCGCGAACCCGGCGGTCGACGCGGAGGTGCTGGAGGTGAAGGCCCGGGCGATCGCGGGACGCCGCATCGAGGGGTCGTTCGGAGTCGCCGACGTCGGCGGCGTGAACAACGTCGACGCGATCCCGCAGGCGGCGGACGAACTGATCCAGCTCGAGGGGGTCAGCGCCGTCGTGGTGATCGGCGAGCGGGACGGGACCGTCCACCTGTCGGGGCGGTCGCGCGACGACCGGGTCCACATGGGCAACGCGATCGCGGCAGTGCTGGACGACGTCGACAACGGGAACGGCGGGGGCCACTCCCGGATGGGCGGCGGAACGATCCAGCCGGAGGTCGACCCCACCGGGGAGGAAGAGACGGAGACCGTCGACCGCGACGCCCTCGCCGACGGGCTGTTCCGGGCGATGGCGGGCGATGTGTGACCGGGACCGGCGCGGCGGGACGAGGAACCGAGCGGTCACGTCGGACGCGAGCGCCCGGATTTAAGTTCCGAGCCGCGGTTCCTCCGACATGGATGTCGCTGACGCGCTCGACGACGGGTGGCTCGCGCTTGCCGGCGTCGGCGCCGGCTACGCCCTCGCGGTCGGACTGGTGTTCCTGCTGTTCTTCGTCCTCCCGTACCTCACGGTCGCGGCGCTGTAAGGACAGTTAAGCGAAAAAGCGAGTCGACGGCGGCTCCGAATCGGAGAACGGTCCGCTCAGGCGAACGCCAGCGAGTCGTCGACGCTCGTCTCCTCGTCCTGCCGGAGCTTTTCGTGGGCCTCAAGGAAGTCGTCGAGCGTGACCTCGGTGCGGTCGTCGCGGATGGCGAACATCCCGGCCTCCGTACAGATCGCCTTGATGTCGGCGCCGGAGGCGTCGGGGGTCAGCTCGGCCAGCTCGGCGAAGTCGACGCCGTCGGCGAGGTTCATATTGCGGGTGTGGATCTGGAAGATGATCTCGCGGCCCTCGGTCTCCGGCTTGGGGACCTCGATGAGGCGGTCGAAGCGGCCGGGACGGAGGATCGCGGGGTCGAGCATGTCGAAGCGGTTGGTCGCGGCGATGATACGGACCTCGCCGCGCTCGTCGAAGCCGTCCATTTCGGAGAGCAGCTGCATCATCGTCCGCTGGACCTCGGCGTCACCTGAGGTCTTCGAGTCCGTCCGCTTCGAGGCGATCGCGTCGATCTCGTCGATGAACAGGACGGCGGGCTGGTTCTCCCGGGCGACCTCGAACAGATCCCGGACCAGCTTCGCGCCCTCGCCGATGAACTTGTGGACGAGTTCGGAGCCGGCCATCTTGATGAACGTCGCGTCCGTCTCGTTGGCGACGGCCTTCGCGAGCATCGTCTTGCCCGTTCCCGGCGGGCCGTACAGGAGCACGCCGCTCGGGGGCTGGATGCCGACGTCCTCGAACATGTCGGGATGTTCGAGCGGCATCTCGACGGTCTCGCGGACCTCCTGCATCTGGTCTTCGAGGCCGCCGATGTCGGCGTAGGTGACGTCCGGGGAGTGCTCGACCTGCATCACGCGGGCGCGGACATCGGTCTCCTTCTCGAGCTTCTTGACCACCGACAGGGAGTTGTTGACCGCGACGCGGTCATCGGGGTCGAGATCCTCGCGCAGCTCGTCGGTGATCTCGGTGAGCGCCTCCTGGTTGTTCCCGTGCTGTTTGATCACGGCCCCGTCGGGCGTGATCTCTTGGACCGTCGCCACGAACAGCGGGGACTGCTTCAGCTTCTTGTTCTCGTGGGTGAGCCGTTCGAGCTTCTGCTGGTACTTGTTGTTCTCCGCGTTGGCGTCGAGGAGCTTGTCGCGCATCTCCTCGTTCTGGGACTCGAGGACGTCGAGCCGCTCCTGAAGGGAGTCGATCTTCTCCTGTTTCGACGCCGAGCCCTCGTCGTAGGGCATATCGACGTCGTCGACCGTGTCGCTCATTGTGTTTATTAAGGCGTCTCGCGGATAAGAGGCTTCGGGTGGGGGAACGACGTGGCCAGTTTCGCCGGCCTCGACGACGGACGGCCGCCGTCCGAGTTCGCGATATAGGCGCTGTTTGATTTCCAGCAGTAATTAGAGCTGATAGTAAATATTATCATCCGGCATGCCAATGATCGGAACACGAATGAGTACGACCGACGCCGTCACCGCTGACGACGGAGCCGCGGACCGCTGGGCGGCCGTCCGCGACCTGCCGCCGAGCGCCAAGCTGGTCGCGAAGGTGCTGGACTACAACGACACGCTGACCCAGAGCGAACTCGCCGAGGAGACGCTCCTCCCGCCGCGGACCGTCCGCTACGCGCTGTCTCGGCTCGAAGAGGAGGACGTCGTCGACTCGCGGTTCTCCTTCACCGACGCCCGCAAGCGGCTGTACTCACTGGGGATCTGAGCGCGGGACCGTGCGGGTGTCGCTACCCGCCCCGATGCGGGCCGGCGTCCGCGACGGTTTATATCCGATACCGCGCCAGTCCGCCCGTGGTCTCGACTACCGCCGTCAAGCGCGCACTGGCCGCGCTCGCGACGCGCACCGACACCGCGAGACGCCCGTACGTGGCCGTGATCGACGAGGCGGACGCGGCGCGGTCCGACGTGCGGCGCGCGGCAGGGTTCGTCGACGCCGTCGGCATGGACCGGCTGGCGGACGCGGTCGACGCCGCTGAGCGCGCGGGCGACGAGTCCGCCGCCGAGCGCGGACGCGACGCGCTCGCCGCGTACCGGTCGTTTCGGCGGGCGGCGGACGGACGCAACGAGGGCGCCGACGGAGGGCCGGATGCGGGCCGCGACGACCGCGACCACTTCCGCTCCGGCCCCGGAATCCCTAAGCCGGACAGCGGCCAAGGCCCGGACAGATGACACGGGTGATCCACACCGGCGACACCCACATCGGGTACTCGCAGTACCACTCGCCGGTCAGACGCCAGGACTTCCTCGACGCGTTCGAGGCCGTGGTCGACGACGCGGTCGACGGCGGCGTCGACGCCGTCGTCCACGCGGGCGACCTCTTCCACGACCGCCGGCCCGACCTCCAAGACCTGATGGGGACCATCTCCGTCCTCCGCCGGCTCGACGACGCCGGGATTCCCTTCCTCGCGGTCGTCGGCAACCACGAGTCGACGCGGGGCGGACAGTGGCTCGACCTCTTCGAGCGCCTCGGCCTCGCCACCCGACTCGGCGACGAGCCGGTCGTCGTGGGCGACACCGCCTTCTACGGGCTCGACCACGTCCCCGTCTCGCGGCGCGACGACCTCGACTACGCGTTCGCCGACCACGACGCCGAGTACGCGGCGCTCGTGGCGCACGGTCTCTTCGAGCCGTTCGGCTACGCGGACTGGGACACGGAGACCGTGCTGACGGAGAGCGACGTCGCCTTCGACGCGATGCTCCTCGGCGACAACCACACCCCGGACACCGCCGAGGTCGCCGACACGTGGGTGACGTACCCCGGGTCGACGGAGCGCGCGAGCGCGAGCGAGCGCGAAGGGCGCGGCTACAACCTCGTCGTCTTCGACGCCGACGCCGCGGGCGGCGACGACCGCGTCGAGATCCGGCGCCGCGCGCTCGACACGCGCCCCTTCGTCTTCGTCTCCGTCGAACTGCGCGAGAGGGAAGGCGAACCCCGAGTCCGCGAGCGCGTCCGCGAGTACGACCTCTCCAAGGCGGTCGTCCACGTCGAGATCACCGGCGAGGGCGACCCGGTGACGCCGGCGGCCGTCGAGGAGTTCGCGACCGACGAGGGCGCGCTCATCGCGCGCGTCACGGACCGGCGCGAGGTCGACGCCGACGGCGAGGTGGACGTGAGCTTCGCCGACCCCGAGGACGCCGTCCGCGACCGGCTCGACGAGATGGCCCTCTCGACCGCCGCTCGCGACGTCGAGCGCGCGGTCCGGGAAGACACCGTCCCCGACGCCAACGTCCGTGAGACGGTGAAGCGCAGAGTGGAGGAGCGGCTCGACGAGGAGGAGGACCTCGACGCGTTCGAGCCGGTCGAGGGGGACGCGGAGACGGTCGAGACGGACGAGGACGACGGCGACGGCGATGGTGACGAACCGGATGACGAGGCCGTCGATGGCGGTAGTGACGAACCGGAGGACGAGACCGCGGACGGCAGTAGCGACGAATCGGACGACGAACCGGAGCCCGAGTCCGACCCCGCGGAGGCGACAGATGCCGATCCGGCGGCGAACGACGGGCAGGTCTCCATGGAGGACTACCTGTGAAGTTCGACCGCGTCCGCCTCGCGAACTTCAAGCCGTACGGCGACGCCGACCTGCGCCTGACGGAGGGCGTCACCGTCATCCACGGGCTCAACGGCAGCGGGAAGTCGTCGCTCTTGGAGGCCTGCTTCTTCGCGCTGTACGGGTCGAAGGCGCTCGACGGGACCCTCGAAGACGTCATCACGAACGGCGAGGCGGAGACGGAGGTCGAACTGTGGTTCACTCACGACGGCGTCTCCTACCGAGTCGAGCGGCGGCTCAGGGCCTACGACGACCGGATCGACCACCAGTGTACGCTCGAATCGACCGACGGGAGCGACGTGACTCGCGACGGCGCGCGAGCGGTCCGCGAGTTCGTCACGGAGCTGTTACGGATGGACGCCGAGGCGTTCGTCAACTGCGCGTACGTGCGGCAGGGCGAGGTGAACAAGCTCATCAACGCCACCCCGCGAGAGCGGCAGGACACGATCGACGACCTCCTCCAGCTGGGGAAGCTGGAGGAGTACCGCGAGCGCGCCGGCGACGCCCGGCTCGGCGTCGAGGACGTGCTGGAAAACAGGCGCGGCCGGCTCGACCAGCTCGACGAGCAGATCGAATCGAAGGAGGACCGCGATCTCCACGGGCGGCTCAACGAGCTGGAGGGCGAACTCGGCGAGGTCACCGACGAGATCGATCGGTACGAGTCCCAGCGGGAGCAGGCGAAGGAGACCCGCGACGCGGCCGCGGAGACGCTGTCGACCCACGCCGAAAAGCGGGAGGAGCTGGAGGCGGTCGAGGACGAAATCGACGAGATCGAGGCCGCGATCCGGGCGGCCGAGCGCGAGCGCGACGACCACCGGGAGAAGATTCGGGCGGCCCGCGAGCGGATCGACGAGATCGAGGCCGCGATCGACGACCGGCTCGACGACGCCGGCCTCGACGCGGCGAGCGAGGCGGCGATCGCCGACCGCCGCACGAAGCTCGACGGTCGGGAGGAAGCGGTCCGCGAGGAACTCGACGACGAGCGGGTGAGCGCCGAGGCGCTCCGTAATCAGGCGACGAACCTCGCCGGGAAGGCCGACGACCGCGCCGAGCGCGCCGCCGAGATCGAGTCCGAGGCCGACGACCTCGCGGATGAGGCGGAGACGGCGGCCGGGGAGGTCGACGAGCGCGAGGCATCAATCGAGGAGCTGCGCGAGGAGGCCGCCAGGCTCCGCGAGCGGTTCGCGGACGCCGACGCCGACGTCGGCCGCGAGGGGGTCGCCGACGAGCGCGACGCGCTCCGCGACGAGCGCGGCGAGGTCCGCGAGCGGATCGCCGAGCTGTCGGCGGAGCTGAAGAACGCCCGCGAGCGCGTCGACGAGGCCGAGGCGCTGCTGGCGGCCGGGAAGTGCCCCGAGTGCGGCCAGCCGATCGAGGACTCCCCGCACGCCAGCGGGATCGACGAGGATCGCGAGCGAGTGGAAGAACTCGAAGCCGAGTTGGAGGCTGCCCGCGAGCGCGAGGGCGACTTGGACGAGCGGGTCGCGGAGCTGGACGAGCTCGCGAGCGCTGCGGACCGGCTCGACGAGATCGACGAGCGGATCGAGACCCTCGAGGAACGGGTCGAGGAGAAGCGCGCGGAGGCGGAGCGGAAGCGAGAGTCGGCCGCGGAGAAGCGCGAGCGTGCCGCGGAACTCCGCGAGGAGGCCGAAGAGACCCGCGAGGTCGCCGCGCAGAAGCGCGAGGAGGCGGCGGAAGCCGCGGAGCGCGTCGAGGAGCTGGAGGCGTCGCTGTCGGCGGTCGACGCCGCCCGCGAGGCGGTGACGGCGGTCGAGGAGCGCCTGTCCGCGATCGCGGACGCGGAAGACGATATCGAGCGCCGCCGCGAGAAGCGGGAGAACCTGACGGAGGTGAACGACGAGCGGCGCGACCGGCTCGCGGACAGGCGCGAGCGGCGCGACGAACTGGCGGACGCCGTCGACGAGGACGCCGTCGAAACGGCGAAAGATCGGAAGGAGGAGGCCGAGCGGTACCTCGAACAGGTCGCCGAGGAGCTCGACGCGCTCGACGACCGTCAGGAGGAGCTCCAGAACGCGATCGGCGGAGTGAAAGGCGAGCTCGCCGAGCTGGAGGCGCTCCGCGAGGAGCGCGAGGCGCTCGGCGAGCGGGTCGAAGCGCTCGAAGCGCTCCACGAGGAGACGAGCGAGCTGGAGACGATGTACGGCGATCTGCGCGCGGAGCTCCGACAGCGCAACGTCAGCGAACTGGAGCGCACCCTCAACGAGACGTTCGAGCTCGTCTACGGGAACGACGCCTACTCGCACATCGAACTCGACGGCGAGTACGTCCTCACCGTCTACCAGAAGGACGGCGAGCCGCTCGACCCCGAGCAGCTCTCCGGCGGCGAGCGCGCCCTCTTCAACCTCTCCTTACGCTGTGCGATCTACCGGCTGCTCTCGGAGGGGATCGAGGGCGCGGCGCCGACCCCGCCGCTCATCCTCGACGAGCCGACGGTGTTCCTCGACTCCGGGCACGTCTCGCGGCTCGTCCGGCTGGTCGAGGAGATGCGCGGTTTCGGTGTGGCCCAGATCGTCATCGTGAGCCACGACGACGAGCTGGTGGGCGCGGCCGACGAGCTGGTCACGGTGGAGAAGGACCCGCGCTCGAACCGCTCGACCGTCCGCCGGAAGGACGCCGCCGAACTCGACATCGCCTCGCTCGCGGACGACTGATCGGGCGTAGCGCCCCGGATCGCAGAGGCTACGCGTCTCCGTTCGGCTCGTCGCGGAGGAACTCTATCGCCTCGACCGCGACCGCCGTCGCCTCGTAGCCGCGTCGGCCCGCGACCTCGCTCTCTTCGACGAGTCCGGCCGCGCGGAACTCCGTGATCGAACCGTGGAGGTCGGACTCGCACATGTCGGCGGCGTCGAGGAGGTCGATCGCCGCGATCGGTCCCTCGTCGACGACCACCGCGAGCAGGCCGAGCGACCGGTCGTCGCGGACCGCGCCGAGCGTCCGGCGAACCGATTCCGGCACGCCGGAGGCGGCGGTCGCGAGCGGCGACTCGCCGTCGACGACGCTGATGTCGTCGTTGTCGACGTATCGCTCCGCGCCGGTGGCCGGGTCGCGCACGCGGCTCGACTCGGCGGAGCGCTTCACGAGGAGGTACGTCTCGCCGTCGCCGTCGCGGACCGTCTGCATGGTCGGAGGAGCGCGCTCGTCGGACATTACGCTTCCGGGCGCTCGGCAGTAGGGTCGGCATCAGTGTCGTCGGCCTCGGCGGAGGGATCCGACGCCGATTCGTCCGCCTCGTCCCGCGAACGGTTCCAAGACCGGTACGTCTGGTACGTGCGGACCCCGGCGAGGAGGCCGACGACGAACAGCGCCGGACCGATTCTGGACAACCCCTCGAAGAACCACACCATCGGGCCGAGGGAGACGAGGAGGACGGCGGCGTTGGCGTAGATGACGGCGACGACGAACGCGCGGAGCGTCCGCTCGTCCACGTCGCTCGCGCCCTCGAAGTCGCCGCCGTCGTCGAACGACTTCACCGACGGCGCCTCGGGGATGTCGGGCGTCATCTCCCGCTCGGCGTCGGAACTCTCGCCGACGGAGATCTCGCCCTCGTCGTCCTCGTCGAGGCTGAACACGCCGAGGCGTACGCCGCGCCGGGGCAAAGGGGTTCCGTCCGCCCGCGGCGCCGCGGCTACTGGAGGAAGTGGACGGAGAGCGCACGGACTCGGCAGTCCGGTCAGAGCGCGTCGGCGAGCCGTACCGTTCGGCTCGCTTCGACCCACGCGAGGGGGTTCGTGGCGTCGAAAAGCACCACGTTCCCGTCGTCCTCGTACGCCTCCACCTCGGCGTCGACCGCGTCGGAATCGGCCGGACGAGCCACCTGGGGTTCGGAACGTGGGTCCGAAGACATAGACCGTGGTAAGTCATCACACAATATATGCCTTTCCGTGGCGGGGTAGCTCGCCGCACCCGAAAGCCGAGTTTTTTAGCCGGGTGACGCCGAAGCACGGATATGACTCAGTCGGGGCTGTCGGACTTCTCGTCGACCGGAGACGCGGGCGACGAGGCCGACGGCGACACGGACACCGAACGGGAGGAGCTGGCCGCGCAGGAGGCGGCCGCCGTCGCCGGCGGCGGGCGGGGCCACGTCAGCGACGTCGTCGACGTCGACGAGGCGAAGTTCCCGGAGTCGACCGGGACCGTCGAGCTGATGATCACCCAGATCGACTACGCCGTCGAGGGGTACGGCAGCGACGAGTACCCGGTGGTCCACGTGTTCGGCCGGCGACCGGCGGAACACGTCGAGGACGCGGATCACGACGTCGTCGAACACCTCCGCGTACTGGGGGTAGAGCCGTACTTCTACGTCCCGACGGCCGACCTCGACCGCGACCCCGTCGAGGAGTACGACGTGGTGATCGGGACCAGAGAGGAGAATCCCGACGGGGAGCCGTACGAGAGCATCCGCGGCGAGCAGCTCACCCGGATCGTCACCCGGACGCCCCGCGACGTGGGGAACATCCGCGACGACTTCGCGACCAGCTTCGAGGCTGACATCCTCTTCCCGAACCGCTTTCTGATCGACAACGGGATCAACGGCGGGATCAGGGTCGAGGAGCGGCGGCTCGACGACGGGGAGGGGACGATTCAGGTCCACGAGGGCCACCTCGAACCGGCCGAGGTCGACGCCAACCTGCGCGTGAACACCTTCGACATCGAGGTGGACGACCGACGCGGGTTCCCCGAGGACGGGGAGGAGCCGATCATCTGTCTCACCAGCCACGACTCCTACGACGACGAGTACGTCGTCTGGCTGTACGACGCGCCGGAAGCGGAGATCCCCCCGCCCGAAGACCTCCCCGACTACGAGGGGATCGTCGGGGACGGCGGCGAGGTCGATTTTGAGGTCCGCACCTTCGAGGAGGAGGCCGCGATGCTCGACGCGTTCGTCGAGTATATAAATAAAACCGACGTAGATCTTATGACGGGGTGGAATTTCGAAGATTTCGACGCGCCGTACCTCCTCGACCGGCTGGAGGTGCTCGACGACGGGAGCCAGTACAACCTCGACGTCGACCGACTCTCCCGGATCGGTGAGGTGTGGCGTTCGGGCTGGGGCGGCCCGGACGTGAAGGGCCGAGTCGTCTTCGACCTGCTGTACGCCTACAAGCGCACGATGTTCACCGAACTGGAGTCGTACCGCCTCGACGCGGTCGGCGAGCGCGAACTGGGCGTCGGCAAGGAGCGCTACACGGGCGACATCGGCGATCTCTGGGAACAGGACCCCGAGCGCCTGTTGGAGTACAGCATCCGCGACGTGGAGCTGTGCGTCGAGATCGACCGGAAACAAGACGTGATCGCGTTCTGGGACGAGGTGCGCACCTTCGTCGGCTGTAAGATCGAGGACGCGCCGACGCCCGGCGACACCGTCGACATGTACGTCCTCCATAAGGCGTTCGGGAAGTTCGCACTCCCCACGAAGGGCCAACAGGAGTCGGAGGATTTCGAGGGCGGCGCCGTCTTCGACCCGATCACCGGGGTCAAGGAGATGGTGACGGTCCAGGACCTGAAGAGCCTCTACCCGATGTGTATGGTGACGATCAACGCCGGTCCCGAGACGAAGGTCGACCCTGACCGGTACGACGGCGAGACGTACGTCGCGCCCAACGGGACACACTTCCGGAAGCAGCCGGACGGGATCATGCGCGAGATGGTCGACGAGCTGCTCACCGAGCGCGAGGAGAAGAAGGCGCTCCGGAACGACCACGACCCCGGCACCGAGCCGTACGAGCAGTACGACCGACAGCAAGCTTCTGTCAAAGTTATTATGAACTGCTTCACGCCGGACACCGAGGTCGTGACTCCCGACGGCGTTCGGCCGATCACGGAGCTGGAGGTCGGCGACGCCGTGTATTCACTCAACCCCGACACGGAGGAGATGGCGGTCAAGACCGTCGAGGAGACCCACGCGTACCCCGACTACCGGGGCGAACTCGTCGACGTCGAGACCTCGAAGATCGACTTCCGCGTGACGCCGAACCACCGGATGCTCGTTCGGAAGAACGAGACGAACGGGATCACCGAAGACGGGTATAGTTTCGTCGAGGCCGGCGACCTCGATCGGGCGACCAACTACGAACTCCCCCACGATTGGGACGGCCCGGACGGGGAGCGGATCGACGAGGTCGATCTGACTGAACTCGTCGACGGCGAGTACGAGGTGTGGGTCCGACCGAGCGTCCACGGCCACACGTTCACCGCCGAGCTCGGCTGGACGCCGCGACGCGTTCCGAAGGCGGACGTGGGTCAGACCGGGTACGTGTTCACCGCCTCGGAGTTCGAGGAACACCGCGAATACATCGAGTCAGTGTGCGAGACGAGCTTCGTCCACCGCGAATCCGGTCGGAAGTGGATCCCGCGGACGTTCGACGGCGACGACTTCCTCGAACTGCTCGCGTGGTACGTCACGGAAGGGAACGTGTACACGTCGACCGAGAAGCGGTTCGGCGACAACCTTCGCGGCTCCGCGACGACGGTGAAGATTGCGCAGGACGCCGTGCCGGACGGCGGCGACTCCGATCACGAGACGATCGGTCAGCTCCTCGATCGGATGGAACTGGACTACTACGTCGACGACCGCAGCTATCAGTTCACCTCTGAGCTGCTCGGGGACCTCCTCCGAGACCGCTGCGGCGACGGCAGCTTCGAGAAGCGGATCCCGGACCGCATCTTCAAGGCGGCGAGGGCGCAGAAACGCGCGTTCTTGGAGACCCTGATCGACGGTGACGGGGACCGTCAGACGGGGTCGTGGCGGTACACGACGTCGAGCGAGGAGTTGCGGGACGACGTGCTCCGGCTGTGTGCCCATCTCGGGCTCACCGCGAATTACAATCGCGACAGCGGAAGTTGGCGGATTTACGTCACGGAAGGCGGGAAGAACACCCTCCGGATGAATCGGAGCGGGTCTCGGAGCGAGGCCGAGGACGGGGTCTACTGCGTGACCGTCGAGGACAACCACACGCTGCTCGCGGGGCGGAACGGGAAGTTCCAGTTCGTCGGGCAGTCGCTGTACGGCGTGACGGGATGGGATCGGTTCCGTCTCTACGACAAAGAGGGCGCAGCGGCCGTCACGGCGACGGGACGCGAAGTCATCGACTTCACGGAAGAGGCGGCGGAAGAACTCGGCCACGACGTCGCGTACGGGGACAGCGTCACGGGCGGCAGACCCGTCGTCGTGCGCGATCCCGAGGGTATCGTTCGGATCTTGCCGATTGCCGATCTCTTCGAACGCTCGGACGCGACTGCGAGCGAGGATCTGATTGTTACCGCCGACGGCGGGCCTGTCGCTTCGGTGTCGATCGACAAGGAACGGCGCCGCGCGGGCGGCTGGGAGGCGCTTTCGGTGACCGAGGACGGCGAGCCGGAGTGGCAGCCGATCGAGCAGGTGATCAGACACGAGACCGACAAATCGGTCGTCAATCTACAGCACAAGTTCGGCGAGTCGACGACGACCAGAGACCACTCGTACGTCGTCGAAGAAGACGGACAGCTGGTGGAAACGAAGCCGGAAGACGTCGAAGAGCCACTTCGGGTTCCCGGTCTTCCCGAGGTCGAAACGGTGGAGAAGATCGACGTATACGACGTGTTGGAGGGGTACACGCGCGAGTACGAGGACGGCCGAAGCGTCGGCAGCGAGAACGCGGAGACGAAGGTCAAGCGAGTCCACGCGAACGACGAGTGGGTCTGGTTCGGCCACAAGCATCACAACGCGATAGAGCGGAGCATCAAGGTACAGCGATACGTCGACTTGGACTCCGAAGACGGACGGGCGCTCGTACGGTTGCTCGCCGCGTACGTCACCGAAGGGAGTGCCTCGACGATCGAAACGACCGACTCCCGGTTCGGCGCGAGCATCGCCGAATCCAGAACGGAGTGGCTGGAAGGGCTTCGAGAGGACTACCAGCGTCTATTCGACGGAGCGACGGCGAGTGTCATTGCGTCGGACGCGTCCGATAGGCGGACCGTCGAGTACGGAACCGAGGACGGAGACCAGTCGGTGACGTACGACGACGGCACCCACAAACTCCAGATGATGAACGAACTCTCGGCGGTGTTCTTCCGCGAGTTCGCCGGGCAAACGTCGCGTGGGAAGCGTATTCCGGGGTCCGTATTCAACCTCCCCGAAGACCTCCAACAGCTCTTCGTCGACGTACTCGTCGAGGGCGACGGCTCACGCGAATTCCCGCGGTACTCGACCGAGTACTGCGAGCGAAACTTCGACTTCGAGACGACGAGCCGAGAACTCGCGGCGGGGCTCTCTACGCTTCTCACGCAGCGCGGGGAGAAGCACTCGCTGAAGTACAGGGAGAGCAAGGGGAGCTACACGATTCGAACGTGTGATTACTACCGGAGCGGACGGGACCCGGTGGTCGAAGAGGTGGATCACGACGGGTACGTGTACGATCTCAGCGTCGCCGAGAACGAGAACTTCGTCGACGGTGTCGGGGGTGTCGTCCTCCATAATACCGATTCAGTCATGTTATCTCTCGGCCAAGACGTGGACAAGGAGGAGGCGATCGAGACCTCCTTCGAGATAGAGGACCACATCAACGAGCGCTACGACGACTTCGCGCGCGAGGAGCTCAACGCCGACGACCACCGCTTCCAGATCGAGTTCGAGAAGCTCTACCGGCGGTTCTTCCAAGCGGGCAAGAAGAAACGCTACGCCGGGCACATCATCTGGAAAGAGGGGAAAGACGTCGACGACATCGACATCACCGGCTTCGAGTACAAGCGCTCGGACATCGCCGGGATCACGAAGGAGGTCCAGCAGAACGTCATCGAGACAATCGTGACGGGCGACGACATCGACGACGACATGGAGGAGGTGAAGGCGTACCTCGTGGACGTCATCGCGCGCGTGCTCGACGGCAACATGGACCTCGACGAGATCGGGATCCCCGGCGGGATCGGCAAGAAGCTCGACGCCTACGACACGCCGACCGCACAGGTCCGCGGGGCGAAGTACGCGAACCTCATGCTCGGGACGAACTTCGGGAGCGGGTCGAAGCCGAAGCGGCTGTACATCGAGAAGGTCCACCCCGACTTCTGGGCGCGGATGGAAGACGAGGAGGGACTCGACCCGCAGCGAGATCACCTGTACGGGGAGTTCAAGCGCGACCCGGACGTGATCTGCTTCGAGTACGCCGATCAGGTCCCCGACGAGTTCGAGGTCGACTGGGAGAAGATGCTGGACAAGACCCTGAAGGGCCCCATCGAGCGCGTGATAGAGGCGCTCGGAATGTCGTGGGAGGAGGTCAAGACCGGCCAAGAACAGACCGGACTCGGCTCGTTCATGTGACCGACGGCGGGCGGAAACGCAGTCTATCGAAAGCAGTTTTCGATCGGAAGAAAATTTCTTGGTCGATCTGCGATTTTTGACGGGGAAATGCGTAAGCATTAACCCCAACAACACCTACTATACGCACACGAGGCACGAGAATACACATGGCTACTCTCGAAATCAACGATCTTCACGCACGAGTGGCGGAAGAGGGCGGCGAACGCATCCTTCGCGGGGTCGATCTGACCGTCGAGTCCGGGGACATCCACGCGCTGATGGGTCCCAACGGCTCGGGGAAGTCGACGCTGGCGAAGGTTATCGCCGGCCATCCGGCCTACGAGGTGACCGACGGGTCGATCACGCTCCACCTCGAGGAGTCGGATGTCGACGACATCGACGCCGACCTCGACGAGGACGACTACAGCTGGGAGCTGCTCGACCTAGAGCCGAACGAGCGCGCCGCGCTCGGGATCTTCCTCGGCTTCCAGTACCCCGCCGAGATCGAGGGCGTCACCATGACGAACTTCCTCCGACAGGCCCTCAACGCGAAGGCCGACGAGCGCGAGGAGCTGTTCGAAGACGAGGACGAGGAGGAGGCTGCCGAGGCCGACGACGACGAGGGGTACGAGACCTCCCCGATGGAGGGGCCCGCGGACGACGGCGAGATCGGCGTCGCCGAGTTCCAGGAGATCCTCTCCGAGAAGATGGAGCTGCTCGACATGGACGAGAAGTTCATGCAGCGCTACCTCAACGCCGGCTTCTCCGGCGGCGAGAAGAAGCAGAACGAGGTCCTCCAGGCCGCGATGCTGGAGCCGAGCGTCGCCGTGCTCGACGAGATCGACTCCGGGCTCGACATCGACCGCCTGAAGGACGTCTCGAAGGGGATCAACGCGCTCCGCGACGAGCAGGGCACGGGCATCCTCCAGATCACCCACTACCAGCGCATCCTCGACTACGTCGAGCCCGACCACGTTCACGTGATGCTCGACGGCGAAGTCGTCAAGAGCGGCGGCGCGGAACTCGCCGAGAAGCTGGAAGACGAGGGCTACGACTGGGTCCGCGAGGACGCCTTCGAGGCGGCGTAACCGAATGCGGGCACGCGACACACGTAAACACGGGAATCCGTAACAACACACTATGAGTTCACAACAGGACGACCTCAAGGAGACAGACACCGAAGCCCGCTTCGAGTTCAAGAAGGAGGAGAACTCCGCCTTCAAAAGCGAAAAGGGGCTCACCGAGGAGACGGTCCGCGTCATCTCGGAGGACAAAGACGAACCGGAGTGGATGCTGGAGCGGCGCCTGCGCGCGCTCGAGCAGTTCCAAGAGATGCCGATGCCGACCGACTGGCCCGGGCAGCCGGACCTTTCGGAGGTCGACATCAACGAGATCGTTCCGTACATCCGACCGGACATCGACAAGCGCGGCGGCGCCGACAGCTGGGAGGACCTCCCGGAGGAGATCCAGGACACCTTCGACAAGCTCGGCATTCCGGAGGCCGAAAAGAACGCGCTCTCGGGCGTCGGCGCGCAATACGAGTCCGAGATCGTCTACCAGAACATGCAGGAGCGGTGGGAGGAGAAGGGCGTCATCTTCTGTGACATGGACAAGGCGGTCCAAGAGCACGAAGAGATCGTCCGCGAGCACTTCATGACGAAGTGCGTCCCCCCGAGCGACAACAAGTTCGCGGCGCTTCACGGCGCCATCTGGTCGGGCGGCTCGTTCGTCTACGTGCCGGAGAACACCACCGTGGAGATGCCGGTCCAGGCGTACTTCCGGATGAACTCCGAGGGGATGGGTCAGTTCGAGCACACGCTCATCATCGCCGAGGAGGGTGCCGAGGTCCACTACATCGAGGGCTGTTCCGCGCCGAAGTACTCGGCGTTCAATCTTCACTGTGGCGGCGTGGAAGTGTTCGTCGATGAGGACGCTCACGTCCAGTACTCGACCGTCCAGAACTGGTCGAAGAACACGTACAACCTGAACACCAAGCGCGCCATCGCCGAGAAGGGCGGGCGCATGGAGTGGATCTCCNGCCTCCGACAACCACATCACCATCGCCTTCGCGGGCGAGGGGCAGGACATCGACACCGGCGCGAAGGTGTACCACAACGCGCCGGACACCAAGTCCACGGTCGAGTCGAAGTCGATCGCGAAAGACGGCGGCCGCACCAACTACCGCGGGCTCGTCCACATCGCGGACGGCGCGGAGAACTCCTCGACCGCCGTCGAGTGCGACGCGCTGATGTTCGACAACGAGTCGACCTCCGACACGATGCCGTACATGGAGATCAACGAGTCGAAGGTCGACGTCGCCCACGAGGCGACCGTCGGCAAGATCGGCGACGAGGACATCTTCTACCTCCAGTCGCGCGGNGGGTTCATCGAGCCGATCACGGAGGAGCTGCCGATCGAGTACGCCGTCGAGCTGAATCGGCTCGTCGAGCTGGAGATGGAAGGGTCGCTCGGATAACATGAGCACGCAAGCAATCGAGAGCCTCTCGGAGGACACGGTACGACGCATCGCCGACGAACGCGACGAGCCCGAGTGGCTCTTGGAGACCCGTCTGAACGCGCTTTCCGCGCTGGAGACCGCGGACCTGCCCGACGTCATCCAGACGCCGGGCCGCCGCTGGACCGACTTGGAGGCGCTGGACTTCGAGTCGCTCGTCGACCCGCTGAACCAGGCCGACGAGACCGAGCGGACCGCGGGCGACGACGAGGTCGTCGTCCTGCCGTTCACCGAGGCGCTCGCCGAGTACGGCGACGTCATCGAGGCGAATTTCGGTAGCGTCCTCGACCCCGAACACAACTACCTGACGGCGCTTTCGGTCGCGCTGTTCACCACCGGCACGTTCGTCTACGTCCCCGAGGGCGTCGACGTCGAGGACGTGACAGTGCGCGCGGAGATGAACTCCCGCTCGCTGTTCAGCCAGACCCTCGTCGTCGCCGAGGAGTCGTCGTCGGTGACGATCCTCGAGTCGATCACGACCGGCGACGCCGAGGTCGACGACCGCTACTTCTCGAACCTCGTCGAGGTCGTCGCGGGCGAGAACTCGAACGTCCAGTTCGGCTCGCTCCAGAACCTCGACGACGACTCGTACACCTACTCGCTGAAGCGCGGCGTCACCGGCACGTACGCGACGGTCGACTGGATCGAGAGCAACTTCGGCTCGAAGCTCACCCGATCCGACATCGAGACCGAACTCAACGGCGACGGCTCCGAGAGCCAGATCGTCGGGACGTTCTTCGGCACGGAGGACCAGCACTTCGACATCAACGCCCGCGTGTGGCACCAGGCGGAGCAGACGACCGCCGACCTCGTCACCCGTGGCGTGCTCGACGACGTGGCGCGCTCGGTCTACGAGGGCGTCCAGGACGTCGGCGAGGACGCGTGGAACACATCCAGCTACCAGCGCGAGAACACGCTGATGCTGTCGGACGACGCCGAGGCCGACGCGTCGCCGAAGCTGATCATCCACAACCACGACACCGAGGCCTCCCACTCCGCGACCGTCGGACAGGTCGACGCCGAGGACCTGTTCTACCTGGAGAGCCGCTCGATCGACTCGCGGACCGCACGGAACATGCTCGTCGAGGGCTTCTTCGTGCCCGTCCTCGAGGAGATCGCCGTCGACGAGTTCCGCGACGACGTCCAGGAACTCGTCCTCGAACGGCTCCAGTAGGCCGTCTGGGCGCGCTCGCTTTTCGCCCGTCGAACGGATTTTTCCGTCCTGCCACGCCGCAGAGCGATCGGCGCGCGAGGGGAACCGCTTAAGACCGACGACGCCCGAGTCGGAGGTATGCGAACCCGCGTATCGTGCCGTCTCGGGTGGTCGCGGTGAGCGTGAGCCAGCGGGTCGCCTCCGACGACCAACTCGCGCGGCTGCTCCAGATCGGAATCGTGCTCGAAGAGGTCGTCGAAGCGCGGGCGCACCGCCACTACCAGCAGCTGGACGCCGAACTCGACGCGGAGGTGGAGGCGCTGCTCGCGGACGCGGCCAAGGAGTCGGCCGACCACCGCGAGCGGCTGGAGGCCCTCATCGACGGGCTCGGCGTCGACAGCGTCCCGTTCGACGAGATCGAGTCGCTGGTCGACGCCCGCTACGGGCGGACGCGACCGGAGGACTTCGACGACGTGTTGTACGACCAGCTGTGCAACGAGGAGACGGCGTACAAGTTCTACGACGACCTCATCGAAGCGATCGAGAGCTCCGACGCCGCGTTCTCGATCGACCGCGAGGAGCTGATCGCCACCCTAACCACGATCCGCGACGAGGAGGCCGAGGGAGTGCGCGAGGTCACGGAGGTCATGGAGCGCCGATGAACCGGGCAGACGAGTCGCCGACGAGCGCCGACGGAGGACAGCCGTGAACACCGCAGATCAGTACCTCAAGACGATATACGTCGTACAGGACAGCGAAGACGGCCCCGCCTCGACCGGGTCTGTCGCCGACGCGCTCGGCGTCAGCCCGGCCAGCGCCAACGAGATGATCGGCAAGCTCGAAGAGCGCGGCCTCGCGGAACACGAGAAGTACAAGGGGGTCAAGCTCACCGACGACGGCATCGTCCGCGCGCGAGACGCCCTCCAGACCTACTGCATCATCGAGCGGTTCCTCGCGAACGTCCTCGCGGTCGAGGACTTCCAGGCCGAGGCCCGCGAGCTGGAAGCCGTCATCGACGACACGGTGGCGGAGCGGCTCGACACGATTATCGACCGCCAGCCGGAGTGTCCCGACTGCTTCGACCCAGAATCCGACGCCTGCGCGTGTTTGGAGATCGCGCCGGAGCCGGTCGAGCCGGAACAGCAGTAGAAACGTTCGCGGAAGTTCTCTTCTGAGAAGTTTAGACGCCGGTCGAGTACCGAAGGATACCGGCGATGCCGCCGAACGCGTCGAGCAGCTGTTCGCCCTTCTCGAAGTCCGTGGAGATGAACTTCGTGTCCGTCCCGCGCTGTTCGGCGATGGCCATCAGGTGTTCGATCACGTCTTCTCGCTCCTCGACGTCGGCCGCCTCGCCGCACTCGCTACACTCGTGGTCGGGCGTCGAGTGGCGGGCGTCGAGCACCTCGTACTCCTCGTGGCCGTTGGGGCACTCGTAGACGACGACGTCGGAGCGGAGGTCCTCGGAGATGAGCAGGCGGTCCACCGACCCCATGATCAGGTTCCGGCGGGTCTGTTCGAACCCGTAGGTCGCCTCCTCGCCGGTGTTGAGCTTCTCGAAGAACTCCTCCATGTTGCGTTTGTCCTCGACGATCTCCTGGTCGGCGAGCGCCTCGCTGGCGTTGTCGACGAGGTCTTTCAGGCCGGACTCGTCGGTGTAGGCTACGTCGAACTTGCCGAGCACCTTGTCCTGCAGCTCGTGGTGGAGGTAGTCGCCGTCGAGGAACTCGTCTTTCGTCGGCGAGGGGCCGCCGACGAGGATGCCGTCGAGCTCGTGGCGCTTGTCGACGAACAGGTCGTCGGCCATCCCCGCGACCTCCTGATAGAAGTTGTCGATGGCCTCCAACCGCAGGCGAGCGAACCGCTGTGCTGACTGACCGCCCTTCCGCTGTTTGCCGGGGACGAGCGAGGAGGCGGACTTGACGGGGACGACGCGTTTCCCCTTCAGCCAGCCGACGTTCGCCTCGCGACGGTCCAAGACGATGAGCCCGAACAGCCCGGAGTCTTCGAGCATGTGTTCGAGCGGCTCGGTGAGGAACTCCGAGTCGCAGTGGTAGCGGAACGACTCGACGGGCTGCGGGGGCGACTCCAGCGTCCGGGTGACCATGTCGGTCTGACCGCCGCCCGCGTCGATGGCGCCCGAGAAGATCACGATCCCGTTCTCGGGCGGGAACGTGTCATAGTAGCGCAGTCGGTCCTTGATCGACGTTAGCGCGTCTTGGACGGCGGTCCGGGTCTGCTTCGATTTGATGTTCGACGCCTCGCTGTGTTCCTGCGTGACGTGGGCGACCACGTCGGAGATCTGCCGATCCTCGGGGATGTAGATGGTGACGAGTTGGGTACCGGAGCCCTCGAAGTCTTTGAGCTCTTCGATGACCTTGCGGAACTCGTACTTCCGGCGGTCCGCGTTCGCCTCCTGTGCGTCGCTACTCATTGTCCGAAATACGGTCGCGTGCGTGTAAGTAATCTTTGACCTGTCGATACGGCCGGAAGCGTCCGTCTCGCCGCCTTACATCGACTCCGGGGCCTCGACGCCCAACACGTCGAGCGCGTTCGCCATCGTGTGCTTCGCGGCCGCGACGACCGCGAGCCGAGCGTCGCGCAGCGCGTCGCTCTCGGCGGTGACGACAGGACACTCGCGGTAGAAGGCGTTGTACGCGTCCGCGAACTCGCGGGTGAACGTCGCGATCGTGTGCGGTTCGAGGTCGTCCGCGGCGGCCTCGATCGCCGCCGGGAAGCGCGCGACCTCGCGGAGGAGGTCGCGGGCCGCGTCGGTTTCGAGCGCGCCCGCGTCCACGTCGAGGGCGTCGGGGTCGACCGCGCCGTCGGCGCCTTCCGTCACGCCGGGCACGTCGATTCCGGCGGCCGCGGCCTCGCCGAGGATGCCGGCGCAGCGCGCGTGGACGTACTGGACGAACGGCGCGGACTGCGCCTCGAAGTCGAGCGCGTCCTCCCACTCGAAGGTGATCGCCTTCGCGGGCTGCTTCGAGACGATGTCGTACCGGACCGCGCCGATCCCGACCTGATGGGCGATGCGCTCGACGTCCTCGTCGGTGAGGTCGTCGTCGCGGATGCGGTCGTCCATCCGGGACTCGACGGCGTCGCGGGCGCGGTCGATGGCCTCGTCGAGGAGGTCGTCGAGCATCACGCCCGTTCCCTGCCGGGTCGACATCTTCCCGTCGGGGAGGTTGACGTACGAGTAGATGACGTGGCCGAGGCGGTCGGTGTCGTTGCCGAGCAGTTCGAGCGTCGCGTCGAGCTGGTCGGCCTGCAGCTTGTGGTCCTCGCCGAGGACGGTGACGGCGCGGTCGTAGGTGTCGAACTTCCACTCGTGGTGCGCCAGGTCGCGGGTGGTGTAGAGGCTCGTGTCGTCCGAGCGCAGGAAGACGAGGTTCTTGTCGATCCCCCACTCGTCGAGTTCGAGCTGCCACGCGTCCTCCTCGTAGACCGCGTGGTCGGTCTCCTTCAGCCGCGCCGCGATGTCGTCGGTCGAGCCGTCGCGCATGAACCGCGTCTCCTTGACGAACTCGTCGAACTCGGCGGGGAGGCGGCCGAGACACGCCTTCATCCCGCCGAGGACGGCGTCGACGACCTCGCCCACGCGCTCGTAGGTCGCCTCGTCGCCGGCCTCCAGCCCCTTGAGGATCGACTGGATCTCTTCCTCGGCGGCCTCGACGTCGTCGGCGTCGGCCTCCTCTAAGAAGGCGTTCCCCTTGCGGTAGTAGCGCACGAGGTCGTACTCGGCGCGGTCGCGGGCGGGCTCCGAATCGAGGTCGCCCTCGTCGAACCGCTCGTACGCCCACGTGAACACCGCCATCTGGCGGCCGGCGTCGTTGACGTAGTAGTGGCGGTCCACGTCGTAGCCCGCGTACTCTAGCAGGTTCGCGACCGCGTCGCCGACGATGGGGTTGCGCGCGCGGCCGACGTGGACCGGGCCGGTCGGGTTCGCGCTGGTGTGTTCGACGACGACCGAGGCGTCCCGGTCGGGGAGCGCGCCGTAGTCGGCGTCGACGGCGGCCGCGTCGAGGGTGTCCGCGAGGTAGCGCTCGTTCGCGTGGAAGTTTACGTACGGCCCGGCGGTGTCGACGCTCGCCACGTAGTCGGCGTCGGCGACCGACACCGCCTCGGCGACGGTCGCCGCGACGTTCGGCGGCGCGTCGCCGACCTCGCCCGCGAGCCGGAAGGCGACGCTGGAGGCGAGCGTCGCGTCCATGTCATCCGGCGGGCGTTCGATACCGAGGTCGTCGGTCGGGAGGTCGAGCTCGGCGAGCGCGTCCGCGAGCGCCGCCTCGACCGCCGACCGGAACTGCCTGAACATACCGTCCGTTCGACGGGCGGGTTAAAAGGCCCTTCCGAAGCGGCTCGGCGGCCGAAGGCACGGATCGAGCCGCGAGCAATATCTCCACGGGAAACGCACCGCGTTGTGCGCAATAGCCGTCCGTATCGCTCCGGTGACGCCGGCGCCTTCTGCCGGTTATCGGGGCGGTTTCGGCGGTCGAACGATCCGGACGGCGTTCGGGAACCCCTCCGGTTCGCCTGCGGAGAAACCTACTCCACGATCTCGTCGATCAGCTGTCGGGCCGCCCGCCGGACCGCCGCGTCGCTCTCGACCGACGGCTCCCAGCCGAGGTCGGCGAGCTTCGCGATCGACAGCCGCATCTTCGGCACGTCGCCGGTCCAGCCGCGGTCGCCGCCGGTGTAGGCGTACGCCGGGTCGGCGCCCAGTTCCTCGCTCACGATGTCGGCGATGTCGGTGACGGAGGTCGTCGTCCGCGTCCCGAGGTTGTACACGTTGTACGCGTCGTCGGCGTTCTCGACGACGTGTTGGATCGCGTCGACGCACTCGGAGACGTGCATGTACGACTTCTCCTGCCGGCCGTCGCCGAGTATCTCCAGTTCGGTCGGGTCGTCGTCGAGCTTCTCGATGAAGTCCGGGATCACGTTGCCGCGCTGGCGCGGCCCGACGATGTTCGCGAAGCGGAACACCCACGACTGGACGCCGTAGGAGTGCGCGAACGTCGAGATGAGCGCCTCGTCCGCGAGCTTCGACGAGCCGTATATCGAGATCGGTTCGAGCGGGCCGAAGTCCTCGGGCGTCGGCCGCGGCGCCTCGCCGTACACCGTCGACGAGGAGGTGAACGCGAGGCGGTCGACGCCGACCTCGCGCATCCGTTCGAGGACGTTGTACGTCATCTCGGTGTTCTCCTCGAAGAGGACGCGGTCGTCGTCGTAGTTCGTGTCCGTGTACGCCGCGAAGTGGAAGACGATATCGAGGTCGTCGGTGACCGCGCGGGCGACGTCGTCCGGGTCGGTCACGTCTGCCTCGACGAACTCCGCGCCGTCGGGGACGCGGTCGCGGGTCCCCTTCGAGAGGTCGTCGGCGACGCGGACGGTCGCGCCGCGGTCGAGCAGCGCGGCGGCGAGGTGACTCCCGACGAGGCCGGCGCCCCCGGTGACGAGGACGCGCGAATCGGCGATGTTCATACCGGTCCGTCGGCGCTCGCGGATAAGTACGTGTGGAATCGGGACGGAAACGGCGGCGGGGTCCGACTACAGGTTCTCGAACGCTGCGTCGACGAGTTCGCCGGTCTCGGCGACGATGTCCGCCATCTCGTCGCCGTCGGGCGCCATCCCCACGAGGCGGGCGATGCGCATGATGGAGACGTGGTAGACGCGCTGCGTTCCGGGTTCCTCCTCCCAGACGACGACGTTGCACGCCATCAGCGCGCCGAGCTTGTTGTCGGTCGCGTCGAGGGCGCGGTCGGCGACCTCGGGGTTACACGCGCCCAGCACGTAGTAGGGGTCGCGGCCCGCGTCGACCTTCTCGTTGAGCATCTCGGACGGCGAGAACTCGACGGGCACGCCGAAGCCCGCGTCGGTGAAGGCCTCGCGGACGTGTTCGATCGCCTCCTCGTGGCCCATCTCGAGCGTCGTCTGGGCTTCGCCGATGTCGTCGGGATCGATCTGGCTCGGGTCGATTGGGAGCGTCATTCGTGTACCGTCTTGGGCCTACGTAACAAAATCTCTTCGGATAGCACGCGGTGAGAGAACCGAAGAACCAGCTGAAACATCACGAGGCGGCACGTGGGGGATATAGTATTGCTATAAATGCGCAATACAACTAAACCACCGGGGAGCGAACGTGAACTCATGGTCGACGACACGGGAGCGGCCCGCCCGACGACGACCGGCGACGACGCTCCCGCCGAGTACGTGCGGGCCGACCGCGGGGCGCTGGTCTCGCTGGCCCTCGATCTGCTCGCGGTCGACACGTCGAACCCGCCGGGCGACACGCGCGAGATCGCCGCCGTGATCGAACGATTCCTCGACCCGCTTCCGGTCGCGGTCGAGCGGTTCGCCGCCGACCCGGCGAAGCCGAACCTCCTCGTGCGAGTCCCCGGCGAGTCCGATCGCACGCTGCTGTACAACGGGCACCTCGACACCGTGACGTTCGATGCCGACGCGTGGACGCGGGACCCGCTCGGCGAGTGCGTCGAGGACCGCGTCTACGGCCGGGGCGCGACCGACATGAAGGGCGCCGTGGCGTCGATGCTGTTCGCGATCCGCGCGTTCGCCGCGACCGACACGGAGCCGCCCGTCGACCTCCTGTTCGCCTTCGTGAGCGACGAGGAGGTTGGCGGCGACGCCGGGCTCCCGGCGCTGCTCGACGCAGGGCTGCTCGACGCGGACGCGTGCGTGATCGGTGAGCCGACCTGCGAGGCGGGCCGCCACTCCGTCACGGTCGCGGACCGGGGCAGCATCTGGCTGACGCTCGAAGCGGAGGGCGAGGCGGCGCACGGGTCCCGGCCGACGCTCGGCGTCAACGCCGTCGACCGGCTCTACGACGCCGTCGAGACCATACGCCGGCGGTTCGGTTCCTGTCTCTTATACACATCTCTGANCCGCTCAGAGATGTGTATAAGAGACAGCGCGGGACCTGTTCCGGTACCCGTCGATCAACCTCGGCGTCTTCGAGGGCGGCGACGCGGTGAACGCCGTCCCGAGGTCCGCGCGCGCCGAGGTCGACGTGCGCCTGACGGCGGGCATCCACACTCCCGACGTGCTCGCCGGGATCCGCGAGTGCGTCGCCGACTGCGAGGGGATCACGGTCGCCGACGTCTCCTGGAGCGTCGGCACCGCCGAAGCGCCGGACAGCCCGCTCGTCGAGGCCGTCGCGTCGACGGCAGCGGCCGTCACGGGGGACCGCGTCTTCCGGCGGAGCGCCACGGGCGGCGGCGACGCAAAGAAGCTCCGAACCGCCGGAATCTCGACCGTCGAGTTCGCGCTCGGGACCGACACGCCTCACGCCCCCGACGAGTACGTCCCGGTCGACACACTCGTCGACAACGCGGTCGTCTACGCCCGGCTTCCGGCGGCGTGGCTATCGGAACCCGACCCGTAGCGGTCCGCGAACGGGCGGGAAGGGGTGTCTCACCAGCCCTCCCGCGACGGGTGAGAAAGAGTTGGATAGAGAAACACCACAAATATGTACATAACGTACAATACTAACGCGGCGAACGGACGCTCCCGCGGAGACGACGAGAGCGACTCGGCGGCCGTCGGCGGCGACCGACGCCGTCTCTCGTACGGCCCGCCGGACGACGACGGAACGGCCGCGCGCTGACGATGGAGCGGTTTCAGAACACCGGCCAGCCCGACTGGGACTGGTGGGGGAAGCTCTGGCCGACGCCGGGCGCGACGCTCCGAGACCTCGGGATCGGGGCCGGTCAGTCGGTCGCCGAGGTGGGGTGCGGGAGCGGCTACTTCGCGCTCCCGGCCGCCCGGATCGTCGAGCCCGCGCCCGTGTACGCGGTCGATCTGGACGCGGCGCTGCTCGACGAACTCGGGTCGCTCGCCGAGCGACAGGCGATCGGAAACGTCGTCACGGTCCGCGGTGACGCCCGAGACCTGACCGAACTCCTCCCGGAGCGGGTCGACGCGCTCGTCGTGGCGAACACCTTCCACGGCGTCGACGACCGGCCCGGGTTCGTCGAGGAGGCGTTCGAAGCGATCGAACCCGGTGGCAGCCTGATCGTCGTCAACTGGCGCGACCGTCCGCGCGAAGCGACGACCGTCGGGGGTGAGCCCCGGGGGCCACCGACGGAGCTCCGGATGCCCCCCGAAGAAACGGAAACGGCCGTCACCCGGGCCGCGCCGTTCGATTTCGACAGGCGGGTCGATCTGCCGCCGTATCACTACGCGCTCGTGTTCGATCGGTAGGCGCGCGGCTACGGCGCGACCGCCACTGCCGCCGAAACCGCCAGCAGCCGAAACCGCCAGCCGCCGAAGCCGGCAGCCGCCGAAAGCGCCGCTACCGCCGCCGCCACGGTCGGCCCGCGACGAGAGATACAGTGTTTTTAGAATAGTGGAATTCTCGCACAACACTAATACCACACGCCCGCAACTGTCGCGTGTGAGACTATCATGACCGACATCGAACCCGACGACACCGTCGACGCCAGAGGCGCAGCGTGCCCCGGTCCGCTGATGGACCTCATCGGCGCGATCCGGAGCGCCGAGTCGGGCGAGGTCGTCCGGCTCCTGAGCGACAGCGACGGGTCGCTTACCGACGTTCCCGAGTGGGCCGAGGAGGCCGGCAACGAACTGCTCGCCGTCGAGGAGCTTGACGACCACAACGCGTTCTACGTGGAGAAAGCATGACCGAACGCATCGTCATCGTGGGCGGCGGGACCGGCGGATCGGTGCTCGCCAACGACCTCGCGGACCGGCTCGGCCCGGAGCTCGACGCCGGCGACGTGGAGGTCACCCTGATCAACGACGGCCCCGACCACGTGTACAAGCCGGTCTGGCTGTACGTGCCGTTCGGCAAGCGCGAACCGGCGGACGGTCGCCGCGCGCTCGACGAACTCGTCGACGACGCGGTCGACCTCCGGATCGACCGCGTGTCCGAGATCGACACGGATTCGCAGACGCTCCGGTTCGACGGTACCGCGCCGTCGATGGAGTACGACCGCCTCGTGCTGGCGACCGGGTCGACGCTGGAGCCCGAGCAGATCCCCGGGCTCGTCGAGGGCGGACACGACTACTACAGCGAGTCGGGCGCGACCGACCTGCGCGAGGAGCTGCTGGCGTTCACCGAGGGCGAGATCGTGTTGAGCGTGATCGGGACGCCCCACATGTGTCCGGCGGCGCCGCTGGAGTTCGTCTTCATGATCGACGACTGGTTCCGCGAGCGCGGGCTCCGCGAGGACGTCGAGGTCACCTACACGTACCCGATCCAGCGCGTCCACGGGAACCCCCACATCGCCGAGTGGGCCCGCCCCATCATGGAGGAGCGTGACATCGCGGTGGAGACGTTCTTCAACGCAGAGTCGGTCGACCCCGACGCGGAGACGATCACGTCGATGGAGGGGACCGAGCTCGACTACGACCTCCTCGTGTCGATTCCGCCCCACGGCGGCGTCGACCTGATCGAAGAGGCCGGCCTCGGCGACGACGGCTGGGTCGATGTGGACAAGCACACGCTGGAGGCGGAGGCCGCGGACAACGTCTACGCGCTCGGCGACACCGCCGACACGGGCGTCCCGAACGCGGGCAGCGTCGCGCACTACCAAGCCGGCGTCGTCGGCCAGCGTCTCGCGAGCGAGATCCGCGGCCGTCCGGCGACGGCGACGTACGACGGCAAGACGCTGTGTTTCATCGAGACCGGGATGGATTCGGCCTCGTTCGTCGAGTTCGACTACGAGAACCCGCCGTCGCCCGCGCCGCCCTCGGAGAAGCTCCACTGGTCGAAGCTGGCGTACAACGAGGCCTACTGGCTCACCGCACGGGGGCTGCTCTGACCATGTCCGAGACGGAGTCCTCCGAGTCGGCCGACCTCGAAGCGGCGATCGCGGAGAACCCGGAGGCGGTCGCCGCGTTCGTGGCGCGGCTCGACGCGGTCAACGAGCTGCTGGACGTGCTCTCCTTAGGCGAGGGCGCGCTCTCCGACGAGATGGTTCGCGAGCTCTCGGCTACGGGGTCGACGCTCGCGGAGTCCGCCGACGGCCTCGCCACGGACGAGACCGTGGCGCTGGCCGAGACGGTGGGCGAGAACGGCGACGAGTTGCAGGAGGCGCTCGATACGCTGCTCACGCTCCAGCGGAGCGGCACGCTCGACGAGCTGGCGGAGATCGCCGAGGTGGGGTCGCTCGCGACCGCGGCCCTCGACGACGAGATGGTCGCGTCGCTGGCCGGGACCGGCGCCGCGCTCGGCGAGGTGGCGCAGACCGCGGCCGACGACGACACCCGCGACGGCGTCGAGACGCTGCTGAATGGCGTCGGCGAGGCGGAGCGCGAGTCGCCCGAGCGGGTCGGCGCCGTCGGGCTGCTCCGCGGCGTACGCGACCCGGAGGTCCAGTACGGGCTGGGCTACCTGCTGACGATCGCGGGCGCGATCGGCCGCGAGCGCGCCGGGCGCGAGCGAGCCGATCGCGAGCGCACCGCTCCGGAGTCGTAGCGGGAGAACGGTTGTCGGAATCGGAACCGGCGTTCCGGTCGACGGCGGTCAGACCAGCAGCTGGATGTCCGCGTCGGCCATGTCCTGAAGGGCGGTCGCGGCGCCGACGCCCGTGGTGACGCCGTCGTAGAAGTCGTCTTCGTCGTAGTCCATCAGGTCGATGGTCATCTGGCAGGCCTGGAACTCCACGCCCATGTCGAGGCTCGTCTCGAGGAGCTCCTCGATCGTGGCGGTGTCGTTGTCCGCGATCCGACGTTCCATCATCTTCGTCGTGACGCGGTCCATGCCGGGGAGCGCCGCGACGACGTTGGGAACGGGCATGTTCGGGTTGCCGACGGAGCTGAGCTTGAGGTTCTTCGAGCGCTCCTCGTGGAGGATTTCGAGCCCCCAGAACGTGTGGAAGACGGTCACCTCGTAGCCGAACGCGGCCGCGGTGCTGGCGAGGATCAGCGGCGGGTACGCCATGTCGAGCGTCCCCTTCGTGGCGATGATGCTCATCTTCTTGTCGCCGTCGTCGGCGGTGGCCTCCGCGAGCGCGTCCTCGAGTTCGTCGATCCGCGCGGCCAGCTCCGCGCGGGAGGGCGCGTCGGTGGTCGGCGCGTATTCGGTCGACGACGCGTCCGCCGCGTCGGGCGTGTCCGTCCCCATCGTTACTCGGTCTTGCGGACGTAGTGTTTGTACACGTCGTCGCCCTCTGTCTGGTCGACGAGCTCGACGCCCGCGGTCCCGTCGGCCCAGCCGTCGATGTCGCTCATGCTGCCGGGGTCGGTCGCCAACACTTCGAGGACCGCGCCGGCGTCGAGGCCGTCGATGGCGGACTTCGTCTTCACCACTGGCATGGGGCACGATGCGCCTTTCACGTCGAGCGTCTCCGCGATGTCGAATTCGGAACTCATTGTGTATCTGCTCCGGTGTCCGTATTGGAGCTATCGCACAATACCCTTCGGCGGGGTAAAAGATTGTTGGTTCTTGTGAAGAGCGCCAACAATCATATAGCGTTAAACGTATTCAGGCACCTCAAAACCCGGATTAGGCTCGTTAGAGGGATATTGGACGGCCACAGCCGGTGGTAGTATTGTTTAGAAAAAGAAATACTATGAAAATGCTTTTGTGCGTCGGTCCGGTAGAATCGACTGCAAACTATGAACGCCGACGACTTTCCGACTCCGGACGTCGACGTCGACTCCGTCGACCCGGACTCGTTCAAAGACCGAATCGACGCCGGCGAGGAGGTTGCGATCCTCGACGCGCGCATGACGTCCGACTACGAGGAGTGGCGTATCGACGGCGAGAACGTCACGTCGATCAACGTCCCGTACTTCGAGTTCCTCGACGACGAGATCGACGACGACGTGCTCGACCGGATCCCCGACGACCGCGAGGTGACCGTCCTCTGCGCGAAGGGCGGCGCCAGCGAGTACGTCGCGGGCACGCTCGCGGAGCGCGGCTACGACGTCGACCACCTCGAAGACGGGATGAACGGCTGGGCGAGGATCTACGAGGCCGTCGAGGTCGACCGCTACGACGGCGCCGGCACGCTCCTCCAGTACCAGCGCCCCTCCTCGGGCTGTCTCGGCTACCTCCTCTATCACGACGGAGAGGCCGCGATCATCGACCCGCTCCGAGCGTTCACCGACCGCTACCTCGACGACGCCGACGACCTCGGCGTCGACCTGACGTACGCGCTCGACACCCACATTCACGCCGACCACGTCTCCGGGCTGCGCGACCTCGATGCCCTCGGCGTCGAAGGCGTCATCCCCGAGCCCGCGGTCGACCGCGGCGTCACGTACGCCGACGAGCTGACGACCGCCGCGGACGGGGACACCTTCGCGGTCGGCGACGCGACGATCGAGACCGTCCACACCCCCGGCCACACGACCGGAATGACCGCCTACCTCGTCGACGAGAGCCTGCTCGCGACCGGCGACGGGCTGTTCATCGAGAGCGTCGCCCGCCCCGACCTCGAGGAGGGCGACGAGGGCGCCCCCGACGCCGCGCGCATGCTGTACGAGTCGCTTCAGGAGCGCGTCCTCTCGCTGCCCGACGACACGCTCGTCGGCGGCGCGCACTTCAGCGACGCCGCGGAGCGGGCCGCCGACGGCACCTACACGGCGCCGATCGGCGACCTCGTCGCGGAGATGGACGCGCTCACGATGGACGAGGGAGAGTTCGTCGACCTGATCCTCTCGGACATGCCCCCGCGGCCGGCCAACTACGAGGACATCATCGCGACGAACCTCGGTCAGAACGCCGTCGACGACGAGGAGGCGTTCACTCTCGAACTCGGGCCGAACAACTGCGCCGCCAGCCAGGACTCGCTCGCGGGTGACTGACGACGCCGATGGTCGTTGACCCAGTACTGCTGCAGGCTGTCGCCGACCTCTTCCCCAACGGGATCAGCCGGTACGCCGTCGGCGGGCTGCTCGTCGGCCTCGGGACCGTGGTGATCTACGCCGCCACCGGTATCCCGGCCGGGGCGAGCACGTTCCTGGAGTCGACGCTGTCGTACGTCTCCGACCGATCCCGGTTCCAGCGGTACGTCGGCTCGCGGGACTGGCGCCTCGTGTTCACGGCCGGGATCGTCCTCGGCGGGCTCGCGTTCGCCGCGACGGTCCAGTCCGGCGCGGTCACGACCTCGCTGTACGAACCCGGAACGACCGGCACGCTGTACGAGGTCGCCGGCGTGACGCTCTGGGCGACCGACGTCCAGCCGTGGCGGCTGTTCGTCGGCGGTATCCTCGTCGGCATCGGAACCCGGATCGGAAAGGGGTGTACGTCCGGCCACGGCGTCTGCGGCGTCGGATCGGCGTCGAAGACGTCGCTGGTCGGCGTCGCGACGTTCCTGACCGTAGCGATCGGGACCGCGCAGGTCGTCGCGGCGCTGGGGGTGAGTCCGTAGATGGCGGATCGGCATCCCCTGTTCAAGCCGCTGGTGTTCGTCGGCGGCCTGATATTCGGGTTCGGGCTCGGGTTCAGCCACATGGCGCGACCGGAGGTCGTGTTGAACTTCCTCACGTTCGAGGACCTCGGGCTCCCGTTCGTCATGTTCGGGGCCGCGGTCGTCTCCGGAGTCGCGTTCGCGCTGCTCCCGCGGATCCGGGACACCGCACCTCTCACGGGCGACCCCTACGAGCGGCGGCTGAAGCCGTTCGACCGGAACGTCCTCGTCGGCGGCGCCGTCTTCGGCGTCGGCTGGGGGCTCTCCGGCATCTGTCCGGGCGCCGCCTACGCCAGCCTCGGCGTCGGTAACGTCACGATCCTGTGGGCGCTCGGCGGCATGTTCGTCGGCGCGTACGCGCAGGGGTACTGGCGGAGCCGGAGTGAGGCCCGCGACGCCGCCCGAGCGGGCGCGGACTGAGGGCTCGCCACGATGGACCCCGCTTTCCTCGCCCTCTTCGTCGGCGCGGCGCTCGCGAGCCTCTTCATGGCGTGGGTGATCGGTGCCGGGTCGAGCGGCGCGACCCCGTTCGCCCCCGCCGTCGGCGCGAACGCCATCGGGACGATGCGCGCCGCCCTGCTGGTCGGCGTCTTCGGCTTCGCCGGCGCCGTCACTCAAGGTGGCAACGTCTCGGAGGCCGTCGGCAGCGGCCTCGTCGGCGGCATCAGCCTGCCCGTCGCAGGGGTCATCCTCGTGCTCGTGTTGGGTGCGGGGTTGATGGCGGTCGGCATCACGACAGGGATCCCGATCGCGACCGCGTTCACCGTGACCGGCGCGGTGATCGGGGTCGGACTCGCGCTCGGCGGGACGCCGGTCTGGGCGAAGTACCAACAGATCGCCGCCGTCTGGGCGCTGACGCCGCTCGTCGGCGGGGGACTCGCCTTCGCGATCGCGAGCGTCCTCCCGCGTCCCGGCGCGCCCGAACGGTACTGCGTCGCGGCGCTCGCCGGCCTCGTCGGTGCCGTCCTCGCGAACGTCCGGTTCAGCTTCCTCGGCGCGGGGGGCGCCCCGGGAACGGTCCGCGGGCTCGCACAGCGCGCCCTCGCGCTCGACGGCATCGCGTGGGGCGTCGCCATCACCGCCGGCGCGGCGCTGGCGGTCGGGGCCGTCGTCTGGTGGGACGTGCGCCGCGACGAGGCGGGCGGGCTGCGGCGGGTCCTGCTCGCGCTCGGGTCGCTGGTGGCCTTCTCCGCGGGCGGGAGCCAGGTCGGGCTCGCCGTCGGCCCGCTGCTCCCGCTCCTCGACGAGGTGGGGATGGTCTCGGCGACCGCGGTCCTCGTCGGCGGCGGGCTGGGGATGCTCGCCGGCTCGTGGACCGGCGCGCCCCGGATGATCAAGTCGCTCGCGCAGGACTACTCGTCGCTCGGGCCGCGACGCTCCATCTCCGCGCTCGTCCCGTCGTTCCTGATCGCGCAGCTGGCGGTGCTGCTCGGCGTGCCGGTCTCGTTCAACGAGATCGTCGTCAGCGCGATCATCGGGAGCGGGGCTGCGGTGGGCGGACGGAGCGCGGTGGGCGCGCGGAAGATCGGCGTGACGGTCGGCGCGTGGGCGGGCTCGTTCGCGCTGTCGTTCGCGCTCGCGTACGCGACCGCGTTCCTCCTCCTGTAGCTCCGAGGGACGCAGTCCCGCGCGGCAGGGAGTTCAGACCGCCCGGGGCGGCGGGACGAGGAAGACGTTGGCCGAGGCGCGCGCGACGACCTCCTCCGAGACGCTGCCCAACAGGAGCCGTCGAATGCGGCTCCGCCCCTTCGACCCGACGAGGACCGTCGACGGCGTCGTCGCCGCCTCGGCGGCGAGGATCTCTTCTGCGGGGTCGCCGCGGCGGACCTCGGTCCGCGTCTCGATCCCCCACGCCTCCAGCGTGCTCGCCTGCTCGGCCAACCGTTCGTCCGGGTCGACGCCGTCGGTGGGCCCGCCGTCCTTCGGCGACCGGACGTGGACGAGCGTCGCCTCCTCGGTGGCGTGCCGGAGGTACGAGAAGGCGTCGAACGCCCGGTCGGCGTGCTCGGAGAAGTCCGTGGCGAAGAGGATCCGCCTGAAGAGGTGCTCGCGGAGGACGTCCGGGTCGTCGGCCGCGCGCTCGACGCGGTTGACCAAGAGCGGGACGACGGTGGTCCGCGCGAGGTTGCGCGCGGTCGAGCCGATCACGCGGTTCTCCAGCGGACTCTGTCCCCGCGAGCCGACGACCGACAGGTCGGCGCGGACCGTCTCGGCGAGCCCGTTGAGGCGTCGGTGCGGCGTCCCGCGGACCACGTGCGTCTCGACGCCGAACCCCGCGTCCTCGATCACCGACCGGTACCTGTCGAGCCCCCGCCGGCGGCGCTCCTCGAAGTCGACGCCGGGCATCCCGGCGTGGACGTTCGCCGGGACGACCGTGACGAGGTGGACCGTCCGAACGCCGATGCGACCCAAGCAGTCGAGACAGGTTTCGTTCTCGATCGTCGCCTCGCTGGCGGCCGACAGGTCGGTCGCGCACAGGGCTCTCATGGGGACACTTCGGCGAGCGACGACAACACAGTTTTGTTCGGTGGCCGACACTTTCGGCGCCCGCGGCGTCGACCGACCGATCGCCCGGGTTCCGACCCCGTACCTTCGCCGTAAGTTATCGGTACTCCGAACGAGGTTACCGGAATATAGTCTTGTGCTCATAGCCCAAAACCGTTATACCCTCGAAGCAAGTAGGATGAGTTGAGCAGAAATGTGCCAAAGTCGAATTACCGCGTGCGGTAGTCGGAGGGTGAACCGATGGCAGGACTAGAGATTCCGACCTGGGACCCGGAGACGGCCCTCCTGATCGGAGTGATCCTCTTCGAGGCGTTCGTCCTCTACGCCGGCTACGGCGGCCTCGAACGGCTCGTCGGGCCGTACCTCATGGACCTCGTCGTCGGGGGTGACTCGAGTGCTCGATAGCCTCGTCGGCGCCCTCGCCGGGCTCGGCGTGCTGGACACGAGCCCCGAGATGCTCGCGCTGTTCGTCGGGTTCGGCCTCGTCGTCGGGGTCCTGTTCGGGTTCTTCGGCATGGGCGGGTCGTTCCTCGTCACGCCGGCCCTGCTCATGTTGGACTACCCGGCTCCCGTGGCGGTCGGCAGCGGGATGGCGTTCGTCTTCGGGACGGCGGTCATCGCGACCCTGAAACACCACGACCTCGGGCAGGTCGACTACAAGCTCGGCGTGATCATGATCACGGGGACGACGATCGGCATCGAGGCCGGGCGCGCGAGCGTCTACTACCTCGAATCGATGGGGCTCGCCGGCGGCGTCATCAGCGTCGCCTACGTCGTCCTGCTCGGCGGCGTCGGCGCGATGGTCACCCGCGACGCGCTGACGGGCGACGGGGGCGGCGGCGTCGACCACGAGGCGGCCGACAAGGACCTCGACGAGTACGAGATCCCGGAGATCGCGAAGACGATCCAGCGGACCGTTCGGATCCCGCCGATGGTGACGCTCCGCGGCGACGTCCGCGTGTCCGCGTGGGTGATCACGGCCGTCGCCTTCGCGACCGGCGTCCTGTCCGGGTTCCTCGGCGTCGGCGGCGGCTTCATCCGGATGCCCGCGATGATCTACGCGATCGGCGTCCCCGTGCCCGTCGCCGTCGGCACCGACCTGTTCGAGATCGTCTTCTCGGGCGGCCTCGGGAGCTACCTCTACGGCCAGGGCGGCGGCGTCAACCTCGGCATCGTCGCGCCGCTGCTGTTCGGCAGCGCGCTCGGCGCGCGCGTCGGCTCCGCCGCGACCGCCGTCGTCGACTCCGACGAGATCAAGGTGTACTTCGGCGGGATGCTGCTGGTCGGCTCCATCGCCGTGGGTATCGGCGAGGTCGGCTCGTACCTGGGCAACTCGACGCTCGAACTGCTCGGGCTGGTGCTCGTCATCGGCGCGGCGGTCGTCGTCGCCGCCGCGGTGCTGTACACGACAATCACCTCGCTCCGCGTGACGCGGCGGACCGACTCGCGGTCCACGGCGGACTAACCGCGTTCGCGGTCGCGCAGCGTCGCTCGCAGTCGACTTGCTCGCCGTCCCCGACTCCCGGTCCAGCTCACGCGCTTCGTCGCCGCCACTGACTCCCGGTCCAGCTCACAGCCCCTCTTCGCCGCCCTCCTGCGTGAGGATGACGACCATCGAGAGCCCGGAGATGACGAGGAGGATGAGCGTCGGGACGACCGCGTACTGGTAGAGCGCGGTCGACTGCGCGCGCCAGATCTGGGTGACGATCGTGTCGAAGCCGGACGGACGCAGGACGAGGGTGACGGGCAGTTCCTTCATCGTCGTGAGGAACACGAGCGCGGCCCCGGCGACGATCCCGGACCGGGTGAGCGGGAACGTCACGCGGCGGAACGCGCCGGTCGGCGACTCGCCGAGCGTGCGTCCGGCCTCGACGAGCCGGCGGTCGACCTGAAGGATCGACGTCCGGGTGGAGCCGACCGCCTGCGGGAGGAACCGGACGACGTACGCGAAGATCAAAAGCGGCAGCGTCTGGTAGATCCACGGCGCGTACCCGGAGCCGAAGTACACCAGCGCGAGCGCCAACACGATGCCGGGCACCGCGAAGCCGACGTACGTCGCCCGCTCGAACACGACCGCGAGCGGCGAGTCGTGGTTCGCGGCGAAGTACGCGATGGGAATGGCGGCGAGCGCGGCGACGACCGCGGCGGCCGCCGAGACCGACACCGAGTTGAGCACCTGTATCGGCTCGAACGCGAGCGAGGGGCGACGCCCCGCCTCCGAGTTGACCAGCCACAGCCCGAGGATCCACAGCGGCACCAGCAGCGCGAACGCGGACACGCCGGCGGGGAGTAGCGTCGCCGGCCAGCGCAACCGCCCGAGCGACACCCGGTCCTCGGTCTGTCCCGCGTCGTCGCCGCTCGTCTCCCGGTCCGAGCGGACCGCCCACTCCAGAGTGAGCACGAGGACCACCACGACGAGCAGTTGGAGGGAGAGCAGCGCGGCGTAGTCGCGCCCGAACGCGTTGTACTCGACGTAGATCTGCCGGGTGAACACCGGGAGTCGCATGATCGACGGGGTGCCGAAGTCCGAGACCGCGTACAGCGCCGCGAGCAGCGAGCCCGCGGCGATCGCGGGCCGGATCGTCGGGAGCGTCACCCGGCGGAACGCCGCGAGTCGGCCGTGGTTCAGCGTCCGCGCGGCCTCCAAAAGCGTCGTGTCGAACGACAGCAGCGCGGCCCGAGTCGTCAGGTAGACGTACGGGTAGGTGTACAGCGTGATGACGAGGATCGAGCCCCAGAGCCCGGATATCTCGGGGACGCGCTCGACGCCGAGCGGCGCGAGCACCTCGTGGAACTCCCCCTGCGGCCCGAACGCGGAGACGAACGAGAAGGCGCCGACGTAGCTCGGCACGACGAGCGGGAGGGCGACCGCGACCGACCAGAAGCGGCGGAACGGGAGGTCTGTCCGTGCCGTGAGGTACGCGAGGGGCACGCCGATCGCGATCGAGAAGCCGGTGACGCCAGCCATCAGGAGGAGGCTGTTGACGAGTACGTCGGCGGTCCCGGCGCTGAAGAGGAGTCCGAGCGCGCGCTCGCGCTCGACGGCGACCGCCTCGATGACGAGCCACGCGAGCGGGAACACGAGGGTGGCGGCGATCGCCGCGCACAGCAGCGTGAGCCCGATCGGGAGCCTGTCGTCGCCGTCGGTCAGTCGGTCGCGGATCCGGGTTCGCAGAGACATTGTGCGGGGGAGAGTCGAGTTGTCGAGGCGAGGGCGCGCCCGGCGTTAGGGGTTCCGATCGCCCGGCGAGCGCGCTCCGACGGATATATGAATTTAGGGCCACCTAAACTCTTCCATGGAACTGACGCGACGCGACGCGACGGCCGCGCTGGCCGCGCTCGGCGCGACCGGCGGCGTCGCGCTCGGCGTCCGTCGGACGACCGACGAGCGGCGCGGCCGACCGGGAGACGGTGAGGAACTCCCCGACGACGAGGCGGTCCGGACGGCGATGACCGCGGTCGCGGAGACGATGTACCCCGACGCAGTCTCCGGGATCGACTCGTTCGTCGGGGCGTTCCTCGACGGCCGGCTCGACGGGTCGCCCCACGGCGAGGGGATCCGCGCGGCGGTCGCCGAGGTGGAGTCGGCCGCGCGGTCGTGGGACGACGCGCCGGTCGCCGACCTCTCGCCCGCCGACCGGGACGAACTGCTCCGGGAGCTCGGCGCGGACGTGGCCGAGGAGAACCCGGACGGAACGACCGCGGAGCGAGTCCGGTACTACGTCGTGAACGAGCTCCTGCTCGCGCTGTACTCCTCCCCGACCGGCGGCGAACTCGTCGGCATCGAGAACCCGCAGGGCCACCCGGGCGGAGCCGAGAGCTATCAGCGGGGGCCGCCGTGAGCGGCGCCGAGAGCGTCGGTGACGAGCGGTCGGCGGCCGACGCGGACGCCGACGAGGCGATCGATCGAACGCCCGTCGCCGACGCCGACGTCTGTGTCGTCGGCGCGGGTCCCGCCGGGGCGCTCGTCGCCGACCGGCTCGCCGGCGACCGCGACGTGGTGATCCTCGACGCCGGGCCGCGGTTCGACCCCGAAGATCGGCTCGCCCGGCAGGAGCGGGCGATCCGGCCGTCGTACGGTCGGCCCGACGTGTGGGGCATGGGCGGCGCGCGCGACGCCCACGAGACCGCCGGCGACCGGACGTACCCGCTGAACCACGCCCGCGTGAAGGGGGTCGGCGGCTCGACGCTCCACTGGCAGGGGATGGTGATGCGGCTCCACGAGGAGGATTTCAACTCCGGGAGCGAGCGCGGCGTCGGCCCCGACTGGCCGATCGACTACGACGACCTGCGGCCCTACTACGCCGAGGCGGAGCGCGAACTGGGCGTCTCGGGCGCGTCGGACAACCCCTACGCGCCGCCCCGCGAGGAGCCCCACCCGATGCCGCCGTTCGAGCCCTCCTACAGCGACTCGCTGTTCGCCGAGGCCTGCGAGTCGCTCGGGATCGACATGCACTCCGTGCCCAACGCGCGCAACTCGGAACCGTACGACGACCGCTCGCCCTGCGTCGGCTACGGCACCTGCCAGCCCGTCTGTCCGAGCGGCGCGAAGTACGACGCGACGGTCCACGTCGAGCGCGCCGAGGCGGCGGGCGCGACGGTGATCGACCGCGCGCCGGTCGAACAGTTGGAACACGACGGCGACGACCGGGTGACCGCGGCCGTCTACGCGACTCCCGACGGGGAACGACACCGACAGGAGGCGGACGCGTTCGTCGTCGCCGCCGGGGGCGTGGAGACGCCGCGGCTCCTCTTGCTCTCCGCGTCAGACCGGTACCCCGACGGGCTCGCGAACGGGAGCGGACACGTCGGCGAGTTCTTCATGGACCACCTGTTCGTGGGCGCCGGCGGCACGCTCGACGAGCCGACGAGACAGAACCACGTCGGCTTCTACACCAGCGCCTGCGACCAGTTCTACGACGAGGCCGACGAGTCGCAGGCCCCGTTCAAGCTGGAGTTCTTCAATTACGCCGGCCCCTCGCCGGTGGAGATGGCCCTCACGGGCGACGACTGGGGCGACGCGCTCGCGGAGCGGCTCCGCGACGGGTACGGGAACCACGTCGCGATGGGCGGGCTGGTCGAGCAGCTTCCCGACGCCGAGAGCCGCGTGACGCTCGCCGACGACCGCACCGACGACCGCGGGAACCCGGTCCCGCGGATCGAGTGGACCGTCGGCGACCGCGCGCTCGACACGATCGAGCGCGCCAACGAGATTCAGGTGTCCATTCTCGAGGAACTCGGTGCCGACGTCGAGTGGGTCGCCGGACCGGACGCGACCGGTCCCGCCTACCACCACATGGGCACGACGCGGATGAGCGACGACCCAGACCGCGGCGTCGTCGACGCCGACTGCCGGACGCACGACCTCGATAACTGCTGGATCGCCTCCAGCTCCGTCTTCCCGACGAGCGGCGCGATGAACCCGACGCTCACCATCGCCGCGCTCGCGCTCCGCGTCGGCGACGACGTTGCCGAGTGGCTCGCCGACGGCTCCTGACGGCTCGCCGCCACTATTTTAGGTAAACCTAAAAACTCAAGTGCGTCCGGATCGACTCGCCGGTAATGAGCGACTCAGCACACGCGACGAACGGGTCCGCGAGCGCCGTGGACGTGGCAGCGGACGACGAGAACGGGGCTACGGGCTCGGCAGACGGCGAGGGCGGGGCCGCGAACGCGGCGGACGCCGAGAGCGGGGAGTACACCTTCGACGACCTCAGCGTCGTGATGGGGACGTACAACGAGGAGGAGGCCATCGCGACGGTGCTGGAGGACATCGACGAGGCGACCGACGGGAGGGCGGAAGTCGTCTGCGTCGACGGCTCCTCGGACCGAACCCCGGAGATCGCCCGCGAACACGGCGCGCGAGTCATCGAGCAGGAGCCGCAGGGGTACGGCGTCGCCGTCCGCGAGGCGATCCTGACGCCCGACCGCCCCGTGGTCGTCACGACCGACTGCGACGACACCTACCCGATGGAGGCGCTGCCGGAGTTCCTCGCCGAGATCAACGACGGCGCGGACGTGGTGAGCGGCGACCGGCTCTACCACGGCGCCGACGCGATGCCGGCGTTCAACCGCTTCGGCAACCACGCGTTCGCCGCGATCGCGAGCCTGCTGATGGGCGAGGGCGTCCACGACACCACGACGGGGATGCGCGCGTACCGCCGCGACGTGGTCGAGGAGATCGGGTGGACCGAGAACACTGGCCTCTCGGCCGAACTCCTGATCCGCCCGCTGATGCGGGGCTACGACGTGCGCGAGCGCCCGATCCGGTACGCGGAGCGCCTCGGCGAGACGAAACTCGACCCGATCGGCGGCGGCGCCGCCATCGCGAAGTCGATCGTCACCGTCTGTCTCGAAGAGCAACTGCGGCGCTTCTGAGGGCACTCCGCCCCCGACGCGACGTCGACGGCGGTCCGGACGGATACTGTGGGCACAGTGGACCGCCGCCGGCGACGTTTTCACAGTCGTGAGCGACGGCGCCGACTATTTATGAATGAACGCGGCGGTGGCGCGTGCCGATGAGCGCCCGAAAGGCGCGAATCGCACGCGCGAGGGAGTCAGTCGCCCGAAGCGAAGCGAGGGCGACTGACGAGGCTGGGGAGGTGTGAGGTGCGGTCCCGCGAGCGACCGAAGGGAGCGAGCGGGAGCACGGAAGTCGCAGCCCGCGCAGCGACTGGAAGGAGCGAGCAGGACCGTCTTCCGGCGGTTGCGGTGCTGTGCGGGGTGGGACTCAAAGGGGCAGTCGCGAGGCGGGCGCAGGCGACGTAAGCACCGCAACGAGGGAGCGGTAGCGACCGAGTGAGGCGCGCAGCGAGCGTGCGCCCGCCTCGCGACTGGGGCTTTGGAGGTGTTCACTGCCGATCCGCAGTCAGCTATCTATAAGCTATCAGCCGATTAATGGTTCGTCTCGGCGTCCGTCTCGAAGACGACCCAGTCGGGGTGGGCGTCGGGGTCGTCGGGGAGGTACGTCCCCTCGGTGCCGCACTCCGTGACGAGGCGGCAGGTCGAGCGCTCGGGCGGCCAGACGACCTCGACGCGCTCGGCGTCGGCTCCCGCCTCGTCACCCTCGGCTCCCGGCTCCCCGCTCTCTGTCACCCGAACCGTCACCTCCTGTCGGTAGGTGAACGTCGCGCCCGTCGGGTCGACGAGCGTCACCGTCACGGCGACCACGTCGCCCTCGGGGTCGAAGGGGATGGGTTCGGCCGCGTCGGCGTCGCCCGCGGCCGCGGCGTCGGACAGCCGGACCCCCTCAGGCGTCACCGTCCAGTCGACGGCGAGCGAGTCGCCGAGGTCGCTCACCGTGTTGGAGACGTGGTCCGGACCGCCCGGAGCGCCCCGGCGCGGGTCGACGCGGACCTGCGCGCGGGCGACGCGGTCCGGCACGCCGACGGTCGTCGTCGCCTCAATCGCGGACCCGGACCGCCGGTCCAGCGCCGCCAGCTTCGGCGAGACGTGCGCGTTCGGGTCCGCGGTCCAGGTCCCGCGGTAGCCGTAGCGGTACAGCGTCCGGTCCGGATAGGCGTCGAGAACCGCGAAGTTCTCGACCGGGTCGCGGTCGAGCGCGTACACGACGTCGCCGTCGAGTCCCGGTCCGTTCCGGAGGTACTGGAACGGGTGGTTCTGCCACTCGCCGTACGGCGCGGGGATGAACACCAGCCCGTCCTCGAACGTCGTCTCGTCGAACGGCGCGTACGCCGCCTCGTGTTTTTCGTCGACCGCGGCGTTCCGCTCTATCGGGTCCGCGGCCGCGTCGACGGCGGCGACACCTCCGCCGGCGACCGCGAGCGCGACGACGACCGCGAGCGCGGCGCCCGCGGCCGACCGTGAGAGGCCGCGGTCGACGAGTCGCGCGCGGACGGCGAAGAGCGCCCGATAGCCGGCGGCAATGCCGAGCCCGCCGACCACCGACAGCGGGACGAGCAGGTCGAAGTGGTAGAACGGACCGAACAGGGACGCGAGTCCGTCGGTCGGATCCGAGAGGTCGGCGAGCGCGTTGTGGGTCCCCCAGAAGTAGAGGTTCCCGACGACGACCGAGACCGCGACGCCGACGAGGAGCAGCGCCGCGAGCCGGCGGAACGCGGCCGAGCCGGACGGCCCCGCCGCGCCGCCGTCGGCGGCCGTCGCCGCGTCGGCGTCGGGGTCGTCGTCGAGGAGACCGCGGGGGTCGCCGCTTGCGCGCCAGCCCCGGAACGCGACCGCGGCGCCGACGAGCGCGGTGACGGTCCCGAGCGGGCCGGCGACGAACCACCGGGTCGCGATCTCCTGCAGCGCGTACCGGTTCGACTCCAGCGCCAAGCCGAGCGTGTAGTCGACCGAGTGGCCGAGGATGCGCCGCTCGCCGAAGCCGGGACCGTCCATCGGCGCGAACACCTGATAGGGGAACGTGAGCGGCGACCCGGTCATTCGGACGTTGTACGCGAGCGTGACGCCGACGAACAGGGACCCGAACAGCGCCGTGAGCCCGTGGCGGCGGACCGGGTCCGGGAGGCCGCGAAGCCCGGCGGCCACGAGCGCGCGCGGCGTCGACGTCCCGGACTCGGCGCCGAACCGCCGGGTGGCCGAGACCACCCGCCACAGCGCGTGGAGAATGAACGGGGCGGCGAACAGCACCGCGGTGTACGGGCGCGCGAAGAACGCGAGCCCGATCGCGAGGCCCGCGACGCCGGCCGCCCGGAGCGACCGGTCCCGGACGCTCCGGAGGTACGCGACCGCGAAGACGAGGTTGAAGAACGTCGTCGGCGCGTACGGGAGGAAGGCCGACGAGGTCGCGACCGCCATCGGCGACGTGGCGAAGAGGACGGCCGCGGCGAGACCGGCTCGACGACCGACGACCATCGAGCCGAGGAGGTACACCAAGGCGGCGTTGCCGGCGGCGACCGCCGCGAGGGTGACGCGGGGCTCGCCGAACGCGCCCATCGTGACCGCGAACATCGCCGCCGGGACGGGGTTGTACTTCGGGTAGAGGCGCCCGCCGTCCTCGATGAAGAACCACGGGTGGACGGCGTCGGCGAGGGGCCCGGCGTGGAGCGCCAACTGGCCGTCGAGGAGGAGCGCGGCCTGCGTGAGGTAAACGCCCTCGTCGTGGTTCGCGGAGTGGTGCGAGAAGACGGTGGCGGCGATCGCGAACGTCAGGACGCCGGCCGCGACGGCCACCAGCGCCGCGGCGAGGCTCACCCGGTCGGCGCCGAGCCGCCGGCGGAGGCGGACGGCGAGCCGACGCGGGCGGACGCGCGGTGGAAGGGGTGACACGAATGGGAGGCCGTGGTGAAGTGAGCGTCGTGCGGAGCGCGGCGGCCGGTTAGATCTGGACGCCGGCGTCGCGCATGAGGTCGATCGTCGGTTCGAGGTTGGACAGCTCCGAGAGGTCGATGTCCGGGACGTCCAGCTCGTCGATCGTCGGGAGGTCGCCGATCGGCTCGACGTCGGGGATCAGCGGGTACTCGAAGGTGGAGCGCGCGAAGTAGTCCTGCGCCTCGGCCGACAGCAGGTGCCGGACGAAGTTCGCGGCGAGGTCGGCGTCGGACGCCGTGTCGACGACCGTGGCGCCGGCGACGTTGAACACCGCGCCCGCGTCGCCCTCGGTGAACGAGGTCGCGATCGGGGCCTCGGGGTTCCCGTCGAGCACGCGCTGGATGTAGTAGTGGTTCGTGAACGCGGCGTCGATCTCGCCGTCGGCGATCTCTTGACACGTGCGGAACTCGTCGGGGTACGTCGCGGCGCCGCGCTCGACCATCGCCTCCAGCCACTCGCGGGTGGCCTCCTCGCCTTCGAGCAGCCGCATCGCGGTGATGAACGCCTGCGCGGAGCCGTACGACGGCGCCCAGCCGAGGTCGCCCTCGAACTCCTCGGGGTACGCCATGATGTCGTCCGGCATGTCATCCTCGGAGAACTCCTCAGTGTTGTACGGGACCGTCCGGGCGCGGCCGGAGGTGCCGACCCACTGCTCGGTGCGGAACTCCCCGCGGACCTTCTCGGCCACGCCGTCGGGGAGCGCCTGCGTGCGTCCCGCGTCGGCGAGCGCGCCGAGCGAGCCGGCGTTCACCGAGTAGAACACGTCCGCCGGCGACCCCTCCCCCTCGTTGACGATCTGGTTCACGAGGTCGGTCGAGTTGTTGTACCGGATGGTGAGATCGAAGTCGTCGTACAGGTCGTCGATGTAGCTGACGAGCTCGCCGACGAGGAACTCGCCGCGACCGGAGTAGACGGTGAGCTCGCCTTCGAGCGCCGGCATATCGGCCATCGGCGTGCCGCCGGGGGCGTCGCGGCCGGCGCGGCCGGACCCGATCTGGCCCACGGCCCCGCCGGGGCCGTCGCCGCCGTCCTCGCCGTCGCCTCCCTCGTCCGTCCCGTTACAGCCGGCGATCCCCGCGACGCCGACCGAACCGGCGGCCGCGAGGAACTTCCGTCGTCGAACGTCGCGTCCGTCTCGTTCGTCGAAGTCGTCGTTCGCCATGTGTTTTAGGCTTACCTAAATACGTTTAGTCGTGTCGGTTCAGTCGTCCGCGACCGCCGGCGTCCGGCGGATCGCGTCGAGGCAGTCGAGCCAGTCGCGCATGTACTCGCCGCAGTGGTTGAGGAACGCGCCGTTGTTCCACTCGTCGAAGTCGCCCTCGGCGAGCGCGTCGGCCATCGCGTCGAAGACGGCGGCGTACGAGTCGGCGTCGTCGCCCTCCCCGTCTATTACCTCCCAGACGTGCTCGTTCAGCTCCAGCCCGGCGACCTCGTTCGCGAGGTCGTCGAACGTCGAGCGCGGGGCCTTGTTGTGTTCACACAGCGGGTCGCCGTTGTAGATCCGCTTGCCCAGCACGTCGCAGGCGCGCTTGAGGAAGAGCCCCGACCAGATGTCGTCGAACCGACCCACGTCCCACTCGTTGTCGTCCATCGGTAGCTGGTAGAACGCGGGGATCACCTCGCGGCGGAACGCGAGGTTCATCGAGCAGACCGTGAGGTAGTTGCCGCGCGCGGCGACGAAGTCCTCGCCGAAGTCGGCGGCGGTCGTGCGGGTCTGCGCCTGCCCCTCCAGATCGCCGTCCATCAGGATCCGGACCGCGTCGAGGTCGGGGACGTTCGTCCAGAGGCCCTGCGAGGCGACGACCTCGCCGGGCTCGACCGCGACAGAGTCCGTCTCGACCGTCTCGTCCATCGCCGAGTAGGGGTATCCGCGGGGGTAGAGCCCGTGTTCGTCGGCGTTGTCGTAGAGGACGTTGACCCAGTCCTCGTCCGAACTGACGCGCTCGATCGAACCGCCGAACGCGAGGTTCCCCATGTGACGGCCGAAGTAGTCGACGTCGTCGTGGGGGAGCGTGTCGTCGTCGATGAACACGCCGTAGTCGTACTCGTCGTGGGCCCACATGTACAGCAGGCCGAAGCTCGTCTCGGCGTGGCTCGCCGCCGGGACGACGTGGCCGTACTCCGCGACGCCGTTGGCCTCGTACCACTCCTCGCGGCGGGTGCCGTCGAACACCTCGCCGGAGACGCCGAGGTCGTCGAGCATGTCTCGCATCTCCTCGACGTCGCAGAAGTCCTCGGTGACGAGGACGAAGTGGAGCCGCGAGACGTCGAAGCCGTGGTCGCGGGCGTTCGCCACGTACGCACGGATACACTCGTACTCCCGTATCGTCGGGACGATCACGCAGACGTCCGGACCGTCGCTGTCGGAGGCGGTCGGATTCATACGCGATCGTTTTTAGGCTAACCTAAAAGTTTAGCGGTCCGTCGCGGGCCGCGTCGCGCCCGTGTCCCGCTCCCGCTCGGAATCGTCGGGCGTGCGCGTCACGGAGAGGTCGAACGCGGCCGCGACGAGGCCGCCGCCCGCGAGCGTGACAGCGTTTTTCAGCGCGTGATCGAGCGCCGCGGCCGCGAGCGCGACCTCCGCCGGGATCGGCGTCGCCGCGACGACGATACCGGTGAAGGCCGCCTCGTACAGTCCGATTCCCCCCTGCGAGAGCGGCAACACCTTCGCGAGGTTCCCGGCCGAGACGGCGAGCGTGCCGACGACGAGGAGCGTCCCCGGGTCGACCGCCGCCCCGAATCCGCCGACGAGCGCCGCGAGGACGAGGACCGCGGTCGCGACGTCCGCCCCCCACACGACGACGCTCGCGAGCGACACCCGGACGAGCGCGCCCGCGTCCGCGGCGACGACCCGGACCGAGGCGCCGAACCGGACCGCTGCGTCGACGGCCCGTGAGAGCCGGGAGCCGTCGAACCGGTCGCGGAGGGCGGGCCCGAACCGGCGGTCGCTCCGAGCGACCGCGACGCCGCCCGCGGAGACCGACGCGGCCGCGAGCGCGAGCGCGGCGGCGGCCGCGACCGCCCGCTCCGACCCGTTCGGCGCCACGGCCTGCCCGTCGAGGAGCAGGACCGCGAGCGCGCCGCCCCCGAGCGCGCCGAGCGCGACCAAGTCGAACGCGCGCTCGACCGCCAGCGACGCGACCCCGGTCGGATACGGCACCTCGCGGCGGTCGTTCAGCAGGTACGCGCGCACGCCGTCGCCGGCCCGCGCGGGGACGATCAGGTTCGCGGTCTGGCTCGCGAACACCGTCGCCGTGAGGAACGCCGTGCGGGACCGGTATCCCATCGGCGCGAGTACGTCGCCGTACCGCCGGCCGCGGACCGGCCACGAGGCGAGGTAGACGGCGAGCGCCGCGAGGAGGTGCGCCGGGTCGGCGGCGGTCGCCGCCGAGACAACGGCCTCGACGTCGAGGGTCCGCGTCAACACCGCACCGCCGACCGCAAGGACGAGGACCGTCCCGGCGACCGAAAGCGTTCCCCGCGGGAGTCGCTCCCGAAGTCGAAACAGGCGCTCGCGGAGCCGAGCGGCGGCGATGCGCGGATTCATCCATTCGTTTAGGCCGCCCTAAAGAATAAAACGCTGGCGGTTCGAGGAGGCGAGCGGCGGCGCGAGTCGGTTCCGAGCCGGCGTAACACGTTTGTTCGTAGAATTCGAAATACCACACATGAATACGGACGAGGCGGCCGCCGGCTCCGCGACCGACGACGTCCGGATGTGGCTCGTCGAGCGCACCTACTCCGACGACGAGCAGAACATGGTGATCCTCACGTACGCGACGCCGGACGGCGAGCGCTACTTCCGGAAGGAGCGGGCGCTCACCTCCTTCACGGACGTGCGCGACACCACGGCCGCCGTCGACGCGGCGCCGTCGAACGTCGGGACCGTCGAGGACCCCGACGACCGCGAGCGGTACGCCGCCGAGGCGACACGGCTGGCGCGCGCCCACGATCCCGACGACGTGATCTGAGTCGCGGGCGGGTCGCATCCGGACCACGGTCGCGGACGGCGCGGCCCGCACAGCCTTTTCACCGCCCGGTCCCAACCCTCGCCCGATGCGCGCCACCCTCGAAACGCTCGGGATCGTCCTCCTCGTCGGCGCCGCGCAGGCCCTCCTCAGCCTCGTCGGTCTCTTCGGCCTCCTCGCGCTGTCGACCCCCGTCTCCGTCGCGCCGTGGACGCTCGTCACCAGCGTGTACGCGCACGGCTCCGTCGGCCACCTGCTGGCGAACGCCCTCGCGCTGCTGCTCGTCGGGCCCCTCGTCGAGCGCCGGACGACTCGCCCGCGCTTCCACGCGTTCGTGGTCGCTACCGGCGCGCTCGCGGGCGTCGCGCAGGTGACCCTCGGGAGCCTGCTCGGTCCCCCGGCGGCCGTGTTGGGGATCAGCGGCGCCGTCTTCGCGCTCGGCGGCTACCTGCTCGCCGACAACGTCGTGAGCGCGACGCTGTTCGACCGGCTCCGGCTCTCGCCGCGGGCCCAACTCCTCCTGTTCGGTCTCGTCGCCGTCGTCCTCACCGCGACGACGGCCGCGCCGGGCGTCGCGCTGGTCGCGCACGGAACGGGCGCGTTCTGCGGGCTCGTGGCTGGACGCGTCGGGCTGCTCGACGCGCGGTGAGGGGCGAGTCGCGAGTCGCATCGCTACTCGGTGGGTGAAAAAGAAAGGGGTGAAAGAGAAACGCCCTAGCGCTCAGTCTTCGAGAACGATCTCGATGCTGACGTCGTTCGGCACTTGGACGCGCATCAGCTGGCGGAGCGCGCGTTCGTCGGCGTCGATGTCGATCAGACGCTTGTGGACGCGCATCTCCCAGTGCTCCCACGTCGCCGTCCCCTCACCGTCCGGGGACTTGCGCGACGGGATCTCGAGCGTCTTCGTCGGCAGCGGGATCGGGCCCGACAGGGCGACTCCCGTCGAGTCCGCGATCTCGCGGACGTCGTCGCAGATGTCGTCGAGGTCCTCGGGGCTCGTGCCGGCGAGGCGGACGCGTGCCTGCTGCATCGATTATCGCTCGTTGACTTCGAGCACCTTGCCGGCCGCGATGGTCTGCCCCATGTCGCGGATGGCGAAGCTGCCGAGTTCCGGGATCTCGCCGGACGGCTCGATGCTGAGCGGTTTCTGGGGGCGCACGGTGACGACCGCGGCGTCGCCAGACTTGATGAAGTCCGGGTTCTCCTCGGCGACCTCACCGGACGAGGGGTCGATCTTCTGATCGATGGACTCGATCGTACAGGCGACCTGCGCCGTGTGGGCGTGGAAGACCGGGGTGTAGCCGGCCGTGATGACCGACGGGTGCTGCATGACGACGACCTGCGCTTTGAACGTCTCCGCGACGCTCGGCGGATCGTCGGCCGGGCCACAGACGTCGCCGCGGCGGATGTCGTCCTTGCCGATGCCGCGGACGTTGAACCCGACGTTGTCACCGGGCTCGGCCTTGGGCACCTCTTCGTGGTGCATCTCGACCGTCTTCACCTCGCCGCCCACGTCGGACGGCTGGAAGGAGACGTTGTCGCCGGTGTTGAGGATCCCGGTCTCGACGCGTCCCACGGGGACGGTCCCGATGCCGGAGATGGTGTAGACGTCCTGGATGGGGAGTCGGAGCGGCGCGTCCGTCGGCGGCTCGGACTCCGGCAGGTCGTTGAGCGACTCCAGCAGGGTGTCGCCGTCGTACCACGGCGTGTTCTCGGACGCCTCGGCGACGTTGTCGCCCTCGAACGCCGAGATCGGCACGAACGTGGTGTCGTCGGTCGCGAAGCGGACCTGGTTGAGCAGGTCCTCGACCTCGCCGATGACCTCCTTGTAGGAGTCCTCGCTGTAGTCGACGAGGTCCATCTTGTTGACGCCGATGATGAGCTCGTTGATCCCGAGCGTGCGGGCCAGGAACACGTGCTCACGCGTCTGGGGCGCGACGCCGTCGTCGGCCGCGACGACGAGCACCGCGTTGTCGGCCTGCGAGGCGCCCGTGATCATGTTTTTCACGAAGTCACGGTGGCCCGGGCAGTCGACGATGGTGAAGTAGTAGTTGTCCGTGTCGAACTCCTGGTGGGCGATGTCGATCGTGACGCCGCGCTCGCGCTCCTCGGCGAGGTTGTCCATCACGTAGGCGAACTCGAAGCCGCCCTTGCCCTTCTCTTCGGCTTCCTCGCGGTGCTGCTCGATTACGTGCTCGGGGACGCTCCCCGTCTCGAAGAGGAGGCGACCCACGAGCGTACTCTTGCCGTGGTCGACGTGGCCGATGATGGCCAGGTTCTGGTGCGGTTTGTCACTCATGGGGTAATCACGCGCTAAGGCGCTCTGTGAGTAAGTTTCGGTTGATTCCACTAAAACGGTTTCGATACGGCTTACAGAGTATCGTGCCGCCGTCCGGCGATTCTCGACAACGCGGAACACGACAGAGCGACACACGCCCCGGTCCGGAGCGACGGAATCGGCGGTCGAAGCGGCCTACTCCAACCGGACGAGCCGGCCTACTCCAATCGTCCCACGTCGCCGAGGACCGCGCTCGCGGTCTCGGGGCCGCCCGCGCCGCGACCGGAGATGTTGAGCCGGCCGGCGTGGGACGTCTCGATCTGGACGATGTTCTGCGTGCCGGAGACCGCGAGCGTCCCGTTCTCGGGGACGAGCCGCGGCGCGACGCGGACGGTCTCACCCGTCGCCTCGCCGATCAGCCGGACCGTCTGCCCGTCCTCGGCCGCGAGCCGGAGCGCGGAGCCGGGCACGTCGCGGATCCCGGAGACGTCGGCGTCGTCGAGCGTGAACTCCCGGGCGTCTGCCGGGTCGTCGACCGCGCCGAACGAGAGGACGTTCGCGAGGATGACGCACTTCAGCGCCGCGTCGGTGCCGTCCACGTCGAAGGAGGGGTCGGCCTCGGCGACGCCGAGGTCCTGCGCCTCCGCGAGCACGTGATCGTAGTCGAGCCCCTCGGCGGCCATCCGCGTCAGGATGAAGTTCGCCGTCCCGTTGAGCACGCCGCGGACCGCGGTGACGTGGCCGGGCTCGATATCCTCGACGGTCGAGACCGCGGGGATCGCCCCACCCACGGTCGCCTCGAACCGGATGTCCCCGTCGCTGTCGTCGACGGCCGCCCGCAGGTCGCCGAACCGCTCCGCGACCGGGCCCTTGTTCGCGAGGACGGCGTGGCGGTCGCGCTCCAAGGCGGTCGTCACGTGCGAGAAGCCGGGTTCGGCGTCGCCGAGCGTCGTCGGCGTCGCCTCGACGAGGACGTCGTAGTCGGCCGCGAGCGCGTCTTCGGGGTCGTCGTCCCCGACGATTCCGCGCTCAGCCTTCCGGGCCACGACCGCGTCGGGGTCGACGCCGACCGCGTCGCCGCCCCGACCGTCCGCCCCGTCTGCGACGACCGCCGTCGAGGAGTCGGCGACCGCGACGACCTCGTGGCCGTGTTCGCCCGCCAGCTCGACGACCGAGCGCCCGACCGCGCCCGCGCCGATGACGGCGAGCTTCACGCGTCCACCCCCGTGAGCGGCTCGACGACGCGGAGCTCCTTCTCGTCGGCGAGCTCGCGGACCGCTGCGAGCGCCGCGTCCGTCTCGCCGGCGCGCGCTTCGAGCCGGAGTCGGGCGCTCGACACCTCTTCGGTGCCCTGCGGGGCCGCGAGCGACACGTCGGCGACCGACGCCGACTCGCAGGCCTCGATCCGCGAGAGCGTGTCGGAGAGGTCGGTGTCGATGAGGTGGCCGAAGAGGAGCAGCGTCACCTCCTCGGCGTACCGCTCCGTGCCCGCCTGCATCACGTTCACGCCCTCGCTGCGGAGCGCGTCGACGATCTCCTCGAACCGCTCGGGAGTCGCCTCGAAGTCGACCTCAACCGGGATCCGCCCGCGGGGCGTCTTGTTCCCGCGCTCGTGGTAGATCGACAGGAGGTTCCCTCCGTTGTCCGCGATCGGGTGGAGCGCGGCGAGCAGCTGGCCGGGCTCGTCGACCAGCTCCAGCCGCACCGTGTGCGTCGAGGGAGTCGCGGCCGCGTGCCCCCCGTCCGGGGAGGCCGGGTCCGCGCTCTCGGCGTCGGCGGCCGAATCGACCGCGTTCTCGGCGTCGATCGCGGCCTCCGGCGCCCCGTCGCGACGGTCGCTCACGGCGACACCTCCGGCGCCTCGCCGCGATGGACCGGGGCGGGGGCGCGCGTTCGCAGACACGTTCCTGTGCCCGGCGTGGAGCGGTCGCTCGGTGGCTCCGTCGCGGTGCGCCGGGGGGGAGTCGTGCCCGTCTGCATACCCGAACGGAGTCGGACGATCGGGTATAAGCCTTCGGCGGGGGCAGGCGTTGCCTCGCGGCCACGGTTGTCAACGTACCGCACGAATCGGGCGGGACGGCCCCCCAAGAATTATGCGCGACCGCGACCGAGGAGCGTGAGTGTTCGCCCCTCCACGCGGTTCGTCCAGCATCGCTTCGCGGCCCGTCGCACCGACTCGTCGCTCCTCCGACCGGCTCCCCTCGAACCGAGGTGAGCGGGACGAATGAGCGACGGCGGGCTCTCGATCGACGGTCCGAAGACGCTCAAGGGCGCTGTCGTCATGCTGCTGATCGGGCTCGCAGTGACAGGCTACGGCGCGTACGACTACACCCAGCAGTCGGACGCCGTCGCGGACGCCGTCGAGGTCGACGCCGAGATCGCCGCCCTCGACGTTGAATCGAGTTCCTCCGGAAGCAGCACGAGCGTCGACTACCGGCCGACCGTGCGGTTCACCTACGAGTACGAGGGGAACACCTACGAGAGCACGAACGTCTTCCCCGCGGCGATCACGTCGAACTACGACACCGAGTCGGCCGCCCGCGAAGTGATCGGGGAGTACGCCGTCGGCGAGTCGACGACGGCCTACGTCGACCCCGCCGACCCCGACGGGGCGTTCCTGAAGGCGCAGACGTCGAACGCGCCGCTCATCGCGGCCGCGCTCGGGGTCGTCTTCGTCCTTGGCGGCGGCGCGTCGGCTGTCAGGCGGATCCTCGGCTGACGGGCCGAAGCGCGCCGAAGAGGGAAGAGAGAACGTCGAAGCAGACGGACAAAGCGGGGACGGCCGACCGCCGCGGACCGCGCCGTCGACTTAGAAGTAGTCGATCGACTGCGGCAGTTCCAGCTTCATCCCCTTGCGCTCGCGGATCTCCATGATCTTCTCGCGCTGGAGGTTGTCGACGAGCACGCGGAAGCCCGCGTTCTCGGTGTTCCACGAGGCGCGGCCCTCGGTGGCCGAACGGATGTCGGAGGAGAACCCGATCATCTCCTCGACGGGCGCGATGCCCTCGACCACCATGAGGTCACCCTCCTGGTACATGTCGTCGACGCGGCCGCGGCGGCCCTGGATCTCGCCGGAGGCGGCGCCCATGTGCTCCGAGGGGACGTCGATCCGGACGTCTTGGATCGGCTCCAGCAGGCGGACCTCGCCGTCGATCAGCGAGCGGTGGACCGCGTCGCGGACCGCCGGGATGACCTGCGCGGGACCGCGGTGGATGGTGTCCTCGTGGAGCTTCGCGTCGTGCAGGCGGAACAGCGACCCCTGAACCGGCTCGGCGGCCAGCGGGCCGTCGTCGAGCGCCTCCTGAAGCCCTTCGAGGACCAGCTCCATCGTCTCGTTGAGGTGCTGGATACCCTTCGTGTCGTCGATGAGGATGTTGGTCCGGTGGATGTCCTCGACGTTCTGCGAGGTGTCCTTGTCCATGCCGGCCTCCTGCAGCGCCTCGCGGCGCTCCAGTTCGGGCATGTCCATCGAGACCTCGCCGAGCTGGATGGCGTCGACGATCTCCTGGTCCATCGGCTCGACGGTGATGTAGAACTTGTTGTGGCGGTTCGGCGACTGCCCCTCGACCTCGCGGGAGTTCTCCTGGGGCTGCTCGCGGAACACGACGATCGGTTCGCCGGTGATGACCGGGATGCCCTGATTGTCGCGGATCCGCTGGGTGATCACTTCGAGGTGGAGCTCGCCCTGGCCGCTGATGAGGTGTTCGCCCGTGTCCTCGTTGATCTCGATCTGGATCGTCGGGTCCTCCTTGGCGACCTGCTGGAGCGTCTCGATGAGCTTCGGCAGGTCGTCCATGTTCTGCGCCTCGACGGACTTCGTGATGACCGGCTCGGAGATGTGTTCGATCGACTCGAACGGCGTCATCTCCACCGAGGAGACGGTGGAACCGGCGATTGCGTCGCGCAGCCCGGTGACCGAGGCGATGTTCCCCGCGGGGACGCGGTCCACCTCCTCGCGCTCGGACCCCATGAAGAGCCCGACGCTCTGGATGCGGTTCTTGCCGGCGGTGCCCGAGACGTACAGCTCCTGGCCCTTCTCCAGCGTGCCGGAGAAGACGCGGCCCGTCGCGATCTCGCCCGCGTGCGGGTCCATGGAGATGTCGGTGACCATGAAGACGACGTCGCCGTCCTCGTCGACCAGCTGCATCCCCTCGGCCAGCTCGGTGTCGGGGTCACCGCGCCAGATGCGCGGGACACGACGGGGCTGGGCGTCGACCGGGTTCGGGAAGTGCTCGCAGACCATGTCGAGCACGACGTCCGACAGCGGCGTGCGCTCGTGGAGCTCCTGCCGCTTGTCGTCCTGTTCCAGCTCCATGATGTCGGCGAAGTCCATCCCGGTCCGCTGCATCGAGGGCATCGAGACGCCCCACTTGTACAGCGCCGAGCCGAACCCGACCGTGCCGTCCTCGACGGAGACGGTCCAGTCCTCGGGGATGTCGTCCATGTTCTCGGCCATCCCGCGGATGAGCTCGTTGACGTCGGCGATGACCGACATCAGCCGTTCCTGCATCTCCTGGGGCCCCTCCTGGAGCTCCGAGATGAGGCGGTCGACCTTGTTGATGAACAGCGTCGGCTTCACTCCCTCGCGGAGCGCCTGCCGGAGCACCGTCTCCGTCTGGGGCATCGCGCCCTCGACGGCGTCGACGACCACCAGCGCGCCGTCGACCGCGCGCATCGCGCGGGTGACGTCGCCCCCGAAGTCCACGTGGCCCGGGGTGTCGATGAGGTTGACGAGGTGGTTGGTGTCCTCGTACTCGTGAGTCATCGACACGTTCGCCGCGTCGATGGTGATCCCGCGCTCCTGCTCGTCCTCCTTCGTGTCCATCGCGAGCTGCTCGCCCGCGGTGTCCTCGGATATCATGCCGGCGCCCGCCAGCAGGTTGTCGGAGAGCGTCGTCTTCCCGTGGTCGACGTGGGCGGCGATGGCGATGTTCCGGATGTTCTCCGGGGCGTCCATCAGCCGTTGACATTCCTGAACGATCTTCTTGCGTCGGCCCATTATACCGAGTGTTACCGAAAGGAGGGTCAAAAGGGTAGTGTTTCGTCGCGGCCGTTTCGCGGGCGATTACTCCCTATCGCCGCCGATTTCGTGTCGACCGGTGTCACGGGACAGGCTGCGAAGGGGGCGCTCGCTCGGGACCGTCGACCGCGGCCCCGGCGGGCGAGAGCGCCGTCGGCGCTCGCGAGCATCGGCGCGGTTTTAAGTTCCGACTCGGGAAACGGGGGGTATGAACGAGACGCTCTCACGACTCGACGACAGCGGCGTCGTCGCGGTGTTGCGCGGGGTGCCCGCCGACCAGCTCATCGAGATCGCGGAGGCGCTCCGCGAGGGCGGCGTCACCGCCGTCGAGATCACCGCCGACACGCCGAACGTCGCGGACCTCATCGGCGAGGTCGCCGGCTCCTTCGACGACGAGGTCGTCGTCGGCACGGGAACGGTCCTCGACAGCGAGACGGCGCGGACCACGCTGATGGCGGGTGCGGAGTTCGTCGTCTCCCCGAGCCTCCACGAGGACGTCATCGAGACGTGTAACCGCTACGGCGCCGTCAGCGCGCCCGGCGTGATGACGCCCACCGAGGCGGTCCGCGGCTACGAGGCGGGCGCCGACTTCGTGAAGGTGTTCCCCGCGAAGACCGTCGGCCCGGCCCACCTCGGCGCAATGAAGGGGCCGCTCGGGCAGATCCCGATGATGCCGACCGGCGGCGTCAGCCCCGACAACGCGGCCGAGTACATCGACGCGGGCGCGTTCGCGGTCGGCGCGGGCGGCGCGCTCGTCGACTACGACGCCGCCGAGCGCGGCGACTACGAGGCCATCACCGAGACCGCCCGGGAGTTCACGCGAGTGGTCGAAGAGGCGCGCGGCGACTGAATCGTTGAGAGTCGGGCGCGACGGGGATCGCTCGACCGGCTGTCGTCCCGAGCCCTCCGAGCTCACATGAAGTCCGCGATGCCGGACTGCTTGTTCGTGTCGTCCTCGAATATCGACTCCAGCGACCCGTCTAACACCTTCAGCCGCTGTTTCGTGTAGGGGCGACAGTCGAACCGCTCCGCCACCTCGATGGCGGTGTCGACGTACTTGCTCACCGACCCCTCGTGGACGGTGAGGTTCACGCGGCCGCCGCACTCGCGGCACTCGCCCGTCAGCGGCATCCGGCGGTACTTCTCGCCGCAGTCGAGACAGCGCGTCTCCTGCCGCGAGAACGCCCGGAGGTTCCCGATGATGTCCGGCAGGAAGTGGTACTCGATCACCCGCTCGGCCACGTCCGTCTCGTCGACCGCGCGGAGCTTCCGGGCCAGCTCAAGCTGCGCGTCCATCTTCTCCATCATGTCGCCGAGCGTCTTGTACGCCGAGAGGTCCGGGCCCATCGCGATGTCCGTCGTGTCGTGGGTGTGGTCGAACCCGTGGTACTCGTCGTCGGTGCCGAGCGTGTCCTCGCCGATCTGTATCAGCTCCTCGACCGCCTCCGGGTCGGCCATCTCGCGAGACGCCTCGTACAGCTCCTTGGGGTACTCGCGCACGATGTCGACGTTGTGCGCCTCGTCGTCGATCTCCGAGGGGTCGATCCGCGAGGACATCACTAAGGGTGCATCCATGCGCCCACCCCGCTGGTCCGGCAAGAATTCTTTCGAGAAGTTGAGAAGGCCGTCCATGAGGAGCATTACGCAATCCTCGTCGCCGTCGCACTGATCGACCGACAGATCGTTCGCGACGAGTGAGTGCGTCTCTTCGACGGTGAGACAGTACACGTGTTCGACGTCGCTCTCGACGGTTTCCACGTCGGCAACGTTCTCGACGAGATACTCGCCGGACCCGCCATCAGACGCTTTCCGCGCGTACGGTTCGACGGACGAGACGTTTTCCCTCAATCGATCCTGCTTCCGAGAGAGGTGAAATCCGGCGATTTCGGAGAATCGAACGGCGTCCTCTGACGAGACACTGAGGACGTACGTCTGTGCGGTCATCCGCGTGTCGCTCTCGTCGTAGAACTCGGGGAACTTATCGTGGAGGTGAACGCGTTCGGGTCGGTCGACGCTCGCGTGGATTTCGAGTCGCCGCAGGAGGCCGACCAAGTCCTCTCGAAGCTCCTCGCTCACCGTCGTCGCCGTGATTCGGAGCGATCCGTCGTCGACGCTGCCGTCGCCGCTGAAGTACCCGCTCAGATACGCTCCGACGACCTCGTCGGGCGCGTCGAATATTTGATCGGGGACGCGCTTCGTGTGTGCGTACACGCCGGAGTCGAGCACCGAGTCGAAGAACGCACGCAACAGGCGACCGGAGACAGTCACTTTCGCGTGGTTCTCTTCGTACGGGTCGACCCCGAACTCCTCCCGCAGAACGTCAAGGAAGAATTCCCTCGATTCCGTTTCCGTCCCGCAGATCGTCGTCTGGTGGATCGTCCCCTTCGGTGTCTCCTGCTCGCGGGCGAATCCCTCAGCCGCGTAGTAGCCGAGCAGCGTCGCGACGCGCCGGTTGAGATCGACGAACCGATCGATCTCCGTGCGATCGCGTTTCATGCCGAGCGCGACATCGTCCGGGACGAACGCGAGCATCTCGTCAAGCGAGGTGAAGCACCGCTGGAGAGACGACACTGGGAAGCTTTCTCGGTACAGGTAGTTACTCAGCGTCTTCTTGTTCGTCTCGAAGACCTCCGTCATGCTCTGAAGCGGATAGAACCGACCCTCCCAGTCGTCGGCGAACGCGTCCTCAAAGAGCTCGTACAGTCGGTCCTTGTCCAGCCCTTTGATCATGAGACGGTCGTTCGGAACCGCGTCGGACCGAACGAATTTGGCGAGCAAATCGAACCGGCGTGAGTCCCGGTCAATGTCGTCGGCCCCGACTGAGTCGGGGATCACCAGCCTGTCGTCCGCATCGATTTCCCGTGCTTCCTTGCCGGCGACCGCGTCCCGTTCGCCGTCGTACACGTGAACACCGTGGTCAGGAGTGACAGTTATCGATCGACCGGATTCGGTCCGAACTTGGACGAGGTGTTCCGGCGCTTCGTGCTTGCTGACCGCCTCTACCGGACGAGAGACTCGATCGCCGTCCGCGGTCAGTGACGGAACGCGCAGGTCACCGTCGACATGTTCCAGTTCGCCGACGGCCGTTCCGAAGTCGTCGAACTCGACATCAGATCGATCGAGGTACGTCTCGACGAACGTCTCGATTTCGTCGTATCGTAGCTGACCGGTCTCGTCCTCGTACCAGATCTTCGTCTTCGGGTGGAAACAGTTCCGGCGTTTCGCGGCGTGAAAGTACGGATGAGCGTATCCGACCGCGGCCGAGGTGAATCCTATCACTCTCCCGACAGTCGCGGCGCTCGTGTGGGGGGCCATCCCGAAGACGAGCTCGCCGACGAGGTCGTCGCGCTCGTTCACCTCGTAGAAGCGGTCGAGGCCGTAGAACTGTTCGAGGAGGTCGTCGACGAAGTCCGCGGTCTTGAGCATGTGCTCGGCCGCGCCGTCCGAGAGGACGATGTCTTGGACGCGCAGTTCGACCACCTGATCGTCGTGGCGCAGCGGCTCGCCGTCGATGTCGGTCTCGTAGCCGAGCTCGCGGAAGTGGTCCGCGGTGACGTCGAGTTCCTCGGGCCGGACCGCGGTGACCGGGAGGTCGGTCATGTCGTAGCGGACCGTCCCGTCCTTAAACGAGGTGACGCCGTTCTTCGCGCGGAGGACGCCCTTCTCGATCGGCTCCGGCGTCTTGTTCCGCGAGGTGAGCCCCTGGACGCCCTTCAGGATCTCGAAGGCGGACTCGCGCTCGCCGACCGTCTCCAAGGCGGTGCGGTACGCGTCGTTAACGTCGACCTCTTGGTACGTCGCGGCCGTCACCTCCCACTCGCAGTTCGGGCACTCGACGCGGCCGGCCTCGTCGGGCTCGCAGACGGTGCCGCAGTCGCCGCACTCGTAGTGGGGCTCCGTGTGAACCTCGCAGTCGGGACAGAGCGCGGCGTAGGTGTGCTCGCCGCAGTCCGGACAGACGCGGTCGGAGACCTCCAGTTCGTGTCGCCCGCGGTGGCCGGTGTCGTCCATCACGTTCGCGGCCTCGGCGACGTCGCGCTGGGGGCCGCCCGCCTCGTTGATCGGGAAGAGCGTGTGGACCGCGGGCGAGAGGTCGCGGCTCTCCGACTTCTCCGGGCGTCCCATCCGGTTGCCGATCCGGGTCGGCGCGCGCTCGCGCACCTCGAACGGGGCGACCTCGTTGACCGCGCGGATCGCGTTCTCGCCGTCGGCGTACTGGCGAGCCGCCGCCGAGAGGTCCTCTACGTCCCACTCCTTGCGGAGCCCGTCGTCGATCCCGAGCGACCGCGCGAGCGGGCGCCACGTCGGGATCCGGAGCGCGTCGGGTGTCGCCGCGTGTTCGACCAGCAGCGACTCCAGCGCGTGCTGGACTTCGTCGGTGCGCTCGACCGCGAGGACGCCCTCGACGACATCGCCCGCGGCGACCGCGTCCGCGAGCGCCGTGACGGCGTCGACCGATACGTCATGCCAGAGGTACGTGTACTCCGGGTGGAGCGGGCAGTCGTACTCCTCGGCCCACGAGAACGCGCGGTCGACGTCCGGGTGTTCGAGGTCGACGTGCGGGTCGTCGCGGAGCGCGCGGACGTCGGCGCCGGCCGCCTCGAACTCCTGGACCCACCACTCGGGGGCGTACGAGGCGGGCGCGAGCGGGTGGTTGTTCTCGACGAACTCCCCGTAGTTGACGAGGTACTCGCCCAGATCGAGCACCTTCTCGACCCCGTTGCGGATCTCCTTCGCCTCCTCCGGGTCGTCGATCTGCCGGACCTCGCCGTTCGCGAGCCTGACCGTCGGCCCCTCGATGGAGTCGACGGGGACGACGCCGTGCGCCTTCCCCGGCCGCTCCGTCTTGATCTGCGTGCCGGCCGCGAGGAAGTCGTCGACGATGTGCATCGTCGCGGGGTGGACGCCGCCGGTCGCGAACCCGTGGTTGCGTGCGCGACCGTAGCGGAGCCGGAACCCGCCCGCCTCGCTCGGATGAGTGAACACGGGACGGCCGGCGATGAGGTCCCGGAGGAACTTCTGCGAGGGCTCGGCCCTGAGCGGCCCGTCCGCCCCTGCCTCGGTCGGGTCGTCGGCCGCCGATTCGCTCTCCGCCTCGTCGGGGTCGCCGTCCTCCCCCGAGCCGCTCTCGTCGCCGTCGCTGCCCTCGTCACCCGCGGCGTCGCCGTCGCCCGCGCCGTCCTTGCCGATCGTCCCGTCGATCAGGTCCTGGAGCCACGGCCAGTCGACCTCGTCGAGGTCGCGGGTGTACCGCTGGATCTTCGGCGCCTTCAGCGCGATCCCCTCGGCGGCGACGAGGCACATCCCGCCGCGCGCGGAGTTGGTGTCGACGCGTTCGAGGTCGCGGAACCCCGAGACCTCCTCGTCGCTCGTCGCCTCCCCGTCGAGCATGACCGGAATGTGCTTGGCGATGAACTTCGACTCCTTGTCCTTCGGCGTGTACTGGAGCCCCGTGTCCTTGTCGTAGAGGGCGATCTCCTCGGCGTAGCGCTCGACCTCCACGTCGCGGGGCTTGTACTCGTCGACGTCGAGCAGCGACCGGGCGTAGTCGGCGACGAGCACGGACAGCGCCTGCGCCGTCCCGCCCGCCGAGCGGATCGGGCCGGCGTAGTAGACGTTGACGAACTCGGTGCCGTCGTCGTTCTCCAACAGCTCCACGCGGTCGATCCCCTCGATCGGCGCGGCGACGACGCCCTCGGTGAGCAGCGCGACCGCGGTCCGGACCGCCCCCTCGATCTTCCCCTCGCGGGAGTCGTAGTCGCCGACGCTGCCGTCGACGAAGTCGGTGACCAGCTCCAGGGCCGCCTCCTCGCGGGACATCTCGCCCTCCAGATCGCGGACGCGCTCCGCGACGCCGTCGATGCCGAGGATATTCTCCACGCGGTCGGCCATGTCGCGGGCGACCGGGATCTCGATCTCCGGCTCGGGGTCCCGGCCCTGCTCTTTGGCCGTCTCCGCGACGTCCCACGCCTCGTCCAGCCGCTCTTCGATCCGCGCGAAGTAGCGCTCGTCGTCCGGTCTCATCGGGCCGCTGTCGCCGGCACGGCGAGGCTCGGTCGGCGGGTCACAGCCACAGGTCCAAGTCAGTGGCCTCGTCGTGCGAGCGTTCCAGCGGCTCGGCGAACGCGCGCAGGTGACACTCGCCCGCCCAGACGGTCGCCGAGTCGAGGTGGCCCGCGAGCGCCTGCCCGCTCGGCCGGGAGAGGACGACGTGGGTATGCGCGAACACGTCGCCCTCCAGCAGCGAGACGTTGCCCACGCAGGCGGCCACCTCCAGCGGTTCGTCGAACGTGACCGATCGGTACTCGGTCTCGCCTTGGTCGTAGAACCAGACGTCCGCGTCCTGGACCGCGCCGAGCGCCGTGAACCAGCCGGCCTGGACGTCCTCCTCGCGTGCGAGGGTCTCTATCTCCTCGCGCCAGTCGGCGCCCGTCTCGAACCGCGCGACGTACTCCGCCGTGGGTTCGACCTCGCGATGGTACATAGGAACCCTCCACGGCTGCCGGGGAGAAAAAGGCTTCAGTCGGACCGAGTCGGCTGGGTAGAGCGGAATTGATATAGCGACATACGATACACGACGATCACGACGGGAAGCTCACGGAACGACGAGAGGCCCGAGAAACGGCGTCTCAGCCGTCGGAACGGCGGATAAGCGCAGGACAGCGTTGTGACTCACGAAGCGGAAAGAGAGAGGAGGTCGGGTCCGCTCGGATCAGCTCAGAAGGGCGCCTGCGGGCCTTCGTCGTCGCCGTCGTCGTCGGTCGTCTCGCCGGGGAAGGAGGGGGACATCCCGCCGCCGCTGCTGGTGCCGCCGAGGTCGCCGTCGGCGCCGGCGTCCGCGCCGGTGTCGGCGTGGACCGTCTCGATCTCGGGGATCTCCTTGACCATCCGGGACTTGATCGCCTGAATCGTCATCGGGGAGATGCCGCAGCCGGAGCAGGCGCCGCCGAGTTGGACCGTCACCTCGCCCTTCTCGCGGTCGAGGTGGGCGATGGCGGCGCTGCCGCCGTGCATCTGAATCTGCGGGAAGTTGCGCCGCAGGAAGTTCGTGATCCGTTCGCGGAGTTCGTTGTCCGCGTCAGCCGTGTCCGTGCTCATGCCCGCGAGTTGGCGGGCACCGGGCTTATGCCTTTGGTTCGGCCGGATCCGGCGGGAATACGCGCCGCGTCCGACCTCACTCCGGCCGGTCGACGCCGAGCGTCCGGTACAGTTCGGACTCGATCCGCTCGACGTACTCCTCCAGGGTCTCCTCGAACGTCTCGTCGTCGACCGCGACCGCACCACGGATGCGCTCGCGCGGGTTCTCCGGGAGTTCGACGCGGAACGCGCCGTCCTCGTAGAACGGCTCCGACTCGTTGAGCACGGTCTGGTCGATCCCGTGGATCAGCTCCGAGTCGTACCGGTCGTTCATCTGGTTGAACGCGTTCTTGTACGCCCGCTGTAGCTCGTTGAAGTAGTTGGCGTACTTGTCCTCGAACTTCTCCGGGTCGAACTCGTCGGCCATGTCGCGAGCGAGGGTCCGGCGGGAAAAAAGGCGGTCGATCGGCGCCGAGACGCCGGAACGGACGGGAAGAACGCAGCGCGCGGTCGGAGGAGCGATCCGAGCGTAGCGAGCGAAGTAAATTGTATGTCGCTATATAAAATCTTGCGCTCGCAGCGAAGCCGGCGACACGGCACCGCTCACAGACCGGACGCTCGGCGGGCTGACGGGCGAGACCCACGCGTCGAACGAGCGAGAACGTACGGAGGGGTGGACTCAGAAAGAAAACCGAACCGCGACGGCGACCGCGCTACTACAGGTCGAAGCGGTCGAGCTTCATCACGTCGCTCCACGTGGCGGCGAAGTCCTCGACGAACTTCTCCTCGTCGCTCGCGTACACGTCCGCGATGGTTCGGAGCCGCGCGTTCGAGCCGAAGATGAGGTCGGCGCGCGTCGCCTCCCACGCGACCTCGCCGGTCTCGCGGTCGCGGATCTCGTAGACATCCTCGTCTTCGGTGACGGCGTCCCACTCGTACTGCATGTCGAGCAGGTTCGCGAAGAAGTCGTTGGTGAGCGTGCCGGGCTCGTCGGTGAAGACGCCGCGGTCGGAGTCGCCGTAGGTGGCGCCCAGCGCGCGCAGGCCGCCGGCCAGCACGGTCATCTCGCTGGCGGTCAGGTTCAGCAGGTCCGCCTTGTCGACCATGCGGTCCTCGACGTCCTCGTCCGTGTCGCCGAGGTAGTTACGGAAGCCGTCGGCATCGGGCTTGAGCGCCTCGAAGGAGTCGACGTCGGTCTGCTCCGCGGTCGCGTCGACGCGACCGGGTTCGAACGGCACCTCGACGTCGTAGCCGGCGTCGGCCGCGGCCTGCTCGACGGCCGCGGTGCCGCCCAGCACGATGAGGTCGGCGAGCGAGACGCGGACATCGTCGGACCGCGACTCGTTGAACTCGGCCTGAACGTCTTCGAGCGTCGAGAGGACCTCGGCGAGCTGCTCAGGCTCGTTGGCCTCCCAGCTCCGCTGCGGTTCGAGCCGGATGCGGGCGCCGTTGGCGCCGCCGCGCTTGTCGCTGTCGCGGTAGGTGGACGCCGCCGCCCACGCGGTCTTGACGAGTTCGCCGGTCGACAGGCCGGAGTCGAGCAGTTCGCTCTTGAGCTCGGCGACCTCCTCGTCGCCGACGACCTCGTAGTCGGCGTCTGGCAGCGGGTCCTGCCAGATCATCGTCTCCTCCGGGACCTCGGGGCCGAGGAACCGCTCCGGCGGGCCCATGTCGCGGTGGATGAGCTTGTACCACGCCTTCGCGAACGTCTCTTGGAACTCGTCGGGGTCGTCGCGGAACTCCTCGAGGACGGCCCGGAAGTCGTCGTCGTGTTTCAGGGCGACGTCCGTCGTGAGCATCATGACGTCCTCCTTGTCGGAGGCGTCCGCGACGCCGGGCGCGGCGTCGTCGAGCTCGTCGTTCTTCGTGGTCCACTGCCACGCGCCGCCGGGACCCTTCTCCGGCTCCCAGTCGTACGTGAGCAGGTTGTTGACGTAGCTCATGTCCCAGACGGTCGGGGTGGCGTTCCACGGCCCCTCGATGCCGCTGGTGATCGCGTCGGGACCCATCCCCTCGCCGAACTCGTTGTCCCAGCCGAGGCCCTGAAGGTCGATGGGGGCGTCCTCGGGCTCCGGACCGAGGTTGTCGCCGTCGTCGGCGCCGTGGACCTTGCCGAAGGTGTGGCCGCCGGCGATGAGCGCGACGGTCTCCTTGTCGTTCATCGCCATGCGGCTGAACGACTGGCGGATGTTCTTCGCGGAGCCGTCGAGGTCCGGCTCGCCGTTCGGCCCCTCGGGGTTGACGTAGATGAGGCCCATCACGGTGTTGCCGAGCGGCGCTTTGAGGTCGCCGTCCTCGTCGAACCGCTCCTCGGAGGTCGTCTCGAACTCGCTTTCGGGCCCCCAGTCGACGGCGTCGTCGCCGCGGAAGTCGTCCGCGCGGCCGCCCGCGAAGCCGAACGTCTCGAAGCCCATCGATTCGAGCGCGACGTTGCCGGCGAGGACAATGAGATCCGCCCACGAGAGCTTCTCGCCGTACTTGGTCTTGACCGGCTCCAGCAGCCGCCGAGCCTTGTCGAGGTTCACGTTGTCGGGCCAGCTGCTGATCGGGGGGAGCCGCTGGTGGCCGCCGGCCGCGCCGCCGCGCCCGTCGAGCGATCGGTACGTGCCGGCGCTGTGCCACGCCATCCGGATGAACAGCGGACCGTAGTGCCCGTAGTCGGCGGGCCACCACTCCTTCGAGTCGGTCATCACGGCTTCGAGGTCGGACTTGACCGCCTCGAGGTCGAGTTCCTCGAACGCCGCAGCGTAGTCGAACTCCGCGCCGTGCGGACCGATGTCCCCGGCGTTCTGGTCGAGTAGCTCCAGATCCAACTGGTCCGGCCACCACTCTTGGGTGTTACTAGCCATCAAAAAATAGTCGACCCTCTTCGCAGATAATATTGTCTAATCCGGAGAGGGAATCATCGTAATAATAGAGAGTTTCTATCGAAATAATGAAGTTCTTTTTGTCGATCTCGAAATCTCCGCTGCGACCCACAGCGACGCTCAGCGGAGTGTTCGGTGTCGGGCAGCGAGGATCGAATCGATGACCACTCGGGGTGTCGACAGTTCGGAAATAGTGCGTGAGAGTCCCATCCGACCGTCTCACTACGCGTGGGTCTCGCTCCGCAAGCGTCGCGGTGTCGATCGGTCGACGTCTACGGGGACCGGGATCACTGGGACAGAGACCTAGCGTTCGGCGAGCCGAGATTCAGCGGTTCAGCGTGTGGATCGCCTGTCCGCGCGCGTTCTCGGCGGCCTCCATCACGGCCTCGGCGAGCGTCGGGTGCGTGTGGACGGTGGCGGCCACGTCCTCCAGCGTCGCCCCCATCTCGATCGCGAGCGCGACCTCCGCGATCAGCTCCGACGCCTCGGGGCCGACGATCTGTCCGCCGAGGACGAACCCGCTCTCCTCGTCGGCGACGATCCGGGCGAACCCCTCGGTGTGGCCGGTCGTCATCGCGCGGCCGGAAGCGTTGAAGGGCATCTCGCCGACAACAGGGTCGAAGCCGGCGTCTGCGGCCTCCGCCTCGGTCATGCCGACCGTCCCGATCTCGGGGTCGGTGAACACCGCGGCGGGGATCGCCTGCTGGTCCATCGCGGCGGGTTCGCCCGCGATCACCTCGGCGGCGACGATCCCCTCCTTCGAGGCCGCGTGCGCGAGCATCGGGTCGCCCGCCACGTCGCCGACGGCGTGGACGTGTTCGACCGCGGTGCGGGTCCGGTCGTCCGTCTCGATGAACCCGCGGTCGTCCGTCTCGATCCCGGCCTCGTTCAGGTCGAGTCCGTCCGTGACCGGCTGGCGGCCGACCGCGACGAGGATCTTATCGACGCCGTACGTCGACTCCTCGCCGTCCTCCGTCTCCGTGCGGAGGAGGTAGCCGCCGTCGGGGGCCTCGGCCCACTCGCTCGCGCCCTCGCCGAACTGGAACTCGACGCCCAGCTCCGCGGCGCGTTTGCGGACGACCCGCCTCACGTCGTCCTCGTAGGGGTCGAGGATGTCGTCGAGCATCTCGACGACCGTCACGTCGGCGCCGAGCTTGGCGTACGTGGTCGCCAGCTCCATGCCGATGTACCCGCCGCCGACGATCCCGAGGCGGTCGGGGACGGTCTCGGCGTCGAGCGCGTCGGCGGAGCTCCAGACGTGGTCCTCGGCGAACTCGAAGCCGGGGATCTGGATCGGGCGCGACCCGGTGGCGACGACCGCGTGTTCGAACGAAAGGGTCTCCGAGCCCTGGCCGTCGCCGCCGTGCGCGACCCGGACGGTGTCCTCGCCGACGAACGAGGCGGTCCCCTCGACCAAGTTCACGCCGTTCGCCTTGCAGAGCTTCTCGACGCCGCCCGTCAGCCGGTCGACGACGCCGTCCTTCCACTCGACCATCTTCCCCATGTCGACGGCGGGGTCGGCGTGGACGCCCATGAACTCCGCGTTGCCCGCCTCGTGGGCCAGCCCGCTGCCGGTGATGAGCGCCTTCGAGGGGATGCAGCCGCGGTTGAGACACGCCCCGCCGTAGGCGTCCTTCTCGACCAGCGTCGTGTCGAGCCCCTCCTGTGCGGCGCGGATGGCGGCGACGTAGCCGCCCGGCCCCGCGCCGATAACCAGTACCTCCGTTCCCGTGGTGACGTCTCCGACGACCATTATTCGTTGAGTAGCAGCAGCGGGTTTTCTAAGCGTTCCATGACGGTGTTCGCGAACTCGGCCGCGACCGCGCCGTCGACGACGCGGTGATCGATCGACAGCGACAGCGGCAGCGTGGGGGCCGGAACGACCTCGCTCGCGCCGTCGCGCTCGCGCACGACCGGGCGCTCCTCGATGGCCCCAAGCCCGAGGATCGCGGTCTCGGGGTAGTTGATGATCGGCGTCGCGTACTCGCCGCCGATGGCGCCGAAGTTGGTGATCGAAAAGGTCCCGCCCTGCATCTCCGCCGGTTTGAGCTTGCGCTCCCGGGCGCGGGCGGCGAGGTCGTTCACCTCGTCGGCCAGTTCGAAGAGCCCCTTCTCGTCGACGTTATCGACGACGGGGACCATCAGCCCCGCGTCGGTCGCGACCGCGATCCCGAGGTTGTACTCCTTCTTTACGACGATCTCCTCTTCGTCCTCGCGGAGCTCGCTGTTGAGGTACGGGTGCTGCTTCAGGCCGGCGACGATGGCCTTCATCACGAACGGCATGTAGGTGAGCTTCACGTCGCGCTCGGCCGCCGTCGGCTTCAGGTCCGCGCGCGCCTCGACGAGCGCGTCGACCTCGGCGGTGTCGTGGTGGGTGACGTGCGGCGCCGTGAACTTCGACCGCTCCATCTGTTTCCCGATTGTCCGCCTGACGCCGCGGTAGGGGACGGTCTCGTCGCCGGACGCGGTTGCGTCTGCGGACGCGGCGTCCGTCGCGGCCGGCTCCGCACCTGCGTCGACGTCGGTCGGTTCCGGTTCGGGCGTCGTCTCGGTCGCCGTCGACGCCGCCGCCGACTCCAGCGCGTCCGCGTACGCGTTGACGGCGTCGGCCGTGACGAACGCCTCGCCGTCGCGGGTCTCGTCGGTCGGCACGTCGTCGATGTCCACGTCGCGCTCGCGCGCGACCTTCCGCGTCGCCGGGGTCGCGAGCGTCGTCTCGCGGCCCGCGGGCTCGGGCCCGCCGGCGGCGGTCGCCGTCGAAGATCCGGCGGGTCCGTTAGCGCCCCGCTTGCTGACCGCGGACTTGCGGTCGCCGGAGCCGACATCGGTCGGCGTCGGAGACGGACGTGGTTCGGGGCCGTCGTCCGCGCCATCCGAACTGGCGGACCCGTCGGCGCCCTCAGCGTGCGCCCGCACGTCCGCCTCACTCACGCGACCGCCGGGGCCACTCCCGTCGACCGCGGCGACGTCGACGCCGAGTTCGCGGGCGAGCCGGCGGGCCGACGGCGGCGCGAACGTGCGCCCGGACGGCGTGTCGGGCTCGGCGTCGGCCGCCTCGGTGGCCGGTTCCGACGCCGACTCGTCGGTCGATGCGGGCTCGGGTTCGGCTTCGACTTCGGTTCCCGCGTCGTCGCCGTCCTCGTCGACGCGGAACGAGATGATCACGTCGCCGACGGGGACCATCTCCCCCTCCTCGACGAACAGCTCCTCGACTGTCCCGTCGTAGCTCGACGGCACCTCGACGAGCGCCTTGTCGGTCTCGACCTCGGCGACGGGCTGGTCTTCCGCGACGCGGTCGCCGGGCGCAACCAGCCACGAGACCAGTTCGCCCTCCGCGACGCCCTCGCCGACGTCGGGGAGCTTGAACTCCTTGACGGTCATCGATCGGCCTCCTCGGTGGTCATGGATGTATCTCCGGCGGCCATGTTAAAATTCGACCGCCTCTAGGATTCCGTCCTCGATGCGCGCCGCTGACGGGAGGTAGTAGTCCTCCAAGGCGTACAGCGGGTACGGCACGTCGAAGCCGGTGACGCGGCCGATCGGCGCCTCCTGATAGAGGAGCGCCTCCTCCTGGAGGATCGCCGTGATCTCGCCCGCGAGGCCGCCGGTCTTGGGCGCCTCGTGGACGACGACCGCGCGGCCGGTCTTCTCGAACGCCTCGACGATCGCCTCGCGGTCGAGCGGGGAAATCGTGCGGAGGTCGACGACCTCGCACTCGATCCCCTCCTCGCCGAGCGTCTCGGCGGCCTCCAGCGTGGGGCGGGTCATCGCGCCGTAGGTAAACACGGCGACGTCGTCGCCCTCGCGCCGCGTGGCCGCCTCGCCGATGGGGACCGTGTACGGCTCCTCGGGCACCGCCTCGCGGAACGCCCGGTAGATCAGCTTCGGTTCGAGGAAGATCACCGGGTCGGGGTCGCGGATCGACGCCGCGAGCAACCCCTTCGCCTCGCGGGGCGTCGAGGGGATGACGACCTTCAGCCCCGCCTCGTGGGCGTAGAAGGCCTCCTTCGACTCGGAGTGGTGTTCCGGCGCGCGGATGCCGCCGCCGTAGGGAGCGCGCAGCGTCATAGGGAGCGTGAACCGCCCGCGGCTCCGGGTCCGGAACCGTGCCATATGGGAAACGATCTGGTCGAAGCCGGGGTACATGAACCCGGAGAACTGGATCTCCGGGACGGGTCGCATCCCCATCGCCGCCATCCCGACCGCGGTACCGATGATGCCCGACTCGGCGAGCGGGGTGTCGATCACCCGGTCGCCGCCGAACTCGTCGAAGAGGCCCTCGGTGGCGCGGAAGACGCCGCCGTTCTTCCCGACGTCTTGGCCCATCACGACGACGTCGTCGTCCTCGCGCAGTTCTGTGTGTAGCCCGTCTCGGACCGCCTGTACCAGCGTGAGATTCTGTGTGTCGGTCATTCAGTCCTCCAGGAACGCCGCGTCGCCGCGCTCGTCGCGCAGCGCGGCGAACTCCTCGTACTGCCGCTCCAGTTCCGGCGGAAGCTCCGCGTAGGCGTGCTCGAACAGCTCCCGCGGGTCGGGCCGCGCCATCGACTCCGCCGCGTCGATCGCGTCCGCGACCTGCGCCTCGACCGACGACTCGATCTCCGCGACGCGCTCGTCGTCGAGGACCCCTTCGTTCCGGAGGTACGACTCCAGCCTGTCGATCGGGTCCTTCGCCTTCCAGCGCTCGACCTCGTCGTCGTCGCGGTAGACGGTCGGGTCGTCGGCGGTGGTGTGCGCGCCGAACCGGTACTGGACCGCCTCGATGAGCGTCGGTCGCGGGCGGTCCGCGTCGGGGTCGCGCGCCTTCTCCAAGGCCGCTTCCGTGACGCTGTACACCGCGAGCGGGTCCATCCCGTCGACCTGAACGCCGTCGACCCCGTACGCCTCCGCCTTCTGCGCCAGCGTCGCGCTCCGGGTCTGCCGCTCGCGCGGGACGGAGATCGCCCACTGGTTATTGTTACAGAAGAAGACGGTCGGCGTGTCGAACACGCCGGCGAAGTTGACCCCCTCGTGGAAGTCGCCCTCGCTCGTCGCGCCGTCGCCGAAGTAGCAGACGAACGCGTCGTCCTCGCCGCGGAGCTTCGAGGCCCACGCGGCGCCCGTCGCGTGGGGGATCTGCGACGCGATGGGCACGGCGACCGGGAAGACGTTGACGTCCGGCGGGGCGTTGTTGCCGTCCTCGTGGCCCATCCAGTAGAGCAGCGTCTGTTTCAGCGGGAGCCCGTGGACCAGCGCGGCGCCGTGCTCGCGGTACGACGGGATCATCCAGTCGTCGTCGTCGAGCGCGTACGCCGACCCGATCTGGGCGCCCTCCTGTCCGGAGAGCGGGGGATACGTCCCCATCCGGCCCTGCCGCTGGAGGCTCACCGCACGGCCGTCGAAGTGGCGCGCCAGCCGCATGTGCCTGTACATCTCGACGAGCGACTCGTCGTCGAGGTCGGGGAGGTCGCCGACGACCTCGCCCTCCTCGTCGAGGACGCGAACCGTATCGTCGTACGCCCTGTCGAACACGCTCACGGTCGAACCCACCTTCGCATGTCCGATCTGTCCACCGCCCGGGTAATATCGTTTTCGTAAATAATTTAGTATAATCAGAAATAGCGCCTTCGCGCTGAGAGAGCGTCCATCAGACTGGGAGAGAATCAGACGTTTCTGAACAAACTCCGAGCCGTTCGGCAATATTTTCGCCAACATGGGCGTTTCGTCGGTCAGTAACGGACGAACAGGAAGGTTTCGCGCGGGGTGGGTCGTCCGACGCGGGGACCGGACGTGGCGGCGCCGCGGCTCGGCAATCGAGCGTGATGTGGCTCCGCGGTCGGGCATGATGAGACTCCGCGGTCGAGCGTGGCGCGGGAGAATCGGTGGGACGGGCGGTCTCGCCCGGATCGAAGCGCTACCCGAGGCGGAACGAGGGCTCGTCGGGCTCGCCGTCGAGGTCCTCGAGCTGGATCACTTCCTCGTCGCCGTCCTCCAGCTGCTCGCGGAGGTAGTTGACGTAGCGCTTGTGTTCTTCGAGCTGCTCGCGGAGGTGTTCGGCCTCGAGCTCCAGCCGCTCGTGCTCGCGGACGAAGCTCTTCGGGACCTCGATCTTCGGGGGGAACGACTCCCCGCTGTCGCCCATGCTGTCCAGTTCGGCCTCCGGGATGACCCGGACCTGACCGTCGTGGGCAACGAGCGTATCCACGTAGTCCCGGAAGACCGCCGACAGGGAGATATCCCGCTCCTCGGCGATGTCGCGGAGGGTCTCGAACGCATCCTCGTTGACGCGGAACGAGATCGTCTTGTTCTTGTTGCCCATTATCGGACCGTTCGTTCCGCGGATCACTTAAGCGTTTGTCAGACGGTCGCAAGAATGAAAACCGCGTTCGGAGGGAGAACCGCGCCGAACGTCGCGGAACTCCGGTTTCGGCGCGTCAGCGTTCCGGCGCGTCGACCGCGTCGGAACGCCGAGACGCCGGCCGTGTCAGGGCTCCGGCGTCCCGGCCGAGTCGGTCCCGTCCGGAGCGTCGTCGAGCGCGGCGTCGTCGCTCCCGGACTCGTCGCCCGCGAGTTCGTCGCCGCTGTCGTCGAGGTCCTCCAGCGCCGACAGCGCGGCGGCCTTGTACGTCTCGGGGTCGGAGTCGTACTCCTTGCGGGCCATCCGCGCGTACTCGTTGCCCTCGTCGTCGAACGCGGCGACGCGCTCGACGGTGCGGCGGGCGGTCTCCGCGACCCAGCGGTCGCGGGTGGCGGCGTCGACCTCGGTGATCGACTCGGGGCGGACGGAGACCCGGACCGTGCCGTCGTCGGTCTCGTAGGTCCGGGGCTTCCCCACGACTGCGACGTAGGCCGGGGGCTCCAAGTCCCGGAGTTTGGAAGCGGCCTCGGGCTGGTACTGGCCGGCGTACACGAAGAACGTGCCCGTCGGGTCGACGATGCGGCCGCGCCAGTACTCGCTGTCCTCGCCGACGTCCTCCTTCTCCGTGAGCGTCCCCACGAAGAACACGCGGTTCGAGGACTCGCCCGTCGGTAACAGCGCGTAGACGGGGGCCCGCTCGTCGTCGGACTCGGTGAACGTGTAGCCGGCGTCGTTAAACTCGCTCGCGAACACGCGCCGGGCGACCTCTCGGGTGGGGGCTGACTGGCTCATTTCAAATCGACCTCGCTTCGATCAGCGCGCTTTCAACGTCGACTGTTCCGGGGTCCTCCATCTCGTCGACCAGGACGTACCGGCCGAAGGTGGGGCCGGTGACGCGGTAGTAGCGCCCGAGCACGTCCTCGCCCATCTCCTCGGCGACGACGGTGGTGTCGAGCGCGTCCATCGCCATGTCCTTGGCCTCATCGAGGGTCATGCCGGTGAGGTCCTCGGTGGCCTCGCGGTCGAAGATGACCTCGGTGACGGTCTCGCCGTCGTCGAGGACGCCCTTGATCCGCAGGTCGAACTCGCCCTCGACCTGCCCGTGTTCGGAGCAGCGCCCGTTCTGGAGGACGCGCGTACAGTCCTCCTCGGGGCAGCGCTTGATCAGTCCGGAACCGGACTGGATGTCGACCAGCGCGCCCTCGACGGTGTCGGCGTTGTCGCCGACCTCGATCTCCTCGTCGATCTCGGTGATCCCGGTCGTCCGGTTGAGCTTCACCGAGTAGCTCCCCTCGTACTCGTCGGTGACGACGTTCGAGAGCTCGTACGCCTGTCCCTCGGTCAGCTCGGGAAGGTCGGAGGTCTCGAAGGCGACGAACTTGATCGTGCCCGACTCGTCGCCGAGCAGGCCGACCTGTGAGATGGAGTCGCTGCGCGGCTCCCAGAGGTCGACCAGCTCCACGCGCAGGTCGACCCACTGTTCGTCCTCGTCGATGTCGTTGACGAGGACCTCCTCGCTGCCGCCGCGGCCGAGCTCGTCGCGCTCCATCCCGGCGTCTTCGAGGTAGCTGTTGGTGACGCTCCGGCTCGCCTCGTCGAGCGGCACGCGGTACTCGTCGACGAGCGTCGTCAGCCGCTCCTCGACGTCGTCGGGGTCGACGTCGGTGTGGTCCGAGAACTGTTCCGCTATCGCTTCCGCTTCCTGTCGCAGTTCGCTCATGGGTGTCTCCGCCTCCGGTCTTGTTTCTGTGGGAGGCGTACGATGGTTGGTTCCAGATGGTATTAAAACGTACGTGACCGCGGTGAAAGTGGAACGAAACGCCCGTTTGAGGACCGCTGTGGGGGATTCTTTCGATCCGAGACGATCAGCCGACAGAGCGGTCCTCACTGCGTCAGACGCTCGTCAGCCGCACGCGGGCTTCGTTTCGAGTGGAACGATCACACGGATCGCAGCCGCACGGAGCGAGGATCCGACAAGGGTGGCGAGAGGGGCGGTGGCGCGTGCCTGCGAGGCCGCCCCGCGGCCGAGCCGCGAGGGACCGAAGGTCCCTCTGGAAGCCGGCGCTTCGCGCCGGCGACAGCACGCGCGAGGGAGTCGCTGGCCCCGGAGCGAAGCGGAGGGTGCCAGCGACGTGGCTGGGGAGGTGTGAGGCTGCGGTGCCGTGTGGTCGGGGCGGGACTCGAAGGGGCAGCAGCGAGGCGGGCGCAGGCGAGGCAAGGACCGCAAGGAGCGAACGGAGTGAGCGACTGAGGACCGCAGCGAGCGTGCGTCTGCCTCGCTGCTGGGGCTTCGGATCGGGTCGTGTCAACCGCTGGTGTATGAACAGAAACACAGTCGTACGGCCGGGGAACCGGAGCTTCGGGGGTCTCCGTTTCGGTCACGGAGTCACCCGAGGAGAGCCGCCCGGCCGGAGCGTCAACGTCTCAGTCCGCGTCGGGGAACGGCACCTCGATCAGGTCGCCGTCGTCTGGCAACAGGCACTCGCCGTCGAACACCTCTCTGGCGTCGCGGCGGATCGGTCGCGCGTCCGCGGCGTACCGCGAGGAGATGTGGACCAGCGCGAGCCGCTTCGCGTCCGCGCGGTCGGCGATCGACCCCGCCTCGCGGCCGGTCGAGTGGGCCGTGTCGCGGGCGCGGTCGGCCATGTCGTCGGCGAAGGTGGCGTCGTGGATCAGCAGGTCGGCGTTCTCGGCGGCCTCGACGGTCGCCTCTCGCGGGCGGGTGTCGGCGGTGTACGCCAGCTTGCGACCCGGGCGCGGCGGGCCGACGACCTGTTCGGGCTCGACGACCGTGCCGTCCTCGGCCTCGACCGACTCCCCCTCGTGGAGGCGGCCGAACTTCGGGCCGACGGGGACGCCCAGTTCCTCCGCCTTCGGGCGGTCGAACCGACCGGGGCGGTCGTCCTCTGCGAGGACGTACCCCTGCGAGACGGTCCGGTGTTCCGTCTCGAACGCGCGGACCTCGTACTCGTCCGTCTCGTAGGCGACCTCGCCGGGTTCGACGGGTTCGATCCGAACCGGGAACGCCGGGTCGTGGCCGACCGCGTGGACGAGGTCGCGGAGGTGGTCGTCGGTCCCCGGCGGGCAGTGGACCGTCAGCGGGTCGGTGCGGTCGTTGAACCCGAGCGTCTGGATGAGGCCGGGGATGCCGAGGACGTGGTCGCCGTGGAGGTGCGAGACGAACACGCGGTCGACGCCGAACCCCGTCCCGCTGCGCATCATCTCGCGCTGAGTGCCCTCGCCGCAGTCGAAGAGGAAGCGGTCGCCCTCGCGGTTGACGAAGACGGCGCTGGCCGCCCGCTCGACGGTCGGGACGGCGCCGCCCGTCCCGAGGAAGGTGACGCGAAGAGACATGCTCGCCCGTCGGAGCGCCGTTTGTAAACCGGTGTCGATGCGGGTGAGGGAACCACCGTTACGGCGTCGCGGGGAGCGGGCGACACCCACATGAGTCCGGCCGCCCGAGCGGAGGCATGCGAGAGCCGATCGCCGCCTTGGTCCGACAGGAGGGATGGCGCGCGGAGGGCGCGGCCGCCCGCGTCCACTACGAGGGGGGAAACGACCGGTACGCGGTGGAGTTCTACGCCGACAGCGTCCGCGTCCTCTACTGGTCCGTCCCGACCGACGACGACGAGGGCGGGACGGCCATGCCGGTCCCGCGCGACGGCGTCCCGGATCCGCTCCGGCGGCGCGTCCGGGAGGACCTCGACGAGGCCGGGATCGATGCCGAAGTGGAACGGCGCGAGCTCTGAGCCCGTCGCGCGGAGGTCGGGTCCGCGGCCGCCGAGAGTCGCCGGACCGGTGCCGTCGCGCGCGCCGGTTCGGCCCGGCACGACCGACGGCGTCGCTGCCGTCGAGCGCGGTTCGCGAGGGCGATATCGGCCGTTCGACCGCTCGTTACCGGTGTTTTCTGCCGATGTATTTCGGTTCGAAGGAAACCTATTTGCCGCCCTACCTGATACGATTCTGTGATGAGTGGCGTCGAATGGGAGGAAGACGATCCCTTCGAGGAGCAGCGGGACAAGATCGAGAATCCGATGAAGCGGCTGTTCTTCGAGTACGGCCGCGACTACGTCCCGCAGGTGACGGTGGGCGTCCTCGCCAGCGTCTTCGCCCGCCTGCTCGACCTGCTTCCCCCCCTGATGCTCGGGATCGCCCTCGACGCGATCTTCCGCGGCGAGGCCGCGTTCGCCGAACAGATCCCGCTCGTGCTGCTGCCGGACGCGTGGCTCCCGGGGGAACAGGCGGCGCAGTTCTGGTTCACGATCGCGGTGCTGGCCGGGGCGTTCCTCTTCGGCGCCGGGTTCCACTGGGTCCGGAACTGGGGGTTCAACGCCTTCGCGCAGAACATCCAGCACGACGTCCGGACCGACACGTACGACCAGATGCAGCGGCTCAACATGGACTTCTTCTCCGACAAGCAGACCGGGGAGATGATGTCCATCCTCTCGAACGACGTGAACCGCTTGGAGCGGTTCCTCAACGACGGGATGAACTCCGTGTTCCGGCTGTCGGTGATGGTGGTCGGGATCAGCGTCCTCCTCTTTTGGATCAACTGGCAGCTCGCCCTGGTCGCGCTGCTGCCCGTCCCCGTCATCGCCGGGTTTACATACCTGTTCATCAAGATCATCCAGCCGAAGTACGCCGAGGTGCGGTCGACGGTCGGCAAGATGAACTCCCGGCTGGAGAACAACCTCGGCGGCATCCAAGTGATCAAGGCCGCCAACACCGAGTCCTACGAGTCCGACCGCGTCGACGACGTCTCCTTCGACTACTTCGACGCCAACTGGGACGCCATCGAGACGCGGATCAAGTTCTTCCCCGCGCTCCGCGTCCTCGCCGGCATCGGCTTCGTACTCACGTTCATCGTCGGCGGGCTCTGGGTGTTCCAGGGGCCGCCGGGCCCGTTCACCGGCGAGCTCTCCGAGGGGATGTTCGTCGTGTTCATCCTCTACACGCAGCGGTTCATCTGGCCGATGGCGCAGTTCGGGCAGATCATCAATATGTACCAGCGCGCCCGCGCCTCCTCCGCGCGGATCTTCGGGCTGATGGACGAGCCATCGAAGCTTGAGGAGGACCGCAACGCCGAGGAGCTCGCCGTCGACGACGGCGACGTGGTGTACGACGACGTCTCCTTCGGCTACGACGACGAGCCAATCGTCGAGGACATCGACTTCGAGGTCGAGGGCGGCGAGACGCTCGCGCTGGTCGGCCCCACCGGCGCCGGCAAGTCGACCGTACTCAAGCTCCTGCTCCGGATGTACGACGTCGACGAGGGGGAGATCCGGATCGACGACCAGAACGTCAGCGACGTGACGCTGCGGTCGCTGCGCCGCTCGATCGGCTACGTCGGGCAGTCGTCGTACCTGTTCTACGGCACCGTCCGCGAGAACATCACCTACGGCACGTTCGACGCGACCGACGAGGAGGTCCGCGAGGCCGCCGAGGCGGCCGAGGCCCACGACTTCATCCAGAACCTCCCCGACGGCTACGACACGATGGTCGGCGAGCGCGGCGTGAAGCTCTCGGGCGGCCAGCGTCAGCGTATCACCATCGCGCGCGCGGTCCTGACCGACCCGGACATCCTCATCCTCGACGAGGCGACCTCCGACGTCGACACCGAGACGGAGATGCTGATCCAGCGGTCGCTCGACCGGCTCACGACCGACCGGACGACGTTCGCGATCGCCCACCGGCTCTCGACGATCAAGGACGCGGACACGATCCTCGTGTTGGAGGGCGGCGAGATAGCCGAGCGCGGCACGCACGACGAGCTGCTCGACAACGACGGGCTGTACGCGCACCTCTGGGGCGTTCAGGCCGGCGAGATCGACGAACTTCCGCAGGAGTTCATCGACCGCGCGCAGGAGCGCACGGCCCGGATCGTCGAGGACGCCGAGACCGACGACGACTGACCTCGACCGCGGCCGGCCGGGACGCTACGCCGTTCCGGCCGGCCCGGAACCGGTGGAGCCGACCGACCGTCACCGCGGGAGCGACGGACGAGTCACCGCGGGAGCGACGGACGAGTCACCGCGGGAGTTCGGTCCACTCGTCCGCGGGCGCCTCCGGGGACGCGTCGGCGTGGCCGAGCGCGTCGAGAATCGCCTCGCGGACCTCGGACGGGTCCCTGAACTGCCTCTCCGCCGAGCCCTCGAGCAGGCTGTCGAGCCGCGTCGTCGTCGTCGAGGTCTCCAGTTTCGCGGCGCCGTACTGCTCGATTAGCTCCGCCGCCGTGACCGGGTAACGGTGTTCGCGGAGCGCCCGCTTCAGCGGGCCGAACGTCACGGCGGGAGCCGGATCGTGCGCCTCCGGGTCGTGTTCCGCGGTGTCACCGCTCATGCGGTGTCGATCCGCGGGGAGCGGCATAATACCCGGGAGCGGTCGCGCGACGATGACCGACGCGAGCGGCCCCGGCGTCGACGATGACCGCCGCCTATACGGCGCCGCGCGTCGAGGTCCCGACATGCGCCTCAGCGAGGTCACGTGGACCGACGTGCGCGACGCCGACGTCGACGTCGCGTTTCTCCCGGTCGGCAGCACGGAACAGCACGGGCCGCACGCTCCGCTCGGCACCGACGCGCTGAACGCCGTCGCGGTCGCGGAGGCGGCCGCCGACGCCTACGAGACGGAGGGGAAGTCGGCCGATGCGGGCAGCGAGGAGAACGACGCGGGCGGCGGCGACGCCGCGCGTGGCGAGGTCGCGGTCGCGCCGCCGGTCCACGTCGGCGTCGCCGAGGAACACCGCGCGTTCGACGGGACGATGTGGGTCTCGCCGGAGACGTTCCGGGCGTACGTCCGGGAGTCCGCCGAGTCGCTGGTCTCGCACGGCGTCGACCGCGTCGTGTTCGTCAACGGTCACGGGGGGAACGTCGAGGCGCTCGCGGAGGTCGCCCGCCGGTTCTCGCGCGACGCTTCCCACGCGGGGTACGGCGTCGCGTTCACCTGGTTCGAGGCGGTCGGCGACCACGCGGGCGACATGGGTCACGCGGGCCCGCTGGAGACGGCGCTGCTGCGCGCGACGAACCCGGAGCTGGTCCGGGAGGAACGCGTCGACGAGGCGAGCGCGGGCGCCGCCGATCGATGGGGCGAGTGGGTCTCGGGCGTGAATCTCGCGCACGACTCCGACGAATTCACCGACAACGGCGTCGTCGGCGACCCGCGGGCGGGCGACGCCGAGCGCGGCGCGGAGCTGCTCGACCGCGCGAGCGCGTCGCTCGCGGAGCTGGCGGCGGCGGTCGTCGACCGGGGCACCGAGTAAAACGCGCGGCGCGGGCGCTACTCCTCGTCCCCGTCCGCCGCGTCCTGAAGCGCCCCGCGGATCGCGGGGACGGTGCCGGTGAGTGAGGCCACCTCGTCGGCGGCACCCTCGATGTCGCCGACGAGCGACTCCAGCTCTTCGATCTCCGCTTTCAGGTCGTCGGCGTCCTCGAAGGCGTCGGCGCGCTCGCCGAGGACGTACGCCTTCTTCGCCGAGCGGACGCTGTCGACCGCGTCGCCGGCGTCGAGCGCGGACTTCAGTCCGTTGAGGGCGCCGAGGACGTTGTCCGCGTCCGTCTCCCACACCGCGTCCGGGTCGGGAAGTTCCTCGCGCGCTGCCGCGAGGTGCTCTTCGACCTCCGCGCGGGTCTCCTCGGCCGCCTCGCCGAACAGGTCGTCGTCGTCGAACGTGGACTGGCCCATACCCGGACCGTCGCGCCGGCGCCGTTTAAAAACGCGCCCGAAAGCGAAAGTGAAACCGGCGGTGAGGACGGGGCCCGTCGCCGGATCGGGCGGATCTCGCGTTCAGTTTCGGTTCGGCGAACGCCGGTTAGATCCTGACGAGCAGTTCCACCGCGATCAGCGTCACGAGGAGGGCGAGGAACCCCGCAAGGAGGGCGAGCGTCCGGAGCTGATGGAACACCGCGTCCGTCCCGGGCGTCGCCGCGAGGAGGGCCAGACGGTCGCGAGGACGAGACTCCCCGTCGGGGTCGGAATCGGCGCTAGAAGAGCCGTCAGCGGGAGAACCGGCGTCGGACTGGGGGTTCGGGTCCGGCACGGTCATTCGTTTGACCGGAAATGCCGTTAAACCGACTATGAGGCCGCAATACCGGTATTGATCGCTCCGGAGATCAGCCCTAATTCCACGGCGCCTCCTCGAAGTCGACGATTCGCTCGTCGCGGTCCAGAGCGTCGATCCGGGCGATTTCGTCGTCGGTCAGGGCGATCTCGCGGGCGGCCCAGTTCTCCTCGACGTGCCCGAAGTCGGCCGCCTTCGGGATCGGCGCGACGCGCTGCTTCGAGAGCAGCCACGCGAGGCTCACCTGCGCGGGCGTCGCGTCGTGGGTCGCGGCGATCTCTCGGAGGACGTCGACGTCGGCGACGCGGTTGCGCGCGATCGGCGAGTAGGCGACGAGCCAGTGGTCGTGTTCGACCGCGTACTCGCGGAGCCGCTCCTGTTGAAGCAGGGGGTGACACTCCACCTGGTGGGCGAACACGTCGTGGTCGAGACGGTCGATGGCCTCGGCGAGTTGGTCGGGCCGGAAGTTCGAGAGGCCGATCCGATCGATCACGCCGTCATCGACGAGGTCGTCCAAGGCGGGCAGCGTCTCCTCGGGGTCGTAGCTGTTGATCGGCCAGTGGACGTACAGCAGGTCGATCGAGTCGACGCCGAGGCGGTCGCGGCTCACCCGGGCGGTGGCCGTCGCGTCGTCGTACGAGAGGTTGTCCGTCGAGAGCTTCGTCGCGACGAACAGGTCGTCGCGGTCGACGTCGGTGCGGTCGATTCCCGCCGATACCGACGCCTCGTTGTCGTACCCCTGCGCGGTGTCGACGTGGCGGTAGCCGGTCTCGATCGCGTGCGCGACGCCGGAGACGCACTCCTCGCCGTCGGCCAGTTTGTACGTCCCGTACCCGAGCCGATCGAAGGTCGACATGGACGCACGTGTGAGCGGCGGCGCCCTCAACGTACCGGTCCCCGAGCGCGTCGTGGAATCACCCCGAACGCACCGCGAGATCAACCCCGAACGGTTCGGGACGGGCGAGGATCCTGATTTACTTTTGAAGACTCTCCGAGAGTGGGGTACACCGTATCACCGGAAGAAGTCTCGCTGCGGAGCACGATCGACGACGGCTCGCTCGTCGAGGAGTACGAGGTCGGCGGACAGCCCCGGACACAGTTATCTCCGATGATATTCGGGGAGCAGTTATTATGCCGATACGATCCCTGTCGTCCTAATACACATGCAAGCGGGATCGTCCTCCGGCATCCGGTCGAGTTACGGCGCGAAGCTCGCGCTGTCGCTGATCGGGGTCATGGGGGTTTCAGTTTCATACGGTGTCATCGTCTACCTCCGCGCGGAGGAGGCCGGCGCCGCGGGCGCAGCGGTGCGCTCGGGGCTCGTCGGGATGACGCTATTGACGGTGATCGGCCTCGCGCTCATCGGCGTCACCGTCGGATCGAACACGGTCATCTCCCTGCGACAGCTCACGGCCAAGGCCGAACGGATGGCCGAGGGGGACCTCGACGTACGACTAAACACGGGCCGAACAGACGAGATCGGGCGGCTGTTCCGGGCGTTCGACGAGATGCGCGGCTCGCTTCGCTCGGAGATCTCCGACGCGGAAGCGGCCCGCGAGGAGGCGGAGCAGGCGCGACGAGAGGCCGACGAGCGCGCCGAGACGGTCGAGCGGAAGGCGACCGAGTACGAGTCGGCGATGCGGGCGCTCGCCGACGGCGACCTGACCCAGCGGGTCGACTCCGACGTCGACAACGCGGCGATGGCTCGCGTCGGCGTCGCGTTCAACGAGATGGCCGACGAGTTGGAGGAGACGGTCGCGTCCGTCGCGACCGTCGCCGAGGACACCGCCGACGTGGCCGGGACCGTCGACGACCGCACGGAGGACCTGCGGGCGACGACCGGGACCGTGAGCGACGCGGTCGAGGAGATCGCCGAGGGCGCGCGCACGCAGCGCGACGACCTACAGGCGGCGACCGACGAGGCCGAGAACCTCGCGTCGTCGGCCGAGGAGGTCGCCTCCACCGTCACCGACGTGGCGGAGACCGCGGAACACGCCGCGGCGGTCGGCGAAGAGGGCCGTGAGGCCGCCGAGGAGGCGCTCGCGGAGATGGACGCCGTCGAGGAGACGACCGCGGAGACGACCGCGGAGGTCGAGGCGCTCGCGGCGGAGGTCGAGGAGATCGGCGAGGTGGTCGACACCATCTCGGAGATCGCAGAGCAGACGAACCTGCTCGCCCTGAACGCCTCCATCGAGGCGGCCCGCTCCGGGGCCGACGGCGCCGGCTTCGCGGTCGTCGCCGAGGAGGTGAAGGCGCTGGCCGAGGAGACGCAGGAGTCGGCGAGCGAGATCGAAGCCCGGATCCACTCCGTCCAGGAGCGCGCGGAGACGGGCGCCGACGCGATGGCGCGCACCGAACAGCGGATCTCCGCCGGCGTCGACACGGTCGAGACGTCGATCGACGCCCTCGAACGCCTCGCGGAGGCCTCCGAGCGGACCGACACGAGCATGACGGAGATCACCCGAGCGACCGAGACGCAGGCGGACTCCGTCGACGCGGTCGTCGGCCACGTCGAGGACGTCTCGGCGATCAGCGCGCAGACGGCCAGCGCGGCCGGCGACGTCACCGGCGCGGTCGACGAGCAGGAACAGACCCTCGGCGCGGTCGAGACCGCGGCCGGGTCGCTCTCCGACCGCGCGCTCGCGCTGCGCGACGCGGTCGACGACTTCGAGTTCGCGACCGACGACGGCCTCGGCGCCCCGAGCCGCGGAACCGGCCGCGGAGCGTCGGGCGACGGCGCCGCCGCGGTCTCCGACGGGGGGACTGCGACCGGGGAGGAAACCGAGTTCGACTTCTCACGCGGCGACGGGGAGGGGGTGAACTGAGATGCTCGTCGACACCGCCGTCTGGGCGTGGATCGGCGCGCTCGCGATGGGCGCCGGGACGATACCCCCGCTGTGGGCGTGGTTCTCTCGGTCTCCGGAAGGCGACGAGTCGCACGCCGTCTACTACGGCACCCTCGCCGGCGTCACCGGTATCGCGGCGATCGCGTACCTCCTGATGGCGCTCGGGGTCGGCAGCGTCTCGCTGTCGGCCGGTGAGCTGGACGTCGCTCGGTACGTCGATTGGCTCCTGACGACGCCGCTTCTCCTCCTCTACCTCGGCCTGCTCGCGCGGCCGTCCCGGCGCGTGCTCGGCGGGCTGATCGGCGTCGACGTATTGATCATCGCCGGCGGAATCATCGCCGCCGCGACCAGCGGAACGGTCTCGTGGGTCGCCTTCGGCGGCGCCGGGGTCGCGTACCTCGCGCTCGTCTACGGGCTCCTCGTCTCGCTCCCGCGGTCGGCCTCGGCGGAGGGCGACCGAGTCCGCGCCGTCTTCGGTACGCTCCGGAACATCACGGTGGTGCTGTGGACGCTGTACCCGGTCGTGTGGCTGCTCGCGCCCACCGGGCTCGGCCTGCTGACGACGGCGACGGAGATGCTCGTGTTCGTCTACCTCGACATCGTCTCGAAGGTCGGCTTCGTCGTCGTCGCGGTCGCGGGCAGGGACGCGCTGGACCGCCTCGGCGCGGACGGGCCCGACACTGAAGATGCGTTCGGCGGCGCCGACACGGCGACCGGCGACGGGACGACCGTCCTCGGCGACGACTGAGCCGCGGTCCGTTTTCTCTCTGCTTCCGTCTCTTTTCCCCCGTTTCTGTCTACTCGCCGTCCGCGACGAGGTCCTCGTAGCGCGCGCCGGTCTGTTTCAGCGTCTCCGTCGAGTAGAGCCGCTCGTGGTCGAAGGGGAGGTAGTCGGAAGCCAACTCGTCGATCTTCGCGTCGACCGCCTCGGCCTCGCGGCCGTGGATCATCGTGAACAGGTTGTACTCCCACTCTTGCTCGGGGCGGCGCGGCCGGTGATAACAGAGGGTGACGTACGGGAGGCTCCCGACCGCCTCGCCGCGCTCGTCGAGCTCGTCGTCGGGCACGTCCCAGACCACCATACAGTTGTTCGTGAACCCGGTGACGACGTGGTTGACGACGCAGCCGATCCGCTTGATACAGCCGTCCGCGAGCAGTCGCTCGACCGCCGCGAGCACGTCGTCGACGGGCGCACCGATCTCGGCCGCCACGTCGGCGTAGGGGGTCGCAGACAGCGGGAAGCCGTCCTGAATCGCGAGGAGGAGGTCGGCTTCGATGGGAGAGAGGTCGCCGCGGGCGTTCTCGGAGATACGGGTGGCGGAGACCGCCGTCTCGTCGAGCGATTCCCGCGCGAACCGGTCCCGGTTGACGACGGGGAACTCCAGATCGATGTAGTAGTCAGTGAGCATCGGGAGCGCCAAGACCTCGCAGCCGGTGCGCTCCTCGATCCCCGCGAGGATCTCGTCGCGCTTCTCCCGGGACCCGGCGGTGACGACGAACCACTGGTTCCACTCGTGGTCGCGCCGGTAGTTGTGGTTCACCTGCCGGTAGCCGTTGATGATCTCGGCGACCTCGTCGAATCGGTCGTCGGGCGCGCGCACCGCCGCGAGCGTCGAGGAGCCGATCACGGGGGGATTGAGAACGGCCCCGAACCGTCGGAACACGCCGCGCTCGCGGAGGTCGCGGACGCGGTCGAGGAGGTCGTCGGCGTCGACGTCGCTCCCCGTCTCGGCCGCGATGTCGCGGGCGGCCCGCTCGAACGGGCGCGACTCGACGGGGAAGCCGCTCTGGTACTCGTCGATGAGGGCCGCGTCGACCGCGTCAAGGTCGGCCCGCCAGTCGGCGTCCAAACTCATTGCTTCGGGTAGGGGCTGTCTCTTATACACAT
>NZ_AOJK01000063.1 GCF_000336875.1 Halorubrum californiense DSM 19288 | reverse complement strand
GAGCAGCCGCCGACGGTCGCGGCCTGTTCGAGCGTCAGCGTGCGGGACCGATACAGCGTGAGCGCGGTGGCGACGGATTTGGACGTCATCGTGTACAACCATTCAGTGGATGGACGAACATATAACTCTAACGCCTTTCGTAGCGTGTTATAGAATTTGAGAGAACTGGAAACAACTGATTGTAGCCTATTTACATCAATAACCAGACGAGCGTTCGTTTATTGTTTGCGAACGAGTACCACGGACGAGCCGAGATCCGTCTCTTCGCCGGGGGGCGGCGCTCGCGCGCGTCGTTTCGACGCTGCGCCGAGGGGCGGGGGTCGATCCCCTTCCCAGCGCTCGGGAGCCGAGCGGGGGACTTTTCGTCGGGTAGGCCGAACGACGCGTATGGCTCAGGCGACCCAAGAGTTCGGCGACTGGCCCCTCAAGCGGCTGATGACCGAGGTCTGCGGCTCCGGCCACAAGTCGGCCGACGACCTCACCCGCGCGCAGGCGACCGAGGCGTTCGAACGCATCTTCGCGGACGAGCCCGATCCGACCACGCTCGGGGCGTTCTGGCTCGCGAACCGCTGGAAGCGGAACACGCCCGAGGAGCTGGGCGCGTACGTCGACGTGATGTGCGACCGCGTCGAGTACGCCGAACCCGACGTCGACCCCGTCGACTGCGGCGCGAACTACGACGGGAAGGGCCGGACCGCGATCCTCGGCGTCGCGGCGGGCGCGGTCGCGGCCGCCGCCGGCACCCCGGTCGTCGTCCACTCGGGCGACCGCGTGCCGACGCAGAAGCAGGACGCGTACAAGCACGTCCTCGACGAACTCGGCGTCCACACGGAGCTGGCGCCCTCGGACTCCGCGGACATGGTCGACGAGACCGGCTTCGGCTTCTACTACCAGCCCGCGTTCAACCCCGCCATCGACGACCTGTTCGACCGGCGCGACATGATGGGCGTCCGGTCGTTCGTCAACACCGTCGAGACGCTGGCGAACCCCGCCGGCGCGTCCGTCCACCTCGGCTCCTTCTACCACCTCGCGTTCGCGAAGAAGGTGGTCGACACGTTCGTCGAGAGCGAGTTCCACGACCTCGACCGCGTCCTGATGTTCCAGGGCATGGAGGGGTACGACGACGTGCGCCCCGGCTACACGAAGGTCGCCGAGTGGGACGCGAGCGACGCGGACGGCGAGGCCGGCAGCGAGGGCGCCTCCTTCGACGACTTCGAGATCGAGACCGCGGAGTACGGGATGGACCTCGAAGAGGACGACCTCGCGGTCGACGACGTCGCCGCCGACTCCGCCGAAATCACGGAGGACGTGCTGGCCGGCGAGCGCGACGGTCCCTTCGCGGACGCGGTCGCGGTCAACGCCGCGCTCCGGATCTACGCCGGCGGCGACGCCGACTCCATCGAGGACGGCCTCGACGCGGCGCGCGAGGTCATCGACGACGGCTCCGCGCACGACGTGCTCGAAGCCCTGCGGGAGTTCTGACAGCCGGGGCCGTCACCGCGTCGCTCCGGATCGTCGCCGAATTACTCCGACGCGTCGCCGCGGCAGGCGCGTTCGCAGATCGCTTTCACGCTCCGGTTTCTCGGCCCGCTAGTCCGCCCGTTTTCGTGCTTTCGTCCCGCAATTTGGGTCTGATTTGGAACGAAATTTGAAAAGAGTTCTTGAGGTCGGAGCGCCGAGTGAACATGTACCAAGAATGACCCACGATACCTCCTACCACTATGCCGTCGTGTGAACACTGTGGGACGCACGTCTCCGAACGGTTCGTCCAAGTGTTCGGGGACAAGCGTGGACGGGTACACGCGTGTCCGAACTGCTCCGCGAACGCCGGGATCGCGGAGGTCGCGAAGGAACGCGCGCAGAACGCCTGAGCCCCGTTGACCGAAGGCCCTCCCTACCGCTCCGGCGCCGGCGGCATCGCGCGCTTGTGGGCGCTGCGCTCGTAGAGGTCGACCACGCGGTCGACGGCCGCTTCCGGGACGTCGAGCTCGCGGACCGTCGCCGCCCGCGAGAGGCCGCCGTCGACGTGGACTGCGAGGATGGCGTCGACGGTGTCGTAGTCGAGCCTCATCTCCTCGGCGTCGGTCTGCCCCTCCCACATCCCCGCGGTCGGCTCCTGCATCACGAGGTCGCGGGGGACGCCGACGTGCGCGGCCAGCTGGCGCACCTGCTGTTTGTAGAGGTTGCCGATCGGATTACAGTCGACCGCCTGATCGCCGTACTTCGTGTAGTAGCCCGTCATCGCCTCGGCGCGGTTGCCCGTGCCGAGGACGACCCGATCCTCTGCGTTGGCGACGAAGTAGTTCAGCACGGCCCGGGTGCGGACGTACACGTTGCCCGCGGCGGTGCGGTCGTCGGCCGCCTCGGGGAACGCGTCGAAGAACGACTCCGCGATGGGCTGGATCTCGATCACGTCGTACTCGATGCCGAGGTCGTTGGCGACGCGCTCCGCGTCGCTCATCACGTCCGCGTCGTTCACCGCCGAGGGCATCGTGAGCCCGTGGAGGCCGTCCTCGCCGAGCGCCTCGACCGCGAGGTGGGCGGTGAGCGTCGAGTCGATGCCTCCCGAGAGGCCGAGGACCGCGCCCTCCGCGCCCGCGTCGTCGACGACGTCGCGGATGAACGAGACGAGACGCTCGCGGGCGTTCTCCAGCTCCGACTCCGAGAGGCGGAGGTCGAGCGGGGGGTCGTCCGACAGCAACACCGACTGCTCCGAGGTCTGGCTCATGTACGGAGTGAGGGGCCGAGACGACTAATACCTCCCCGTCGTCGCTGGAAACTGGACGTACGTCGGGTTATCAGGCGGCCTGAAGGGGTATCGCGGCGGTCGAGAGGGCCTACAACAGCCCTTCACGCTCCGCGAGCAGCAGCCCCTCCAGCGTCGCGTCGTTCGTCGGGGGCTCGCGGGCGATTTCCAGCGCCTCCTCGACCGGGACCGCCCGCGGGGCGAGGAACTCGTTGCTGTCGTGGTCGACGTCGACCGGCTCCAACCCCTCCGCGAACACGTAACTGCGCGTGTGGCGCAACACGCCGGTCGAACACCACACCTCCTGGAGCAGCGACGTCGACGAGGGCGCGAAGCCGGTCTCCTCGGCGAGTTCGCGCGCCCCCGCCTCGGTGTAGGACTCGCCCGACTCGACGATTCCGGCCGGGAGCTCCAGTTGTGTGTTCCGCACGGTCGGGCGATACTGCTCGACGAACAGCACCCGGTCGTCCGCGACCGCGACGATCACCGTGGCCGGCGACAGCTCCGCCCAGTAGTACTTCTTCTCCGTGCCGTCGGGCTGTTCGACGCGGTCGTAGCCGCNCCCGGTCGTCCGCGACCGCGACGATCACCGTGGCCGGCGACAGCTCCGCCCAGTAGTACTTCTTCTCCGTGCCGTCGGGCTGTTCGACGCGGTCGTAGCCGCCGACGAACCAGCCCTCGTCGTACTCGACGACGACCTCTTTCACCGGCCACTCCGGCTCGCCCGGCAGCGAGTGGTTGCGGCCGTCGGCGAACGCGGGGAGGTCGCGGAGGTCGGCGGCCGGGGCGGAGGAATCGGCCGCTTCGTTACGCTCGCCCGTCACGGGCGGACCACCTCCGCGTGGTACACTTCGCCGTCGCGGCGGACCCGCACGCCGGTCTCGGTCGAGGCGTTCGGCACCTGCCGGGTGAGCGCGTCTACCTCGTCGAACGGGGTGTGCGTGAACCACTCTTTCATCCCGTACGGACCGGTCTGATAGGGGTCGGAGCGCCCGTCCTCGCTCGCTATCGCGCCGATGAGGTACGGGTACCGCCGGTCGGAGACGTTGTTCACGTCGGCGGCGGTGTCGTTCGTCTCGATCGGTTCGACGGTGAGGTAGTACGGGTCGCCGCTGCCGAGGTAGCTGGGCAGCGCGCCGAGCGCGAGCAGCGCGACGACGACCAAGGCGATGGCGATGACGACGTTCCGGGTGACCCGGCGCATGGTCGAGGTAGGAGCCGGCGGGGAATACCGGTTTCGACCGGGGGAGGAAAGCCACCCGGCAGAGCAGAGACGCGATCCCCTGCGACCCCCGTGGGCGATGCGCTTTAGCCCGGCGCGGCCCTGTCGACGGTATGGAGTACCGGTTCGAGCTGGCGCTCTGCGCCGCGCTCGAATCCTCGGACCGCGTCGTCGCCCGCCAGCTCGGCGCGGGCGTCGAGACGCCCGGCACGCGCATCGTCGACGTCTGTCTGCTGTCGCCGGGGCTAGAGTTCGACGACCGCGCCGCGATCAGCGCCGAGCGGATCCCGGACCCCGCCATCGAGGCCGCGGTCGGGCCGGGCGAGGCCGTGCCCGTCGCCGACGCGTTCGACCTTCCGCCGGACCGGGCCGCCGCGGTCGTCGAGCGCGCGGTCGAGGTGGGCTACCTCGAACGCGAGCGCCGGAACGGGCGGCCGGTCGTGCGCGCGACGGCGCGCTACCCGGACGACTGGGCCGGCGACCTCGTCGCCGTCGAGAACAAGCCGGACCTCGGGACGCCCGGGGACCTGGAGGCGCAACTGCGGTACGACGCCGCGCTCGGGCTCTTCGACCGCGTCGTCCTCGCGACCGCCTCCTACGTCACCCGCGCGCATCTCAACCGGATCCCCGACGCGGTCGGCGTCTGGCGGTTCGACCCGGAGACCGGAGAGCGCGAGGTGGTCCGTGAGCCGACGCCGCTCGACCCGGACGCGGCGGGCGTCGAGATCCGCGCGGAGCGGCCCTCCCGGACGGACGTCGCGCTCGTCAGTCCCGAGGCGAAGGCCCGCAAGCGGCGGCGGATCGCAGAGCGCGCGTACGGGAAGGGGTGGCGCCCCGAGCCGCCGGCGTGCGTCCACGGCGAGGCGACCGCCGACGGCCGGCCGCGCTGCGCGCACTTCGACCGCGTGGTCGACCCCGGCCGCGAGTGCGGGAACGGGTGTCCCGCCTTCGAGCCCGCCGACCCGCCGGCGACGGACCGGGAGGGCCTCCGGGACGAGCGGACGGCGTGGGTCGCGGAGCCGGAGGGGGCGGGTCCGCGGCGGCAGTCCGGGCTCTCACGGTATCTGTGAGAACGCTTATACGGCGAGGGCGGGACCTTTCTGGTATGGACGAGATCGAAGACGTCTTCGTGGCGCGCCTGATGTCGACGGACCTCCACACGGTGACGCCGGACACGCTGGTCGAGGACGCGGCCGCGGTGCTGCTCAAAAATGATATCAGCTCCGTGCTGGTCGTCGACGACGACGGCGGCCTCGTCGGAATCTTAACCTCGACGGACTTCGTCGACATCGTCGCGAAGAGCCAGCCGAAGGCCGAGACGACCGTCGAGCGGTACATGACGCGGGACCCGATCACCGCCGGCGCGCAGGACGACGTCGCGGCCGTCGCCGCGACGATGCTCGAACGCGGCTTCCACCATGTTCCGGTCGTCGACGGGGAGAGGCCCATCGGCATCATCACCACCTCCGACTTCGCGGCGTACGTCTCCTCTCCGGAGTCGGTCTCGGCGTAGCGCGGTCGTCCGCCGACCGTCGCGACATCCGGTCGCCGCCGCGCCCGCTCGCCGACCGTCCGCGACAGCGACAAGTGCCGCCACTTCCTGTGCCCGTATTACCCCGGAGCGCGTACCGGGCTCCGTGTCCGATCACCTACATCTCAACCTCTTCACCATGTCCTCGGTCGAGCACGTCTCGCCCGGGTCGTGGCGGTACCCCGGCGACCGGTCGGCGGACTACGCCGACCGCGAGTACTGGACCGAGGTCGCGCGCACCGCCGAGCGGGGCGGCTTCGACGCGGTGTTCTTCGCGGACGTGCGCGGCGTCTACGACGTGTACGGCGACGACCGCGAGGTCGCCGTCGAGAAGGCGGTCCAGACCCCCGCGAACGACCCGCAGCTGGTCGTGCCCGCGATGGCGGAGGTCACGGAGGACCTCGGCTTCGCGGTGACGCGCTCGACGACCTACACCCACCCCTACCAGCTCGCGCGGGAGTTCTCCACGCTCGATCACCTCACCGACGGTCGGATCGCGATCAACGTCGTCACCTCCTACCTGGAGTCGGCCGCGGCGAACCTCGGGCTCGACGAGCGGATGGACAAGGAGACGCGCTACGACCGCGCCGACGAGTTCCTCGAGGTCTGTTACAAGCTGTGGGAGGAGTCGTGGGACGACGACGCGGTCGAGGCCGACCGCGAGGCCGGCCGGTACAGCGACCCGGAGAAGGTCCACGCCATCGACCACGAGGGGGACCACTTCTCGGTGCCCGGGCCGCACGGCTGCGAGCCGTCGCCCCAGCGCACGCCCGTCGTCTATCAGGCCGGCTCCTCCGACTACGGGCGGTCGTTCGCCGCGCGCAACGCCGAGGCCGTCTTCGCCAGCCAGCCGACGGAAGAAGGCGTCGTCGAGTACATGGACGACGTGAAGTCGCGCGCGGCCGACGCCGGCCGCGACCCGGAGAGCCTCCGCTTCTTCATCGGCGTGGTGCCGGTCGTCGGCGAGACGGAGGCGCTCGCGGAGGCGAAGTACGAGGAGTACAAGCGGCACGTCGACGTCGAGGCGACGCTCGGGCTCCTGTCCGGCTTCCTCGACATGGACCTCTCCGAGCTCGACCCCGACCAGAAGGTCGAGCACATCGAGACGGACGCGATCCAGGGGACGATGAACGCGTTCACGAAGGCCCAGCCCGACCGCGAGTGGACGGTCCGCGAGGTCGCGGAGTTCTGCGGGCTCGGCACCACCTCGCCGAAGATCGTCGGCACCCCGGAGCAGGTCGCCGACGAACTCGAACGCTGGCACGAGGCGGTCGGCGTCCACGGGTTCAACGTCAAGGAGGTCGTCCGCCCGGACTCGCTCGTCGACTTCGTCGACCTCGTCGTCCCGGAGTTGCGCGAGCGCGGGCTCGTCGCGCCGGCCGACACCGAGCCGCCGGGCGAGACGCTCCGCGAACGGCTCCTCGGCGAGGGGCAGACGGGGGTCCGCGCGGACCACCCCGCCCGACAGTAGCACGGAGGGAGACGGCGACGAGTCGGCGGGGATCGAGCCGACGATGGTCGAGTCGATAATAAACACGTCGCAGTCCGGCGGTTTTTCGATTCCCGTCGGCCGCGTGGTGTGAACGCGTTGCCGCTAACTAGGACGACAACGCTGCCGCCCCCGGCACGCTTAAGTATCTACCACTGCTTGCTTCAGGTGACGCTTCGCTTGGAGGGCCGAAGCGTCAGCGGGGACCTATAGAACGACACGCCCGTGCCACCTTTTCCCGGCACGAGCGTGCCGTTCGTTCCTTTACACGCTGAGCGATTCGCTCGCGCAGCCGCGGCTCCGCGCGTCGGCGCGTCCGAGCGTCGACAGCGCGAAGTACTCCCGGACCGACACGCACGCATGCCGCTGTTACAGTTCGCGACGACGCTGTCGCTGTCGCCCGCCGAGCGCGAGGCGTTCGTCGCGTTCGTCACCGACCGGTACACGGAGGAGATGGAGACGACCGCGGGCCACGTCGCCGTGACGATCACCGAACACGAGCCGTCGGCGATGGCGATCGGGCGGGCGGTCGAGGGGCCGCTCCTGTTCTTGGACGCCGAGATCCGCGAGGGCAGGCCCTTCGAGTACAAGCGCGCGTTCGCGCTGGCGGTGCTGGAGCGGGCCGTGGCGGCGTTCGGGGTTCCCGAGCCGAACTGTAAGATCGTGTTCACCGAACACGCGGGCGAGGACATGATGGGCGTCGACCGCGTCGGCGGCGACTGGGCGGAGGAGTAGCCGGCTCTCAGAGGTTCTCCTCTTGGTACGCGCCGTCGTACGTTCCCTCGTGGTCGGCCTCGGCCAAGACGAGCTGCGCGATCCGCGCGCCCGGTTCGATCTCGATCGGGTGGCCCACGTCGAGGCGCCCCTCGCCGACACCCTCGTAGCCGGCGTCCCACACCGCGGTGTCGAGGGTACAGGCGTTCCGCAGCAGCGTCGAGCGCGGGAGGACGAACCCGATCCGCTCCTCCGGGATCCGCACCGGCTCGCCGTAGCGCACGACGTAGCTCCCGCGTTCGAGTCGGTAACAGTCTCCCCGGGGTTCAAGCTCCTGTCGCTGGCCCACGCGTTTCCCGTCGCGCCCGAGCCGGCCCGGTTCGGTCTGTTGGAACACCGCGTCGACGGTGAGGTCGACGCCGTTCGGCTGTCGCTGCGCGTCGTCGAGGTCGGCGCCGGCCGCTTCCAGCGCCGCCGCGACCGCGGCTCCCGAGTCGAACATGCCCGTCCGAAACCGCGGGCGAGTCAAAACGGTGTCGCCCGCCGCGCGCGACGAGGACGGTCGAAGCGGCCGATTTTGCTGCGACCGTTGAAACCCGCTATTTCGGTCGTTTCAGGCGTTTAATGTCCTATAATACTCGGCAGGGCTACGTATTTCACGGTGCGTGGTACCACGCTGGTATCAGTGTGAATGTTGCCGGAGGGGTGGATCTAACACGGTCGATCTTCGGGAAACTCGCGGGTTTTATATCCACGGGAAAGCCATCATCGGGTACTATGGGACAAACGATTACGGAGAAGATCCTCGATGAGCATCTCGTCGAGGGCGAGCTGACGCCCGGCGAGGAGATCGGCATCGAGATCGATCAGGTGCTGACGCAGGACACGACGGGGACGATGGTGTGGCTCCAGTTCGAGGCGCTCGACCTGGACGAGGTCCAGACGGAGCTGGCCGCGCAGTACTGCGACCACCAGACGTACCAGTTCGACTTCAAGAACACCGACGACCACCGCTTCCTCCGCTCCGCGGCCGGCACGTACGGCGCGTACTTCTCCCGGCCCGGCAACGGGATCTGCCACCAGGTCCACAAGGAGAACTTCGCGGCGCCCGGCAAGACGCTGCTCGGCTCCGACTCGCACACGCCGACTCCCGGCGGGCTCGGCCAGCTCGCGATCGGCGCGGGCGGCCTCGACATCGCCGTCGCGATGGGCGGCGGCCCCTACTACGTCGAGATGCCGGAGGTCGTCAACGTCCACCTCGAAGGCGAACTGCCCGAGTGGGCGACCGCCAAGGACGTGGCGCTCCACCTGCTCGGCGAGCTGACCGTCAAGGGCGGCGTCGGCAAGATCTTCGAGTACACCGGCCCCGGCGCCGAGAAGCTCACGATACCCGAGCGCACCACGATCACGAACCTCGGCACCGAGCTCGGCGCCACCTCCTCGATCTTCGCGACTGACGAGAAGACGAAGGACTGGCTCGCGCGCCAGGACCGCGAGGAGGAGTACGTCGACCTCCAGCCCGACGACGACGCGGAGTACGCGGAGACGATCGAGGTCGACCTGAACGAGCTCGAACCGCTCGTGGCCGCCCCGTCGATGCCCGACAACGTCGCCCCCGTCAGCGAGTTCGAGGGCACCGACGTCGAGCAGGTCATCGTCGGCTCCTGTACCAACGGCGCCTACGAGGACATCCTCCCCAGCGCGAAGATGCTGGAGGACCGCGAGGTCGCCAGGCAGACCGAGATGATCGTCGCGCCCGGCTCGAAGCAGGCGTCCGAGATGCTGGCCCGCGAGGGCTGGACCGCGGAGATGATGGCGGCCGGCGTCAACTTCTCCGAGGCGACGTGTGGCGCGTGCATCGGCATCGGCCACGTGCCCGCCTCCGACTCCGTCTCGCTGCGCACCTTCAACCGCAACTTCGAGGGTCGCTCCGGGATCGAGGACGACTCCGTCTTCCTCTGCTCGCCCGAGGTCGCCACCGCGGCGGCCATCACCGGCGAGATCGTCGACCCGCGCGACCTCGCGGACGACCTCGGCGACCTCGAGGCACCCGGCCTGGAGATGGGGACGAAGTACGGCCCCGGCATGGGTGAAGACGACTCGGACATCATCTCGCCCGACGAGGCGATCGACGACGGCCTCGTCAAGGGCCCGAACATCGGCGACGTGCCGCTGAAAGACGACATCGACGTGGACGGCGGTGAGGCCCTCCTCAAGATGGAGGACAACATCACCACCGACCACATCATCCCGGCGACGGCGGACATCCTGAAGTTCCGCTCGAACATCGAGAAGCTCTCCGAGTTCACGCTCTCGCGCGTCGACGACACGTTCGCCGAGCGCGCGCTCAATGCCGACGGCGGCGTCCTCGTGGCCGGCGAGAACTACGGCCAGGGCTCCTCGCGTGAACACGCCGCGCTCTGTCCGATGTACCTCGGCATCGAGGCCGTCTTCGCCCAGAGCTTCGCCCGCATCCACAAGGCGAACCTCTTCAACTTCGGGATCGTCCCGCTGGCGATCGACGCGGAGACGTACGAGAAGATCGACCAGGGCGACGACCTCGAAATCGTCGACGACGTGCCCGCGGGCGTCCGCTCCGGGCAGGAGGAGTTCACCGTGAGCGTCAACGGCGAGTGGGAGTTCACCGCCGACCTCGACGCCTCCGAGCGCGAGCGCGACATCCTCGCAGCCGGCGGCAAGCTCTCGTGGGTCAAACAGCAGCACACCGACGGCGGCTCCGGCGCGGCGCCGGCCGACGACTGAGCCGACCGCCGACGCGGACCGCTCCGTCCGCTTCCGAATTTCTCCGTTTTTTCCGTCGTCGCCAGCGGCGGCGCCGCGCTTGAGGTGCCAGGTGACGCGGGAGCGACGAACCCGCAGGTGGTCAACGGAAAATACGGGGAGAAAACGCCGTCGGCAGGGGCAGCGTTAGCGGGCCGCGGCGGCGACGCGTTCGCGCTCTTCCTTCTGCGAGATGGAGTAGGAGCCCTCGACGTCGTAGTCGGCGGCGGCGACGAGTTCGTTCGCGAGCGCCTCGGCGGCGGGCGTCGTCGACTTGTACGTCGCGCTGGCGACGGCGTCGGAGATGAACAGGAGCGCCTGGTCGACGCGGCGCTGGGGCGCGACGTCGACCGCCTTCGGGACGGAGATGCCGCCGTACTTCAGGCGGACGGTCTCCTCGCGGGGCGCGGCGTTCTCGACGGCCGTCACGAGGATCTGGACCGGGTTCTCCTCGGTCCGCTCGTGGACGACGTCGAAGGCGTCACGGACGATCCGGGTCGCCTGCTGCTTTTTCCCCGTGTTCTCGTCGGTCTGCATCAGGCGGTTGATCATCCGCTCGACCAGCGAGATCTCGGACTTCTTGAACTGCTTGGACGCGTGGCGACCCATCGTGTGTGCGATGGGCGTCACGGTCATGTAACGCTTCGTGGAGGGGTCCTCGTAGGCGATCTCGGTAACGTCCCAGACGCCGAACAGCTTGGCGTTCTCGTTGGCGGCCTCGCTGGAGGCGGGGGCGTCCGGGTCCGGCTCGTCGGCGGCGACGTCCTCCTCAGACGGCGCCTCGGTCTCCTCACCGCTCATCTGACCGGCTTCTCCGCGTTACCGCGAACCAGTTCGATCATCGACACGCCGTTGACCTTCTCGACCTTGTAGTTGACGCCGGAGAGGTCGCCCATCGCGCGGCCCTTCGCACCGCCGATGCCGGCGATGGTGACCTCGTCGTGCTCGTCGATGAAGGATATCGCGCCGTCACCGGGACAGAACGCGGTGACCTGCTTCCCGTTTTTGATGAGCTGAACTCGGACGCACTTTCGGATCGCCGAGTTCGGCTGCTTTGCCTCGATGCCGACCTTTTCGAGGACGATGCCGCGCGCCTGCGGGGCACCTTCTAGGGGGTCGGACTTCTTCTTGAGCCCGCGCTCGCGCCGAGCGTACTCGGAGTCGGACCAGCGGCGCTTCTGCCGGTCCTTTTTGAGCTTACGGGCTGCGTATTTGCCGTTCGCCATCGTACGCCTACTTCCGAACGGAGCTACTTAAGCGTCGTCTTTCTGGGCCGCGAAACGGCCTCAGATCCTCCGAGCGGTGCCTCTCGACGGATCTGAGGGTGTTTCACGGAGCGATCCGATCGGGGAAATAACGGACGTTCGCTCCCGCTGAGCCGGTAAACCGGCGAGAGCGCCCGTCGTTTTACCCGGAGTGCGTCAGCCGCTCGTCTCTTTGTGCGCCGTCTCGACCCACTCCGGCTCCGGCGAGGAAGTGTCTGGTTCAGATGACGAGGAGCGGGCGGACGTCAAAAGAGCGCGGGTGGCGCGTCAGGTCAGCTGGACGTCGTCGATGCCGTAGTGCCGCTCCGCGAGCCGACGGGCCGTCTCGATGTTCGCGCCCTCCGCGCCGATGGCGACGCCGCGGTCCGCCTCCGGGATCTCGACGTACGCCACGCGGTCGTTCTGCTCGGAGATGGTGACGGCGTTGACCGCCGCCGGCGCGAGCGCGCTCGCGACGAACGCCTCGGCGGTGTCCGCGTCCTCGACCAGTTCGATCGACTTGGCGAGCCTGCGCTCGGCCTCCGCGACGGTCTCGCCGCCTTGGCCGATCGCGCTCGCCATCTTGCCGGCGGGCACCACGAACACGAGCCGGTCGCCCTCCACGAGGCAGTCGGTCGGCGTGACCCCGGTCAGCTCGTCGAACCGACCGATGTAGCGCCGCGCCTCGTCGGAGAGCTCGACGCGCATTAGTCGTCGCTCACGACGCGCGACCCCATGCGGAGGTCGACGTCGCCGGTCCCCATCGAGATGGGCTTGCCGGCGATGACGTTCTCGATGACGCCGTCGAGGTCGTCGTACTCGCCGTGGATCGCGGCGTCGAGCAGGTGGTTGACCGTGACCTCGAACGCCGCGCGCGCGAGCACGGAGTCCTTGTTGCCGGAGATGCCGTGTCGGCCGATCGACTCGATCTCGCCGTTGTTCGTCATGATGTCGGCGACCAACATCAAGTGACGGACGTTCACGTCGTCGAGCCCCTGCTCTTCGAGCGTGTTCTTCGTCTCGTCGATGATCGTCTCGCGGGCCGCCTCGACCCCGAGGTTGCGGTAGATCTCGTGGATGTTGTTACACGTCGTCCGCGAGGCGTCGACGCCCTCGATGTCGAGGGCGTCGCCGAACGCCGACCCCTCGGTGTAGAGGACGAACTCCTCGTCGCCGTCGATCTCCTCTTTGCGGATGACGACGCGCTCGATCTCCTCGATCCCTTTGAACACGATCTCCCGGAGCTGCTCGACGAGCTGGAGCAGCTCGCGGTAGCTCGGCTCGTTGGGGCCGAACTCGATGACCGTGCCGGCCTGCCGGGCGTCGACGCCGAGCGCGTCCTCGATCGTCTCGGCGATGATCCCCGCGATCTCCGTGGGGTCGGAGTGGGTGGGCCACCGCTCCAAGAGCGTGTCGTCGTTCAGGTCGATCCGGACGAGCATGTCCGCGACGTTGGTCGACACGTCGCCGAGCGCGAGGATGCGCGTCGCCTCGATCGACCAGACGACCTCGTGGGCCTTCTCGCGGTCGGTCGCGTACTCCCCGTCGAGGTGGACCGTCATCATCGGCGTGTCCGGCGTCTTCCGGGCGTCCACCAGCTCGATGAGCCGGGGGAGCCCCTGCGTGACGTCGATCTCCGCGACGCCCGCGTAGTGGAACGTGTTCATCGTCATCTGCGTCCCGGGCTCGCCGATCGACTGCGCCGAGACCGTGCCCACCGGGTCGAGGGGGTCGACCCGCGTCTGCTCGTAGCGGTTCTCGACGCCCTCGGCGATGTCGGTCGCCTGCTCGATGGTGACCTCGCCGACCTCCTCGGCCTTCCGGTCTATCGCCTCGTACACCTTCGACTTGAGCCGTCGCGGGAGCTCGGTCGCCTCCACGACCGCTTCCATGTCGTCGGTGACGCCGTCGTAGTCAGTCATCGGACTCCACCCCCGGTCCGCCGGCCTTGTTCAGGCCCGGCCCGGCGTGTTCGGAGAGGTTCGTCGGCGGCTCGCGCTCGCCGAGGAACCGCTCTTTCTCCTCGTCGGAGGCGAACTCGGCGTCGACCACGCGGTCGACGATCCCGTCGACGTCGATGCCGTCCTCCTCGCCGGAGGAGACCTTCACGGGCGAGGTGCCGTCCTCGCCGAACTCGAACTGGACGATCCGGCCCGAGGTGTCCCGGACCGTGCCGTCGTACTGCGCCTCCAGCTCGGAGAGCGCGTTGATGAGCCGACGCTGGAGGTAGCCGGACTTGGAGGTCCGGACCGCCGTGTCGACGAGCCCCTCGCGGCCGCCCATCGCGTGGAAGAAGAACTCCTGCGGGGTGAGCCCGCCGCGGTAGGAGTTTTCCACGAAGCCGTGCGCCTCAGAGGAGAGGTCGTTCGGTCGGTAGTGCGAGAGCGTCCGGTCCTCGTAGCCGCGGTTGATCCGCTCGCCGCGGACCGCCTGCTGGCCGACCGATCCGGCCATCTGCGTCAGGTTCAGCATCGAACCGCGGGCGCCCGAGCGAGCCATCACGACCGCCGGGTTGTCGTCGCCGAAGTGCTGGTCGGCGATCTCCCCGGCCGAGTCGCGGGCCTTTCCGAGCGTCTGCATGATCTTCATCTCCAGCGTCTCGTCGACGCCGCGGCCCGGCAGCGACTCCAGCTCGCCGGCCTCGTACGTCTCGATGAGCTCTTGGACGCGGTCGTAGGCGCTCTGGATCGCCTCGTCGACCTGCTCTTCGGCCTCCGGCGGGATCGACTCGTCGTCGATCCCGATCGAGAACCCGAAGTTCATGATCGCGCGCATCGCCAGCGACGCGATCTCGTTGATGAACACGCGGGCCCGGGTCTCGCCGTACTCTTTGGTGAGCGTGTCGACGACCTCGCCGCCGAACGCGCCGACCGCGTCCTCGTCGATGGTGCCCTCTATCAGCTGGCCGTCCTCGATGACGACGCTGTCGCCGGCAGAGGAGGTGAAGGATAAGTCGAGGTCGTCCGGGAGCAGCTCCGAGAACAGCGTCCGGCCGGTCCAGAGCTCGCGGCCGTCGTCGTCGACGCCGTCCGCCTCGGGGAGCTCGTCCACCCGGGTCGCGCGGAGTAGGTCCAGCGCCTGCGTCTCGGAGAACTCGGGGTTCGAGTGCGTGAGCAGGTAGGTCCCGGAGATGTGGTCCTGGATGGCCCCGATGATGTTCCCGCCGAAGCGGGGGCTCAGGATCTGCTCTTGGACGCGCATGAGGACGCGCGCCTCGGCGCGGGCCTCCTCGTTCTGGAGCGCGTGCATGTTCATCTCGTCGCCGTCGAAGTCGGCGTTGTACGGCGGACAGACGACGGTGTTGAGCCGGAACGTCTTGTACGGCATCACCACGACCTCGTGGGCCATGATGGACATCCGGTGGAGCGACGGCTGCCGGTTGAAGATCACGATGTCGCCGTCCACGAGGTGGCGGTTCACCTCCCAGTCGGCCTCGACCTTCTCGGCCAGCTCCTCGCAGTTCTTCTCGGTCACCTTCAGCCGGCGGCCGTCGGGGCGGCGCACGTAGTTCGCGCCGGGGTGGGCCTCGGGGCCGTTCCGGACGTACTGCCGCGCCTCCTCGACGTTACGCTCGGTGACGTTGAGCGTCTGGGTCATCTCCTTGGCGACGCGGTCCGGGACACCGACCTCGTTCAACGAGAGGGTCGGGTCCGGCGAGATGACGGTCCGGGCGGAGAAGTTGACGCGCTTCCCGGACAGGGAGCCGCGGAAGCGGCCCTCCTTCCCCTTCAGCCGCTGGCTGAGGGTCTTGAGGGGACGGCCGGAGCGGTGTCGCGCCGGCGGCGTCCCGCTGATCTCGTTGTCGACGAACGTGGTGACGTGGTACTGGAGCAGCTCCCAGAGGTCCTCGATGATCAGCTGCGGCGCGCCCGCCTCGCGGTTCTCCATGAACCGCTGGTTGATCCGGATGATGTCGACCAGCTTGTGCGTGAGGTCGTCCTCGGAGCGCTGGCCGTTATCGAGCGTGATCGAGGGGCGGGTGGTCACCGGCGGGACCGGGAGCACCGTCAGGATCATCCACTCCGGGCGGGAGTGCTCGGAGTCGATGCCGAGGACCTCGAGGTCCTCGTCCGGGATGTCCTCGAACCAGTCGCGGATGTCCGAGGGCATCAGCTTGTTCATGTCCTCCTCGGTGAGGTCCACGTCGAGCGCCTTCTCGATGGCGCGGCGGTCCTCCTTGCGCGGGCGGAACTCGCCGGCCATGATCTCGTTGATCCGGTCGACGGCGATGTCCGTCTTCTCGGCGAGCTCCTGCGGCGAGGTGCCCGGGTCGTCCTCCTCCTCGTCGGGCTGCATCGCGGCCGCGATGCGCTCGGAGTAGTCGCCCGAGAGCACGTCCTGGACCTCGTAGTAGGTGGTCGGCTTCTCGTGTTTGATGTCCGCCTGCGGCTCGCCGCAGAACGGACAGGTCGACGCCTTCCGGGCCTGCCGAACGGCGGCCTTCAGCACGTCGTGTTCGTCGTCGCCGAGCTCCTTCGCCCGCTCGTAGCGGTCGCGGAACTCGTCGCGCTGCGCGTCGTCGAGGGCGAGCCGACCGCACTCGCGGCACGTCGAGCGGAGCAGCCGTCGGATGAGCTTCGTGAAGCCCACGTGGATGACGGGCGCCGCCAGTTCGATGTGGCCGAAGTGGCCGTTACAGGAGCCGGAGTGCGAACCGCAGGTTCGACACTCCAGGCCGGGGTCGATGACGCCCAGTCGCGGGTCCATCAGCCCCATGTCGATCGGATAGCCGTCGTCGTCGTACGTGTCGGCCGTGATCACCTTCGTCGCGGACATGTCCCGGTACGTCTCCGGGTCCATGAGGCCGAAGTCGATCCCGCCGAGCACTTTCGGTGTTTGCGTTGACATCTAAATCGCGTCCTCCAGTTCAAGTTTCGGTCGGATGCCGAGGGCGATCATCTCGTCGAGCAGGAGCTTGAACGCGTAGCTGACCTCCAGCTCGTGGATGTCGTCCTCGTCGCCCGTGACCGGGTCGTACACGCGGCGCTGCTCGCGGTCCTCGACGGCGACGAGCCCCGTCTCCGCGGAGACGTGGACCGTCTCGGCGTCGGAAGACTCCAGCAGTCGCTCGTTGAGCACCATCGACGCGCCGTGGCCGATGATCGTGTCGCGCTCCATCTCCCCGACGCGCAGCCCGCCCTCGCGGGCGCGCCCCTCGGTCGGCTGGCGCGTGAGCACTTGGACCGGCCCGCGAGAGCGGGCGTGGAGCTTGTTCGACACCATGTGGTACAGCTTGTGGTAGAAGATCGTCCCGACGAAGATCTCGGCGTCGATCTTCTCGCCGGTGACGCCGGAGTACATGACCTCCTTGCCGGAGGACTCGAAGCCGTGCTCCTCCAGCTGGTCGCGGAGCTCCTCCTCGTCTTCGCCCTGGAACGGCGTCCCGTCGACCCGCGAGCCGCGGAGCGAGCCGACCTTCCCGCCGAGCATCTCCAGCACGTGGCCGACCGTCATCCGCGACGGTAGCGCGTGCGGGTTCATTACGAGGTCCGGGACGACCCCCTCCTCGGTGAACGGCATGTCCTCTTGGGGCGCGAGGTGGCCCACGACGCCCTTCTGTCCGTGTCGGGACGCGAACTTGTCCCCCAGTTCGGGGACGCGCTGGTCGCGCACCTTCACCTTCGAGAGCTTGGAGCCGTCCTCGCCCTCCATCAGCGTCACCGTGTCGACGACGCCCGACTCGCCCGAGCGCATCGTGACCGAGGTCTCGCGGCGCTTCTGCGGGGAGAGCCCGCCCATGTCGTCGGGCTCTTCGAGGAAGCGCGGCGGACTGGTCTTGCCGAGCAGCACCGAGGACTCGTCCACCTTCGTCTCCGGGTTGACGAGGCCGTCCTCGTCGAGGTGGGTGTACGCGTCCTCGCCGCGGGCGCCGCGCACGTCCTGGTCCGGAATCTCGAAGCGGTCCTCCTGGCCGCCGGGGTAGCGGCGCTCCTCGCCCTCGTAGGTCCGGAAGAAGTGCGAGCGGGTGAGCGCGCGGTCGACGGAGCCCTGGTTCATCACCAGCGCGTCCTCGATGTTGAACCCCTCGTAGGACATCACGGCGACGACGAAGTTCTGCGCCGCCGGCCGCTTGTCGAAACTGATCTGGTCGGAGGTCTGCGTCTTCACCATCGCCAGCTGCGGGTAGTGGAGGAGGTGCTGACGCGTGTCCGGCCGGATCCGATAGTTCGCCGAGGGGAGCCCGAGCGACTGCTTCATCATCCCCGCGCCCATGGTGATCCGCGGGCTCGCGTTGTGCTCGGGGTACGGGATCATCCCCGCGCCGATGCCGAAGACGAGCTGCGGGTCGATTTCGAGGTGCGTGTGGTCCTCGGTCACGTCCGCCTCGTCGACGGCGACGAGGATGTCCTCCTCCTCCTCGGCGTCGATGAACTCGACGTAGCCGCGCTCGACGAGGTCCTCGAACTCGACGTCGCCGCGTTCGAGGGCCTCTATCTCCTCGTCGCCGAGGAGGGGTTCACCGTTCTCGACGACGATGAGCGGGCGCCGCGCCCGCCCCGCGTCGGCGTTGACGATGACCTCGCGGGTCCGGTCCTTCACCGAGACGTTCACCATCTCCGAGACGTCGCCGCGGCGGCGCGCCTCGCGAATCTGTTCGGCGAGTTCGTCCGGGTTCTCGTGGGTGCCCACGAGGCTCCCGTTGACGTACACCTTCGCTTCGCGTTCTGCTTGTGCCATGTTAGTCGTCCGCCGTCTGTCGTTCGACGCCCTCGATGCCGGGGATCCCCTCGACACCCATCGACGCCAGTTCTCGTTTCAGCCCCTGTTCGTCTTCGACGGTCTGTGAGAGCTCCATCGCCTGCGCGAAGTTCTTCACGAGCCCGCAGTTCGGCCCCTCCGGCGTCTCGGAGGGACAGATGCGACCCCACTGGGTCGCGTGGAGGTCCCGCGCCTCGAAGTGCGGCTGCGACCGCGACAGCGGCGAGCGCAGCCGGCGGAGGTGCGAGAGCACGCCCATGTAGTCGGTCCGGTCGACGAGCTGGGAGACGCCCGAGCGGCCGCCCACCCAGTTCCCCGTCGCGATCGGGTGTTCGAGCCGCTCGGTCAGCACGTCGGAGCGGACCACCGTGTTGACGGTGAGCTGCCGGTTCCGCATGTTGGCGCGTTCGAGCTGGTATTTCACGTCGCGCGCCAGCTTGTTGAGGGCGGTGCGGAACAGGTCGCGCATGAGGTCGCCGGAGACCTTCAGGCGCTTGTTCGCGTAGTGGTCCTTGTCGTCGGCCTCCCGGCGGTCCAAGGCGAGCTCGAAGCACGCCTCGGCCATCCGGCAGAGGTAGTACGCCTTGTTGATCCGCACGTCCTCCTCGTCGACGCCCTCCTCGTGGAGGTGCGGGAGCAGGTAGCGGTCGATGACGTAGTTCGCCCGCTTGAGCTGGTAGTTCTTCCCCTGGCCGCTCGCGACGCGCTCGCCGAGGGTCTCGATGGCCCCTTCGGTGGTCTGTACGTCGGCCTCCTCCAAGTTCTCCAGCATGAACTTCACGATCTCGGGGTCGTCCGAGACGCGGTGGACGATCTCCTCGTCGGATTCGAGTCCGAGCGCACGGACGAGCGTCACGAAGTCGATGGAACCGGAGACGGAGGGGAACGACACTTCGAGCAGCCCCTCGCGGTTGCGCTCACAGAGGACCAGCGCGCGGTAGCCACGGCGCTGGGAGAACGTCTTGGCGACCTGGATCTCGTCGCCGTACTTCGAGTCGTACTCCGCGAGGATCTTGTTCGGCGCCAGGTCCTCCGAGGTCATCAGCACGCGCTCGGAGCCGTTGACGATGAAGTAGCCGCCCGGGTCGACGGGGTCCTCGCCGATGTCGATGAGCTCCTCGTCAGAGAAGCCCGCCATGTTACACTTGTTCGAGCCGACCATGATCGGCATCCGGCCGACCTTGGTCTCGGTCGTGTCGACGACCTGCTCCGGCTCGTCCTCGCCGCCGCGCACGATGGACATCTCCATGAACACGGGCGCCGAGTAGGTGATGTTGCGGAGGCGCGCCTCCTGCGGGTACAGCAGCTCCTCGGAGCCGTCGGCCTCGCGGACGCGGGGCGTGACCATCCGCACGTCGCCGAGTTCGACGTACACCGGCTCCTGCCCTTCCTTGTCGCCGATGTCCGTCTCGATCGTCTCCTTCTCGTCGACGACTTCCTGCATGCCGCGGTCCAAGAAGTTGTTGAACGAGCGGAAGTGGTGTTCGGCGAGCCGTTCGTCCGAGAAGTATTCGCGTGAAACCACGCGTCGGTCTTGCCTGTTCATGAGACGACCAGTCGGTACACGACCGCCTCGTCGGTCGTGCGGGAGTCGCGGACGATCTTCACCACGTCACCGACCTCGGCCTCGTCGGGGATCGCGGGATCTGTGCGTTTGATCTTCGGTAAGTTCGTTTTCTTCACGTCGTACTCTGCCAGGACATCCTCGACCTCCTCGGGGTCGTCGAGGAGAACGTGGTCCGGGACGAGTTCGTGTTGGCTTACGTCTACCATGGGTGCTGGTGGTGGGGAGAAGCTATCACGAGATACTACAGGTACGTACATACGCCAGCGGCATAAGACTTACCAAGCGTCGCCGCGCGCGGCTCACGAGTCGCGGGGCGTTCGACACTCCCACACACGGGAGGNGTACATACGCCAGCGGCATAAGACTTACCAAGCGTCGCCGCGCGCGGCTCACGAGTCGCGGGGCGTTCGACACTCCCACACACGGGAGGTCGACACAAAAGGCTACCGGACACGACCCCTGTCACCGGACCCCATTCTCGTCGCCGATGACAAGCCTTATTTGCCAGACAGGGGTACGAAGTGATGCGACAAGCCCGGATGGTGTAGTGGCCCATCATACGACCCTGTCACGGTCGTGACGCGGGTTCAAATCCCGCTCCGGGCGTCCCCGGTTTCGGGGCGCTGTCGCTTGTTTGCCCGGATGGTGTAGTGGCCCATCATACGACCCTGTCACGGTCGTGACGCGGGTTCAAATCCCGCTCCGGGCGCTTCTGTCGGCGCCGACTACGAGCGAGGAGCGACAGCGACGAGCGAGTCCGGCGTCGACGAACGCAGACGTGGGGATTTGAACCCTATCAGTCGCGCGCAGCGAACGGAGTGAGCGAACACGTCTGATTTCGGTTCAAATCCCGCTCCGGGCGTTTTCGACGAACAACACGGCGAACGGAGCGAGCCGTTCGTCGAAAACGCGAGCAGAAGGGTTTGAATCTGAGGGCGAGCGAACGGAGTGAGCGAAGTCCTCCGGGTTCAAATCCCGCTCCGGGCGTTTCTATCGACGCCGCAACAACGAACGAGGAGCGACAACGACAAGTGAGTGCTGCGGCGGCGATGAATCCAAATCTGAGAGAAAAACGAGAACGGAGCGACCGGCGAAGCCGCGCGTTACAGGTCCAGTTCCGCCCGGAGGTCGTCGACGAGCGCCTCAGTCTTCTGGTCCGGTTCCTCGTCGGTATCGACCGGGGTCCGCCCGTCGTACGTCTCATGGACCATCGAGACGCCCTCGGCGAGCGTGTCGAGCCCGTAACCGCCCTCCAAGACGTACGCGTCGGCCGCGCCGACGTCGGCGGCGAGCGTCCGGATCCGGTCGGTCAACAGCGCGTACCCCTCGGAGGAGACGCGCATCCGCGAGATGGGGTCGTGGCGGTGCGCGTCGAATCCGGCCGAGACGATGAACAGGTCCGGGTCGAACCGGTCGACGGCAGGCGTGATCCCCTCGTCGACCGCGTACAGGTAGTCGGCGTCGCCGGCCCCGGCCGCCAGCGGGAGGTTCGCGGTGGTCCCCTCGCCGTCTCCCTCGCCGGTCTCGTCGAGCGCGCCCGTGTCGGGGTAGAGTCCGTCCTCGTGGATCGACGCGTAGAAGACGTCCTCGCTGTCGTAGAAGATGTCCTGCGTCCCGTTGCCGTGGTGGACGTCCCAGTCGAAGATGGCGACCCGGTCCGCGAGGCCCTCGTCGATCGCCGTCTGTGCGGCGACGGCGGCGTTGTTGAAGAAGCAGAACCCCATCGCGTCGTCGGTGACGGCGTGGTGACCCGGCGGGCGGCCGATCGCGAACGGCGTCTGTCGGCCAGTAGCCCCGTCGAGCGCCTCGCGGGCCGCCCACTGGGCGAGGCCGGCGGCGGTGAGCGCCGCGTCCCACGTCCCGTCGCTGGCGACGGTGTCGGGGTCCCAGCTCCCGCCGCCGTCGGCGACGAACGACTCCAGTTCGTCGACGTACTCGTCGTCGTGGACCGCGGTGATCGCCGCCTTCTCCGCGGGGTCGGCCTCGACGTACTCGACGCCGTGGCGCTTGGTGAGCCCGCGGCGGATCGCGCGGAGCCGATCCGGGTTCTCCGGGTGTCGTTCGCCGGTGTCGTGGTCGAGACACCGGTCGCTGTAGCCGAACCGCATCTACTCGAACAACGCGAAGTACGTCTCGATGTCCTCGGCCTGTACCGTTCGTCGGTCCGCGTGGCGGGCGAGCGTTGCGGCGGCGCTCGCGACGTTGTTGGCGTAGTCCTCCAGGATGTCGGCCAGCGCGACCCGCGCGTCGACGCCGACCCGGTATCGGTCGTCGATCCGGAGCCGCGCGATCCGGTCGATGGGCGCGACCGGAAGCGTGAGATCCTCCCGGCTGACGACCTGCTCGACGCCGAAGTCCGCGGCCATCAGCGTCTTCCGGCCGTCCGCGGTCGCCTTCTCGGCCGCGTCGACGGCGAGGTCCGCGCCGTGCGACTGGATCCGTCGCGCGAGCTCCTCGGCGGCGTCCGCGCTGACGCGGAGTTCCCCCGCGTTCCGCCGGATGATCCCGTCGACCGGCGCGAACGGCAACTCGACACTCATACACACAGTCGCGTCCGTGTATCGTATAACGCTTTCCGTTAGCCGCATCGCCGCCGGAATCGGACGGGCGTCGCGGCGGCCCGCCGCGTCAGAAGACGTCGTCCGCGTCGATGGTCCCGTCGCGCTCCGACCCGCGGACCGTTATCTCCTCGCCGAGCCGGAGGCTCGCGTCGGTCTCGACCGTCTTCGTCCGCTGTCCGTCGTCGAGGACCACCGGGTCGCCGGTCTGGACGACCGTCCCGGTGAACTCCACGTCCTCGCTCGACCGCTCCGCCGTCGCGGCCGCGGCGCCGCCGCTCGCGCCCGCTCCCTCGTCCTCGCCGCTCTCGCCCGCGACGGCCTCCGCGGCCGCCTTCTGTCCGTCCTCGGCGAACGCGCCGAGACCGGTTTCGTTCGAGCCGCGGTCGTCCGCCTCGCCACCGCTTCCGGCGGCGGATCCGGACGCCCCGCTCGCGGCGCCGACCGCCGCGTCGCTCCCCTCGTCGAGGACCGAAACGGTCGACCGCCAGTTCGCGGACGCCTCCAGGTCGTCCTGCCAGCCGTCCTGGATCTCGACGTCGGTGAAGACGACGCGGTCGGCCAAGTCGATCTCGCGGTCGGCCTTGTCGCCCCACAGCGCGACGCGGATCTCGCCGGTCTCGTCTTTGATCCGGACGTTGCGGACCTGCCCCTCGCTGCCGTCGTCGCGGTCGAACGTCCGCTTGGGGTCGGTCTCGATGACGCCGCCGCCGATGTCGACCGTCTGGTCGATCTCGAGGTCGGCGATGTCGGTCGTCTCCGGGACGTACTCCACGTCCTCGTCGACGCGCTCGACGGTGCCGCGGTCGCCGACGTGGAGCTCCAGGTCGCCGTCGCGCTCGCGGACGTAGCCGTCGCCGACCTCGACGACCTCGCCGGGGTCGAACTCCTCGGCGAGGTCGGCCTTATCGTCCCACAGCGTGACGCGCACGCGGCCCGTCTCGTCGCCGACGGTGAGGTTGGCGACGCGCCCCTCGCTGCCGTCGTCGCGGTCGAACGTCCGGATCGAGTCGGTGTCGAGCACCTGCCCGACGAGGTCGACGTCGGACGCGCCGAGCGCGAGGTCCTCGACGCGGTAGGTGTCGAGCACCTGAACGTCGACCTCGGCGTCCTCGTCCGGCTCGACCTTGTCCGCGCTCACTTCGAGGCCGCTGTACCCCTCTTTGGGGCGGCCCATGACGCGGATGACCTGCCCGACTTCGAGCTCCTCCTCGGCCGCCGCGGCCATGTCGTCCCACAGCGCGACCCGGACGGAGCCGGAGGCGTCGGCGACGTCGACGTTACACACGCGGCCCTCGTCGGCCTCCTCGTCGTCGCGCTCGAAGGTCCGTATCTCGCCGATTGCGGTCACCTTCCCGAGGAACTTCACCTCGTTCATCCCCGGCTCGATGTCGGCGATGGTGTCCGCTTCCTCGTCGCGCAGTTCGTGCGCGATGAGCATCGCGGCGGTCTCCTCGTCCGCCAGCCCGCCCATCTGCTCGACCTTGTCCTCGACGGCGGCCTCGAACTTCTCGAACTCGACGTCGGTGTCGAGCTCCTCGTACACCTCCTCTATGGCTCCCATACGCGTCCCTCCGTGGTCCGTGCGTTCGGCGATACACGTTGCCGTCGTCCGGGGTTCGCGCCGGAACCCGGCCGGTCGGCGGGGCGACCGGCTCGGGTCGCGCTCGCGGCTCGAAGGCGTCTCATAGCGGTACATGGGGCCCGTCGATACAAAAGGTGTTCATCCGACGCGGGAGTGCGTGCGGACGGCAGGCACGCGGCCGCCGGACCGTAACCGTCTTATGTTCTACCGCGGTACGTGAAGATGAGTCCTGGTAGGGTAGTGGACTATCCTCTTGGCTTGCGGAGCCAGGGACCGGAGTTCAAATCTCCGTCAGGACGTTCACCTTGCGGCTGTCTCACTTCGTTCGATAGCCGCTGCGTTCACGTTCTGACTTGCCCCACGCTCGCTCGTTCGCGGCTTCGCCGCTCACTGTCGAGGGCTCTCTTCGGTCGCCCTCGCACCGCTCGCGTGGGACTCCGTCAGGACTTTTCAGAGACACCAAACGGCGAGCGTAGTGGGCCGTATGTCGCCCTCAGGACTGGGTTTAGGGCCTGTCATCCCCACCCCACGGACGATCTGACCGACCTGTTAATCGTGCGGGTGGAACCGGTCCATCGCCTGACGGACCGCCCCCGTGTCGCCGATAAACGTCACGTGGTCGCCGATTTCGAGGACAGTGTCCGCCGACGGGACGCGGTTCTCGCCGTCGCGGCTGACGACGGCGACGAAGGTTCCGTCCGGGATCTGGGCGTTGAGGTCCCGGATCGTCTTGCCCGCGAACTCCCGGGAGGTCACCTCCACCTCCTGAACGTCGTGGCTGTCGCCGAGCTCGTTCATCCAGTGGGTGAGCGCGGGGCGCTCTATCTCGTCGTCGATGGCGACCGCGGTCGCCGTCGTGGCGTCGATGCCGGTGACGCCGATGCTGTCGAAGGCGTCGACGTTGTCCGGGTCGTTCACCCGCGAGTACACCGACGCGACGTCGAACTTGGTGAGCGCGAGCTGACACGCGAGGAGGTTGATGTCGTCGTCCGCCGTCGTGGTGATGAACCGCTTCGCGTCGCCGATGTCGGCGGCGCGCAGCGTCTCCGTGTCGCTGCCGTCCCCCTCGTAGACGGTGAATCCCTCCGCGCGCGCCCGCTCGGCGACGTCCGGGTCCGTCTCGACGACGACGACGTACTCGCCCCTGTTCTCCAGTCGCGTGGCGAGCGCCTGGCCGACCCGACCCCCGCCGATGATTATCGTGCGCATTGGTGACACTCCGAGGAACTCTCCGATCTGTCGCGCGAACCCCGCCTCGACGATGACCGTCGCGAAGATGACCGCGAACACCGTGCCGACGAGCAGTTCGCCGGCGGCGATGCTCCCCGCGAGCTCCAGTTCGATGGCGAACAGCGTCGCCACGCTCGCCGGGATGATCCCCCGCGGACCGACGCTCGCGATGAACAGCCGCTCCGGGCGGGTGAACCGCTCGACGCCGAGGGTCGCGATGAACGCGCCCAGCGGCCGCAAGACGAACATGATGACGAGGACGAGCGCGATCACGCCGACGCCGAGCCCGGCGATGGCCTCCACGTCGATCAGCGCGGCGAGCGAGATGAACACGAACGAGAGGACGATGAGCGTCGTGTTCTGGGCGAACCGCTCGATCTCCTCGCGGTTATCCAGGTCGAGGTTGCCGAGGAGGATCCCGCTCGTCGCCGCCGCCGCGATGCCGGCCTCCGCGGCGACGGCCTCGGCGGCGGCGAACGAGCCGATCGCGGCCGCCAAGACGAGGAACTGCGACGCCTGTACGTCGCGTTCGGGAACGAAATCGCTGTCCAGCAGCAGGTAGATGGTCACCGTCGCGAGCAGTCCCGCCGCGACGCCGACGCCGAACCGCTGGACGAACGAGAGCACCGTCGCGGGGACGCCGAGGTCGTCGAGCAGCAGCGTCTCGAAGATCACGACCGCGACGATCGCGGCCGTCACGTCGTTGACGATCCCCTCCGTCTCCAGCGCGGTCGCGACGTGGTCTCGCACCCGGACCACGTTGAGGATCGGCGTGATGACGGTCGGGCCGGTCGCCACCAGCAGCGCGCCGATAAGCAGCGCGATCTCCCACGTCCCGTCCGTGAACGCGCGGACCGCCGCCGCCGTGCCGAGGAACATCACGACCGCGCTGACGGTCACCAGCCGGAGCGACACCGTCGACGCGCGTCGGATCCGGTCGATCCGGAGCGCGAACGCCCCCTCGAAGACGATGATCGCGACGCTGAGGCCGACGATGATCTCAAGCCCCTCGCCGAACGTCTCCAGCGTGACCAGCCCGAGCAGTTCGGGCCCCAGCACCACGCCGATCGCGAGGTAGAAGATGACGCTCGGCACGCGCAGCCGGTGAGCGAGGAGCTGGACCGCGAGCCCCGACACGAGTATCACCGCGATCACCGGTAGCAGGCTACTGGACACGTCTATCGGCGATACGCGCCCCGCCTCCCTTAGTGTACTGGTGGGCGCGCCGGTCGGCCGGATCGGCGCGGCGAAACGACCGCGCCATTGAGTCTCACACGCAAGCAACTATTAATTCGGTTCCGTCACTCGGTGGTGACACGCCCGGTCGGTCCCCCGCCGCCGGGTCGAATCCATGACCGTCCGCGACCCCACTCCCACGTTCGCCCCCCGCTGGAGCGTCCGGAAACGGGGCCGCGGACCGGTCACCGCTCTCCTCGGTGCCGTCGCCGCGTGACCCCGACGCGGAGACGGCTCGCTCGCGACCGACGCGAGTGACGGTCTCCCCCGGACCGCTCTCGACACCGGTTCGCCGTCCCCTGACCGCGCGGTACGGTCGGCGGCGGCCGAATTGATGCCACCCGCGAGGCGCACGCCTCGCACCACCACTCCAATCCGACGATGACAGCAGACCGATCCCCCTCCAGACGCACCGACCACCCCGACCCGTACGCGGGTCCGCATCCGTCCGAGCCCCTTCCGTCGCCCGGCGCGATGATCGCCTTCGCGGCGTTCCCGGTGACGACGGTCGTGGTCCTGTCGTTCCCGACCGCCGCCGCGGTCGCGCTCGCGGCCCTCGCCGGCGCGGTCGTCGGCGCGACGCTCCATCGCCGGTATCCGAGCGCGGTCGACCGGACGTTCCGCCTGCCGGACGGCGACGCGAGCGCCCGAGAGAGCTGACCCGCTGACGCTCCGCCCCTCCGCCGCGCCGTTCGCGGAACTCGGTATTTATTACTCGCCGCCGCCGACCGCGACGCGTGAGCGACCGCGATACCGAGAGCCGGGGCGGCCGCGACTCCGAGAGCCGGAGCGACCGCGACGACGCCGCCCGCACCGATCGCGTCGTCGCCGGTGCCGCGCTGTTCAACGAGGGACACCACCTCGCGGCGCGTAGCGTCTGGGAAGCGGCGCTGGCGACGTCGAGCGACACCGGCGACGAAGACGCCGAGCGACTGTTCCGGGGGTTGGCCGCGGTCGCGACAGCGACGCACCGCGCGGCCGACGGCGACCCGGACGGGGCGGCGGAGCGCGCGGCCGACGCCGTCGCGGCGCTGGCGAGCGTCTCCGATTCGCGTGGAGTCGGGCTGGGCCCCGTCCGAGAGTGGGCGGAGCGGCTCGCTGCGGCCCCGAAGAAGGCGGCTGCGGCGACGGCGCCGCGGATCCGGATCGACGACGCGACGCCGGCGTTTGACGATCTGTCGCTCGCCGCGGCCGGGGTGGCGGCGCCGGCGCTCGCGAGGGCCGGCGAGCCGGGCGATCCGGATGCGCTCGCGACCGCGGCGGAGTTCGCCCGCGAGGAGCGCGGGACGGGCCGGACCGAGTTCGCCGAACTGCTGTTCGCGTACCTCCGGACGCCGGACGCGCGGCCGCAGGTGGCCGCTCGGCTGGGCGATCACGTCGATCGGGAGGCGCGGAAGCGGCGCGACGTCGACGGACTGTTCTGAGGGCCCGCGTCGGGCGGCGGCCTCGCGCGGCGCTCAGGCGTCGTCGGGGTCGGCCGGGAAGTTGGGTTCGGCGGGCGACTCGGGTGCGGGCCGATCGGCGTCCGACGCGAACGAGTCGTCGTCCCGACCGCCGTTCGTCTCGGTGTCGCGGTCGGCCTTGGGTTTCCCCTCGAAGGTGTAGTCGGCGGAGTTGTCTGCCGGGTCGTAGCCGAGCGCCTCGCGGGCGCGCTCGATGGAGTAGTAACGGCGGTCGTTGTTCGAGATGCCGTACACGACCTCGTAGCCGTACTCGGCGCGGAGACAGCGGTCGAAGAGGTGCGCGCAGTCGCGGTGCGAGAGCCACATCGCCTGCCCGCGCTCGTACTCGCGGGGCGGGTGGTCCTTGGTGAGGTTGCCGATGCGGACGCAGACGACGCTCATGTCGAACTCGTCGTGGTAGAAGCGTCCGAGCGACTCGCCCGCGGCCTTCGAGACGCCGTAGAGGTTGCCGGGGCGGGGGAGCTCCTCGCCGTCGAGCCGGTAGTCGTCCTCGGGGCGGTACAGGTCCGGGGTCCGGTCTTCCGTCTCGTAGCCGCCGACGGCGTGATTCGAGGAGGCGAACGCGAACTTCTCGACGCCGGCCTCGGCGGCGGCGCGCATCACGACCTGCGTCCCGTCGATGTTGTTCCGGAGGACGGAGTCCCACGGGGCCGTCTTCCGCGGGTCGCCGGCGAGGTGGATCACGGCGCCGACGTCGGCGACCGCCTCGCGGACGGCGCGCTCGTCGGTGATGTCGGCGACGTACCGGTCGGCGTCGGTGACCCCGTCGGGCACCTTCGCGGCCGGGAGCGGCTCCCGGTCGAGGAGCCGCCAGTCGTAGTCGTCGCCGAGACCGCGGAGGATGGCCTGCCCCACCCGTCCGCCGGCGCCCGTCAGCAGGACCGGCTCGTCCATTCGACTCTACGTGGGCGGGAGAACGGCATATATGACACGGTTCGACCGGTACGGCCGAATACGGACCGGGAGAGCGGGACGACGGGAGAAGAACTGCGACGAGATCGCCGGAATGCGGCGCCTACAGCTTCTGTCGGGAGACCTTGACGCCGGTCGGGGTGACGATGATCTGGTCGTCGCCCTTCTGGACGATGTCGCCGTCGACCTCCTCGACCACCTGTCGGAGTTCGTCGTAGACGTGTTCTATCGTCCGGTCCGACGTGGAGTGGCGGGTGATGTCGGCGATGACGAAGTCGCCGTCGTACACCGCGTCCTTGATCGGAATGATGTCGCTCTGGTCCCCGATCTCCGCGAAGTGTACCTGCGTGCCCGTCTCCGCGTGCGCGTCGGCGAAGTCGTCCGTATCGAGTTCGACGTAGTCGTCGACGGAGCGGCTCCCCCCCCCGCCGAGGATCTTGCTCATGATGCCCATACACACCACACAAAGAGGGTAGACATTAGTTCTTACGTCAGACGCACCCGCGTCCGTCCCGAAGAGCGGTCAGTCGAGCCGCTCTTGCCACTCCTGGACCCGCGAGAGCAGCTCCACCGGGGTCGTCTCCGCGACGTCGACGTCGCTCAGTTCCTCGATCACGGCGCGGGTCTCGGGGTCGAGTCGTTCCGCCGCCTCGGCGTCGGTCGCCGCGACGGCCGACGACGACTCGGCCGCGGCGGGCGATTCCGCGTCGGTCGCGGCGGTCCCGTTCCGCGAGGCCGAGTCCGATCCCCGGTCGGAGTCGGACGCTCCGTCGCCCGCGAACGACCCCGACGAGAGGTCGAACACGACCTGCTGCGTCCCGCCTTCGCCTTCGCCGCCGGCGCCCGTGCCGCCCGCGTTATCCCCGCTCCGCGAGCCGCGGGCCTCGATGGCCTTCTCCTCACGGAGGCGGTCGAGGACCTCGTCCGCGCGGGAGACGACGGGGTCGGGGACGCCCGCGAGGTCGGCCACGTGGACGCCGTACGACCGGTTCGTCGGGCCGTCGCGGACGGTGCGGAGGAACGTCACCTCGCCGTCGCGCTCATCGACGGCGACGTGGACGTTCGCGACGCGCGGGAGGTGGTCCGCGAGCGTCGTCAGCTCGTGGTAGTGGGTGGCGAAGAGCGTCCGCGCGCGCACCTCGTTGTGGAGGTACTCGGTCGCCGCCCACGCGATGGAGATGCCGTCGTAGGTGGCGGTGCCGCGGCCGACCTCGTCGAGGATGACCAGCGAGTCCGCGGTCGCGGAGTGGAGGATGTTCGACAGCTCCTGCATCTCGATCATAAACGTCGAGCGCCCCTGCGCCAGCTCGTCGAGCGCGCCGACGCGCGTGTAGATGCCGTCGACGAGCCCGACCTCGGCCGCGCGGGCGGGGACGAACGAGCCGGCCTGCGCGAGCAGCTGGATCAGCGCCGCCTGTCGCATGTACGTCGACTTCCCGCTCATGTTCGGGCCGGTGACGATGAGGAAGCCGCGGTCGGCGTCGAGCCGCAGGTCGTTCGGGACGAAGTCGGTCGTCCCCTCGACGACGGGGTGGCGGCCGGCCTCCACGTCGAGCTGCCGCTCCTCGGTCAGCTCGGGCCGCGTCCAGTCGCGGCGGGCGGCGTGGGTCGCGAGCGAGGCGAGCGCGTCGAGTTCCGCGATCGCTCGCCCGGCGTCCTGGAGCAGTTCGGCGCGCTCGGCGACGCGCTCGCGCAGCTCCTCGAACAGCTCGTACTCCAGCTCGCCGCGGGCCTCTTCCAAGCGGAGGACCGCCCGCTCCTTCTCGGCCAGCTCGTCGGTGACGAACCGTTTCGAGTTCTTCAGCGTCTTGATCTCGCGGTAATGTTCGGGCACCTGATCCGCGACCGACTTGCCGACCTGAACGTAGTAGCCGTCCGTCTTGTTGCGGTCGACCGTGACGTGGCTGAGCCCGTGCGTTCGCTTCTCGCGCTCCGCGAGCCCGTCGAGCCACGACTTGACCGACTCGTGGCGCTCGATCAGCTCGTCAAGCTCGGCGTCGTACCCCTCCTTCAGCAGCCCGCCGCCCGTCTTCGCCTTCGGCGGGTCCTCGGCGAGCGCCTCGGCGAGCTCTTCCCGGAGCCCGGCCGCGCGCTCGCGGTCGACCCGGTCGAGGACGGCGGCCGCGGGCGAGTCGGCCAGCGCGGTGTCGTCGACCGCGTCGGCGAGGTCGGGGAGCAGCCCGAGCGTGTCGCGGACCGAGAGCAGTTCCCGCGCGCCAGCGCTCCCGCTCGTCGTGCGCGCCGCGAGCCGTTCGAGGTCGTACGCGTCGCCGAGGACCTCGCGGATCCGGTCTCGCGCGAGCGCCGCGGACGCCAGCGCCTCGACCGCGTCGAGCCGGGCCGCGAGCGTCTCGCGGTCGCGCCGCGGGCGGGTGAGCCACTCGCGGAGCAGCCGGCCGCCGGCGGCCGTGACGGTGTGGTCCACCGTGTCGAACAGCGAGCCGTCGGCGTCGCCCCGCATCGTCTCCGTGATCTCGAGGTTGCGCTGGGTGGTCGCGTCGACGTCGACGCGGTCGTCCGCGCCGTACGCGGTGAGCCGGGTCATCGAGGCCAACACGCCAGCGCCCGTCTCCTCGACGTACGAGAGGACCGCGCCCGCGGCCCGGACCGCGAGATCCGAGTCGAGGCCGACGCTGTCAGTCGTCTCGCGGCCGAACTGCTCTCGGACGGCGTGTCTCGCCCGGCCGGTCGCGAACGCCTCCGCGTCGAAGGCGGTGACGCGCCCCGAGAGGTCCTCGCGGACCGCCCCGAGGAGGCCGTCGTCGTTGCGGACCCGCGGCCCCGGGAGCACCTCGGCCGGGTCGAACCGGTAGAGTTCGGCGCGCAAGTCGCCCCCGTCGTCGACCGTCGTGGCGAGGAACCGGCCGGTGGTCACGTCGGCGAGCGCGAGTCCGTAGGGGCCGTCTTCGGAGTCGTTCCCTTCCTCCCGGACCACGGCCGCGAGGTAGCGCGCGTCGTCGTCGCTCGTCTCCAGCACCGTGCCCGGCGTGACGACGCGGACGATCTCGCGGGCGTGGTCGCCGCCCTCGGTCTCGTACTGGTCGGCGACCGCGACCCGGTAGCCGCGCTCGACGAGGGCGTTCACGTACGGCGTCAGCTCCGAGAGCGGCACGCCCGCCATCGGGTACGACGAGCCGTGAGAGGACTTCTGGGAGATCGACAGATCGAGCTCGTCGGCGACCAGCTCGGCGTCGTCCGCGAAGAACTCGTAGAAGTCGCCGCACTGCATCGCGAGGACGTCCGCGTCCGTCTCGGCCTTCAGGTCGAGGAACTCCCCGACGATCCCCGTTGCCATATGTCCGTACTCCCGCCGTGCGCGGCTAAAACCCTGCGGGTGTCCGCCCGATCGGGGCGGCCGGTTCCGGGGAGAGGCGCGCCGTCATCCCAGCCGGTTCCGCTTCGTCGACGCCCGGTGAGCGATCCCGGACGCCCCGAACACGAGCGCGAAAAGCGCCGCGTACGCGTACCCGGAGACCACGCCGAACGGGGCGGTCCCGGTCCACCCCGCCGCCGCCAGCAGTCCGCAGACGACCGCGAGCCCCGCGTAGTACTCGGCCCAGAGGATCTCGTTCTCGGAGACGATCTCCAGATACACTTCCAGCTGTCGGCTCTCCTCGGTGAGCGACACCAGCCCTCGGTCCGACTCGTAGTCGATGAACCCGCTCGCCGCCAGCTTCGGCAGGTGCGACTGGTGGAGCGCGGTGTACACGCGCTTGCGCTGCTTGTACGTCACCGCCGGAATCTCGACATCGTTCTCCCACGCGGCCAGCTGCTCGGCGATGTCCCTGACGCGCGACTCGGCGCCGTTGATCTTCAGGTACTTGATGACGTTGCGACGCCGCCGGTTGCTCAGCGCCGTGAACACCTCGTCGCGCGAGGGGCCGTCGCTCTCGGACTCCGACGATTCCGCCTGTTTGGTGATATGTGGTGTCATGACTCACGCATAGATATAGTGAGTACGATCCGTTCTGGAGGATATATCACTTCTTATTATAGTCTGAGAGGTTTGTAGATGAAATATAGATGGTTGAAATGTGGCTATTTGTGTCCTACAACCCTCTTTTAGACATTCGAGACGCGTGAGGAGCGACTCTGTCACTGACTTTTGTCCGAACGCTGTAACGAGCTTCGGCTCGGCGAGCGGCGCGTCGGAGGCGGTAGGCGGCGCATACATAGGTCGGCGTGTCCCGTCCGGACCGGTATGAACGCGTCACGAGACACCGACTCGGACCGCCTCCGACAGTCAGCGCTCGCCGCCGTCGGTCGGCTCCGGCGGCCCGAGTACACCGGATCGAATCGCTGTCTCCCGTGTACGGCCGTCAACGTCGTGATCGCGGCGGCCGGGGCGGGAGCGGCGGCCGCGGTCGGCGCGCCGCTGCTCGGCGCGGTCGGGTTCGGCGGCGCGCTCGCGGTCATCTGGCTCCGCGGGTACCTCGTTCCCGGGACGCCCGAACTCACGAAGCGCTACCTCCCCGAGCGGGCGCTCGCGCTGTTCGGCAAGGCGCCCGGCGGCGTCGAAGCCGGCGCGTCCGGAGACGCGTCGATCGATCCCGAGGCGTACCTCCACGACGCGGGCGTCCTCGTCGAGACGCCCGCGAGCGACGACTTCGCGTTCGCCCCCGACTTCGCCGCGGCGTGGCGGGCGGCGGCCGAAGGCGAGGCGGGGGCGACGCCCGGCGAGGGGGCGAGGGACGGCCGCGACGACCTCGCGGCGCTCGCGGGGCTCACCGGGCTCGACCGGGACGAACTCTCGATCGACTGGCGGGGCGGCGCGGGGTTTGCGTACGCCGGCGACGAGCGGATCGGTCACTGGGAGTCGCGGCCGGCGTTCCGGGCCGACGTCGCGGCCGACCGCGTGCTGACGGAGGGCGACCGCGACTGGGCGGGTCTGCCGCTCGACGAGCGGAGCGCGGCCCTCGGCGCCCTTCGGCTGTTCGTCGAGGAGTGCCCGACCTGCGCCGGGGACGTGGCCCTTGAGGAGCGCGTCGTCGAGTCCTGCTGTTCCAGCTACGACGTGGTCGCCGGTCGCTGTGCGGGCTGTGACGCGCGGCTGTTCGAACTACGGCTGCCGGCGTCGCTCGCGGCCGGAAGCGAGTAGGCCGGCGGAGAAGAGCGATGTTTCGAGTTTCAGTGGTCGAGACGATTCACCGAAGCCGCAGCTGTCGGAGCACCGAGAAGCGGTTGACCCACAGCTGGACGGCGCTGGCGGCGGCGAAGGCGCCGAGCGCGAGGCTGGTCCACAACACCGGATCGACCGCCGACACGAGCGGGACGTCGAGGAGCGTGGCGAGCACGACGAGGAGCGATCCGACCGCGAGCGCGCGGTACAGCTCCGACCACGTCGCGCCGCCGGGCGCGAGAATCTCCGTGTACAAGCGCACGTCGCGAGCGCGCCGCGAGAGTTCGAGGGTCTGCGACTCGCGGTCGTACGATATCACGCCCGCGTCGGCCAGCCTCGGCAGGTGCGTCTGGACCAGCGAGGTGTACACGCTCTCGCGAGAACGCTTCGGCGGCGGGGTCTCCCCCGTCTCGCGGCATGCGACGAGCGTCGACAGCTCGTTGACCGAGACCGTCCCGCCGGCGGAGCCGAGCTGTTCGATGGCGCACCGTCGGCGCTCGTTCGCGAGGATGGCGTACACCTGTTCGGCCGGAAGTACGTCGTTTCGGAGTTTCATGGAGATGGGCTCCAGGCGGCCGCGCTCGGCGGCGCCCGAGTTCTGCCGTCTCCTGCGTCAGACGAGGGGATATGTATGCGCCGGCTACCCGGGAAGGCCCCGTTCGAAGCCGAAAAGTACGGGACGCCTGCCGGATTCGACCAGCGAGTACGGCCCCCGTGCCGCGACCGGGGGTGTGGGTACGAACCGCATGCGGTCGGTGGTCACCGCGGTAGGGGCGACGGACCGCCGGTCGAAGGTGACGTTCGATCGGTTCTGAGAGACCTTCTATCGGTTGGAATCGGTCGTTCGACGGTGACGTGGTTGCTCCTAACTACGTGGGTATCCATCGGAGGGGGAAGTAACCGATTCGGGTGCCCGTCGGGGCGGGTCGGGGAGAAACCATGAGCCAAGACACGAACGACACGATCGGACTCTCGCGACGCAAGCTGCTCGCCGGCCTCGGGGCCGTCGGCGTTGCGTCCGCGGGTGCGGGACTCGGCACCACGGCGTACTTCAACGACACGGAGACGTTCGAGGGCAACACGCTCACCGCGGGCGAACTGGACCTGAAGCTGGACTACAAGTCGACGTACCTGGGCGGCCCCGGCCGTCTCGACGACATTCAGGCGATGGGGTACGGTGGCGGAAATGAGGAGTTCCTAGCACAGGACCTCGGCGACGGGCAATACCTGCTCGGGCAGGCCCCAAGCCCCGGTGACATGCAGGAGTGGGAAAATTACATACAGGAAGAGGAAGACTTCAGCTTCTGTTCGGACGAAGCCGACCAGTACCTCGTCAACGGCGACGGGATCCCGGTGTTCACGCTGGACGACGTGAAGCCCGGCGACTCCGGTGAAGTGACGATCAGTCTCCACATCTGTGACAACCCCGCGTACGTGTACCTCGCGGGCGAGATCACAGAGAACCTGGAGAACGGGCAGTCCGAGCCCGAACTGGACGAGGAGGGCGAAGACACCGACGGGATCGGCGAACTGGCCGACGCGATCGAGGTCTGCGTCTGGTACGACGAGGACTGCGACAACGTGTACGAGCCCACGGGCACGGGCGAGCAGAACGAACTGGAAGTCGCCTTGGTCAGCGACGTCTCGGGCTCGATGTCCCAGGAGATCGGTGACCTACAGTCCGCCGCGAAGGACTTCGTCGACAACCTCTCCAGCCCCGACGAGGCGGCGGCCATCTCGTTCTCCGACGGGGCCACTCTCGACCAAGAGCTGACGACCAACTACCAGTCGGTCAAGGACGCCATCGATCTGTACACCGCGGGCGGCGGGACGGACATGGGTCAGGGTATCTCCACCGGGTCCACCGAGCTCCTGACCGGGACGAACGCGACGGCCGGCGCGTCGAAGGTGATGATCGTCCTCACCGACGGCCAGCCGTCCAGCCAGAGCGCGGCCACGACCGCCGCGACGACGGCGAAGAACGCGGGTATCCGCGTCTTCACCATCGCGCTCGGCTCGGGTGCCGCGACGACCTACCTCGAGAACAACATCGCGTCCACCCCCGGCGACGCGTTCGTCGCTCCCGATCCGGCCGACCTCGATACCGTCTACGCCGAGATCGCACAGATCGTCCTCGCCGGCGAACAGAAGATCGCCGAGGGGACGATGACCGAGGTCTTCACCCAGCTCGCCGAGGGCGTCGCGCTCAACGGCGACCGCCAAGAGGAGGAGCGGCAGCCGTACCCCGGCGCGACCACGCAGTGCATCGGCTTCGAGTGGACGCTCCCGGCGGAGGTCGGCAACGAGGTCCAGACCGACTCCGTGAGCTTCGACATCGGCGTCTACGCCGAGCAGTCGCGGCACAACGACAACCCGGACGTGTCGGTCAACGGGACGAACGTGACCAGCAACAGCACCGGCAACGTGTCGAATTAGACGCGGAGACTTCGGGCGGGGAGACCCCGCTCACGCCCGGGCGACGCGCCCGGTTCCCGCTTCGGCGCCTTCGGGCGGCCGACGCGGCGGTTCGCGACCGCCGTCGGGAGTTCCCCATTGGGGACAACACATCATGAACGACGACAAAATCGGACTCTCGCGGCGCAAGATGCTGGTCGGACTCGGGGCGGTCGGCGTCGCCTCCGCGGGCGCAGGACTGGGAACGACGGCGTATTTCAACGACACGGAGACGTTCGAGAACAACACGCTGACGGCGGGATCGCTCGACCTGTTCGTCCACGTCGACTACTCCGAGGACCAGGGCAGCTACGGGGATTACTCGACGGAGCCGGGTACGTTCGTCGACGGCAACGTCGTCGGGATCGACGGCCAACAGACCGACGGCGAGCCGCTCAGCATTCAGGTCTCCGACCTGAAGCCCGGCGACTCCGGCGAGGGCGAGTTCTGCTTCTCGATCGTCGACAATCCCGCGTACATGTGGATGTGCGGTGAGCTGACCGCGAACGACGAGAACACGGTCTCCGAGCCCGAGGCAAGTGCGGAGGGAGAGACCAACCAGCTCGGCGACGACAGCGACGGGCTGATCGCCGGCGAGGGCGAACTCGCCGACGCGATGCAGGTAACCGTCTCGTACTGTACCGACGATGGCGAGGGCGGAAACGTGATCGGCGACGAGATCGTCTCCGGATCGCTGGCGGAGGTCATGCTGGCGCTCCAAGCAGGCGTCGCGCTCTCCTCCGACGGCGACTCGGGCGCGTCGCTCGCGGACCGCCCCGCGTTCGATGGCGTCGCGGAGCCGTTCGTCGAGGGCGAGCCGAACGTCGACGAACAGTGCGTCTGCTTCAGCTGGGAGGTGCCGACGAGCGTCGAAAACGAAATCCAGACGGACTCCGTCGAATTCGACTTCGAGTTCTACGCCGTCCAGTCGCGTCACAACGACGGGACACACAACCCCTGCGTCGACGAGACGGTCGTCACCGCGTACGACAACGACTGGAAGGGCTCGTCGATCGCGAACCCCACCGACGGGAACGTCTACACCAGCGTCTCGTTCGGCCAGAACCAGACCGTTCTGAGCTTCACCTTCGTCGACGACGGCGACGGCGTGGACTTCTTGGACACGGCGGACTACTCCAGCACGAATCTCCCCGTCATCGTCGACGCGGACGCGGACGGCACGCACGACTGGCAGGTCATCTGGCAGCCGAACGCCGGCTTCCCCGACGACCCGTTCGGGTACCAGCCGAACAACGGCGGGAGCTACGGCGCGACCGAACAGCTCCCGGCGGGCTTCGTCGCGTCGAAGGTCGGGAACACGATCCTGTTCGGGGTTCCGAACGCCGAGATCTCGTCGACGTTCCGCCTGCTCGGGTACGGGAGCACGGGCGGTGGAGGCCCCGTCGCGAAGGTCAACGCCGACCCTACCGTCGGGCCGGACTTCTACGACAGCAGCGACGCGGTCGAGTTCAGCGACTGACGTGCTGAATACGCCGCCGCGTCGGGCGGCGTGACCGCATCTCCCATTCCGGACCCGCGCGGGCGGCCGAGACGACGGTTCGACTCCGTCGGTGGGACTCCCTTCGGGGAATCACAATCATGACAGACAGAGACAACAAGGACACCATCGGACTCTCGCGGCGGACCGTGCTGGCGGGCCTCGGCGCGGTCGGCGTGGCCTCCGCGGGGGCGGGCCTCGGCACGACGGCGTACTTCAACGACACCGAGTCGTTCGAGGGCAACACCCTCACCGCCGGGCAGCTCGACCTGCTCGTCGACTGGCAACAGACGTACGACTTCGGCGAGGGCCGGCAGTTCGTCAGCGCGCACCCCGACCACGACCGCGACGGCGAGCAGTCGGTCGAGATCGACGGCACGGAGTTCAGCTACAGCGACTTCCCGGACGACACCGACGAGGACAGCAACGGCGCGAACCTCCCGATACTGGACTGCGAGAACATCCCCCCGCTGTCGGAGGCCGACTTCGGGACGGACCCCGTCACCGGCGAAGAGATGGAGACGCTCGTCCAGCTCACCGACGTGAAGCCCGGCGACTCCGGCGAGATCACCTTCTCGCTTCACCTCTGTGACAACCCCGGCTACATCTGGATGCAGGCGGACATGGTCGACGGCGACGGCGGGACGGCCACCGAGCCCGAGCTGGCGGTCGACCCCGACAACCTCGGCGACCTCGGCGACGCCATCGAGGCGACGCTCTGGTACGACGAGGACTGCGACAACGTGTATGACGGCGCGGAGCCGGTCGACATCATGCTGACGCTCGACTTCTCGGGCTCGATGCTGTACGAGGAGTTCGGCGGCGTGGTGAGCGGAGACGAGATCACGGTGGGCGGGAGTACCTACGACGAGACGACGAAGATCGACCTCGTCGAACTCGGTACCCGCCGGTTCGTCGACTACCTCGGGTCGCAGGGGTCGGACGTCCAGGTCGGCGTCGCGTACTTCGACGGCGAGGGGAGCGGCGACACCGAGCCCAGGACCGGGATCCTCCAGTCGCTGACCGCCGACCTCAACGACGTCGACGACGCGCTCGACGGGCTCCGGAAGAAGATCGCGAACGTCGTCAGCGGGACGAACAACGACCCCGACGTCGACGACAGCGACGCGGACCCGTTCTCGAACGCGAGCGGCATCGCAACGGGGACGTACATCGGCGAGGGCGTCGACGACGCACAGGCCGAACTCGACGCGAACGGCCGCGGCGGCGTCGAGTTCCGGAACATCGTCCTCTCGGACGGGGAGTCGTTCAACGGGACCGGCAGCACCCAGTTCTCCGACCCCGTGGACGCGGCCGACGACGCCCGCGCGGCGTCGCCGAACCCCGCGACCAACGTGTACACGATTTCGGTCGGGAGCGCGGACGATGCGGTGCTGTCGTCGATGGCCGGCCCCGCGGGGGGGTCGGGCGGCGATCCGGCGTTCTTCAACGACGTCGACGACCCGCTCGTCATTCCCTCGGTGTTCGGGAACCTCGCGGCACAGACCGGACGGGAGAAGGTCATCGTCGATGGCTCGCTCGCGGACGTGCTCGACGAGCTCGAGAGCGGCGACGGGATCCCGCTCGACGGGAACCGCTCGACGCCGTACGACGAGCTGACCGATCCGGCCGACGACGAGAACCGCGACCCGTTCGCGGGCGACGGCGTGATGCACTGCGTCGCGCTCGAATGGGAGCTCCCGATCGGCGTGGGTAACGGGGTCCAGGGCGACACGCTCGGCTTCGACCTCGGCTTCTACACCGAGCAGGCGCGCCATAACGACGGCTCGGGCCCCGAACAGCCGGCCTGATCCGACGACGGCCGGGACGGCCGCCCGCCGATCGCTTCGCTGCGACGGATCGGTATGTGGCTCGTACCGCTCGGGTACGGCCACCGGGCCGGGCGGGTAGGACGCGCATACATACGAGCGCGGTTGGAGTACGTAGGGTATCGACGACACGGCCGTCCGGAGCCGGAACGACACACAATGACACAGAAGGAATCGAGACTCACGCGGCGGGAGGCACTCGCGGGCGCCGGAGCCATCGGCTTCGCGGCGGTCGGGGCCGCCTCCGGACGCCAGACGGGAACGGACAACTGGGACGAGTACACCGACTACACGTACGCCCAGACCGACACGCCGTTTAATCTGCTCGTCGGGTGGCGCCGCACGGAGAACGGGACCGCGGTCGATTCGAGTCCGGTCGGCGCGATCGACGACGTCGACGCGGCCGGAATCCGGCTCGTCGACATCGAGAACGCGCTGCCGCACGATCGCGGGACCGCGAGCGTCGGGCTCCGACTCGAAGACCCCGAGGACACCGCCCGCGTGTGGCTGCGGGTCGACCCCGACCTCGACGGCCTCGACCCCGCGAGCGCCGCGCTCGCGGAGCGCGTCACGCTCACCGTCCGGCAGGACACCGGGATATTCGGCATCGGCAGCTGCGGCGGCGCCGAGGGCGAGTTCGCGAGCGCCGGGGAACTGATCACCGACGAGACGCTCGCGGACATCGACGGCTCCGCGCTCGCGGACGGGGTCGAACTGCGCCCGGGACTCCTCGGCGACGGCTGCCTCGGCCCCGGCGAACAGCGCTGCCTGACCTTCGCCTGGGAGTTCGACGGCGAGGGAGGCAACGCGGGGCAGGGCGGCGCGGTCGACTTCGACGTGGAGTTCATCGCGGACGAGTGCGACGCCGAGGGGAACCCCTTCGAGATGGACGACGGGTCCGACGCGAGCGGTTCGACCGACGCCGACGGAGGGGCCGCATGAACCCCGACAGCGACGACGGACGGCGCCCGAGCGGACTGAGCCGGCGCCGCCTGCTCGCCGGGATCGGCGGCGTCGGCGCAGTCGGGATGGCGAGCGGACTCGGAACGGGCGCGTACCTCGCGGACCGGGAGGCGTTCCCGAACAACGTCTTCGGCGCGGGCGAGGTCGGACTGACGGTCGACGGGAACCCCACCGACGGGACCGTCACCGTTGGTCCGTTCCCCGTTAACCGGACGACGTTCGACGAGCGCCCCGTTCCCGGGACGTTCGAGATAGGGGCGTCGGCGAACCCAGTGCGGGTGTGGCTCGCGACGGACTGTCCTGAGGACGACCCGCTCGGGGACGCCCTCGAAGTCGAGGTCGTCGTCGACGGTGAGCCGCTGACGGACGGCCACCGGCCCCTCGACGAGGTCGAACGCCTGCTCGCGGGCGGGCGACGGATCGACGACGGGTGTCTTGAAGCCGGTCCGGACGGCGGTTCGATCCTCGTCGAGGTGTCCCCGTATCTCCCGGCCGACGCGCCCGACGAGGTCGCCGGCTCGGAGACCGATCTGACCTTCCGACTGTACGCCGAGCAGTGTCGTCACGTCTCCGAGGCCGACGCCGCGGGGTCGAACCCCTTCGCGGGGACCGAGTGCGCCTCCGCGTGCGTCCCCTGCGAGGACGAGAACGGCGTCGCGGTCGGGTCGCTCACGCTCCGGTACCTGGGCGACGACCCGGCGACCGTGGTCGTCGTCGCCACCGGCGGCGGCGCGGGCGGCAACGGCACCGGCGGAACGACCGTGTTCGACGGCGACGTGGCCCCGGACGAGACGTTCGTGATCGACGGGACCGCCTCGCCGACCACCGGTGACCCGGGGTGGATCGGCCCCAACATCTACCTCGATGACGGGGCGAGCGCCGATCCGGAGACCGGCGGTGGCGGGGGGAACGGCAACGGCGGCGGCAATGGCAACGGAAACAGCGGCGGGAGTCAGGCGGGCGTCAACATCCACACGAGCTGTTCGGTCCCGCTCCGGGTCGGCGACGTCTACGGCGGGCTCTACGAGATCGTTGCGGCCGCGACCACGGACGGCGAGCCGCTGTGCGGCACGGAGGAGAACTGATGATCCAACTACTCACATCACCACGGACGAAACGCGCGGCAAACGTACTCGGTATCGTCCTGCTGATCGCGCTCGTCGCGCCGTTCGCGGTGTACGCGGCCCCCGAGGTCGTCGGCGCCGACGAGAGCTTCGTCGTGCTCACGGCGAGCATGACGCCCGCCATCGCGCCGGGCGACGTGGTGATCGTCGCCGAGCGCGACCCGACGGCGATCGCCGAGGGCGACGTGATCACGTTCGTCCGGGGCACGAGCGAGGTGCCGGTGACCCATCGCGTCATAAGCGTGGTCGACGAGGCCGGCACGCTCGCGTTCGAGACGATGGGCGATGCCAACGAGGGACCGGATCCGGGGCTCGTCGTCGCCGGGAGCCTCGTCGGCGTCGTGACGCTGACGATCCCGTACATCGGCTACGTGATCCAGTTCGCGGGCACCCGGATCGGCTTCGTCACGCTGGTCCTACTGCCATTCGGCCTCCTCGCGGTCACGGAGATCTGGTCGATCGTCGGCGGGCGCGGCGACTCGGAGCCGCAACCGGCGAGGACCGTCGATCCCGTGGACGAGCCGAGCGACGGTGAGGGTCCGGCGGCGGAGAGCGATTCCGCGGTCGCGGCCGAACCGACGGGGACGGCGGACGCGGCGGACGAGCCCGGCGGGGTCTCGGTCGACGCGGTCGGCGGCGCGGCTGCGGTGCTCGCCGCGTTCGCCCCGTACGCGGTGTCCGTCGCGCTCGAACTCCGGACCGCTGCCGCGATATCGGTCGCGATCGGCGCGTCGACGCTCCTGCTCGGCGCGCTCGCGGAGTGGGTGCCGGCGAGCGGGGTCCTCGACCGGAGCGGTCGGGGCGCGACGGCAGCCCCCGAGGCCGAGACGGCGGAACAGGCCGCGGCCGCCGACGGTGGGGATGCCGAGGCCGGGCTGCCCGCCGGCGAGGGCGGTGAGGAAGCGGACGAGAGTGATACGGAAGCGAGCGAGAGCGGGACGAAAGCGAGCGAGAGCGATGCGGACACCGACAGCGATGGCACGGAGGGGATCATCGAGGAGGCGGAGCCCGACGGGTCGAGTCGCCACGTGTCCGCGACGACGCCGCCGCACCCGGAGCCCGCGGGGGAGGGTGACTGATGACCGCGAACCGCAGGCTCGTCGCGCTCGTCGCGCTGGCCGTGCTGGTGTGGGGCGTCGCGTTCGCCGGCGGGGCCACCGTCGCGCTCCTCACGGCGGGCGTCAACGTGACGACGACGTTCGAGACACCGGACGAACTGCGCCAGATCGACGAGTCGGCCGACACCGAATTCGCGGCCGGCGGCGGGAACGAGACGAAATCCGGCGGCGGGAACGGGACCGCACCGTCGGAGAACGCGTCCGAACCGAAGCGGAACGACTCGTCGCCCGTTGGAGGTAACGCCTCCGATCCCACCGGTAACGCATCGGCACCCACCGACGGCAACGTCTCCGGACCCACGGGCGGCAACGAATCTGCGCCCACCGACGACAACGAATCTGCGCCCACCGACGACAACGAATCTGCGCCCACCGGCAACGCCTCGGAGCCGGCGGTCGACAGCCCGGAGCCCGAGCCCGCGCCGCCGGCGAAGGGGTCGGACGCCGGAAACGCGTCGAGTCCGTCCGAGTCGGCGCCGAATCAGCCGGCAAGCGCGAGCGAGCCGGCGGCGAACGAGTCGGCGACCGCGGAGAACGCGAGCGATCTGTCGGCCCCGCTGACCGCGGTAGGCCCCGGGCCGGCCGCGGTCGATCGACTGTCCGCGTCGGAGCGCTCGCGGGCGGGGGGTCTGCCGTGAACGCGCCGATCCGTTCGGGGGGGGGCGACGGGAAATGCTGCGGGGGCTCGCGCGGCCTCCGACGCGCGTCGGGGACGAAGCTCACCGTGCTGCTGCTCCTCGCGACGCTGTTTCTGATCGTGTTCGTCGTCGGCCTGGTTCGCGGTCTCGGCTGAGGTCGCGTTCGGCACGGGACGTCGGACGATTCCCGGAACGTAGGGGCGGCCGCCGAAGTTATCACCCGGATCGGCGTAGTACCACGCGAGCGATGATCTCCCTCGACGCCTCCGCGTTCGTGTTCGTCGCGGGACTGGTCACGGCGCTGGCGACCGGGATCGGCGCGCTTCCGTTTTTCTTCTTCGAGACGATCAGCGACCGCGGGAACGTGGCGCTGTGGGGGTTCGCGTCGGGGATCATGCTGTCGGCGTCGCTGTTCGGACTGGTCCAGGAGGGGCTCGCGGAGGGGACGCCCGCCGAGATCGGGATCGGCATGCTCGCGGGCGTCGTCCTCGTCATCGTCGCCCACGAGGTGCTGCTGGACGCCGAGATCGACCCCAAGGAGTACGAGGAGGCGGACTTCAGGAAGCTCGTCCTGATCCTCGGCGTGTTGACCGTCCACAGCTTTCCGGAGGGGATCGCGGTCGGCGTCTCCTTCGCGGACCTCGGGCTCGAGGGCGGCACGGCGCTGTTCGGCTTCACGGTCCCCCTCTTGGCCGTGTTCATGACCGTCGCCATCTCGATCCACAACATTCCCGAGGGAACCGCTATCTCGATCCCGCTGCGCGCGATGGGCGTCTCGAAGTGGAAGATGGTGTGGTGGTCGGTGTTCTCCAGCCTCCCGCAGCCGATCGGCGCCGTGATCGCGTTCGCGTTCGTGCGGTACGCCCGCGAGTTCCTCCCGTACGGCTTCGGCTTCGCGGCGGGCGCGATGATCTACCTCGTCCTCTCGGAGTTCATCCCCGAGGCGCTCGAAACGGGCGCCGACCTCCCGCACGGCGGCAAGCGCGTCCTCGCCGGCGGCAGCGCGCTCGGCAGCGCGCTCATGGTCCCGCTCGCGTACTTATAAGCGACCGAGAGCGACGGCGAGGTGTTTAACCGAGAGTGGCCGGCAGCGACTGCGATTTATCACTGGGCGATGCGGTGGCGCGTGCCTGCGAGCGGCCGCCTTTTGCGGCCGCGAGTCAGCACGCGCGAGGGAGTCGGGCGCGACGAGGGCGACCGGCGGGAGCCCGAAGACGCGCCCGACGAGGCTGGGGAGGCGTGAGGTGCTGTGCGGTTGCGGTCGGGGTGGGACTCGAAGGGGCAGTCGCGAGGGCGGCGCAGGCGACGCGAGCACCGCAGGAGCGAGTGAAACGAGCGACGAGGAGCGCGGCGAGCGTGCGCCGCCCTCGCGACTGGGGCTGTGGAGGCGTTCGTCGCCGATCCGGCAGTAACAATGTGTAACCGAGCGTCAGGGACTGCGGCGACGTTCGACTCGGGACGTACCGAATACGAAGCTCCGTCTCGGCCGATCTCGGTTCACTCTTCGCCCAACGCCGTCGGGTTGACCGCGCCCGGGCCCTCGCCCACGTCGTAGCCGCGCCGGACCGCCTCGGTCATCTCCTCGACCGCGGCGCCGACCGCCTCGCGGAGCGGCTCTCCCTTCGCCAGCCGCGCCGCGATCGCGCTCGATAACGCGCAGCCGGAGCCGTGCGTCGCGTCGGTGTCGATCCGCGGCGTCTCGAAGCGATCGACGGTCGGGTCGGTCCCGTCGCCGCCGGCCCCGTCGGCGCCGCCGGCACAAACGAGCGTGTCGACGACGACATCTCGATCGCCCGACTCGCCGTCGAGGTGCCCGCCCTTCACCAGCGCCGCGTCAGCGCCGAATCCGATGAGCGCTCGCCCGGCCGCCTCGGCGTCGGCCGGGGTCTCGACCGGCTCGTCGGTCAGCACCGCGGCCTCGTCGGCGTTCGGCGTGACGAGCGTCGCGGCCGCGACCAGCGCCTCGTACGCGTCCTCCGCGGCCGGCGAGAGCAGTCGGTCGCCGGTCGCCGCGACCATCACGGGGTCGACGACGAGGGGCGCGTCGGCGTCCGCGACCGACTCCGTCACGCGCGCGACGAGTTCGGCGGTCGCCAGCATTCCCGTCTTGATCGCGCCGACGTCGAAGTCGTCGGCGACCGCCGCGTACTGGCTCGCCACGTGGTCGGCCGGGAGCGGGTTCACGTCCTCGACGCCGCGGGTGTGCTGGGCCGTCGTCGCGGTCACGACCGACGTGCCGAACACGCCGTGCGCGCGCATCGCGGCCAAGTCCGCCTGAACTCCCGCCCCGCCGCCGCTGTCGCTGCCGGCGATCGTCAGCGCGACCGGGGGGTCGACCGGGTCGTACTCGGGCATGTGCGGTGGTACAACTTAGTGATATTAATTGGTGGTGGTCTCGTAGCGCCCCCCGCCCGACCGCCGCCTGCCGTCGCCGAACGACCTTTTCGGCTCCGCGGCGTAGCGGGCGGCATGGCAACCGACTCCGACGCCGCGACCGGCGCCGACGGGAGCGAGGCGATCACCGTCTACTCCGACTACGTCTGTCCGTTCTGCTACCTCGGGCGGCGGTCGCTCGCGAACTATCAGGAGACGCGCGAGGAGCCGCTCGACATCGACTGGCACCCGTTCGACCTCCGCGCGGGCCAGCGCGGGCCCGACGGCGAGATCGACCACGACGCCGACACCGGGAAAGACGAGGAGTACTACGAGCAGGCCCGCGAGAACGTCCGGCGGCTTCAGGAGGAGTACGGCGCCGACGAGATGGAGCTCGAACTCGCGAGCGACGTGGACTCGCTGCCCGCGCAGATCGTCTCGGTCCGCGTGCGCGAGACCGCCCCGGACGCGTGGCTCGCGTTCGACGAGGCCGCCTTCGACGCGCTCTGGCTGGCGGGGCGCGACATCGGCGACCGCGACGTGCTCGCCGACATCGCGGCCGACGTCGACGGGCTCGACGCCGCCGTCGTCGACGCGGCGCTCGACGACGACGACCTCCGCGGGCGCGTCACCGACATGTTCGACGCCGCGAGGCGGCAGGGCGTCACGGGCGTCCCGACGTTCGCGTACGACGGCCACGCCGCCCGGGGCGCGGTCCCGCCGGAGCAACTGGAACGGCTCGTCGAGGGCGTCTGATCACGACGGAGCCGAGAGCGAGGATCAGTCGTTCCCGTCGGTTCTGATTCGCCGATCAGGCGCTCGCGTCGATCTTGGATCCGGAACGCCCGCCGTCCCCGGTGTCGCCCGATTCGGCGGCGTCGTCGCGGGGATCCACGAACCGGTAGGCGAGCGCGACGCAGCCGAACGCGAGCGCGAACCCGGCGACGACGTCCGTGAGCCAGTGGATGCCGAGGTACATCGTCGCGACGACGACGGACAGCGAGAGCGGGACCGCGACCGGCGTCCACAGCGGGTACTCGTCGCGGGTCAGCACCGCGAACGTCCCCACGGTGACCGACAGCGAGGTGTGTAGCGACGGGAAGACGTTCGAGTTCTCGTTCACCTCGCTCGCGAGCAGTATCACGTCCGGCTGGTTGGTGAAAAGCAGCGGCGTCACCATGTCGGGCATCACGTTCCGCGGCCCGTGTGCGAACACCAGCGTGTACAGCACCAGCCCGATCCCGTAGTTGAGCGCGTACGCGACGAGCAGCCGCCTGAGATCCGCGGGGCGGGGCGACGTGAGGTACGCGACCGGCGGGAACGCGAGCAGGAACGCGTAGCCGTACACGTACACCCGCGAGAAGTACGCGGTCAGCGCGGGCGACGCGAACGTCGCCTGGACCCACGCGACGAAGCCGCCCTCCAGCCCGTAGATGAGCGCCGTCGCCTGAATCCCGAAGAGCTTGGAGACGTCCAGCAGCGGCGGGCGGCCGACCGCGCTAGCGAGAAGCACCACGCAGACGAGCGCGACGGCCCGACGCGCGTCCCAGATCCGGTCGCGGAGCCCGCTCCACGTCTCGCGGAGCCGGGCGGGACCGATCACCGCGAGGCTCGCGACGGCCAGCATCGCCCCGACCCACGCCACGACCGACGTGAGGACGGACAGGAACGGCGTCATTGCCCCCGCGAGAGCAGCCGTCCTTCGTCGTCGAAGCGATACCCGATGTCCCGCAGCGCCTCGCGAGCGGCCTCGACGTCCAGCGACCCCCCGTCGTCGAAGAACGGGTGAACGGGGTCGGTCCCGTCGGTCCACGCCAGCGACTCGGGGACCGCGTCCGGCGAGGCCGCGAGCGGGGAGGCCGCCGCCTGCGCGTAGCCGTCGAAGGTGTTGTCGACGATAGCGGACTTGTCTATCAGCCGCGCGATCACCGCCCGGAATCGGGGGTTCGACAGCGGGCTCCGCCGCGCGTTGTAGCCGACGTGGTAGAACGCCGCCGACTGGCCGCTCACGAGCCGCGTGTCGTCCGAGCGGCCGATCCGCGGGACCGACTCGGGGCCGAGGTTCGAGACGGTCGCGTCCGCGAGCCCCCCGGCGACCGACTCCACGGCCGAGATGTCCGAGGGCAACACCTCGACCCGGATCCGGTCGAAGGCCGGCTTCCCGTGGTACCGGGGCGGGATCCCCGCTCGCGGGTCCGCCGTCTCCCCCGAGGAGTCCGAGTCGGCGCCGGGCGCGGGGCGGACGAGGAAGTGGTCGGGGTTGCGCTCGAAGACGACCGACTCCCCGGCGGTCGCCTCGACGAAGCGCAGCGGCCCGCTCCCGACCGGGTCGGCGTTGTTCGAGACGACCGCCTCCGTGGTCTCGAAGTCGAGCTCGAAGCCCGCGATGGTCGCCGCGTCGGTCCGCTCCGACCAGACGTGTTCCGGGAGGATCGGCACCTGAAGCGCCCGCGCGGCGACCGTCTCGTTGACGTCGGGCACCGTGAGTCGGACCGTCGAGTCGTCGAGGACCCGCTCGTCCTCGACGAGGGAGCTCCGCCCGCGGAACCGCGGCGTCGGCACCGACGTCTCGACGCTCCCCAGCGAGGTGTCCCGGAGGAACCGGTAGGTGAACGCGACGTCGCTCGCCGTCACGGGCTCGCCGTCGTGCCACCGGGCGTCGCGGAGCGCGACGTCGAGGGTGTTCGCGCCGGGGCGCTCCCAGTCGGCCGCCAGCCACGGGACGGTCGACCGGTCGTCCGTGCGGACGAGCGGGTCGTACAACAGGCCGGTGAACGTGCCGTACTTCCGGTACTCCGCGGCGATCGGGTTCCAGTTCTCCGTGATTCGGGCGTCGGTCGTCACCAGCTGGAGGGCGGCTCCGCCCTCTTCGTCCGCGTCCGCCGCGTCGACCGTGGCGTTGCCGTCCGTCGCGTTGCCGTCGCCCGATCCGTCGCTCCCGTCGGCGTCGGGGACGGCGTCGAGGCCGAGGAGTCCGGTGACCGACACCGGCTGGCGGTCCTGTGTCCACCCGTCGAATCGGTCGCCCCGGACGGCGGTGAGCGCGTCGGGGAACGCGACGACGGAGAAGGGTTGGCGGTCACACACCGTCTCCTGAAGCGCGTCGACGGCGTCCGATCGGTCGGTCCCGGTCGCCCGGCGCTGTCGCTCCAGCAGGTCGTCGACCGCGATCTCCGTGAACCCGAAGGGGTTCTGCCACCCCGGCTCCGCGACGAACTGCGAGTGCGTCAGCCCGTACAGCGCGTCGGAATCGAAGGGCTCCGTCTCCACGAACTGCCCGACGTAGAGGTCGAAGTTCTGGTTGACGAGTACCTTCCGCCACAGGTCGGTCTGTCCGACCGTGTTGAGGCGGACGTCGATGCCGACCGCGGTCAGGTGCTCTTCGAACTGTCTCGCGATCCGGATCCCGTTCGGGTCGCCGTCGGCCGGCGTGGTGTTGATCTCGAGCGTCAGCTGCTCGTGCGGGTCCCTCCCGGCGATGTTCTCCGTCCGACCGAGACAGCCGGCGCTGGCGGCCGCGAGGCCGAGCCCAGCGAGCGCCGCCCGTCGACTGATCGGTCGCGTCATCCGTTCGTCTCCCCCTGTTTTCCGTCACCGTGTATATCTCTTCTGTGCTGTCGCCGCGCCGAAAGGTCGCGCCGATGCGACGGATCCCCCACACTCGGCCGAACCGACCGCACCAGTGCCGGAACGATCGCATCAGAGCCGAATTGATCGCATCAGAGCCGAATTGATCGCATCAGAGCCGAATTGATCGCATCAGATCACGTCCGCCAGCGGAAGCGCCAGCCCGACCGCCCACGCCAGCAGTCCGAGGACCGCCAGCGGTCGGTCCGCGGCCGCCCGCCCGATGGCGACGACGCCGAGCGCGGCGAGGAGCGCCACCCGGTGGACGATGAGGTCGGCGGGAACCGCCACGCCGAGCGCCGCGAAGTCGGCGACGAAGCCGCCGCCGAGGCCGGCGACGACGGCCAGCGCGGCCGCCGTCGGGTCCGACCGCGGCGCGCGCCGGACGACCAGCGCGGGCAGCCCGACCGCGAGGACGAGGTACAGCGGCGCCGCGATCGCCTTCGGCGACACCCCGGGGAGCACCGTCTCCAGCGCCACGCCCGCGAACCGGACGCCGACGAGGACGGTGCCGAGCGCGAGTCCGAGCGTCGCGGCCGCCGCGTGTCGCCCCGCGTCCGTCCGGAGCCGGCCGAGGAGGTCGTCGGCCGCCTCCCGGGTCCGCCGGCGGAGCAGTGCCCCGGCGAGCGCCGCGGTCGCTGCCAGCTCGATCACCGAGAGCCAGCCGTCGCTGCGGCCGCCGTCGATGCCGCGGTACTCGCGGCGGACGTCGCTCGCGCGGCCCGACTCGATGAACTCGTCCTCCAGCCGGGTCGCGGGGGCGTCGATGTCCGGAACGGTGTGGCGGAGCCGGAACCAGTCGTAGTACTCCTCGTGGGCCTGGACCGCGGTGTAGGCGCCGTCGGGCGACTCGTACGCGCGGAGGTGGTCGCGCACCCCGAGGTACGCCCCGTCGTGGAGCTCGAACGTCTCGGTCAGCCAGACGCCGCCGCTCGGCCCCTCGACGTACGAGTAGCGGAGCGAGCTGCGGGCGTCGCGCCAGTCGCGGGCAACGAACTCCCCGACCTGATCGCCGTCGTCGATCGTCGCCGCCGCCTCGTCGGGGTCGGTCTTCTCCCAGTTCGCGGCCGCGTCGCCCTCGATCGCCGCCCGGGTCGCCTCGGCGTCGGCGTGGAACACCACGTTGATCGCGAGCGTTCGCCCCTCGACGCTCCGGCTTCGGCTCGTGTACGGCCAGAGCCGGTAGTCGCCGTCGACCGCGATGAGGCGGTCGTCCGCGACATCGTCGACCGTCGGCTCCTCGGCGACACCGGCGAAGAACCCGGAGAGGACGAGGCCGACCCCGACGACGGCGAGGAGGGCGACGACGACGGCGACCCGTTTCATGCGCCTCACCAGCACACCCGGAAACAAACGCCTTCGGGTCGGCCCGCCGCGCTACCGCGAAGGGGCGTCGCGACGGGTCCCGACGGTCACCACGTCTCGACGACGCCGTCGCGGACGTCCTCGGCGCACCCCTCGCAGTCGGGGTGGCCGGAGTCGAAGCAGGCGGGGCGCCCCTCGGCGTCGACCGGGACGGTCCGGCGCTCCGCGTGGCGGCGGCAAACGATGCGAGCCGCGCCGGCGTCGTCGGTCGGGAGGTCGAACCGGGCCGCCGCGGCCGCGTCGCCCTCGGGGTCGTCGCGGCCCTCCGCGTAGGCCCGTCTGGCCTCCTCGAACTGCTTGCCCGCCTTCCGGAGCTGCTGGCGGATGACGCGTTCGAGCCGGTCGTCCATACCGCCCGTTTCGGCGCGGCGGATATAGGTCCGTTGGCGGAAGGGAGCCGGCGGACCGCCCGACGCCGGTCGGCCCCGGGAAACCGCGGCCCGGGAAACCTTGATGAGACGCCCGAGCGATCGCTCGGGTATGTCCGACGACTGCATCTTCTGTTCGATTGTCGCCGGGGACATCCCGGCGCGCACCGTCTACGAGACCGATTCCGTGCTGGCGTTCCTCGACGCGAACCCCCTCTCGCGCGGGCACACGCTCGTGATCCCCAAGTCGCACGCGCAGCACGTCGGCGACCTCGACGCCGCCCTCGCGAGCGACCTGTTCGACGCCGTCGCCGCGCTCACGCCGCGGATCGAAGCGGCCGTCGACGCCGACGGCGCAAACGTCGGCGTCAACAACGGCGAGGCGGCCGGGCAGGAGGTGCCGCACGTCCACGTCCACGTCGTCCCGCGGTTCGAGGGCGACGGGGGCGCGCCGATCCACGCGGTTGCGGGCGCCCGGCCCGACCTCTCGGACGACGAACTCGACGCCGTCGCCGACGAGGTCGTGGCCGCGATAGACGGATAGGGCAAAGAGGCGGCGACGGCACCGCGGCCCGCGCCGCCGCTCGGCTTCGCGGTTTTTACAAACTGGCTCCGACGAGACCGGGACATGCAGGCGACGACGCTCGCGCTGGTCGGGGCGACCGGCGGCGCGGGGACGACGCGGACCGCTGTCGAACTGGCGGCGATGGGCGCGCGCGACGGGAACGACGTGGCCGTCGTCGACGCCGCGTTCACGACGCAGGGGCTCTCCGAGTACGTGGCCGGGCGGATCGACCCCGACCTCACCGCGCTCCTCACCGACGATCCGGACGCGGCGCTGTCGGCGGCGGCGTACCCCGTCGTCGGGACCGGCGCGGGCGCGGAGCGGTCGGGGTTCGGCGGCGAGGGGAGCGGCCGAAGCGAGCGCGACGCGCCGGCCCTCCCGGGACGCGTCGACGCGATACCCGCGAAGGCGCCCTTCGAGCGCGTCGCGCGGGCGAAGACCGCGGAGGCCGCCCGGAAGCTGGAGCGGCGGATCGACGAGGCGGCGACGACGTACGACGCGGTGGTCGTCGACGCCGCGCCGGTCGGATCGAACGAGGCGGTCGCGGCCGCGACGACCGTCGACCGCGCGGTCGCGGTCAGGCCGGCGACCGCCCACGGGCTCGACGCGGCCCAGCGGCTCCGCGGGCGGATCGCCGACGTCGGCGGAAGCCTCGACGCGACGCTCGCGGTCGAGCGAGCGGAGGCCGGCGCGGACGACGGAGGTGAAACGGAGGGCGCCGGCGTCGTCCGGATGCCGGCGACCGACCCCGAGGTGGCGGCCGCGCCGACCGCGGCCGCCGAAGCCGACGCGTACGCGCGGGCGGTCGCGACCGCCTACGAGACCGCGTTCGACGCCTCACTCGACGTGGAGTTCCCGGAGCCGGGGCTCGTCGAACGGGTGACGCCCTGAATCGGCCGCAGAGAAGGATCGACGCTCAGCGGAGCCCGTCGGTGGAGCCGAGCGCGTCGCCGAGGGGGTCGTCGGCGCCGAGGCCGTCGCCCAGCGGCGCGGAGCCGGCGACCTGCGCGTCGACCGCCTCCGCCACGGGCTCGACCGGATCGTGGGTCTCGACGTACGTCGCCAGCGCGAAGTCTGCCTCGTCGCCGCCGGCCAGTTCGACCGCCTCGCTGCGGGCGATCCGGCCGGCGAGCCAGTCGCGGACGACGTCGCGGCCGGTGGGCGAGAGCGGACAGACACCCGCGACGCCGCACCGGTGGAGCGCCTTCGCGGCCGTCATCGGAGAGACCCCGGCCTCGCGGGCCGCGTCGCCGACGCTCCGCCCGGCGGTGTAGGCGTCGACGAGCGTGGCGGTCGCCTCGGGCGTACACGGGAGCGACTCGGCGTGGGCCGACAGGCGGTCGACGAGCGGCGTCTCCGTGTCGTCCGCGAGGGCGACTCCGCGATCGCGCTGGCGCGAGGTGACCTCGACCCCCGCCGCGATCTCCGACAGCGTCATGCGAAGGGATGGCTCTCACGGAGGGTTAAAACCACCGTACTGCGCCGACCTCACCCGTCCGATCACCGACCGATAACCGGTCGGTTCGAGCGCCGCGAGTCGGCCGATCGACCGCCGATCCGCCCGGGTTTAACTAAGGCATCGGGCCGGAGTTCGACGTGTGATGAGTGACGCACGCTCGACCCGCGTTCGTTCGCCCCGGACCGAGACCGACGACGCCGCGACCGCCGACCGCGCCGCGACCGCCGACCGCGCCGCGGACCCGAAACGTACCGCGGCGCACGAGGAATCCGAGACTGCGGCCACGGCCGAGACCGGCGACCGCGAGACCTGTCCCGAGTGCGGCGGCCGAACGCGCGTCGACGGCGCGGAGCGCGTCTGTACCGACTGCGGGCTCGTCGTCGAGGCCGACCGGATCGACCACGGCCCCGAGTGGCGGTCCTTCGACGACGACGACACGAACCCGAAGCGCACCGGCGCGCCGCTGACGCGCTCCCGCCACGACCGCGGCCTCTCGACGGAGATCGGGCGGTCGACGAAGGTGAAGGGGCGCAAGCGCCGGCGGCTCGCCCGGATGCGGACCCAGCACAACCGCGCGCAGATCTCGACGAAGCGCGACCGCAACAAGGTGTACGCCTACACCGAGATCCGGCGGCTCACCGGCGTCATGGGGCTGCCGGACAGCGTCCGCGACGCCGCCTGCGCGCTGTTCGACTCCGCGCAGGAGGAGAGCCTGCTCCGCGGGCGCTCGCTGGAGGGGTTCGCGGCCGCCTGCGTCTACGTCGCCTGCCGCACCGCCGACGTGGCCCGCACGGTCGGCGAGGTGTGCGCCGAGGCGAAGGCGACCGAGGACGAGCATCGGGCCGCCTTCGACGCCATGAACCGCGAGCTCGGTCTCCCGATCGCGCCGAGCGGCCCCGCGGAGTACCTCCCGCGGTTCGCCAGCGACCTCGACTGTGACCCGGCCGTCGAGCGCCGCGCCGGGGAGCTGGCCGACCGCGCCGTCAAGGAGGGGATCGCCAACGGCCGCAACCCGGTCGGCGTCGCGGCCGCCTGCCTCTACACCGCGGCCCGCGAGCTCGACGCCGAGTGTACCCAGCAGGAGGCCGCCGACGTGGCCGACGTGACGCCGGTGACCGTCCGGCGGACGTACGTCGACCTCACCGAGGAGTGAGTCGGAGAAACACCGACGGGAGGTCCGTCGGCCGTGACGGTCCGCCGGGCGGGCGCGGCGGCGTCAGCGGGGACCGGTCGCCGCGGAGGGAGCGGCGGCGACCGGGAACCGATAGCGGGCGGGCGGCCTGGAGGGCAGGGAGGGCAGTGAGAGCGCCCCGACCGCCCGGCGGGCGTCACGCAGTTGAATCGAGGTGCGGGGGATAATTCTACGTTAGCCGTCGGCAGTACGGACAGACCGTACAATCGGTTCGGATCGGACGGACCGCGTCTCGCGTGTCGATCGCTCACCGAACGTCGACCGAGCGAACTCCGGCTACTCGTCTATCTTGTGCTTGAAGGCGAAGAAGACGCGGCGGCCGGTCTCCGTGAGCCGGACGGTGTCGGAGCGGCCGACGTCCTCCAGTTCGACGTAGCCGCGGTCGCGCAGCGGCGAGAGGACGTGCGTCTCCAGCGCGCGGTACTTCGCGGTCCGGCTCTCGCCGGCCCCGCGCAGGAACGCGAGGTCGCGCTCGCGCGCCCACTCGATCAGGTTCCACTTGTCCGTGGTCACGTTCCCCTCGGCGCGCTCGTGGAGCCGGCCGAGCACGGCGACCTGATCCCGCGTCGGTGCGTCCATCGGGTAGATCGGGAGGTCGACGGTGCGCTCGACGCCCTCGGTGAGGGGCTCCTCGCGCCGGTCGTGGCGGTGGCGTTCAGGCTCGACGCTGTAGGGGCGCGCGCCGACGATCATACAGGCGAGGGCGACGCCGACCGCGGCGATCCGCGGGCCGGTCGAGACGTTGCCGAAGAGGCGGTCCCCGTCCGCTGCGCTCGCTTGGTGACGGGCGGCGACCGTCGTCGTCACGCCGAGCACGTCGTACACGTCCGCGAGCGCGACGGGGATCGGTCGGACGTCGGCGAACTCGGCGACGGCCGTCCACGCGTCGCGCTGGTAGTCGGTGAGGTCGTCGGGGTCGACGCGGGTCGACGCGGGGTCGGCGGCGCCGGCCGCCCCGAAGTCCACGTCGCCGCGGGCCCCCTCTCGGTCGGGGGCGTCGACGAGGAGGTAGGCGACGTCGGCGCCGTGGCGGCGGAGGGGCTCGACGATCCGGTCGCGCTCGTACCCGAGCGGGACGGCGTGGACGCGGCGTTCGGCGACGCTGGGGACCGAGGTGTCCATACCGACCTTCCCCGCGGCGGTCGGTTAAATCACCCGCCCGGGTCGACCGGGGCGCGCTCCGGCGCGGCTCCGGAGCGCTCGGTACCGATCACGTGTCGTGGGGCCACGTACCACGAAAACCGTTAAGCCCGGCTGTCGCCTACGGAGCGGTATGAGCGCTGACCGGTCCGCCCTCAGGCGGGCCATCGAGCGCGGCGAGCGGGACGGCGGCGCGATCGAGTTCAAGGAGCGGCTGACGCGCGAGGTCCACCTCGCCGACGGGCGCATGGAGTCGCTCGTGGCCCAGCTCCGCCACCGCGTCCTCTCCGGCGACGGCGAGGCCACCTACGTCCTCGGCGTGACCGACGACGGGGGACTGGCGGGCGTCTCCCCCGACGCCTTCTCCGAGACGATGGACGTGCTCTCGCTTTTGGCCGACGAGGCGGAGGCCCACATCGCCGACGTGGAGACGTGGAGCGCCGGCTCCGGCGGCGACGGCGACGAGGCGGGGCTGGTGGGGCTCGCCACGCTCCGCGACGGCGGCGTGTTCGAGGCCGACGAGGACCACCTCGTGGTCGGCACGGCGGGCCACGTCGACCACGGCAAGTCGACGCTCGTCGGGACGCTCGTCACCGGGCGCGCCGACGACGGACAGGGGGGCACGCGCGGCTTCCTCGACGTCCAGCCCCACGAGGTCGAGCGCGGCCTCTCGGCCGACCTCTCGTACGCGGTGTACGGCTTCGCCGACGGCGCGGACGAGCCGGTGAGGATGGACAACCCGCACCGCAAGTCCGACCGCGCGGGGGTCGTCGAGGCCGCCGACCGGCTTGTCTCCTTCGTCGACACCGTCGGCCACGAGCCGTGGCTCCGGACGACGATCCGCGGGATCGTCGGGCAGAAGCTGGACTACGGGCTCCTCGTCGTCGCCGCCGACGACGGCCCGACGAAGACCACCCGCGAACACCTCGGGATCCTCCTGGCGACCGAGCTGCCGACCACCGTCGCGATCACGAAGGCGGACGCCGTGAGCGACGAGCGGCTCGCCGAAGTCGAGCGCGAGGTCGAGTCGATGCTGCGCGACGCGGGACAGACGCCGCTTCTGATCGACCGTCACGGGGTCGACACCGCGGTCGCGGAGGTCGGCGACGGGGTGGTTCCCCTGCTGCGGACCAGCGCGGTGACGAAGGACGGAATCGAGACGCTCGACCGCCTGTTCGAGCGGCTCCCGAAGCGCGCGACGCCCGATCGCGAGACGTTCCGGATGTACGTCGACCGCAGCTACAAGGTCACGGGCGTGGGCGCGGTGGCGTCCGGCACGGTGAACTCGGGGACCGTCGAGACGGGCGACGAACTCCTGCTCGGCCCCATGCCCGACGGGTCCTTCCGCGAGGTGGAGGCGCGGTCGATCGAGATGCACTACCACCGGGTCGACAAGGCGACCGCCGGGCGGATCGTCGGCATCGCGCTGAAGGGCGTCGACGAGGCGGAGATCGAGCGCGGGATGGCCCTGGTGCCCCGCGGGAGCGACCCCGAACCGGTCCGCGAGTTCGACGCCGAGGTGATGGTCTTGAACCACCCGACCCGGATCCAGGAGGGGTACGAGCCGGTGGTCCACTTGGAGACGCTCTCCGAGGCGGCCGCGTTCTTCCCGGACGAGGGGCGGCTGCTCCCGGGCGACACGGGGAACGCGCGCGTCCGGTTCAAGTTCCGGCCGTACCTGATCGAGCCGGGACAGCGGTTCGTCTTCCGCGAGGGATCGAGCAAGGGCGTCGGGACCGTGACGGGTACCGGGGGGACGGAAGCCGACACGCCGGCCGACGACCGCTGACCGACACGGTGTCGGCCGGCGCCGGCCCCGAAACCGAGAGTGCCCGGGCCGAGTTATCGCGGGACCGACTACTCTCACGGCGGGTGCGCGCGAGCGTTCGGTCCTACATGATCGATCCAGATTTCACGGGCGGCGGTCGGAAACCCCCGATAACGGCGGACGGCTCACCGATTCGGACGGTGTTCGGCGGGATGAGATGTACAAAAAGACAGCGCAGCGAACAGAAGTGACCGTACGGACGGGGTAAGCCAAAATACTTATTTGATAGAAACAAGAGGTCGCCTGTATGCGTCGACAACACACACAACGCATTTCGCGACGGAAGGTCCTCGCCGGCGGAGCAGCCGGCACCTCCCTCCTGCTCGCCGGGTGTGCCGGCGGAGGAGACGGCAGCGATGGCTCCGACGGGTCCGACGGCGGCGATGGCTCCGACGGGTCCGACGGCGGCGATGGCTCCGACGGGTCCGACGGGTCCGACGGCGGGAGCGCGTCGAGCCTGTACTTCGCGCAGGCGAAGGGACCGCTCGACATGGACCCCGTCGTCATGAACGACGTGCCGTCCGCGCAGGTCGCCGGACAGATATTCGACGGGCTCTACGAGTACAGCGACGGCGTCAGCCTGGAGCCGAAGATCGCCGCGGAGATGCCGACGGTCGAACGCGAGGGCACGCGGTTCATCGTGCCGATCCGGGAGGACGCCCAGTTCCAGAACGGTGACCCCGTCACCGCGGAGGACGTCGTCCACACGATTATGGCGCCGGTCGAGGAGCAGACCGAGAACGCCTCCGAGGTGGACATGGTCGACACCGGGGAAGCGATCGACGAACACACCGCGCAGTTCGACCTCAAGTACCCGTACGGTGCGTTCACGATCGCCATGGCACGGAACGTCGTCAACGCCTCTGTCCGACAGGAGGACACCGAGGCGTACAACACGGAGCCGGTCACCTCCGGGCCGTACCAGCTCGCCGAGTGGGAGCCGGAGGGCTTCGCGACGCTGGAGCGGTGGGACGACTACTGGGACAGCGACAACCTCCCGGAGATCGGCACGGTCGAGTTCGAGCCGATCGTCGAGCAGACGACGCGGGTCACCGAACTTGAGACCGGAAACGTCGACATCATCGAGTCGATTCCGCCGCAGCTGTACGAGACGGTCGAGGCGAACCAGAGCGCCACGCTGACCGAAGAACCCGGTATCGGGTACTTCTACCTCGCGTTCAACTGTAACGAGGGTCCGACGAGCGACCCCCTCGTCCGCGAGGCGGTCGACTACTGCGTCTCGATGGACCAGGCGGTCGAGAACTTCGTCGAGCCGGCCGGCGTCCGCCAGTCCAGTCCCTACCCGTCCTCGATCTCCGAGGAGTGGGACTTCCCGACCGACGAGTGGTCGGACATTCAGCACGACCAGGACCTCGAGGAGGCGCAGGCGCTGTTCGAGGAGGCCGGCGTGCCGATGGACTACAACTGGCGGATCATCGTGCCGCCGGACAACAAGCGCGAGCAGATCGGCATCTCCATCGGTGACGGGCTCCAGAACGCTGGCTTCCAGAACGTCGAAGTCCAGCGTCTCGACTGGGGCACGTTCCTCGACACGTACAACACCGGGAGCGAGAGTGACTACAACATGTACACGCTCGGTTGGTCGGGCTCGCCGGACCCGGACACGTTCGCGTACAACCTGCTGAGCCAGGAGACGGAGGGCGTCACGAACGGGACGTTCCACGGCTACGACGAGGCCTCGCAGAAGCTGACGCAGGCTCGCGAGTCCGCCGATCGCGAGGAGCGCCGCCAGCTCTACGTCGACGCGACGACGTCGCTGCTCGAGGGACGCGTCCACCTCCCCGCGTACAACCTGAACAACTCCTACGGCGTGCGCAACGTCGTGGAGGGCTTCAGCTCGCATCCGATCTCGACGGAGATCCAGCTGGACGGCGCCACCGTGTCCCGGTAACTCGGTCGCCTCGACGGAGCCCGGGCCGCCCGCGCTCCGACGACCGGGATCAGCGTGAAAGGCCCCTCCGAAGCGGTCGCGGTCACCCTGACCGGCTGCCTACGGCCCGTATTGGTGTGTCGGCGGGAGCGAAACGGATAAGCGACAGCAAAAACCGAATCGAAGCAACGAGGATTCCACGACAGTGAGTTTACTTCGGTACACACTCCGGCGGTTCGCACAGGCGATACCCGTACTGATAGGTATCGTGACGATAACGTTCTTCCTAGCAAACCAGATCCCCGGCGATCCGGTCGAGATCATGCTGGGGCCGACGCCGGCACAGGAACAGGTCGAGGCGATCCGCGCGCGGTACGGCCTCGATCGCCCGATACACGTGCGGTACTTCGCGTACCTCAGTAGCGTCGCGGTGGGCGATCTCGGCCAGAGCATCTACTACGACCGCCCCGTCCTCGAGATGATCATCCTTCGGCTGCCGGTGACGCTGCTGCTCATGCTGTCGGCGTTCGCGTTCGCGGTCATCACCGCGATCCCGCTCGGCGTCATCTCGGCGAAGCGGCGGAACGAGCCGGCCGACCACATCTCACGGATCATCTCGCTCATCGGCGTCTCGACGCCGTCGTTCTGGATCGGGCTGGTGTTGATCATCGTCTTCGCGTTCTACCTCGGGTGGTTCCCAGCGCGAGGACTCGTCCTCCCGTGGGCCGACCCGTCGACCGTCCGCGGGGCGGCGACGCAGATGGAAGTGATCCGGCAGACGGCGCACCACCTGTTCCTCCCGATGATCGGGCTCGGAACGCTTCAGATGGCGCAGATCACCCGCATCGAGCGCTCGTCGATGGTCGACTCGCTTCAGGGCGAGTACGTGAAGCTCGCTCGGGCGTACGGCGTGCCCGAATCGACCATCGTCCGCAAGCACGCGTTCCAGGTGGCACAGCTTCCGGTGATCACCATCATCGGCCTCGGGCTCTCGACCGCACTCGGCGGCGCCGTCCTCACGGAGACCGTCTTCGGGATCCAGGGCATGGGGAGACTGATCATCACGGCGATCCAAAATCAGGACTACGAGCTGATCATGGGGACGACGCTCGTGTTCGGGTTCGTCTACGTGATCGGCGTGATCATCACGGACATCACGTACAGCTACCTCGACCCGCGGGTCACCTACGGTGACGAGTAATGTCGGTTAACAGCGCAACTTCGGACGACGACGTACCGGACGACGGCGAGGAAAGCGGCGGCGGGCCCGACGNCACCTACGGTGACGAGTAATGTCGGTTAACAGCGCAACTTCGGACGACGACGTACCGGACGACGGCGAGGAAAGCGGCGGCGGGCCCGACGAGGTCGAGGCCCGCGTCGGCCTGCGATACACGCTGAAGCAGGTCAAACAGGACACGACGGCGCGGATCGGGACCTACATCGTCGGGGTCATGACGTTCGTCGCGATCTTCGCCGCGTTCGACTACTACGTGCTCGACTACGCGATCGCGGAGGCGGTGCTGTACAACCCCGAGACCGATCCGGGGAACGTCCGGCGGCTGCTCCCGCCGGTCGGCATGGAGAACCAGTTCGGGCAGGGCGTGCTCGAACACCCGCTCGGCACCGACCACCGGGGGCGCGACCTGCTCTCCCGGACCATCTACGGGACGCGGATCGCGATGACGGTCGGGTTCCTCGCGACCGCCATCGGCCTCGGCGGCGGCACCGTCATCGGCGCGGTCTCCGGCTACTACGGCGGCTGGATCGACGACGTGCTCCAGCGGGTCACCGAGACCATCTACGCGATCCCGTTCCTCGTGCTGGTCATCGCGTTCATGACCGCGTTCGGGCGGAACCTCACGTTCGCGATGATCGGCGTCGGGATCACGGCGATACCCGTCTTCAACCGGCTCATCCGATCACGAGTCGTCTCCATCCGCGAGGAGGACTACGTCGAGGCCGCTCGGGCCGCCGGGGTGAAAGACCGAAACATCATCTTCAGACACATCATCCCGAACAGCTTCGCGCCGGTGCTGGTCCAAGCGACGCTTCAGGTCGGGGTGAGCATCCTCATCGTCGCCGGCCTCTCGTTCCTCGGCTTCGGCGCGCAGCCGCCGACGCCGTCGTGGGGACAGATGCTGTCGGCCTCGCGCGGGTACATGCTTCCCGCGCCGACGTTCAGCATCTTCCCCGGTATCGCCATTCTGATCACCGTCATCGGCTTCAACATTCTCGGCGACGGTCTGCAGGACGCCCTCGATCCGCGGATTAACAACTGATATGAGCGAACCACTACTCAGCGTACGCGATCTCAAGACACAGTTCTTCACCGAGGACGGGACGGTCCGCGCCGTCGACGGCATCTCCTTCGACGTCCACGAGGGGGAGATCGTCGGCCTCGTCGGCGAGTCCGGCGCCGGAAAGTCCGTCGCGACCTCCAGTATCCTCCGGCTCGTCGACAGCCCCGGCGAGATCGTCGGCGGCGAGATCGAGTTCAAAGGCGAGACGATCTTCGGGGTCGAAGAGGGCGACGACGGCGAACTCCGCCCGCGCGACGAGATGCTCACCGAGGAGGAGATGCGCAAGCGGATCCGCGGCCGCGAGATCGCGATCATCTTCCAGGACCCGATGGAGTCGTTGAACCCCGTGTTCACCGTCGGGGGACAGCTCCGGGAGTTCATCGAGATCAACCGCGACCTCGGCGCCGCCGAGGCGAAAGAGGAGGCGATCGACATGCTCCGGGAGGTCGGGATCCCCGCGCCGGAGTCGCGGTACGACGAGTACCCGCACCAGTTCTCCGGCGGGATGCGGCAGCGCGTGCTGATCGCGATGGCGCTCGCCTGCCAGCCCGACCTGATCATCGCCGACGAGCCGACGACCGCGCTCGACGTCACGGTCGAGGGCGAGATATTGGAGATGGTGACCGATCTCCAGGAGAAGTACGACACGTCGTTCATCTGGGTCACCCACGATATGAGCGTCGTCGCGGAGATCTGCGACCGCGTCAACGTGATGTACCTCGGCGAGATCATCGAGCAGGCCGAGGTGGACGACCTGTTCTACGACACGAAACACCCGTACACGTCGGCGCTGCTCGACTCGATGCCGCGGCCCGACCGGACGGTCGACGAGCTCAGACCGATCCAAGGGGTGATGCCGGAGGCGATCGATCCGCCCGCCGGCTGTCGGTTCCACTCGCGGTGTCCCGAGGCCCGGGAGGTGTGCCGCGAGGTCCACCCCGAGCCGCGGGAGCTGAGCGAGGAGGGCGGGGCGCCGCACACGGCCGCGTGCGTGAAACACGACGCGTTCGACGTGGGGTACGACGAGAGCCCGCCGATCGATACGCGGGCCACCGGCGGGTTCTCCGCCGGGTTCACGGAGACCGGGGGTGAGGCGGAATGACCGAGGTCGGCCCGCCGGAGTCGGACCCCGAGGCGCTGTTACAGGTCCGCGACCTCTGCAAGTACTTCGACAACGAGAGCGGGCTGCTGGCCGGCGTCCAGCTCGACGACGAGTTCCCGTACGTCTCCCGGTCGACCTCCGACGTCCGCGCCGTCGACGGCGTGAACTTCGACATCAAGCAGGGCGAGACCCTCGGGCTGGTCGGCGAGTCGGGCTGCGGGAAGTCGACGCTCGCGCGCACCGTCCTCCGGCTGCTCGAACCGACGAGCGGGAGCGTCTACTTCCAGGGCGAGGACCTCGCGTCCCTGTCCGGCGAGCCGCTGCGGCGGATGCGGAAGGACATGCAGATGATCTTCCAGGACCCGCAGTCGTCGCTCGACCCCCGGATGAAGGTCGGGCCGATCGTCGAGGAGCCGATGAAGGCCCACGGCATGCTCGACGAGGAGGGCCGGGAGGCCCGCGCGAAGGAGCTGTTGGAGAAGGTCGGACTCGACCCGCAACACTACAACCGGTACCCGCACGCGTTCTCCGGCGGGCAGCGCCAGCGCGTGAATCTCGCGCGGGCGCTGTCGGTGAACCCCGACTTCATCGTCTGCGACGAGCCCGTGTCGGCGCTCGACGTGTCGATTCAGGCGCAGGTCCTCAACACGATGGAGGAGCTGCAAGAGGAGTTCGACCTCACGTACCTGTTCATCGCGCACGACCTGAGCGTCATCCGCCACATCTCCGACCGCGTGGCGGTGATGTACCTCGGGAACATCGTCGAGCTGGCCGACAAAGAGGAGCTGTTCGAGAACCCGAAACACCCGTACACACGAGCCCTGCTCGACGCCATTCCCGTCCCGGACCCGCGGAGCGGCGGGCGGACGGCGCTGCTGTCCGGCGACGTGCCGTCGCCGATCGACCCGCCGTCCGGCTGCCGGTTCCGGACGCGGTGCCCCGAAGTGATCCAGCCGGACGAGTACGACATGACGGAGGACGCCTGGCGGAACGTCGTGGAGTTCCAGCGGGCGGTCGAGCGCCGGGCGTTCGAGGAGACCGACCCCGACATCCTCCGCTCGCGGTACTTCGAGGACGCGGTGCCGAGCGGCGACGCCGGCACCCTGCTCGACGAGGCGCTCGGACACATCGAGCGCGACGAGTTCGAGGACGCCGAGCAGATCCTCGTCGAGCGGTTCGCGGACCAGAGCGTCTGCGCGACGACGACGCCGGCCTACGAGGTGCCCTCGGACCTCACCGACGGCCGTCACTACTCGGCGTGTCACCTGCGTCGCGACGAGGCGCTCGCGAGCGCCGTCGACGAGCCGGCGGTGGACGACGCGGCCCGCCCCGGCGCGGGGGCGACCGAAGCGGACGACTGATCGGCCTCGTTTTTCGCCGTTCGGTTCAGAAGCGAAGCCGACCGCGAGATCCCGGCGACTCCCGGCTACCGGATCCGTATCTGCGTGGCGTCCTCGTGGCGCTCGTCGGCGCTGGGGACCGGCACGAACACGGAGACCGTGTGGTCGCCGCGCTCGGCTCGGACCGACCGGTCGAGCCCGTCGGCGCCGTCGGAGCGGCGGAACCGCCCGTTCCACGTGACCGTCGCGCGTTTCGTCTCGCCGGCCCGGAGCGACAGCGAGGACCCTTCGTCGGGCACGTAGCGACGCTCGTCCGTGGCCTCCACGACGCCGTCGACCGCCCATCCCCACAGTCGGCGGGTCGTCGTGGGCACCTCGATCGGGACCGGCAGGCGGTTGCGGATCGCGACGGTGATCGCGACCGGCTCGTCGGGCGCGTACTCGGCGGCGTCGGTGCTGACGGTCACCTCGATCGCTCTGCGGGCCACCGACCGCGGTACGACGCGGCCGATGGCCTCCGAGAGGTAGTTCTTCGTCTCGTCGAAGCCGGTTCGGTCCGTCTGGCTGTCGTGGCGTCTGTCGACCATGTGGGTCTCTGAGAGCGGGGAATTCGGAGCTTCGGCCGCCTTCGGGGCACGCCGCGGCCGACCTAATGCGCTCGGTTCACTCGCCTCTCACACCCCGGTCCGCTAAACCGTTTCGGGCACGGTCGCGAATCGGTGCCGTCGATCCGATCAGACGGTGTCGGTCCGCCGACGCGGTCCGCCCGAAACAAAAAAAGCCCGGCAGAACCGCTCAGACGTACTCGAGGATATCGCGGAAGTTGATCGCGACGGCTAACGCGAGACTGATGACCAGCACGATGATCGTCGCCATCGGGTCCATCGCCTCCGTGCCCTGGGAGTACACCACCATCCCGTACATCTCCTTGGTGAGCGCGTCCATCGTTCCGCCGACGAAGAAGACGCGGATGAAATCCTCGAACGATCGGAGCCAGGCGAACACGAAGCCGGCCGCGATCGCGGGAGAGATGATCGGAAGGGTGACGTCTTGTAGCACGGCGCGACCGTCCGCACCGAGGTCGCGCGCCCCTTCCTCGAGGTTGCGGTTGAACACGGCGAGCCTGGCGACCACCGGCAGGACGATGAACGGCAGCCCGTACACGGAGTGAGCGAGCACGGTCGTGAAGAAGCCGGACGAGAGTCCGACGACGCGGAACAGGATCAGGAGCGAGATCCCCATGATGACCCCCGGCATCAACAGCGGGACGATGACGAGACCCCTGAGCAGCGACTTCCCGCGGAAGCTATGCCGGGCGATGGCGAACCCCAGCGGGACGCCGAGCAGCGTCGCGACCCCGGCCGATACCGTCGCCACGAACGCGCTCTGTCTGGCCGCCGCGAGGAGCGACTCGTTGGTGAACAGGCTGACGTAGTTCTGGAGCGTGACTCCCCCGAGCGGGAACAGCACCGAGTTCTCAGTGAACGAGAGCGCGACGATCTGCGAGAGCGGGAGCCAGAGGAACACGACGATCCCGATCGTCAGCGCCCATATGCCGTACGAGGCGAACGCGGAGACGATCCGGTCGACGGAGACGGTCTCCGTGAGCCCGGGGCGCCCCACGAGACGCGACAGCCGGCTGTATTTCTCACTGTCCGACATGAGTCACCCCATCGCCTCCAGGCTGGTGGTACGCATCACGATCGCGAACGCGATGATCGTCGGGATGATGAGGAACAGCGACCCCGCCGCCCCGTAGTTGATCGCGTACAGCTCGTTTATTCTGCCCGTGAGCACCTCGGCGATCATGAGGAACTTCCCCCGGGCGAGGAACTGCGGCGTAATGAACGTTCCGAGCGCCGGGACGAACACGAAGACGCACCCGGTGATGAGTCCCTGTGCCGACAGCGGGACCACGACGTCCTTCGCGATCTCCAGCCGCGTCGCTCCGAGGTCACGCGACGCCTCGATGACGCCGTAGTCGATCCCTTCTAGGCTCGAGTACAGCGTCAGCAGCATGTACGGGAAGAAGGCGTGGGTGAGCGAGATGATCACCGCCAGTTCCCCGTACTCGAAGGCCCCGACCGGTTCGGAGATGAAGGGCATCGCGACCAGCGCGTTGTTGATCAGCCCCTGGCTGCCGAACAGGGAGAGCCACGAGTAGATGCGCACGATGAAGATGGTGAAGAACGGAACCAAGACCGCGAACAGCAGGATCTTGAACCGCCGCCCGGAGAGCCGCGTGAGCAGGTACGCGACCGGGTACGCGAGGACGACGGTCAGGAACGTGGTGACGGCCGAAATGCGCAGAGAGAGGATAAAGGAGTCGACGAACGGGGTCTGGAACAGCCCACTCTCCCCGATGAACAGCTCTCTGTAGTTCGACACCGAGAAGGACCACACCACGTCGTACGAGCTATTGATCTCGGCGAAGCTCACCATCACGAGGAACGCCGCCGGGGCCAGTATCAGCGTGAGCAGCCATCCGACTCCTGGCCCCGCCATGAGCGCGAGTTTCGCCCGTTCGCTCCGCCCTCCGAACGCGTCGTCGAGTTTTTTGAAGCTGCTCATCGTGCGCTCACGCGTTCTTGATCCGTTCGAACATCTCGATCCACTGGTCGTCCTTCTCGGCGGGCTTGAACGGGATCATTCCGTCGAGCACGCCCGGTTCGATCTGGAGCGCCTCCGCTTCGATGTTGTCCATCGCGTCCTGCGAGGTGTTCATGATGTTCCGGTTCTCCGAGAGCGCCGCGCCGGTCTCGGGGGAGATGTACTCGTTCAACACCTGGAAGGCGGCCTCCTTGTTCGAGGAGCCGGCTGTGACGACGGCCCCCTCGAACCAGGTGAGCTCCTCTTCTTTCGGCTGGGAGAACTCCACGCTGTCGACGTCGTTCATGATCCCCACGTGGGTGCTCCGGTTCGCGAACGACGCGACGATGTTTCCGTTCTGATAGTCCTGTGTGAGCGTCTCCTCGTCGTGGACGAACCCGAGGAGGTTCGGCTTGAAATCGATCAGCGTCTCCTCGATCGTCGTGAGCTGCTCCTCGGTGAACGAGACGGTGTCGCCCTCGAACGCATCGGTGTAGCCGAGCGCGAGCCCCGTCGCCATGATCGACTTGTAGTAGCCGTCGTACAGCGTGATGGCGCCGGTGAGGTCCACGCCTTCGTACTCCTCGCTGAAGAGGACGTCGTAGGAGTGCTCGTGGTCCTCCGGGAGCTTCGAACTGTCGTAGCCGTACGCGTACCACCCGAACTGGACTGGCATCCCGTAGACGTCCTCACCGTCGGAGAACTGTCCCTCCGCCGCGCTCTGGAACGTGGGATACAGCGCGTCGAAGTTTGTCATAATGTCCATGTCCACCGGCGCCGCCAGGTCGGCGTCGATGAACCGCGGGACGTACTCGTTGTTCGGGATGACGATGTCGTACTGTTCGCCCCCTCCCGCGTTCACCGTGGAGAACATGTTCGCGGAGCCGTCGGCGATCGAGATCTCCAGCTCGACGCCGTCGAGTGCCTCCTCGACCTGATCGTTGACCGCGTCGTATCCGGTCCACGTCAGAATCGAGACCGTCGTCGATCCGCCACCGCCCATACACCCGGACAGCCCTGCCATACCCGTAACGCCGGTCGCGCCTGCCGCTTTGATGAATTGCCGTCTGTGTACCATCGTCGTGAATCGACTTCTGCTTCTGTGTAATAAATCTACTCTGAGTAATACATGTTCATTGAGATATTGTCTTAATATACTTCTGAACGTTATATTCCTAACGTATTCATGGATCGATCATCATATTCTATTCGGCACCGTGAAGAACCCGCTCTCGGCCGCGAGACAGAGGAAACGCACAAGAATCCAACGATCACTGTTTTTATCCGAATTATTGTGCCTATTTACATATATAAGGACCGAGAATGTGTATACAGTATTGGGAATATGCCATCTAATTGGAAGAAAGCTTGAATAGTCGTGGTCTGGACGGTCGGGATATGACGACACCAACGACGGCAGTACAGCTCGACGGCATCCGTAAGGAGTTCGGTGACACGACCGCCGTCGACGGGATCGACATCGACCTCCAACGCGGTGAGTTCTTCTCGCTTCTCGGGCCGTCCGGGTGCGGGAAGACGACCACGCTGCGGATGATAAGCGGCTTCGAGACGCCGACCGACGGCTCGATCCGCATCGAGGGCGAACACGTCGTCCACCGGCCGCCGAACAAGCGGAGCACGAACCTGGTGTTTCAGGGCCTCTCGCTGTTCCCGCACATGACCGTGGCCGAGAATGTCGGGTACGGACTGAAGAAGGAGGGCGTCGACGCCGACGAACGCGAGCGGCTCGTCGAGAGGTATCTCGACATCGTGGACCTCTCCGGATACGGAGATCGGAAACCCCAGGACCTCTCGGGGGGACAGCAACAGCGCGTGGCCATCGCGCGTGCGCTGGTGAACGAACCGGACATCCTGCTGTTGGACGAGCCGCTCTCGAGTCTCGACCGCAAACTGCGCCAACAGATGCAGGTCGAGCTACAGGAGATCCACGACCGCGTCGAGAGCACGTTCTTCTACGTGACACACGATCAGGACGTGGCGATGAGCATGTCCGATCGCCTCGCGGTGATGAACGACGGGCAGATCGAACAGATCGGGACGCCCAAGGAGATCTATCGCGAGCCGGCGACCGCGTTCGTCGCCGATTTCATCGGCGACACGAACCTTCTCGACGGCGTCGTCGAGAACACGACGCACCCGCCGCGGCTCGAGCTCGACGCCGGAAGCGAGGTGACCGTCGAACTCGGCGACGCGTCCGCGAACGGCGACGTGGTCGCGTCCATTCGACCCGAAGAGGTAGAGGTCACGGAGCCGGGCGCCGGCGCCATCGACGGCACGGTCGTCAACCACTACTTCCACGGGGAACGGACGAACCTCGTGATCGAACCCCACGACGAGTCGCTCCCCAACCTCGACGTCGCCGTTCAAGGTCGGGCGAACGTCCCCGACTCCGGAGAGGTCTCGGTTGATCTCAATCCCGACGCGGTGAGCGTGTACGCCAAGTAGCCGTCCGGTTCGGCCGGCCGCGCGACCCGCGACGGTCGACGGGTCGGTCGTCGACCGGGCGCTCCGAATTCCAGAACACCGAACGTGAACGCAGACATCACTCCCGATCCGAACGGACGTATCGAACTCGCATGAACGAACGCATCGACGCGGCCACCGACTCCGGGGAGACGAACGTGTTGCTCCACCACAGCGTCTCGGCCGTCTTCGGCGACGACTTCGTTGAACGGTTGCGTTCCCGAGTCGACGGGGCGCTCCCGTCGGGCGATCGGGTCGAGACGGCGACGACCGCGGAGGAGTCCCACGCGGCCGTCGGCGACGTGGACATCGTCTTGACGATCCGATCGGTCAGCGAGGAACTCCCCGACGGAACGGCGCCGAACTGGATACAGACGCTTAACTCCGGAGTCGACTCGTACGACCTCGAGACGCTCGCGGAGCGGGAGGTCGCGGTGACGAACGCCGCCGGCGTCGCGGCCGAACCGATCGCCGAGCAGGTGCTCGGCTACCTGCTGGTCTTCGAACGCCGGATTCATAAGGGGATCCGCAGACAGGAGCGCGACGGCGTCTGGCGGCGGTACTCCGCGGGCGAGCTCAGCGGAAAGACCCTCGGGATTGTCGGCGTCGGCGCCATCGGCACGCGCGTCGCAGAGTTGGCCTCGGCGTTCGACATGGAGGTGATCGGCACGAAACGCACGCCCGAGACGGCCCCCGACGTCGTCGACGAGGCGTATCCGCCCGACCGACTCACGGAACTGCTCGCCCGTTCGGACTATCTCGTCCTCGCCTGTCCGCTCGTCGAGGCGACGCGCGGGCTGATCGGCGCCGAAGAGTTCATGTCGATGCGGTCCGACGCGGTGCTCGCGAACGTCGCCCGCGGGGAGGTCGTCGAGGAGGCGGCGCTCGAGACCGCCCTCCAACAGAACCGCATCCGCGGGGCCGCCCTCGACGTGTTCGAGGAGGAGCCCCTCCCGCCGGAATCGCCACTGTGGGACCTACCGAACGCCGTGATAACTCCACATATGGCGGGATCGACTCCGAAGTACGCCGACCGAGTCGGGTCGCTGTTCGAGGAGAACTACCGGCGCTACGCCGCCGGCGACCTCGAGGCCCTCCGGAACCGGATCGTCTGATAGATGGGTCGAGGAGGGCTCAGTCGCCCGCCTCGATCGTGGGCGCCTCGGCACGGACCGCGGCTGCCAACGCCGCGATCCCTTCGTCGATCTCGGCGGGCGAGGCGTGACTGAACGACAGTCGCGCGTTGCGCGTCCCTCCCTCTTCGTGGTAGAAGAACGACCCCGGGAGGTACGCCACGCCCTCGTCGATGGCGTCGTGGAGCATTCCCTCGGCGTCGACTCCTTCTGGGAACTCCACCCAGACAAAGAAACCTCCGTCCGGTTCGCTCCACGTTGTCCCCGGAGGCATCCGTTCGTCGAGACTCTCTAACATCCGATCGCGCCGCTCGCGGTACCCCGCTGACAGCTCCCCGACCGCCCGGTCGAGCCGGCCGTCCTCGGCGTAGCGAGCGATGAGGCCGCGGGTGAAGCTCGGCTCCCCGCCCGCGTTGATCCGGTCGAACTGCTTGACGAAGGACGGAGCGGCGATGATCCACCCGGTCCGGACGCCCGGAGCGATGGTCTTCGAGAAGGTGTTGACCCGGATCGCTCGGCCGGTCTCGTCGAGTGCCTTGATCGGCGGCGGCTCGGCGCCGTCGTACCGGAGCTGTCCGTACGGGTCGTCCTCAAGGACTAAGAAGTCGTACCGCACCGCCAACTCGAGCAGGCGCTCGCGGCGCTCCGCGGAGAGGGTCACGCCGGTCGGATTATGGAAGTTCGGGATGGTGTACAGGAGCTTCGGCAGCGGCTCGCCGGCCGCCTCGCGCGCGGCGAGGTCGTCGGCGAGCGCCTCGACATCGAGCCCCGACTCGTCCATGTCGACGCCCTCGATGTCGACGCCGTAGTTACGGAGGAGGCGCAGCGCGCCCATGAACGTGGGGGACTCGACGAACACCGTATCGCCTTGGTCGAGAAAGGTCTGACACACCGTGTCGATCGCGTTCGTCGCGCCGTTCGTCAGGTGGATCTTCTCGGTCGTACAGTCGATCCCCCGATCGCGGGCTCGATCGACGATCACCTCCGGGAGGGCGTCGGCGTACTCGCCGCCGCCGTATTGGAGCGCACAGTCGCCTTCGGCGTCGAAGAGGGATTTCGCCGCCGACACCAGCTCTCCGTTAGGGAACGAGTCCGGATAGGGGAAGCCGAAGCTCAGTGGGACGGCCTCAGGGTCACGGATTCCCCGCCACGCCCCGTATACGGAGCTGTCCATCGTCTCTTGAACGGTCTCGGTGAATAGGTGATCGAGCCCGTCCGACTGGTCGGGTTCGCGCATTCGATTTCGTCTGTTTACAATAGTGTCCGAAACATAAATCTATGGGGCAGATAGGATCCAAAACAACTACATATTAACAATATGGCTACCCTGTTAGTAATTTATGCTCGCCAATACTGATCGTTCTTAAGAGATCATCGTCGATCGCGTGATGGACGCACGCCGCCGATCAGTCGTCGCCGATCGAGACTATCTCCATCAGAGGGTAGCCGTCGGTCATCGTCATCCGTGTGTGGACGGTGACGCCCTCGTGTTCGATCCGCATCTCGACGTCCATCAACGAGCCCGTGAGCTCGGTGTAGTCGTTCTCATGGTCGATCGCGTCGGCGACGCGGTCGTCGCGGATGGCGACGGTCACCGACTCGCAGAAAGGCTGGTTCTCGATCGATTCCGCCATCGCCGCCTCAAGGCTCCGCGTGCTCGACGGGCTGACGGGGGTGCCGGCGAACTGGTGGTACAGCGAGCCGAACTTGATCCCCGCCTCGAAACACGCCTGCTGGGCGTCGGTTGCCATGGCGGAACGCGGCCGCGGGCGGGCAAGAAGGTTCGGACGGGAAGCGGGCGGAACGAGCCGGGGGAGGCGGACCGCGGTTATCGGTCGACGGCCAACGGGAGCAGTCCGCCGTCGTCGTCTCCGGAATCGTCGTCGGTCGTGTTGTCGCCGTTAGTGGTGTTGTCGTCGGAGGTACCGTCGTCGCCCGTGTTGCCGTCGCTCGTATCTCCGTCGCTCGTCCCGCCGTCGTCGGTCGTGGTTCCGTCGTCGCTCGTTCCGTCTCCCGAGCCGTCCGAGTCGGTCGTGTTTCCGTCGTCGGCCTCCTCGCCCCGGTCGATCCCCTCGTCGAAGATGTCGGTCTCGATCGTCTCCTCGTAGGTCAGCGCGTCCAGCGGGACGGTGACCGACTCGCCGCCGGGGAGTTCGACCACCGCGTAGAACTCGATCTGGAGGTCACTCACCTGGTGGCCATTGTCCGACTCGTTGAGGTGGGTCACCCACCAGTCGTCGAGGCGTTCGTTGCGGAGCGCGGCCGACAGTTCGACCGTCTCGGAGCCGTACGAGGGGATGACGTACTCTTCCTCGGTCGAGCCGGACCCCATCTCGACGCCGTTCATCGTGACGTCGTAGCCGATCTCGGAGACCACGTACGGTTCGAGGTTGGGGTTGTACACGTCGAACTCCATCTCGATCGGCGTCTCGGCCTCGCTCACGGTCCCCCAGCGCCCCCGCGTCTCGTTGACGTAGAGGACCGGGTCGTCGACCAGCGGCGCGTCGGCGTTCACCGGGCGGGTCTCCTCGGAGGTGAACGCGCCGATGAGGTCCGTCTCTATCTCGCGGGTGCGGGTGAGGTTCGTGCCTCGACCGAGGAGGTCGGAGGTGACCCGGGCGTCTATCGCGACGGTCGTCCGCTCGCCGTTGCGGACGTGGCTGGTCCACCACGGCGGGATCGCGTCGTTGTCCAGTTCCGTCTCGAACGCGAGCGAGGAGTTGCCGGACGCGACGCTGACGCCCTCGCGGCCGCCGCGGGCCATCTCGACGTCGTTCATCGAGACGGTGTAGTTGACCGAGACGCCGTCGAGGCCGATCCCGATGGGGTTCGGGTTCGAGACGACCAAGTCGGTCTCGACGACCGTCGTCTCGTTCGTCACGTCGCCGAAGGAGTTGTTCACGGCGGCGACGCTCGGGACGCCGAGGACGCCGAGGGCGAACGCCCCGCCGACCGCGGCGGCGACGACGAGCAGTCCGACGAGCGCGATCCGGAGCTTCCCCGCGGTGAGCGCCGAAACGATGCCCTTCAGAGCCATACCGGCCTGATTCGATCGGCGGATAAAGTCGTGTCGCTCGGGGAAGCGGCGTCGACGAGCGAATCGGTCGCCGACCGCGGTCGACGTGCGGGAACGAGGAACCGAAGGCGTTTGGTGCGGCGGGCGGAACGGGCGGACATGAACTACCTCCGCGTCAGCGGCGGACGAGTGCTCCGGCCCGACGGCCGGGTCGAGCGGGCGGACGTCGCGGTCGACCGCGACGAGGGGACGATTCGGGCCGTGGGGTCGCCGGACGAGGTCGACGAGGCGGTCGGCGAGGGGGCCGCCGAGACGCTCGACGCGTCGGGGTCGCTCGTGATCCCGGGGCTCGTCAACGCCCACACGCACGTCGCGATGACGCTGCTCCGCGGGTACGCGGACGACAAGCCGCTCGACCCGTGGCTCCGCGAGGACATCTGGCCGGCGGAGGCCGAACTGACGCCCGCCGACGTCGAGGCGGGCGCGGAACTCGGCGCGCTGGAGATGATCCGGTCGGGGACGACCGCGTTCGCGGACATGTACTTCGCGATGGAGCGCGTCGCGGACGCCGTCGACCGCGCGGGGCTGCGCGCGCGGCTCGGGCACGGCGTCGTCACGGTCGGGAAAGGCGACGCGGACGCCCGCGCGGACGTCGAGGAGAGCCTCGCTGTCGCCCGCGAGCTCGACGGCGCGGCGGACGGCCGGATCCGGACCGCGTTCATGCCGCACTCGCTGACGACGGTCGGCGAGGCGTTCCTCCGCGAGGGCGTCGCGGAGGCGCGCGAGGCGGGCGTGCCCGTCCACCTCCACGCGAACGAGACGACCGACGAGGTCGCCCCCATCGTCGACGAGCGCGGTGAGCGACCGATGGCGTACGCCGACGACCTCGACGCGCTCGGTCCGGACGACTTCTTCGCGCACGGCGTCCACGTCGACGACTCGGAGATCGACCGGCTCGCCGGGTCGGGGACCGCGGTCGTCCACTGCCCGGCCTCGAACATGAAGCTCGCCAGCGGGATGGCGCCGGTTCAACGGCTCCGCGAGGCGGGCGTGACTGTCGCGCTCGGCACCGACGGGGCGGCCTCGAACAACGACCTCGACGTGTTCGACGAGATGCGCGACGCCGCCATGCTCGGGAAACTGGCCGCGGACGACGCGAGCGCGGTCCCCGCCGGCGCCGTCGTGGAGATGGCGACGCGGGGGGGCGCGGACGCTCTCGGGCTCCCCGGCGGCCGGATCGAGGCTGGCGCGGCCGCCGACCTCGCGGTTGTCGACCTCGACGCACCGCACCTGACGCCGGTCCACGACCCCGTCTCGCACCTCGCGTACGCGGCCGGCGGGAGCGACGTGCGCCACACCGTCTGCGACGGCCGGATCCTCATGCGCGACCGCGAGGTGCTGACGCTGGACGCCGAGGCGGTTCAGGAGCGCGCCGCGGACGCCGCGAGCGACCTCGTCGACCGCGTCGAACCGGCGTAGCGGATGCGCAGCTGGTTATAAATAGATCCGCGGTGGCGCGCGCCTCCGAGTGGCCGACAGGCCACGAGGAGCGCGTGCGAGGGAGTCGCTGGCCCCGGAGCGAAGCGGAGGGTGCCAGCGACGAGGCTGGGGAGGTGTGAGGTTGCGGTGCTGTGCGTTCCCGCGAGCGAAGCGAGCGGGAGCACGGAAGTCGCAGCCCGCGCAGCGAAGCGAGCAGGAACGTCTTCCGGAGGGGCGGGACTCNGTGCGTTCCCGCGAGCGAAGCGAGCGGGAGCACGGAAGTCGCAGCCCGCGCAGCGAAGCGAGCAGGAACGTCTTCCGGAGGGGCGGGACTCAAAGGGGCAGTCGCGAGGCGGACGCAGGCGACGAAAGCACCGCAAGGAGCGAGTGAAACGAGCGACCGAGGCGCGCAGCGAGCGTGCGCCCGCCTCGCGACTGGGGCTTTGGAGGCGTTCTCGGTCGATCTTCGGTCAACTGTTCATAGGCGAGCGGCTAGGCATTTGAAGATGTTCTCTGCGAGAACGACTCGAAGTGAACCTGCGCGAACGTGTCGCGCGCGAGCGACGGGCGACCCGAAATCGGGGGTAAATCCGGGTTCGATCGCGGGCAGATCCGCGGTCGAACGCCAGATAGACAGAATAGCTGTTTCAGCGCCGTTAACCCGGATACAAACCGAATTAAACCGCGTTAAGGGACTTCGCTTCTTATCCGATAACAGGGGGTGGACCCGAGTGGACATGAGCGAACACATCACAGCGATCCTACTGGTCGCGGTCGTCGCGCTCGGCGCGATGACCGGCGTTGCGGCCGCCGACGGCCACCTCGAAGTGGGCGTCGAGCAGGACGCGGACGGCACAGCGACGGTCACGGTGACCGAGAACGACACCGCCGTCGAGAACGCTTCGGTGGTAGTGAGCGTGGTCGACACCGAGAACGAGTCGTACGCGGGAGCGGGCGAGTACGAGACGGACGCCAACGGCACCGTCGACCTCTCCGCCCCCGAGGAGGACGTGACGGTCGATATCACGGCCGCCGCGGGTAACGACACCGCCTCGACGACGGTCGATCTGGAGGCGCCCGACGGCCTCGAACTCGACGTCGAGAACACCGGCGGCGAGCCCGTCGTCACGGTGACGGACAACGACACCGCCGTCGAGAACGCCTCGGTGAACGTCACGACCGCCGACGAGAACGCCTCCTACGCCGGCGAGGGCGACTACGAGACGGACGCCAACGGCACGGTGACGCTGCCCGCCGCCGAGGCGGACGTGACGGTGAACGTCACGGCCGAGTACGAGAACGAGAGCGTCTCCGAGACGATCGAGCTGACCGCCGAAGAGGAAGACGACGAGGCCGAGGCGCAGCCGTTCGGCCAGCTCGTCCAGGACTTCATCGAGGGGCTCGAGAACCGCGAGGGCGGCATCGGCGCCGCCGTCTCAGACTTCGTGACCGAGAACAACCCCGGTAACGCGCCGGACCACGCCGGCGGCCCCGGTGGCCCCGACGACGCCGACGACGAGGACGCGGAGAACAAGACCGACGCGCCCGGTAACGCGCCGGACGGCGTCGGTCCCGACGGCGAGCAGGGCCCGCCAGACCACGCCGGCGACGACGCGGAGGACGGTGAGGACGACGCTGACGACGAATCCGAAGAGGACGGTGAGGACGACGACGCGGACGAGGACGAAACCGAGGACGACGACGCTGAAGAAGACGAAGCGGAAGAGGACGACGCGGACAAGGACGAAGCCGAAGAGGAGGACGGGGAAGATGACGACGAGGACGACGAAGAGGACGGCGAGCAGGGCCCGCCGGACCACGCGGGCGGCCCGGGCGGTAACTGACGACGCGGTCGGTGACGGGAGCGACGGTCGCTGACGTTCGGTTTTTTGTTTTCCGAGCGCACTCCGGTGTCGGCAGGGTTTAGTGCGCCGTGAGCGAACCGAGAGGTATGAGCGAAACCGCGTATCCGCCGGTGTCACAGCACCTCTCGGACGTCGAAGCGGCCCGAGAGGAGGGGCGCCGGAAGATGGACTGGGCGCTCCAGCACATGCCGATCCTGAACGCCCTCCGCGAGGAGTTCGTCGACGAGCAGCCGCTCGCCGGCGAGACGATCGCGATGGCGATGCACGTCGAGGCGAAGACGGCGAACCTCGTCGAACTGCTCGCCGAGGGCGGCGCCGAGGTCGCGATCACCGGGTGTAACCCGCTCTCGACGCACGACGACGTGTCGGCCGCGCTCGACGCCCACGAGTCGATCACCTCCTACGCGGTCCGCGGCGTCGGCGACGAGGAGTACTACGACGCGATGCACGCCTGTATCGCCCACGAGCCGACCATCACCGTCGACGACGGGATGGACATGGTGAAACTCGTCCACGAGGAGTACCCCGATCTGATCGACTCCATAATCGGCGGCGCCGAGGAGACGACCACGGGCGTCGACCGCCTGCGCGCGATGGACGCCGACGGCGAGCTCCACTACCCGGTCTTCGCCGTCAACGACACGCCGATGAAGCAGCTGTTCGACAACGTCCACGGCACGGGCGAGTCGTCGCTCGCGACCATCGCGATGACGACGAACCTCTCGTGGGCCGGCAAGAACGTCGTCGTCGGCGGCTACGGCCAGTGCGGGAAGGGCGTCGCGAAGAAGGCGTCCGGCCAGAACGCGAACGTCATCGTCTGCGAGGTCGACCCGCGGAAGGCTCTCGAAGCCCACATGGAGGGGTACGAGGTACTCCCGATGAAGCAGGCCGCGAAGAAGGGCGACGTGTTCATCACGACGACGGGCAACCGCGACGTGATCACCCGCGAGCACTTCGGGGAGATGCAGGACGGTGTCCTCCTCGCGAACGCCGGCCACTTCGACGTGGAGGTCAACCTCGACGAGCTCGACGGCCTCGCGGTCGACCGCTACGAGGTCCGCGACGGCGTCGAGGGGTACGAGATGCCCGACGGTCGCGTCCTGAACGTCATCGCGGAGGGACGGCTCGTCAACCTCGCCGCGCCCATCGCGCTCGGCCACCCGGTCGAGGTGATGGACCAGAGCTTCGGCGTCCAGGCGGTCGTCGTCCGCGAACTGGCTGCGAACGGCGACGCGTACGACGCCGGCGTCCACGACGTGCCCGACGAACTCGACCGCGAGGTCGCGGACATCAAGCTCGCCGCCGAGGGCGTCGAGTACGACGACCTCAGCGACGAGCAGCGCGAGTACATGGGGAGCTGGGAGCACGGGACCTGACTCGGCCCGAGGGCGGCCCCCGATCGCGCCGGTTCGACCCGCTTTTGTGCCGCGCGACCGTACCGAACGTATGAATCTCACCGCGGTGTTACACTCCGGATTCGGTGTCTCGGTGTTGGCCGGAATCCTCGTCTCGGACATGACGCTTCGCATCGCCGCGTTCGCGCTCGGCGCGGTCCTCTTCGTCGCCGGCATCGTCGTGTCGCGACGGGGCAACTGAGACGGCACACACCGCTCGCGCCCTTTTTCAGCCGCGACCGCGTACGAGAGCCAGTGACAGTCACAAGCGTCCATGACCCGAGCCACCGCGAGGCCCTCTGGGAGCTGGAGGACGCCTTCGAGCGCGGGGACCTCGTCAGCCTGTTCGGCCGCTGTACGGTCTCGTACGAGGGGCGGGCGGCCTCGGACCTGGGCGCCGGCGACCGCCTCCTCGTGTTGAAGCCCGACGGCGCGGCCCTCGTCCACACCGACGAGGGGCGCCAGCCGGTCAACTGGCAGCCGCCGGGGTCGGAACACCGCGCCGCGGTGCGCGAGGGCCGGCTCCGCGTGCGTTCGACGAGGAGCAGCCCCGACGAGACCCTGACGGTCCGCTTTTCGGGCGTTCACCAGCTCTCGGCGATGGCCGTGACGGGCGGCCGAGACCTCACGCTCCACGGCAGCGAGGAGGACCTCCGAACCCGAATTTTGGAGCGCCCCGACCTCGTCGAGCCCGGGTTCGAGCCCCGCGAGACCGAACGCCCGTCCAGCGCCGGCCCGATGGACATCTTCGGCGTCGACGCCGACGGGACGCCGGTCGTCGTCGAACTGAAGCGCCGCCGGGTCGGCCCGGACGCCGTGGGACAGCTGGCGCGATACGTCCGGGCGCTCCGCGAGGAACTGGGGGTCGAGGCGAGCGACGGCGAGACCGACGACGAAACCGCCAGCGACGGGGGCGACGACGGCGAGACCGACGACGAGGAGACCACTCGGGACGACTCGCCGGCCGTGCGCGGGATCCTCGTCGCGCCGTCGGTCACCGACCGCGCCGCGGAGCGGCTCGCGGACCGCGGGTTCGACCACGTCGCGCTCGAACCGACGCCGTCGGAGTGATCGGCGTGGCAACGCGTGGCGATGACCAACAGATCGCCGGCGTTGATTTCCCGACGAACCGGGGCGGACGCCTCGCTATCGAAGGGTTTATCGCCGCAGCGCGGGCTACATCGGACAAGTAGCCATGTCTGACAAACCCGCCTCTATGTATCGGACGATCGACAAGCCGTCGTACACCCGCCGCGAGTACATCACGGGCATCCCCGGCTCGAAGATTGCCCAGCACAACATGGGCGACCTCTCCGCGGAGCCGGACGACTACCCCGTCCAGATCAGCCTCCGCGTCGAGGAAGAGCTTCAGGTGCGACACGGCTCGCTGGAGAGCGCGCGCCTCTCGGCGAACCGCCACCTGATCAAGGAGCTCGGCGAGGGCAACTATAAGATGACTCTCCGCAAATTCCCCCACCAGGTCATCCGGGAGAACAAGCAGGCGACCGGCGCGGGCGCGGACCGCGTTTCCGACGGAATGCGGCAGGCGTTCGGCAAGCCCGTCGGCACCGCCGCGCGGCTCAGCAAGGACGACGTCGTCTTCACGGCCTACTGCGACGTCGAGCAGGCCGCCGTCGTGAAGGAGGCGTTCCGCCGCGCGTACAACAAGCTCTCGCCGCCGTGTCGGATCACGGTCGACCGCGGCGAGAAGCTCCTCGTCTCGTAACGACCCTCCCCGTCCGTGAGGCGGGTTCTTTTCCGCGCGTTCGCGTCCCGTAGCCGCGGCGCCGCGCGCCCGACGCCGGCGCCGCTCGGCGAGCCGAACTCCTGAAATACCTCCCTCGCGTACCGAACGGCAGTGTCACAGCAGTTGGCTGAGGTCGAGACGCTGTTCCTCCACGAGGCGCGGAGCGACTACACCGTCGTCGCGAACCGCGACGGCAAGCGCGTGCTCCGCGGGCGGCTCGAGCTCAAGGAGACCTCCGCGGGGCCGCGTCCGGGGAAGTTCCGGGTGATCCGCGACGGCGAGGACCACCCGCGCCAGCCGGACGAGTTCGTCGACCTCGCCCGCGCGGCCGGCCGGATCCGCATCTCCGAGCAGACCACGCCCGAGAACCGGGCGCGGCTGAAGGCGATGCTCGACGGCTACCAGCTGGAGGCGACCGCGGTCCGGACCTGTCGGCGCTGCGCGAGCGACGGGCGGTACGGGCCGATCACCTCGGAGGACGCGATCGATCACAACGGCGAGCTGATCTGCCGCGACTGCGCCCGCCGGGAGTTGGAGCGCGAGCTATCGTACAAGGGCGAGTTCACGGGCGCGGCCGAGGAGCGGCTGGAGGAACTCCTGTACGAGTCGGGCGACCTCGACCGGATCGTGAGCCTCCTCCAAGGCGGGCTCGACCCCGACCTCACGAAGTACGACGAGGTGTCGGCGAACGTCGACGACGTCTCCCCGGTCCGGACCGAGGACCTGGACCTCCACCCGGACCTGTCTTCACACCTCCAGGGCCGCTTCGAGGAGCTGCTCCCGGTCCAGAGCCTCTCCGTGCGGAACGGGCTGCTCAACGGCGACGACCAGCTCGTCGTGAGCGCGACCGCGACGGGGAAGACGCTCGTCGGCGAGCTGACCGGGATCGACCGCGCGCTGAAGGGGGACGGGAAGCTCCTCTTCCTCGTCCCGCTCGTCGCGCTCGCCAACCAGAAGCACGAGGACTTCGAGGACCGCTACGGCGACCTGCTCGACGTCTCCATCCGCGTCGGCTCCTCGCGGGTGAACGACGACGGCAACCGCTTCGACCCGCACGCCGACGTGATCGTCGGCACCTACGAGGGGATCGACCACGCGCTCCGGACCGGGAAGGACCTCGGAGACGTCGGGACGGTCGTCATCGACGAGGTCCACACCCTGAAGGAGGGCGAGCGCGGCCACCGCCTCGACGGGCTCATCTCCCGGCTGAAGTACTACAGCGAGGACCGGATGGAGACCCACGCGGGCTACGACGGCACCCAGTTCGTCTACCTCTCGGCGACGGTCGGGAACCCCGAGTGGCTCGCCGAGCGGCTCCGGGCGACGCTCATCGAGTACGAGGAGCGCCCGGTCCCCATCGAGCGCCACGTCACGTTCGCGGACAGCCGCGAGAAGGCGCAGATCGCCGACAAGCTCGTGAAACGCGAGTTCGACACGAAGTCGTCGAAGGGGTACCGGGGGCAGACGATCATCTTCACCAACTCGCGGCGGCGCTGCCACGAGATCAGCCGCAAACTGCGGTACGACTCCGCGCCGTACCACGCCGGCCTCGACTACGGGCGCCGGAAGAAGGTCGAACGGCAGTTCGGCAATCAGGACCTCTCGGCGGTCGTCACCACCGCGGCGCTGGCGGCCGGGGTCGACTTCCCGGCCTCGCAGGTGATCTTCGACTCGCTGGCGATGGGGATCGAGTGGCTCTCCGTCCAAGAGTTCTCGCAGATGCTCGGCCGTGCCGGGCGCCCGGACTACCACGACCGCGGCCGCGTCTACCTCCTCGTCGAGCCAGACGGCGTTTACCACGGCTCGATGGACCGCACGGAAGACGAGGTGGCGTTCACCCTGCTGAAAGGCGAGATGGAGGACGTGGCGACGCACTACGACGAGACCGCCGCCGCGGAGGAGACGCTGGCGAACGTCGTCGTCGCCGGCAAGAAGGCCAAGCGCCTCAACGACCGCATGATCGGCGAGGTGCCGACGAAGCACGCGCTCGGGAAGCTGTTGGAGTGGAACTTCATCGACGGGTTCGAGCCGACGCCGCTTGGCCGCGGCGTCACCAGACACTTCCTCGCGCCCGACGAGGCGTTCTTCATCCTCGACTCGGTGCGGAAGGGGACGGACCCCTACGACATCGTCGCCGACCTCGAACGCCGCGACGACGAGGAGTGAGCGCGGCGCAACGAAACCCTTTAGCGGCTCTTCGGGGTATGTACGGGTGCGGGGCCGTGGGGTAGTGGTATCCTCGCTGCCTTGGGTGCAGTGGACCTGAGTTCGACTCTCAGCGGCCCCATATTCATTCTTCGTCGTCACAAACAATTTCACGTAACTCCGCGTACAGCTCTGGATGGTGCTCTCGTAGAATACCGATATCAGTAGCTAGCTCGTCGTCGATGCGATTTCGAACCCTCGAAACCGCCTGATATTGTTTTGAATCGGCATCACTGGAGCGGAGATGCTTCCGCTCGGTTTCGGCTGTGACGTGGGAACGTCGATGTATCTGCGGGTCGATCCACCCGAGAAGGAGACGAAACAAGTCAACTGGGCGGAAGAGTATCAACTGGAGAAGCAGTGGCCAATAGAGGGAAACGAAAGCTCAAATGGGACAGTTTCAGCAGTTATCGAAAGACTTCGTCAAGAGGCCGAATCAGTATTTATCAGTTCAGAATCCGAGGAGCGAAGAACAGTCTTCGTAGGAAACTCTGCGGGTGACGCTACGAAAGTTTGTATCGAGATGGCTTGGCAGGTCGGTGATCGGATCAGGTCTACTCTAAGTGGGGAAGCAGACCACTATCTGATCTACTGTAAGGGCCTCGAAAAAATATATTCTGTTCACGGCGATGAGTTCGATGAGTCAGTCTCACTCCGAATCGGCGGATGCTCTGAGAACTCGTCCAGAGCAAAGTTGGCCGACGATTATTCGCTCGAAAACAACTGGCCTCCGGCTGTGAACCCTTCCGGGACGACCTCCGCAACCCAACTAGCGTCGAAAACCGTCGATACGGTCGAGACAGATGGATACACAGCAGAGGTACCATCCGACTGTGACGATGGGCGAACGATCATCGCTACCCGAGAAGAGAGCGAACTCCGCCTTCGAGCGGAGTCAGCTTGGCTCGAAAACGGCTTACTGCGATTCAACGTAACGGCGCCGGCCGATCTCTACGTAATCGAGCATCCTGAAGAATCAGAGATATATATGATACCGGACGATGCGTTCGAAAGTTCGATATCACTGAGAGTAGAGCCCCCCGAAAAGAGCAGCCCACGTATAAATTACGCGGAGGATTTCTTGTTCGAAAAGAGATGGCCGCCACAGGAGGCGAGTGGATGAATTAGTTTTCACCGGCTACCCACGCACGTAGAGCGACGCCGACTCAGGCCAGATCCGTCAGCGACTGCTGCTCGTACACGTCGGGGTCGGCGGGCGGCGCGTCGCGGACGTCGGGATAGTACTCCCGGAGCTGGGTCGCCAGCACCTCGCCGAGCCGGACCGGAACCGCGTTGCCGATCTGCTTCAGCACGTCGGTCTTCGTCCCTTCGAACGCGAACTCGTCGGGGAACGTCTGGAGCCGCGCCATCTCGCGGGGGGTGAGGTAGCGGTCCTCGCTCGGGTGGATGAAGACGTTCGTGCTCACCGTCAGCGACGGCTCGTCGGGGTCGAGCCGGCGGAGGTACGTGCCGTAGCGCTTGACGATCTCCGGCTCGTGCGGGCAGGCGTCTTTGTCCTCGCAGTCGCACTGGTACTTCTTCGTCTTCAGCCGGTCGGGGAGGTCGCGGTAGTAGCCCCCCGGCGGGACGTGGCGGATGCGTTCGAGCGTCTTCTCGCCGGTGTCCGCGTACGTCATGTTCGGGAGGTCGTCGCCCGCGTCCGCGAGCGCCTCGCCCGCGGTGCGCCAGTTCCCCTCGGGCGTCGTCGGCTCCGGGAAGCGGATCGGCACGTCGCGGTCGGTCCCCATGAAGAAGATCCGGCGACGCTTCTGGGGGACGCCGTACTGTTCGGCCTCCAGCACCCGGTACTCGCACTTGTAGCCGTGCGCCGCGAACTCGTCGACGATGAGGTCCTTCACGTACCGGTCGTCGCTGGTCTGACGGTTGATCAGGTCGCGGACGTTCTCCATCAACACCAGCTGCGGTTCGAGGACGGAGACGACTCGGAGGAACTCCTCGAACAGCGTGTTCCGGCGGTCCTTCTCCATCTCGTCGAGCTCGATCTGCTCGTTGTTGAGCCGGCTGAACCCCTGACAGGGCGGCCCGCCGATAACCACGTCGACGCCGTCGGGGTCGTAGCCCGCGCCCGCAACCGCCTCGCGGATCGTCGGGGCGTCCAGTTCGCGGACGTCGCCTTCGAGGACCTCGGTGTCGGCGAAGTTCCGTCGGTACGTCTTCGCGGCCGGCTCCCACTGGTCGCTCCCGAGGGCCACGTCGAAGCCCGCGCGCTCGAAGCCCAGATCGAGGCCGCCACAGCCGGAGAAGAAGCCGGCGACGACCGGCGCGTCGGCGTCGTCGCGTGCGGAGGGCCCCTCGCCGTCAGCGCCCACCGGCATCACCTCGCCGGAGCGTGGGCGCGCGTACTCGGTCCATTTCGTGACTCGATTCGCCGCGGGCGCATAAAAGCGTCACACCTCGGGGCGGGACGGGGGGTGCGTGAGCGGCCGGCGGGCCGTCGTCCGAGGTCAGGCCCGCCGCTCGCTGATCTCCTCGGCGATGCGCTCGTCGGGGCGGCGTAACTCGCCGGACTCGACCTCGTAGACGTAGCCGGAGACGGTCGTGTCGTCCGGGATGAAATCCGACTCGCGGAGGTACTCGACCTGCGCGGCGCAGGCCGCGTCGATGTCGTCGGTCATCTTCACCCAGTCGAGGAGGTCGGCGTCGCCGATCGTGAGCTCCGGCAGCGACGGGTCGAGGTCCGCGGCGTCGACGTCGCCCGCCTCGGCTTCGAGCCCCTCGCGGATCGCCTCGTCGGGCGCGCTCATCATCCCGCAGTCGGTGTGGTTGATCACGACGATCTCGTCGGTGTCGAAGAAGTTCGTCGTGAGCGCGGCCGAGCGGATCACGTCGTCGGTCACCTTCCCGCCGGCGTTACGGAACACCTGCGCGTCGCCGAGGTCGATGCCGAGGGCCTCCTCGATCGGGATTCGCTCGTCCATACAGGCAACGACGAGGAGGTTCTCGTCGGTCGGGATCCCCTTGCGCCGGCGGCGCGCCCAGTCGTCGCGCTCGTCGACCGCGGCGTCGAGGTGTTCGTGGTGCGCGTCGTGGTCGGCGTGGTCGTGCGATGGCATCGACGGATCGGAGGGGCGGGAGAAACGGGGCCGTTGCGGAAACCCCGATCCGCGCCGTCGCCCCGGATCGGCGGCGATATCGTCCGATTTCGAGGATCGGTCGAACCGGGTACCCCGGATTCGACCGACTCGACCGGGACGAGGCGGTCCGCCAGCGCCCTTTCGAAATCCTTTTGTCTCGAATCGGCGTTGGTAGGAGTGCGAGCCGCCTTAGCTCAGACTGGGAGAGCACTCGACTGAAGATCGAGCTGTCCCCCGTTCAAATCGGGGAGGCGGCATTCTCGTTTCCGCACACCGACAATGCGAGTGCCGACTGAAGATCGAGCTGTCCCCCGTCCCCGCGAGCGATAGCGAGCGGGGGCTCGGAAGACGAGCGGAGCGACATCTTCCGGCGTTCAAATCGGGGAGGCGGCATATTCTGAACCCGCGAGCGATAGCGAGCGGGTGAAGAAACGATGCCGGACCGATTTGAGCAGACGAGTCGCGAGTCCGAGCGGAGCGAGGGCGAGCGTCTCGGCGAGTTCAAATCGGGGAGGCGGCATTCTTCTTTCCACGTGAGCGTCGGCTGAGTGCCTGATCACTGATTCGGCCCCAGGGGGGCCGCGCACTCGCGGCAGAACGTGAACCGCGCGTTGTTTTCGGCGCCGCACTGCGGACAGGTCGTCGGCGCCGCCCCGTCAGTGTCCGGGTCCGGTGAGTCGCGGTCGTAGACGGGGTCTTCCGTGTACCGCTCGATCTCACCTTCGCGCCGGTTACGGCTGCGCTCGCGGCCCTCCCGGAAGATCGCGACGAGCGTCCGAACCCCGACCCCCAACGCGACGAGCAGCAGCGCGCCGGTCGCGAGGAGGTAGACGGTGCCGATGTCGAACACGAGGTGGACTACGGGCCGGAGACGTAGGTAATGTGGGGTGACAACACGGATCGTGGGCTTGCCCGGCCCCGAGGGGTCGACCGCGACTCACTCGTCGCCGACGAAGACGGTCGCGAGCCGGTCGCCGCAGTGCGGGCAGTTCAGCGTCTGCCACGTGTCGGGGTCGAGGTCGCCGAACGGCTCCGAGCGGCGGGCGTCCGCGACGGCGACGCTCGCGCCGCACGTCTCGCAGTCGTGGGTGTCCTCGGGATCGGTCATCACCGGACGTACGGACGCGTCGCCGAAACCGACTTCGCCGCGCGGCGCGATCTGTCTGTCATGAGCCGGTTCGCGGCAGTCGCGTTCGACCTCGACGACACGCTGTGCCGCCACGACCACGACGTGGACGCCCTCTACCGGCGGGCGTTCGAGGAGGCGGACATCGACCCGTTCGGCGAGCCCGACCAACTGTGGCCCCTCCTCGACGGCCCGCCCGACCCCGACGACCGGGTCGGCTATCTCGGTGCGGGGTTCGCGCGGCTGGCAGCCCAACACGGAAGGGACGTGGACCCCGTCGCGCTCGCGGCGGCGTTCGAGGCGGTCGCGGACGAGTCGCGGGTGGCGTACCTGCCGGGCGCGCTCGACGCGCTGGCGGCGGCGGCAGCGGCGGGCCCCGTGGGCGTGCTCACGAACGGTCCCGAGGACCGCCAGCGAGCGAAGATCGAGGCGCTCGGGCTGGACGACCTCGTCGACGCGATCGTGTACGCCGGGGACCTGCCCCGCCGGAAGCCGCACGCGGAGCCGTTCGAGCGGCTGACCGCGGCGCTGTCGGTCGACGCGGAAGAGACGCTGTACGTCGGGAACTCGCTGTCGTACGACGTCGCGGGGGCGCACAACGCCGGGTTCCGGTCCGCGTGGCTCCGCGCGAGTCCCGACGACGCGCCCGGCGCGTACGCGCCGGACCACGTCCTCGACTCGCTGGAAGAGATCCCGGGCTTGCTGGCCGAGGGGCCCGAAGCCGACGGCGGCGAGTCCGGAGACGGGGCGGCGGCGGCCGAAGCGGAGGAAGACCGGTGAGCGGCGCGGTCAGGAGTCGCGCCCTCGCCGAGACGCGACCCGGGGCGACGGTCGCGAGCGTCCAACCGCTCGGACGGGGAAACCGCAAGCGGACGGAGGTGGTACGGTTCGAGAGCGCCGCGCCGGTGGTCGTCCAGTCCTCCGAGACGCCGGCCGCGACCCGGACCGAGGCGGCGCTGCTGACGGCGATCGGCGGGCGGACGGACGTCCCCGTGCCGCGGCCGCTCGGCGAGGGCGTCACCGACGGGACGGGGTGGTTCGTGACGCCGTTGGTCGACGGCCGCGACCTCCACGAGGCGTTCGTCGACCTCGACCCGGCGGATCGCCGGAGCGTCGCACACGAGTTCGGGCGGTCCCTCGCGACGCTCCACGAGTCGTTCCGGTTCCCGGGGTGCGGGCGGCTGGCGGTCGAGGGAGCGTCGGGCGACGGGACGGCCGGCGGCGAAGCGACCGAGGCGGAGTCGGTCCTCGGACGCGACGCGTCGCTGTCCGTCCGCGACCCGACCGACGCCGAGACGTGGGTGCGGGCGTTCGGCGAGCGGCACGTGAGGCGGCTCCCCGCCGATTTCGACGACCTGCGCGAGCCGCTACTCGAGGCGCTCCGCGCCCCGATCGAGGCCGATTCCGAACCGCGGCTGTTTCCCTGGGACTTCCGGCCGGGGAACGCCATCGTCGCGGACGGCGCGGTCGCGGCCGTCCTCGACTGGGAAGCGCCGCTGGCCGCCCCGGGGGGCGTCTCGGTCGCGAAGACCGAACACCTCGTCGTCGACTGGTACGTGCCGGCGGCCGAGACCGAACCGCTCCGGCGGGCGTTCCGGGACGGCTACGAGTCCGTCGCGCCGCTTCCGCACGTCGAGCGCGTGCACCGCGCCGCGGCCGTCGCGAGCGCGGTCGTCGACGGCGACGAGGTCGTGACGAACCCGCGCTACCCGCCGGTCGACCGCGACGCGGCGGTCGAGTTCCACCGGGACGCGCTCCGACGGACGCTGGACGGGACGGGAAAGCAGGTGTGAGAACGTCGCGGCGGGTCAGTACAGCGCCGTGGCCGCGAGGATGCCCGCGGTCTGCCCGGTACCGACGAGCGCGATTCCCCAGACGGTGCCGGTCGGAGAGCCCGCGAGCGCGGCGACGGCGGCGCCCGCGACTGAACACGCGGCGGCGACGTGGTGGACCGTCGAGCGGGGGACCGCCGGATCGCGCAGACCCGTGTAGACGAGTGCGGGTGCGGGTAGCAGCATCCAGCCGTAGAAGGCGACCGCGAGGAGGGAGTCCGCCGGGAGCGGGGTCGGGAACGCGGCCGCGACCCCGGTTCCGTCGCGCGCGAGGAAGCCGGCGACGCCGGCGAGCGTGACAGGGGTTCCCGCGAGGATGGCCAGCTTCCACGCGCGGAGGACGCCCGTCGCCATGTCGCGCCACGAGGCGGCGACGAAGGTGACGAGCAGGACGCTCATGACGACGTGCGCGACGAACAGCGCATGGAGGGAGACGGCACCGAGGACCGCGCCCGCGGCGACGCCCCACGCCGCCGGGACCAGCAGCGCGGGACCGTTCTCGCGGAGCGTCAGGCCCGGGCCGTCCGCTCGGTGCGCGTGAGACACACGTCCCGCTTTCGCGGCCGGAAATATAAACGTCGGCGTCGGACGGGGCACCAGAGAACCCGACGGATCGGCCGAGTCCGCGAGAGGAACCCGTCGGACGGTCAGATCGTGGGGGAAGAACTGGAGTTTTTTGAAAACAAGCGTTCAGAGAGCGCCGTGGTAACTGTACACTCGCAAATCTTATGTCCGAACGGGGCATCTGTGTAGTCGCAATGGCGACCGGAAAGGTTGATTTCTTCAACGACACTGGCGGCTACGGATTTATTGAGACTGACGACGCGGACGACGACGTGTTCTTCCACATGGAAGACGTCGGCGGCCCGGACCTCGAAGAGGGCCAAGAGCTCGAGTTCGACATCGAGTCCTCCGAGAAGGGCCCGCGCGCGACCAACGTCGTTCGGCAGTAAGCCGATCCGAGAAGGTGGGTCGGTCCGGCTGACGCCGAACGCGACTCTGACACACGGTACCAAACGTTTCGTCCGCGTCGCGGGCTCACGTCCGCCGCGGCCGTATTTTACTCCCGACCAGCGCACCGCTCGTCGCATGCGCCGTCGATCGGCCTCGAAACGCTCGGCGAGAGCGTTGCGTCCGGACTCAGATGTGTTGGCCGAAGAGCCCGCGGCCCTTCGTCACCTCGACGTCGCCCTCGACTTTGGTCTGACAGGAGAGCCGGACGTCGTGGCTCGGGTGGTGCGGCGGGAGCCAGAGGCGGGCCTTCTCCTTCTTGCTCGGCTCGCTGACCTCGCCGTCGACTTGAACCGCACAGGAGCCGCACGACCCGGAACCGCGGCAGTTGAGCTGTTCCATCTTGCCGTTGTAGACGGAGAGGCCGGCCTCTTTGAGTACGTCGCGCAGGTTGGCGCCCTTCTCGCACTCGATTTCCTCGCCCTTGTAGGATACAGTAGGCATGTGGATAGACGGTACGCGAGCGATCCACAAAGAGTCTGTGTCCGCGAGGCGCGGGGCGGAACCGAGGGCGGTGACCGCGTCGTCCAGCGATACCGGCCGTGTGCCGAGCGTCGGACGCCGACGGGGCGTTTTTTACCCTCGGCACCGCAGGGTGGCACAATGGGACTCAGGTGTCTGCTCGGACACGACTTCGGCGAACCCGAACTCCAGCGGGACCGCGAGGAGGAGGGCGACGAGGTCGTCACGACCGTCAAGGAGGTGAAGACCTGCGCTCGCTGCGGCGAGACGCAGATCGTCAGCGAAAACACCGAGGTGACGACGATGGAGCAACTCGCCGACGAGGCCGCCGCGAACGCGGCCGGCGGGAGCGACGCGGGTGCGGCCGCGACGCCGGAACGCGGCAGCGGTCCGGGACCCGCCGACAGAGACACGGCCGCCGGCACGGCGTCCGGGACCGTCGACGGGGACGACGCGACCGTCGACGAAGGGGTGACCGTCGACGAGGGAGTGACCCTCGACGAGGAGCCCGGAGCCGGGAGCGACGACGCGGTGATCCTCGACGACGGGCCCGACGACGAGGCGTCCGAGACGGCCGCCGAAGCGTCCCCGGAGCCGGGCGACGCGCCGGCGGGTGCGTCGGAGCGCGCCGACGCCGCGAGCGCGCCTGACGGGTCGAGCGGCCCGGACCCGGCGGACGAGGACGCGGAACTGTTGGGCGCGGGCGAGGAGTCGGCGTCGTCCGCCCCCGCCGACGCCGCGGCGGAGTCCGCGGAGACCGACGAGCCCGACGCGAAGAGCGACGACGGCGTCATCCTCGACGAGGAAGAGGGGGACGCCGGTGACAGGGAGCGCGGCGCGTGGCCGTCCGTCGACGAGGGAGACGCCGACGCCGAGGGTGCGACCGCGTGGCCCGACCACGGCGGCGAAGACGAGGGATTCAGCGCGGAGGTCGGCGAGGGCGGCGACGCCGGCGTCGAGTTCGGCGGCGGGCTTACCCCGGAGGCCGCGGACCGACAGAAAGAGGGGGAAGAAGGAGCGGAGACGGAATACGTCGAGGGCCCCGACGACGGGGAGGGCGTGGCCTTCGACGCCAGCGACGAGGGCGAGACGGGCATCACCCGCGGCGAGAGCCCCGACCTGGAGACGGTGGGAGACAACGAACCGACGGAGTACTACTGTCCCGAGTGCGGGATGGTCCGGGCCGCGGACGGGAGTTCGATGCGCGCGGGCGACATCTGTCCGGAGTGTAAGCGCGGGTACGTCGACGAGCGGCCCCGGTAGACGGAGCGGAAACGGCGCGTATCGACGGCCGAGCGCGCGCGGAGCGACCGTGACGAAACTGGTTTACGCCGGCCTGTCGAACGGTCGCGGCATGAAGGAGTACAAGATGCGCCGCGGCGAGCATCTGGACGATCGGATGCCGGACCTGAAGGGCTCTATCGAGGAGTACTTCGGCGAGATCACCGGCACCGAGGAGTGGCAGGGCCACGAACTGTACGTCGTCGCGGACCCCGACAACCCGGTGTTCGACCGGATCGTCGCGGGCGCCGCCGAGTACGGGAGCAAGAAGGACAAACTGGCGGTCCACTTCGAGGAGCGCCCCGCCGAGGACGTCATCGCGGAAGGGAACGCCGACGCCGCCGCTGACGCCGTCGACGCGAAAAACGACTTTCTCTTGGAGGCGACCGGCCGCGACGCGAAGTCCCGCCGCGACTCGCTGAAGCGCGAAGTCGAGGACGACGCGCCCGACTACTGATCGGAGCCTCCCATCGTCAAGCGCCGCTTTTCCCTCGTCGGGAGTCGCTCGTCGTATCGGGAGCGCCTCGCTCGTCCGGTCGGGAACGTCGTCCCGTGGCCGGGAGAGTGTCAGGATCGATCGGTTAAATATTTATTCGCTTTTGAGTTAAAACTCCGATAGCATTAACTCGTCAGAGGACAAAAAGCGTGTATGAGCATCGAAACGGTTGTGTTAGCGGTCGGGAGCGAAGACGAGAAACGAACCGAGCGGCTCGCGGAGGAGATCATCGCCGTCGCGGAGCCCGTCGACGCCGAGGTCGTGCTGACCCACGTGTTCGGCGAAGAGGAGTTCGACGAGACCCGCGCGAAGTTGGGCTTCGACCCGGACGGCGAGAACTCGACGCCGGACGCGGTCGCGGAGCGACACCGGACCACCCGAGACCTCTCGAGGGCGCTGTCGGCGGCCGGCGTGCGACACTCGGTCCGCGGCGCAGTCGGCGACCTCGCGGACGAGGTCGTCGAGACCGCGGAGGGGCTCGAAGCCGACCGCGTCGTCGTCGGCGGCCGGCGCCGCTCGCCGACCGGAAAGGCCGTCTTCGGGAGCGCGGCACAGGAAGTCATGCTCTCGGCGCCGTGTCCGGTGACGTTCGTCCGCGAGACCGCGTCGTAACGCGATATCGCTGAAACGACTCAGTTCTTTACCCCCGTCCGACCGCCCGAAGCGTCCCGCTTAAGTGAGACCGGTCCACGGTTACACCCGATGTACTACGTGGGCGTCGATCTCGGGGCGACGAACGTCCGGGCGGTCGTCGGCGACGAGACCGCGGCGATCCTCGGCTCCGCGTCGCGAGGCACCCCGCGGGGACCGAACGGCATCGCCGTTACGGAGGCCGTCTTGGAGGGGGTTCGGGGGGCCTGTACCGACGCGGGAATCGCACCGAGCGAGGCGGTCGCGGCCGGGATCGGCTCGATCGGTCCCCTCGACCTCGCGGAGGGGGTCGTCCAAGGACCCGCGAACCTCCCCGACACCATCGAGCGCATCCCGCTCGCGGGGCCGGTCGGACGGCTGCTCGACACCGACGAGGTGTACCTCCACAACGACACCATCGCGGGGGTCATCGGCGAGCGGTTCCACTCCGAGCGCAACCCCGACGACATGGTGTACCTCACCATCTCCTCGGGGATCGGCGCCGGCGTCGCCGTCGACGGCAACGTGCTCTCGGGGTGGGACGGCAACGCCGGCGAGGTCGGCCACATGACCGTCGACCCGCACGGGTTCATGACCTGCGGCTGCGGGCTCGACGGCCACTGGGAGGGGTACTGCTCGGGGAACAACATCCCGAAGTACGCCCGGGAACTGTACGAGGAGGACCCGATCGAGACGAGCCTCCCGATCGAGGACCCGGACTTCTCGGCGGTCGACGTGTTCGAGGCGGCGGGCGAGGACACCTTCGCCGACCACGTGATCGACCAGCTCGCCCACTGGAACGCCATGGGGATCGCCAACGTCATCCACGCGTACGCCCCGCTCGTCGTGAGCGTCGGCGGCGCGGTCGCGCTCAACAATCCGGACCGGATCCTCGACCCGATCCGCGAGAAGCTCCCGGAGATGGTGTTCATCAACGTCCCGGAGGTGCGACTCACCGAACTCGGCGACGAGGTGGTGGTGAAAGGCGCCCTCGCGAGCGCGCTGACGGACGGCACCGGCGACCGCTCGCGCGTCGAGACCGCGCCCTGACGGCGGAGGGCGGAAACGAGAGCTACTCGGATCTCACTGCTCGAACTCGTCGAGCTCCGGCTCGACGTCCTCGCCCACCGCGTCGCGCGTGTCGAGGTACGCGTCGCGGTAGCGCCGGATCTTCCGGAGGAGGACGTAGCCGAACGCGCCCTGGAAGACCACGACGAAACCGAACAGCGCGACGACCTGCGGGAGGCCGAGCAGCGCCGAGGCGACGCCGGTCACCGGGCCGACGAGCGTGTTGTACAGCGCGTGGATCGCCGCCGCGAGGACGAGCCCCTTCACGATGATGGGGCCGCGGTTCTCGGGGTTGAACTTCGCGAGCCCGAGGTAGTAGCCCGCGAACGCCGAGTAGACGACGTGGCCGGGGCCCGCGAGCGCCCGGAGCGCGGCGATCCCGTCGCCGGCACCGAGGGTCGCGATCCCGACGGTCAGCTCCGCCATGTCGACGTTCTGCGCGATGTACACGAAGTTCTCGATGACGACGAAGCCGAGGCCCGCGATGGCCCCGTACACCGCGCCGTCGATGACCGCATCGAAGCGCTCGTCGGTGTACGCGTACAGCCGCACCGCGAGCAGCTTCACCGACTCCTCTATCGGCCCCACGACGACGAAGAAGAACACGACGAGCCCGAGGAAGCCGAACGGCCGGAAGGACGGCTGGAGTACGCTGTTCAGTACCGCCGCGAACGTCGCGGTGAGGATAGAGAGGAGGAACGTCGCCACGAGGAGCGACAGCGGCTCCGCGGTCGTGACGTCCGAGACGTACACGTACGCGGCGAGACCGAGGGCGGGGATCACCGAGAGCCCGAGGAGGATCGCGATCGCCGGGTCGAAGAGGAGCCCCAGCCCGAACGAGCCCAATATCGCGAGGAGTCCGACGAAGGCGACGAGGACGACGAGCGCCTTCGCCGAGCGGGTGATGAACCAGTGTAACGCGACCGACAGCCCGTCGAGGGAGGTCCGTTCCTCCCAGGTCGCGACGTCGTAGAGGTCACGGTCGTCGTCGGCCCGGGACGCGATCGGGTCCTCGTCGGATGGCATGGCTCCCGTTTACCCCCCGGATGACTTAATTAGTGGGCGGCGTCCGAGCGGCGGACGGCGGGAAGCGGGCGGAAGCGGCGCGGTCGACAGCATTGAAACGGCGGCGCCCGAAGGCCGGGTATGCACTTCGATCCACGGGTCCAGCGCGCCCTCCGAGAGGCCGGGCTGGACGCGGACGCCGTCGCCGACGCCTCGGACCGCGTCGCCGAACTCGTCGCGCGAGACGCCGATCGCCTTCGGGCGTTCTTCGACGCGGACAGTCCCTACTACTCGGACATGGAGATGGCCCACAGCGCGACGGCGACGCAGGAACACGCGACCGCCGACGTCGACCTCTTCACGCACGGGAGCGACCTCCGCGGCTACCTCTCGCTCGACGGGTGGGGGGTCCCGGTCGAGGACGGACGGATCCTCCGGGAGGACGACGCCGGCGACCCGGTCGTCGTCGTCGAACTCTCGCTCGGCGACACGGTGAACGACCGGGTGCGGTTCGCGCCCGAGCGCGAGGGACTGTGACGATGGTCCGGGCCCGCGTCCGCGGCATCTACGCGACGGCGCTCACCGCGCGCCTGCTCGACGCCGGCCACGAGGTGGTCGACGCCTCGCCGCCGATCCGGCGGCGCTTCGACGCCGCATTCGGGACCGACCCCCCGGACGTTCGGATCGAGACGAGCGGCGACCGGCAGGGGGTCGGCGCGCACGGCGCTCCCGACGCGCTCGACGCGGTCCGCGGCCTCCTGACCGACGCGGGCCGCGACGCGCTCGCGTGGCCCGATCCGACGCCACCCGGCGCGGTCCTCGACGGCGAGGTGACGGAGACGCTCGGCGGCGGCGCGGTTGTACGGCTTCGAACCGACGACGGCGACGCCGAGGGGTACCTCCCGTACGGCGACGTCGATGCCCGGGTGGAGACGGGGGACGCGGTCCGAGTTCAGGTGCGCGAGTCGGCGGCGCCGTGGACCGACCGCCGACCCGAACTTGCCGGCGAACTGCGGGTCGGCGGCGACCTCGTCGCGCTCGAACCGGGCTCCGGGACGCGGGTGGACGCCCGGGACGACGAGGCCGCCCGCGAACTGTCGGGGATGCTCGACCTGCTCGACCTCGACCCGCCGGACGGGTGGCGGGCGGTGTGGCAACCCCCTGCGGTCGACGCCGACACGGAGGCGCTGACCGCGGGCCTCGACGCGGCGGTCGACGCCGCCGAGGAGCTACGCGCGGCGGTCGAGTCGGGCGAGGGGTGCGAGGCGGACGACGCGGCCGATGGCGAGTGGCTCGCCGCCAGTGACGGAGAGGGCGACGGTGCGGGGCTCGGCGTCCTCGACGGTCGGAACCGGCTCCGCGACGCCCCGCTCGCTGCGCCGAACGCCGGCGTCTGGGTCTGGTTCGGCCGCGAGAGCCGGTTCGGGCTCGACGACGCGCGCCGGACCGCGACCGCGACGATGCCGGGTCACCACCGCGTGAAGGCCGGGTCGGCGGACGCCTCGACTGGGGTCGACCTCGCGGAGGCGCTCTGTGACCCCGCCCCCGACGCCGAGTTCCCGTTCGCGGTCGTGACCGACGCGTTCGGCCCGCGCGAGGGGGATGCGCTCCGGATCGACCACGGGAAGCCGGACGGCCGGCTGATCACCCTCGGCGAGGGGCGGGTCACCGGGGTCGACCCCGACGGGACCGTCGCCGTCGAGCGCGAGATGAGCGGCAGCGGGACCTACGACGGCCTCGGCGTCGACCGCGAGGCCGGCGACGTCGCCGAGACGAGCCTCAAGGAGGGGCGCTGGTGGTACCCGACGACGTACCGCGGCCGCGACGGGACCGTCCGCGGGACGTACGTCAACGTCTGCACGCCCGTGGAGGTGTTCCCCGACGCGGCCCGGTACGTGGACCTCCACGTCGACGTCGTGAAGCTGCCGGACGGGACCGTCGAGCGCGTCGATGACGACGAACTCGACGCGGCGGTCGCGGCCGGAACCGTCCCCGAGCCGCTGGCCGAAAAGGCGCGGAGCGTCGCGTCGGCGCTGGAAAACGCGCTGTGAGGCGGGCGGCGCCTCGGGGTTCTCCCGCGCCGCCGGTTCGGTCGTTTCGAAATTGAATCACCTCTATTCGTTACAATAACAGTATTGTTCATCGTGTAGACGGAATGCGTGAAAAACGATCACAGCAATCGTTAGGCGGAGCGACGCGACGGGGTTCCTCGGGAGCGTGGGGGCGCTGGTCGCCGCCGCGGCCTACTCGCGAGACGTGTCGGCCGACGACGCCACGCAGGTGGACAACGACGCGGACGACCCGGTCCAGCGGGTCGAGTCTCCCGACGGGTCGATCGCGGTCACGGTCGACGTCGGCGACGGGGTCCCGACGTACGAGGTCGCGCGCGGCGGGACGACGTACGTCGGCCCGTCGCCGCTCGGCTTCGACTTCCGGAACCAGCGGTCGTTCGGCGCGAGCGCGGACGGGTCGAACAGTGCGGTGGCGGTGACGGGCACGACCCGGCAGGTCGCGACGGAGGAGTGGGAGCCGGTGTGGGGGCTTACGAGGAGGTGTCCGCCGAGTACCACGCCCTGAGTATCGGGCTCGCCGACGCCGCCGCCGACGGGAGCGCCGCGGGCGACGCTCGCGCCGCGACCCTCCAGCTCCGGGTCTTCGACGACGGGCTCGGATTCCGGCTCGTCCTCGGCGAGGGGTTCGCGAGCAACTCGGAGCGGGCGGTCGTCAAGTCAGAGAACACCGGCGTCGACTTCGCGGACGACTACACCGCCTGGTGGATCGCGAACGCGGTGACGAACCCGCGGTTCGAGCAGGAGTACGCCGAGACGCCGCTGTCGGAGATCCCGGGCGAGAGCGACGACCGACGGCCAAGCGACACGCCGATGCGGACCGGGGCGCACACGCCGCTCACCGTCGACGCGGGCGACGCGTACCTCAGCGTCCGCGAGGCGAACCTCGACGACTACGCGGCCGCGACGCTCGCGCCCCGGAGCGACGACGGCGAGACGGCGTTCGCGACCGAACTCACGCCCCTACCCGACGGGACGCGGGCCTCGCTGGAGCTGCCGGCGGCGACGCCGTGGCGGACGATACAGGTCGTCGACGGCCCGGGCGAGCTGATCGAGTCGCAGCTGGTCCCGCTGCTCGCCGACCCGCTCGACGAGTCGGCGCTTCCGACCGCCGGGGGCGCGCCCGACACCGACTGGATCGAGCCCCGCAAGTACGTCGGCATCTGGTGGACGATGATCGCGGGGCAGGCGAACTGGGAGTACAAGTCGGACGACGAGATTGCGGGTGGCGACAACAATCCCGCCGCGTACATCCACGGCGCCCGGACCGAGCGGATGAAGCGCTACATGCGCTTCGCGAGCGAGAACGGTATCGACAGCGTCCTCGTCGAGGAATGGAACGAGGGGTGGGACACCTATCCGGGCGACGGCACCGGCTTCGGCTTCGGCGTCGAGGACTCATACCCGGACTTCGACGTGTCCGAGGTGACCGACTTCGGCGCCGGGCTCCCCGATCCGGTCGAGATGACGATCCACAACGAGACCGCCGGGAACATCCCACAGTACGAGGCCGCGGTCCTCGACGAAGACGTGTTCGCGGGGTACGAGGCGGAGGGGATCAACTCGATCAAGAACGGGTACGTCTCCGACCCCGGGCTCGGCATCGACGGCGACGGCGCCGAGCCGACCCACAACCAGCACAACCAACTCGCGGTGAACCACCACCGGCGGGTGATCCGCGAGGCGGCCGCGAACCGCCAGCTGCTGGAGATTCACGAGGGGATCAAGCCGACCGGCGAGATCCGCACCTACCCGAACCTGGCGAACCGCGAGGTGGTGAAGGCCCAAGAGTACGACGGGTTCGGTCAGCTGGGATCGAACGTCGGCCGCGACCACCACGTCACGGTCCCGAAAACGGCGCTCGGGGGGAGCGATATCAGCGACTGGGAGGTCCTGCCGGTCGTCGGCTCCGCCGACTTCGGCTCGTTCCGCGCCGTCCAAGTCGACGATAGCGGGTTCATCTTCGGCGGCGCCAAAGAGGGCGCGGCCGGCAACGCGCCCCGCGTGATCGACATGATCACGCCCGAAGGCGTCTCGCAGGCCGATGCGCTCAACTACGACGCCGACACGCTCGCGTCGCTGCCGTTCACGTCGTTGTAAGAGAGACGAGAGAGGCGGGGGACGCCGGGGACCGTCTCCCCGTCGCGATCAGAAGTGGTTCGCGGACTCGGTCTCGTGTTTGAGTTCGCCGCCGCGGCCGCCCTCGACGGTGGAGGCGCCGTTGTCACCGGAGGAGGCGGTCCGGACGGTGACGTTGTCGACCTCGTCGAAGTCCATGATGAGGTCGCGGCGGATGTTGTCGGCGGTGATGTTCGAGATGCCGCAGCCGGAGCAGGTGCCGCCGAGTTCGACGACGACCTCGCCGGTCTCGGGATTCGCCTCGCGCACGACGCTCGTGCCGCCGTGCATCTGGATGATCGGCATCTGTCCGACCATCCACTGTTCCACCCGGTCCGCGAGGCTTTCGTCGCTCTCGTCGCTCATTACCTCCAGTACATCGCCGACGGTATGGAAAGTTGCGGTTTAGGATCTCCCGAGCGCGACGAAAGGAACTGTGTCATCGTCGATGAGACGGAACGGCGCCGACTGGGGCCGCGATCGGCCGTCGGCGAACGTTCCCTGTCGGTCCCGGTCGTCGTCGGCGCTACGGATCCCGGTCGTCCGCGCTACGGATCTCGGTCGTCGCTCCGGTCGGTCGCGTCGCCGGACTGGCTGGGGAGCCGCGTGGGGTCGGCCGCGTCGTTGCCGTTCATCGAGTCGTCGCGTTCGAGCAGGTAGAGGAGGGGACCGAGCGCGGTCAACACGAGGACGCCGGGCAGGGGCGCGTCGGGGACGAGGACGAGCGTGACGAGGCTCGCACCGCCGGTGAGGGCGACGAGCGCGGCCCACGCCGCCGGCGAGCCGAGGTCGACGCCGACGCGGACCGCGTCGCGGTAGACGACCGCGGCGATCAGCGCGACGGCGACGCCCCCGCCGCCAGCGACGAGCGCCGTGGTGACGGACATACGATCGGTTGGGGCGAGACGCGAAAAAGGGTGTCGCGAGCGGACGCCGGCGGAGAAGGCCGAGGGGGGGTGTCGGAAGAAGCGGCGGGAGGAGAGCGGAGCGCGAACGCGAGCAGGGGGCTACGGCGCCTCGCCGGTCTCGATGCTGAAGGAGTCGCGCGGGTAGGCGACGCAGGTGAGCGTGTAGCCGTCGTCGATCTCCGCCTCTTCGAGCATCTGCTGGTTGTCGTGCTCGACGAAGTCCTCGCTCGGCCCGTCCGCGATCTGGCCGGCACACGAGACGCACTGGCCCTGCCGGCAGGCGTACGGGAGGTCCCACCCCTCGTCTTCGCCCTGTTCGAGGATTGGCTGGTCGTTGGAGAGTTCGACCGTCTCGCCCTGCTTGACGAACTCGACCTCGAAGTACTCCACCTCGTCTTCGGGGATGTCACCGGGGCCGGAGCTGACGGTGCCGCCCTCTTCGAGTTCGCCCTCCCCGCCCTCGGCGCCGCCGGCCGGGATGGCGCCGCCGCCGCCACCGCCGCCGACCGCGCGGTTACCCGGCTCCGGGAACTCCGTCTCGGGGACCGCGGACGCGCGGTGTTCGAGGACTTCTTCCGAAATGTCCGTCGTGGGTTCCCACCCCGTCCCCCGCACCGAGGTGACGAGGACCACGAGCAGCGTCGCGACCGCCGCGAGGACGATCGCGGGGGGATTCACGATCGCCACGAGCACGATCGCCAGTGGGTTGAGCATACGAGGGGATATGGAGAGGTGGATTAAGACCGTTTTGATCGGTCCAACGGGGCGAGAGCGGGATCGGGACCGGAACCGCGTCGCGATCGCCCGTCATCACGCCGCGGAGCGGTCCATTTATCGGCCGAGCGGTCGACCGGGCGCCCATGGAAGTGAAATCCCGGCACCACCTCCGGAGCGACGAAATCACGGCGATCCGCGAGGCGGTCGCCGACCACCTCGGGGTCGACATCGACGGGGACACCTTCGAGTTCGTGGAGTTCGTCGACGCCGGCTACGAACTCGTCCTCGTCGACGGCGAGCCCGCCGTCTTCTACGTCGACGACGACGAGCCGTTCCTCACCGTCCGCGGCGCGAACGACTTCGACCCGGAGACGGGCGTCGTCACGGTCGATTCGGGCGCGATATCATTCGTTTCCGACGGCGCCGACGTGATGCGCCCCGGCATCGTCGAGGCCGACAAAGCGATCCGCGAGGGCGACCTGGTCGTCATCGCCGAGGAGACGCACGGGAAGGTACTGGCGGTTGGCCGCGCGCTGGTCGACGGCGACGAGATGGTCGGCGACAGCGGGAAGGTCGTCGAGTCGATCCACCACGTCGGTGACGACCTGTACGAGTTCTCGGTGTGAGCGAGCCGGCGACGGCGACTGTTGGTAACTAAACGAGGCGGTGGCGCGTGCCGATGAGCGCCCAGAGGGCGCGAATCGCACGCGCGAGGGAGTCGCTGGCTCCCGGAGCGAAGCGGAGGGTGCCAGTGACGAGGCTGGGGAGGTGTGAGGTTGCGGTGCGGGGCAGTCGGGGGCGGGGCTCAAAGGGGCAGCCGCGAGGGTCGCGTACGCTCGCTGCGCTCCTCGCTCAGTCGCTGACGCTCCTTCGCTGCGGTGCTTGTGTCGCCTACGCGACCCTCGCGGCTGGGGCTTTGGAGTTGGTCTCCGTGGAAGCAGCGACGTACAGCCGAGCGGCTGCGGCTTTGGAGTTGGTCCGAGCTATCGGCTACCACGGATGAGCAAAACAAGAAGCATCGTGGAGATCGTGAACGCTCCGCGCATTTTAATCGCCTCGCCCGCGACGCCCGAGGTAATGACCGCGATCCGGGTGCTGAGCTACAACGTCCGCTACGCCAACCGAGGCGACCACCACGACGCCTGGCACGACCGCCGCGACGCCGTCGGGCGCCTCGTCCGATTTCACCGGCCCGACGTCGCCGCGTTTCAGGAGCCGATCCCCGAACAGCGCCGCGACCTCCGGGACCGGCTCTCGGAGTACGAGTTCGTCGGACGCGGCCGCGAGGCGGACGGCGAGGGCGAGGGGTGTCCGATCGCGGTCCGGGACGACCGCTGGGAGGTCGCCGAGGACGGGACGTTCTGGCTCTCCGAGACCCACGAGACCCCGTCGACCGGATGGGGGGCGACTCACCCGCGGATAGCGACGTGGGCCCGGGTGCGCGCCCGCGACGGCGACGCCGCGCTCCGCGTCGTCAACACCCACTTCGACCACGTGAGCGCCCGCGCGCGGCGCGAGTCCGCCCGCCTGCTTCGCGAGCGGCTCCCGACGCTCGCGACGGGCGACGGAACCGAGACCGGCGGGACGGCCCCGGTCGTCCTCGTCGGTGACCTCAACTGTACACCGGGATCGGAGCCGCACCGGATTCTCGTCGGAGACGACCCACAGCGCGACGGGAACGTCGCCGAGGGGGCGGCCGAGGCCCTCTCGCTCCGCGACGCCGCGGCCGAGGCGGACCTCCGACACGGCCCGAAGACGAGCCTCACCGACTTCTCGCGGCTGATCGACAGCCGCCGGATCGACCACGCGCTCGTCTCGCCCGCGGTGTCGGTCGACGCGTTCGCGACGCTCACGGACCGAGACGACCGCGGCCGATACCCCTCCGACCACCTGCCGATCCTGACACGGCTGTCGGTGTAGGCGAGGCCACTACTCCCCGGCGTCGTCGGCGGGGTTATCCTCGTTCTCGTCCTCGTCGCCCGCTTCGTCTTCGTCCTCCTCGGCGTACTTCTCTAGGATCGTCTCGTAGCCGCGTTTCGCCGTCTCGTACGTCTCGCGGAGGTCGGCCACCGGCGTCTCGCTCGCGTCGACCCGGAGGTCGTTGTAGTACGGGTCGTCGGCCGCTTCCTCGGTGTTCTTCACGAGCAGCGCCGCGGACTGGACGTCGAGGTCCTCTCGTTTGTCGCCGCCCGCGGCGTGGCCCGCCGCGAGGGCGTCGATCAGCCGCTCGGCGAGCGGCGCGTCGCCGTGCGCGTCGGACTCGTAGGCGGCCGCGGTGTCCTCGATCGCGTCCTCGCCCGTCAGGAGGTTGCCCGCGACGGTGTAGTTCTGCCCCTCGCGGTGGCCGTACCAGTCGTTACACTCGTCGCCGGAGAACGCGAACGTCCCGTCGGCGTCGACGCCGTGGAGCTGGCGCTGGGCGCTCCCCTCGTCGGCGTTCAACAGGGCTTCCAAGGCGTCGTCGACCGCGAGCCCATCGCCGAGGTACTCGATCCCCTTCCGCCCCAACTCGACGTTGACGAGCGACTGTGTCGCCACCGCGCCGTCCGACGAGGCGAAGGGACACAGCGTGCCGACGCCCGGCAGCCGAGTGGTCACCGCCACGCCGAACCGGATCTGGTCGTCGCCGTCGTCGTCGGTGTATCGCTCGCGGACGCAGATGCTGAACGTCACACACTTAGTGGGGCGGCGTCGCGCAAAAGGGTGGGTTCCGGGGCCGATGGTTCCGGTTCTCGGACGGCGGACGCGCGGTTCGACCGCACGCGGTTCGGCGGCACGCGGTTCAGCGGCGCGCGCGGTCCGACGGCGCGCGCGAACGATCTGCGGGGATCGCGGCCCATCCCCGCCGTGGATCTCACGGGGTGCTGATAAGACCGGCCGACAGACCGTCAGCCGACCGGACAGACTCGGCAACGGCGACGCCCCCGGACGGTGTGTATCGGGTGTCAACTGGCGACATACTTATCCGTGCCAATCCCTCTCACATATATAGCCTCGGATACGGGCGAGGCGATCACCGGCACCGACGCACACCCCGACGACGCGCTGCTCGCGGCTCGACGAGTTGTTGACACGCGCACGGAGAGCGGCTGCTCCGTCCGCCGCCTCGGGCACCGGGGACGCCGCCACGCCCCCCGAGCGAACGTGATACGATGGCAGACCGACACACGCTCGAACGGCTCAGCGAGGAGTACCGGACAGAGGTCCCGGACGATCTGAGAGCGGCGCGCTCGTTCGACTGGTACCTCGACGCGCTGTACGACGACCCGCGGATCGCGCGGAACGCGCACCAGCGCGTCGCGGACATGTTCGACCACTACGGGACGCACTACGACGAGGAACGCGGCGTCGTCGAGTACGCGCTCGCCGCCGAGGACCCGATCCACGACGGCGAGAACGTCTTCTACGGCCGCGAGGTCCACGAGGCGATCCACGAGTTCGTCAACAAGGTGAAGTCCGGCGCACGCGGGCTCGGCCCCGAGAAGCGGATCAAGCTCCTGCTCGGCCCGGTCGGCTCCGGAAAGTCGCACTTCGACTGGCTCGTGCGCCGCTACTTCGAGGCGTACACCCGCGAGGACGCCGGCCGGATGTACACCTTCCGGTGGGTCGACCTCTGTTCGGTGATCGACGACCAGGACCCGGACGACGACACGGTCCGCTCGCCGATGAGCCAAGACCCGCTCGTGTTGCTCCCCAAAGAGCAGCGACAGGCCGTCATCGACGACCTCAACGAGCGGCTCGACGCGCCCTACACGCTCCGGAACGACCAGCACCCGGACCCGGCCTCGGAGTTCTACCTGAACGAACTGCTCGCGCACTACGACGACGACCTCCAGCGCGTCCTCGACGAGCACGTCGAGGTCGTCCGGCTCGTCGCCGACGAGAACCGCCGAGAGTGTATCGAGACGTTCGAGCCGAAGGACAAGAAGAACCAGGACGAGACCGAGCTCACCGGCGATGTCAACTACGCCAAGCTCGCCGTCTACGGCGAGTCCGACCCGCGGGCGTTCGACTACGCCGGCGCGTTCTGTAACGCGAACCGCGGCCTCTTCTCCGGCGAGGAGCTGCTGAAGCTCCAGCGGGAGTTCCTCTACGACTTCCTCCACGCCTCCCAGGAGTCGACGATCAAGCCGAAGAACAACCCGCGGATCGACATCGACCAGGTGATCGTCGGCCGGACGAACATGCCGGAGTACCGCGAGAAGACCGGCGACGAGAAGATGGAGGCGTTCAACGACCGCACCAAGCGGATCGACTACCCGTACGTGCTGGAGTACGAGAGCGAGGCGGAGATCTACGAGAAGATGCTCGACAACGCGGACGTGCCCAACGTCCACGTCGAGCCGCACGCGCTGGTGATGGCGGGCCTGTTCGGCGTGCTCACCAGGCTGGAGGAGCCGACCGACGAGACGGTGAGCCTGTTGGAGAAGGCGAAGGCGTACAACGGTGAACTCGAAGACGAGGAGATAGATCGGCGGAAGCTCCGGGAGGACGCCGCCGAGTCAGCCGACGTCGGCGAGGGGATGGACGGGATCTCCGCGCGGTTCGTCGGCGACGAGATCGCCGAGGCGATCATGGACGCGACCCACCGCGACCGCAGCCACCTCTCGCCGCTGTCCGTCTTCGACCACTTCGAAGCGAACCTCGGCGGGCACGGCTCGATCGCGGCCGAGGACCTCGACCGCTACGAGCGCCTGCTCGACCAGGTCCGCGAGGAGTACCGCGAGCGCGCCATCGAGGACGTGCGCCACGCGCTGGCGTACGACGTGGACGAGCTCCGGCGGCAGGGCGAGAAGTACATGGACCACGTGATGGCGTACATCGACGACGACACCGTCGACGACGAGCTCACCGGCCGGGAGACCGAGCCTGACGAGACGTTCCTGCGCGCGGTCGAGGAGCAGCTCGACGTGCCCTCGGACCGGAAGGACGACTTCAGACAGGAGGTGTCGAACTGGATCTCGCGGCGCGCCCGCGAGGGGCGCGGGTTCGACCCGCAGGAGAACGACCGCCTCCGCCGCGCCTTGGAGCGGAAGCTGTGGGAGGACAAGAAGCACAACATCAACTTCTCGGCGCTGGTGTCCGCGACCGACCTCGACGACGAGGACCGGAGCGCTTGGGTTTCGGCCTTGGTCGACCGCGGCTACTCCGAGGACGGCGCCGCCGAAGTGTTGGAGTACGCGGGCGCGGCGGTCGCGCGCTCGGAGATCGAGGACGGCGGGGACTGAGATGAGCGAGCGCACCCGACCCGACGGCGAGGGGTTCGTCGACGCGGCCGACGAGGCGCTCCGGGGGGCGTACGACCCGCCGATGAGCCTCGCGGCCTACGTCGACCGCGTGCTGGAGCGGCCGACCGCGGCCGCCTCCGGCGCGGGGTACGTCCTCGCGGCGATCGAGTCGCAGGGGACCCGAGAGGTCCGCGAGCGCGGCGAGACGCTCGACCGGTACCGCTTCTTCGACGACCCGGCGAACGGCGGGGAACACGCCGTGCTGGGCAACACCCGCGCGCTCAACGCGTTCGTCGACGACCTGCGCGCGGCCGCGACCGGGCGGGGCAACGACGAGACGATAGTGTGGATCGACGGCCCCACCGCGACCGGCAAGTCGGAGTTCAAGCGGTGCCTGGTGAACGGGCTCCGCGCGTTCTCGAAGACCGACGCCGGCCGCCGGTACACCGTCGAGTGGAACGTCACCGGCGCCGGCGCGGGCGGCGGGGGCGGTTCGGGGGCCGCGTCGCTCTCGTACGGCGACGGCGGCGACACCGGCGCGTGGTACCGCAGTCCGGTCCAGACGCACCCGCTGTCCGTCTTCCCGGAGCCGGTCCGGGAGTCGATCGCCGACGCGGTCGACGGCGACGCCTACCCGATCGCCGCCGACGTGGAACTGGACCCGTTCAGCCGCGAGGCGTACGACCACCTGGAGTCGACGTACCGCGAGCAGGGGCGGCGGGACCTCTTCTCGGCGATCACCGACCGCGACCACCTCCGGGTGACCAGCTACGTGGTCGACGTCGGCCGGGGGATCGGCGTCCTCCACGCCGAGGACGACGGGACGCCGAAGGAGCGGCTGGTCGGCTCGTGGATGGGCGGAATGCTGCGCGAGCTCGACTCGCGCGGCCGGAAGAACCCGCAGGCGTTCAGCTACGACGGCGTGCTCTCGCAGGGGAACGGCGTCGCGACCGTCGTCGAGGACGCGAGCCAGCACGCCGACCTCCTCCGCCGGCTGCTCAACGTGCCCGACGAGCGGCGCGTGAAGCTCGACAAGGGGATCGGGATGGACCTCGACACCCAGCTGATCGTCATCTCGAACCCCGACCTCGACGCGGAACTGGACCGCCACGCCGAGCGGGGCGACGCCGACCCGCTGAAGGCGCTGAAGCGGCGGCTCTCGAAACACGAGTTCCGCTACCTCACGAACCGCCGCCTAGAGGCGCGGCTGCTCCGGCGGGAGATCGCCGGGGCGACCGCCGCCGGGGGAGTGACGATCGAGGGCGACGCCGATCAGAACGGCGCGGCGTCCGGCGGTCCGGGCGTCGGTGCGGTGGCCGCCGGCGCCGACGCGGACGACGCCGGAACCGACCCGGGGGCCGCGCCGCTGTCGGTGGACGTCCGGGAGTCGGACGGGAGCGTGGCCGAGCGCGAGATCGCGCCGCACGCGATCGGCGCGGCGGCGCTGTACGCGGTGGTCACGCGGCTCGACGCCGACGGCCTCCCCGGCGACCTCGACCTGATCGAGACCGCCGAGCTGTACGAGACCGGGCAGGTCGGGCGGGGCGACGACGCGGTCACCGTCGCAGACGTCGACCTCGCCGCGGGCGACGGCCGCAACGGGATCCCGGTCACCTACGCCCGCGACGCGGTCGCGGACCTGCTGGCGACGACGGCCGACCGACAGCACCCGGATCTCCCGGTCGAGCGCGTCGTCACCCCGACGGACGTGCTCGACGCGATGGCCGACGGGCTCGTCGACGCGCCGCTGTTCTCGCGCGCGGAGGTCACGGAGTTCGAGGGACGGCGCGGAGCGGTCGCGACCCGGATCCGCGAGCGACAGCGCGAGGACGTGATCGACGCGATGCTCGCGAAGGAGACCGTCTCGACCGAGACGGTCGCCGAGTACGTCGAGCACGTGTACGCGTGGGACGACGAGGACCCGACGACGCGGGGCCGCGAGGACGAGGCGCCGGACCCGCTCGTCATGAAGGTGTTCGAGACGGAGACGCTCGGGCGGTTCGACGAGAGCGACTACCGCGGGACCGAGCCCGGACGCGACATCGAGCAGTTCCGGCGCAAGCGCGTGATCCGCGGGCTCACGCAGTACGCGTGGCGCAACCGAGACGACGCGTTCGGCGTCGACGAGGTCGACCTCGCGGAGGTCCCGGAGCTGAAGGCGGTGATCCACGCGAACGACCTGACCGACGTGAAGCGTCGGTTCCCCGACCTCGACCCCGCGGCGTGGCCCGATCCGCCCGCGGACACCGAGACGGAGCGGGTGAAGAAGGCGACGGTCGATCGGCTGTGCGAGCGCGGGTACAGCCGCGCGTCCGCGGAACTGACCAGCCGCGCCGTGATGGAGCAGGTCCGCGACGAGTGGTCCGAGGTCGACGGCGGGCGCGTCGGTGACGACCCGGACGACGGCGTCGGCCAGAACGGGGGTGAGAGCCCGTGGGACTGACGGAGGACCGCGAACGGTTCCGGGAGGCCGGCGAGACGCGCCGGGAGGACCTCGCCGAGTTCATCAGCCGCGGCGACCTCGGCGGCTCCGGGGCCGACCGGATCCGCATTCCGGTCAAGATAGTCGACCTCCCGGCGTTCGAGTACGACCAGCGCTCCGCCGGCGGGGTCGGGCAGGGCGGCGACGGACAGCCCCAGCCCGGCCAGCCGGTCGAGCCCGAACCCGGCGACGGCGACGAGGACGGGGAGCCGGGCGAAGAGGGCGGCGACCACGAGTACTACGAGATGGACCCGGAGGAGTTCGCCCGCGAACTGGACGAGGCGCTCGGGCTCGACCTCGAGCCGAAGGGGAAGCAGGTCGTCGAGGAGGTGGAGGGCGACTTCACCGACACCGCCCGCGCCGGCCCGCGGGGGACCCTCGACGTCGACGAGTTCTTCAAGCGCGGGCTGAAGCGCCACCTCGCCACCGACTTCGACGACGCGTACGTCCGGGAGGGCCTGTTCGTCGCCGGCGCCGACGTGGACGACGTGTTCGCGTGGGCGCGCGGCGAGGGGATCCCGGTCTCGCGGGCGTGGGTCGCGGACGCGGCCGCGACGCTCGCCGACGAGCGGGGCGAGCCCGTCGCGGCGCTCGACCGCTGGGAGAGCTTCGAGGCGCTCGACGACGGGGTCGACCGCGAGCCGGTCACACAACGGATCCGGCGCGAGGGGCTCGACAGCGTTCCCTTCCGCCGGGAAGATGAGCGGTTCCGCCACCCGGAGGTGATAGAGGAACGCGAGCGCAACGTCGTCGTCGTCAACGTCCGCGACGCCTCCGGCTCGATGCGCGAGACGAAGCGGGAGCTCGTCGAGCGCGTGTTCACGCCGATGGACTGGTACCTGACCGGGAAGTACGACGCCGCCGAGTTCCGGTACGTCGTCCACGACGCCGAGGCCTGGGAGGTCGACCGCGAGGAGTTCTTCGGGATCCAGTCCGGCGGCGGCACCCGGATCTCCAGCGCCTACGAACTCGTCGAAGAGCTGCTCGAAGAGTACCCGTACAGCGAGTGGAACCGGTACGTGTTCGCCGCGGGCGACTCGGAGAACGCCGGCAGCGACACCAGAGACAACGTGATCCCGACGATGGAGTCGATCGACGCCAACCTCCAGGCGTACGTCGAGACCCAGCCCGGCGACGGCGCGGCGAACGCCCGCCACGCCGACGAGGTCGAGTCCGCGTTCGGCGACGCCGACGACGTTGCCGTCGCGCGCGTCTCCGAGCCCGACGACGTCACCGACGCCATCTACGAGATCCTCAGCACGGAGTCGAGCGGCGGGGGAAGTGCGCCCGACGGGGCGACCGTCGCCCGCCGGACCGACGGAGGTGAACACAGATGAGAGACGACCGGATCGAGGCGAAACGCGAGGCCGACGCCCTCGACGAGTCGGCGCGCGAAGCGCGCGAGCTCGCCGAGCGGCTCGGCTTGGAGCCGTACCCGGTTCGGTACTGGGTGGTCGACCACGACCAGATGAACGAGCTGATCGCCTACGGCGGCTTCCAGCGCCGGTACCCGCACTGGCGGTGGGGGATGAACTACGAGCGCCAGCGCAAGAAGGACCGCCACGGGCTCGGGAAGGCGTTCGAGATCGTCAACAACGACGATCCGGCCCACGCGTTCCTCCAAGAGTCGAACTCGGCGGCCGACCAGAAGGCCGTCATCACCCACGTCGAGGCGCACGCCGACTTCTTCGCGAACAACGACTGGTTCGGGCTGTACGCCGACCGCGGGGAGGACGGCCCGAACGCCGCGGCGCGGCTGGAGCGCAACGCCGACCGGATTGCGGCGATCGCGAAGCGGGCCGACGTCGACCGCGACGAGGTCGAACGCCTGATCGACGCCGTGAGCGCCTTGGAGGACACGATCGACCAGCACAGCCCGGTCGACGCCGCCCGCTCCGTTGAGGAGCCGGGCGTCGCGGCGGACGTGAGCGACGACGCCGACGACTCGCTCGCGGCGATCGAAGACCGGATCGACGACCTCGATCTCTCCGAGGAGGTGCGCCGGGACGTGTTCGACGACGAGTGGCTCGAAGCGCGCGGGGAGGGCGTCGAGCCGGAGGAGCCCCGCCCGGACGTGCTCGCGTTCCTGCGCGACCACGGGAAGCGGTACGACCCCGAGAGCGGGAAGGCGATCGACCGCGAGCCGTGGGAGACAACCGTCATCGACGCGATCCGCGAGGAGGCGTACTACTTCGCGGGACAGAAGCAGACGAAGGTGATGAACGAGGGATGGGCGACCTACTGGGAGTCGGTGATGATGGGCGGCGAGGGGTTCGCCGGTCCCGACGAGTTCCTCACGTACGCCGACCACATGTCGCGGGTGCTCGGCTCGCCCGGACTCAACCCCTACAAGCTCGGGTTCGAGCTGTGGACGCACGTGGAACTGCGGGCCGCCCGCCGAGAGGTGGTCGACAAGCTGCTCCGCGTCGAGGGAGTCACCCCGGAGAACTTCCACTCGCGGATCGACTTGGACGAGGTCGCCGACCTGCTCGAACCCCACCCGGCGATCGCGGGCGCCGGCCCGGCGACGCTGGACGAACTCGCCGACCTCGCCGCCGCGGGCGACCCGCGCGTCGACGCCGAGGCGGTCGACCTGGCGCTGTCCGCCCGGGACGACGCCGGCACCGATCCCGGCGAGACGGGCGGCGACAGACGGGGCGACATCGACGTCGAGCGGTACCCGTGGAAGCTACTCACGCGCGAGGGGCTCGCGGAGCGACACTTCGTCCTCTCGCGGCCGGACCACCGGGGCGCGCTCCGGAACGTCTCGCGGGAGGCGCTCGAAGAGCAGGCGCGGTACCTGTTCGACGTGGACCGGTACGAGACGGCGGCGGAAGCGATCGAGGACGTCGACCGCGCGGCCGGCTGGGAGCGCATGTTCGAGGTGCGCGAGAGCCACAACGACGTGACGTTCATCGACGCGTTCCTCACGGACGAGTTCGTCCGCGAGGGGAACTACTTCACCTACGAGTACAGCCGGGCCGCCGAGGAACACCGCGTCGCCAGCGTCGACGCCGACGACGTGCGCAAGAAGCTGCTCCTCCGGTTCACGAACTTCGGCAAGCCGACGGTCGTCGTGTTGGACGGCAACTTCCGAAACCGGGGCGAACTCCTCCTGGGCCACCGGTACAACGGGGTCGCGCTCGACGAGGAGCGCGCGAAGGAGACGCTGAAGCGCGTCTTCGAGCTGTGGGGCCGCCCGGTGAATCTCGCGACGGTCCGCGTCGAGTACGACGAGGGGGCCGCCCGGCGCGCCAAGCGACGAGGCGAGGAGCCGGCGGGCACCGAGGTCGGCGTGCGTTTCCAGTACGACGGCGGCGAGGTGACCGAACACGACCTGGACGGGGCGATCGAAGAGCGGATCGTCGCGGACGAGGTCGACTACGACACGAAGCCCGACGACTGGCTGGCGTGAGACGGGGGGGACGCCGACCGCGGTAACGACGCTGTGGCTGTCGGTCGCGGCGGCGACGTGACGAGCCGTCGAAATCGAGAGCCGAAAGAGGGCTACGCCAGCGACGCGGCCAGCTCGGACACGGCCGCGACCTCGTCGTCGTTGATCCCGTGTCCCATCCCCTCGTAGATCCGCTCGTCGACGTCGGCTCCGAGCGCCTCCAGCACCGCGGTCGTCTCGTGGACGCGCCCCTCGGGGATGTGCGGGTCGACGTCGCTACAGCCGACGAACGCCGGCGTCCCGGCAAGCGGCTCCTCGGCACCTCCCTCCGTTTCGCCCCCGGAGCCGCCGGTCGCGTCCGCGAGGTAGTCGTCGACGGCGACCGTCTCGCCGATCAGGCCGCCGCTGAAGACGGCAAGCCCGCCGTAGCGGGTCGGGTTGCGCGCGACGAACTCGCTCGCGAGACAGGCGCCCTGCGAGAAGCCGCCGACGAGGACGCGATCGCGAGCGATCCCCGCGTCGACCACGCGGTCGACCGCCGATCCGACCGCCCGGAGCCCCGAGGACCGACCCGGCTCGTTGTCCGCGACCGGGGCGAGAAATGAGTTCGGGTACCAAGTGTTGCCGGCGGCCGCGGGCTCAAGGATCGCGACGTCGCGGTCGCCGGCCGACTGCTCGCCCAAGTCGACGACGCTGCGGGCGGTCGCGCCGCGACCGTGGACGAACACGAGCGCCGCGTCGGCGTCGTTGAGCGGCGTCCCGGCCGTGACCAGCGGCTCGTCGCCGTGAGGGTCGTCGCCCGCGTGCGGTCCCGAAGAGCGATCGGCCATCTCAGACCCCGACGCCGGCGTCGGCGTCGGGCAGGTCGTGTTTGTTCACGGGGAGCCCGAGTTCTTTGAGGGCCGCCTCCATGTGCCGGTCCTGCGCGAAGTCGGCGCCGTCCTCCTCGCGGAGTCGCTGCGCGGTCGCGAGCACCTCGCCCTTCCGGTCGTCGGGAATCTCGTACTTGTCGGCCGACAGTTCGATGACGAGCCCGTTGTTATCTTGGGTGTAAATCGAGTGGAAGATGCCGCGGTCGAACACGTTGTACCCCTTTCCGGCGTCTTCGAGCGCCGCCATGATATCCTCGTACTCGTCAGGCTCGACGCTGAAACACAGGTGGTGGACGGCCCCCGTGTTGACGCGCTGGCCGCGCGCGGACGCCCGCTCGTCGCTCACGAACACCGTGAGGATCCGACCGTCGCCGGTGTCGAAGAAGAGGTGCGTCTGCGAGGGGTCGTCGAGGTTGGGCTGCCGCAACACGAGCGGCATCCCGAGGAGGTCGCGGTAGAAGGCGAGCGTGTCCTCCTCGTTGCTCCCCCAGACCGTGATGTGATCGGTGCCGCTGGTGTGGAACGGTGCGTCCGGCAGCTCCGACGTGACCGGAGCCGGGTTCTCGTCGCTCATACCGATCGAAAGGCGACCGAGGCGTATAAAAACGAGAGGGACGGGACGGTGACCGGCTGACACCGATGTTATCTGGCGACCCATCGCCGAGGTGGCAGCCGTCGAAGGCCGCCCGGCGAGTCGCCCTTGCCGACCGCCCTCGTCGTCGAGTCGCGAATCACCGTGAGCGAAGCTGTTCAGCTGTGGAGAAGCGCCGTCACCGCTGCCAGACTGGCGGCGCGACGCCGAGCGTCCGAACGGCGACGGGATACGCGACGGCGATACCCAAGACGATCAGCAGCGACGCCGCGAGCCCGAGCCCGCCGAGGACGCGCTCGACGACCGCCAGCGCGACGAACATCACCGCCCAGTGGGGAGCGAGCCGTCGCACCTTCTCCGTTGCCGAGCTCATGTCGGGATAGGGATCCCGACAGATAGTGGCTGTCGGTGAAAATTGGGCGGCCGAGCGGAATCGTACGAAATGTCGGTCGGCGATCAGTACCGCGACGGGATGAACGCCATCCCGGCGAGCATGATCGACGACAGGACCGAGAGGACGAGGATGCGCGAGAGGCCGCTGTTGTACTGGTTGAACCGGTCAATCTCGGAGACCTGCGCCTCGTACGCCTCGATGTCCGACGACATCTGAAGCGTCGAGGTGTCTTGGAAGTGCGCGACGTAGTCCGTGCCGCCGAACGTCACCACCGAATGCTGCCCGACCTCGACGGTCTCGGTCTGGGTGGTCTCCCACACGAGGACCGCACCGTCGGCCGTCACATCGTCCACTGTGACCGTCTGCCCGTCGTACTCGAGCGTCTCGCCCGTCGCGTACGACTGCTCTTCGGGCGCGGGGAAGTACTCGTCGACGGGCACCAGCGTCCGGTCGCCGTTCTCGTCGGTCACCGCGACGTACTCGCCGTCCTCGAGCGTGACCGTCTCGTTTTCGGCTGCGTCGTCGGCCCCGAGGATCGCCTGTCGGTCGAGCACCTCGACGAGCGTGAACTCGGTTGCGTTCTCGCCGGCGACCTCGACGCGCCACTCGCTGTCCTCAACGGAGACGGTCGACCCATTCGCCCACGTTTCGGAGGTCTCCGCCGTGAACTCGCGTTCGAGCGTCCCGGTGATGACGGCCCCGCCGCCCCCACCGCCGTGACCCCCTCCTCCTCCCGCCTCCGTCTCGGAGATGTCGGCCACCACGTACGACTCACCGCCGACTTCGATCGTGTCGCCTTGTGCGGCGTCGACATCCGGATTGTCGAACGCAATCTGCGGACTATCGGCCGTCGCGGTCAGCGCGCCCGCCACGCCCGCGACGGCGAGGAACAGCGCGACAAACACGGCCACAGCGCGTCGTTGCATAGTTGACGCATGGGTCACCCGGTGTTTAACGGTTACTAAGCGGGTCAGTCTGTGGGACCGATGCGGACCGCTACCGAGAAGAAACGAAAGCCAAGGGCCGGCTTTAGGGCTAAGGGTTAAAGCCCAGCAAATAAAATATATAAACATAGATGGCAACACGAGATCGTATTGAGAACCTCAGAGAACGAATCAAGAAACGGTCAGGTCTTGCTGACGAGGAGCTTGAAAATGCGGACGTACCTACAATAGCGGAGGATGATGCCGAAAAACTCCTAGAGTTTAGTCGTCAAATCGACCTACTCAACTCAGAGTATACCGACTACCGGCATGAGAAACTCCTCCGACACTGTGTCATCATGGCGGAGCAAGTTGGCGGTCTTGCGGGTGCCTTAGAAGAACGAGACGACGCTGAGAAGGTCTTGCTGTGGATCAACACTAAACGAGACACACCGGAGTACAGCGAAGAGACGAACCAAGATTATCGTGTCGCTCTCCGCATCTTCGGGAAACGGACGCTCAAGATGGACGAAGTTCCGGAGTCGTTAGCATGGGTTCCAACGGGCACGAGCAACTCCTACGATCCCTCGCCCAATCGGTCGGATATGCTAGATTGGGAGGAAGCCAAACACATGGCTGTTGAGGGTACGACCAACCGCCGGGACAAGGCACNACTCCTACGATCCCTCGCCCAATCGGTCGGATATGCTAGATTGGGAGGAAGCCAAACACATGGCTGTTGAGGGTACGACCAACCGCCGGGACAAGGCACTCATCGCCGTATCCCACGAACTCGGTCCCCGAGGAGGAGAGAATCATGAAGCTCTGATTGGGCAGGTAAACGATGCTGATCACGGGATTCAGATCATTCTCGACGGAAAACAAGGGGAGCATTCAGTTACTCTGATTAACAGCGTCCCTTACTTACAGCAATGGCTCAGTGAGCACCCCGGACGGGATGATGACGATGCGTATCTATGGTGTAACCTCGACGATCCGTACGATAATGCGAGTTACCAGACGTTTCTCGGTCGATTCAAAGAAGCGGGACGACGTGCTGACATCGATAAACCCGTCACTCCAACGAATTTTCGCAAATCAAACACGTACTGGCTCGCTAAACAGGGGGCGAACGAGTCGTTCATCAACGATCGACAGGGTCGAAAATCGACATCTGACCACGCTCGCCGGTACATCGCAGAGTTCGGTCCTGAAAACGAGAACAACCAGTACGCTGAACTTCAGGGGCTTGACGTGCAGACCGAGAAAACAGAAGATCGAACGCCGCTAACGTGTCCGCGGTGCGACAAGCAAACTCCACGTGATGAACCGTTCTGTGTCTGGTGTAATCAGGCAATGGAACCCGAGGCAGTTGATAAATTGGAGAAAGAGGAGTCCGAACAGCGCCGCAAACTTCTTCGAATTGCCAAAGAAAGCCCGGAGCTTCTCGATGCAGTGGAAGAAATTGAGCCACTTATAGACACTTTAGGCGGTGACGCAGAAGTGATAGACACGGCCCGTGACTTCGTTGAGGCATCTGAATCGGACAATAAATGAGAGTTAGCGACAGGGCCACACGTATGAAGCAGAAATGTGGAATTTCATATGATTAAACTGTCTAGCTCACGCTGTTTTCGTTTTTCTTGTTTAGTCCTGACACCGAACCGAATATAGAACAGATTAAAACTACAGTACGAAGAGGCGATGCGAAATAGTTGGGTGTCGCTATTTTCGAGGAGTACCGAATATACCCGCTTGGGTCAGGTGATCATAGAGTTTCGTGTTGTTCAACAACAGACCGAAAATGATGATTGAGAATATGATTCAGTTTCAGAGAACTCTCTAGGACATACATATTAATCGAAGTTCACCCACCTCAGTGAGTGACTACAATTCAACCCTTAGTAGGTTCGAGAACTGGTCGCTGTTAGAATAGTATTGTTTGTCTATTTGAGAGAGTATGGATCGTCGAGCCAGTGGTGGCCGCTAGGACCATCCGCAAACGAGTCCCGAGACTTTCTAGGCCCACAACCCCCCCGTGCTTCGATAGGTGCCAGTAACTCCGTAGGAATAACACAATTAAGTGAATATTCTACGTACTTCTCCTCATTACGGAGCGATACATCTTTTGTAATGAGTTCTTCCTCTTCTGCTCGCTCCAACCATCTCTGAAGAATTCCACCATTTGTGTTAGCGTATTCGGCTAGCTCCTGACGTCGTCTACTCGATTGAAGCAGTAGATAAACGACCTCGTACCCAGGCCTCAGGTCGAGCAGATCAACAATATCGCTCGTTCTCATAGATCTGTTTTGAAATAATCGCTTATAAAACCTCACAAGAATTCAGATTCGAGGATTGTGAGCACATATAAATTTTTGGGGATGGAGCCGACTCCATTGTCGAACAATCACACTACCCACGTTCAGATACAGATGTATGTCAAAATCACTTGACCCGGACCAGTATGTGAATGAAAATTCAGAGGAATTAACCCGCATCATCAAGCACTCGTCTAACACCTTCCCACGAGCGCTTGCTCTTGCGGCGCTCGTGGAGTACGGTGATGATCCAACGATAGAAGCCATCACTGAGGATCTTGAACGACTTCAAGAGCATAGTGAGGGAGGGCAGTAAGTCCATCAAATAAATGCCCTCAGAAAAATATCATAAGGAATACTTGGAGAAGCAGTTCCCAGTTGAGCTCCGAGAACAGTTGCGGGCTAATGCGTTAGATCCAACTCGACTCCCAACATACGAATATCTCAACGCGAAAGGCTTCGAAACTCGGGGATTGACCCGAGCAGTAAAACGGCACTATGAGGATGAAAAGACACTACACGAGTTTTTACGAGAGCAAGGCTTTGGATATCAAAAGAACAGTAGATGGCCGACTGAGCATCAAGAAACGATTAGCCTGCTCAATGGGTATCGAGAATCTCGGAGTGAACGAAATGATGATGCGGACACGACGCTATCAACGGTTGAGTCTGCACTGAGAACGGTCCTGCGAACGGCCCAAGATATTCACGGTACGGATAATCTCTTATTCTTCGCTCGGTACGATACAGAGAATGAAAAGTACCGACGGAATAAGCAGACAGAAGCGATTATAGACAGACTGAAGGCTGAGATATCAGGTGGAGCTACCGGAAATTATGTGCGATATTTCAGAGAGTTCTATGAGTACGCAAAGCTGCGAACGCGTATTGATCAGAATCCGGTTAGCCAAGTAGAAGTCCATTATGACTTTGATACAAGATCAGAGACAGATGTCCAACCGCTTACTGATAAGCAAATCCGGACATTGTGGGAGACACTAAAACAACTGCCAGACCGTGACGTACACGCAGTTTCGGTTAAGAATCTAGCTAAGCGTCATGGGCTTCAAGAGTGGCAGGTGCGCATGATGGTTTTGGTGGTGCTTGGTATCGGTGTCGGGCCTCGCTCTCAAGAGTATATTCGGACGCAATGTCGAGAGGACTGGGTGTTAGACGATGATCCATACATCGACTTCCCCGTGAGAAAGAACCTGCCAGGCCAAGTCCCGGTTCTCGCGCATCCTGAATTACTCGATGCCTTTCGAGAGTATATGGAGGCAACACAGTCAGATTGGAACGGAAAGCCCTTCCCCAGTACGACTTCGGAATCCGGATCTCGATGCGGTAATACACTCAATAATTGGTTAAAAGCTCTGTGTGAGGAGGCCGGAGTACGACTCGATGATGGAAACTACCCTACTCTTCAGAACCTTCGCCAAACATGGCACAATCAATACCACCAGATCCTGCGAAAAAACAAGGTTCAATTACAACTGGTGGCCGAAGAGCAGGGAACACAAGATGAGCGGCAAGTGAAAATGAGTTACAGGACAGAGGATGAAGAACGGAAATCGATTCGAACGTTAGCCACACGAGATTTCGAGGAATTACTCCCGCTTTCTGAATTACCCGATGTAATGTCCGAGGTTATTGAGGTTGGGGAGTACTTTGAGGAACAAGCAGATCTTAGTGATTTTAAGAGTAATAAAGAATAGCTCATGTTTCACCGTCCGATTCTAGACATGGTATGTATTCTGTCGAATCTCAGGGTCGCACTCGCCGTCGCTGAGGTCACTAAGCGACTCAAGGTAGTCATCGACACACCAGATACTGTCACGCCATCTCCTTGAGTTGCGCTGCCAAGGATTCGAGTTCGCCCACCTCATCGATGGCACTCACCCATCGGTCCGGAAGCTGTGACGCCCCGAACCGCGCACCTGCGACCGCACCGGCAATTGCCCCGATCGTGTCGGTATCTCCACCGCGATTGACCGCAGTCACGATCGCATCCTCGGCATTCTCTGTGACTAGTCCATCGTGGAGTGCCGTCTGTAGCGAATGTACGACGTATCCCGATGTCTCCAACGCGGTAGGCGAGTCGCCACGAGCGAGGGGTTGAAGCGCCGCCACCAGTTCAGCAGGCGCATCTGTACCGACGTAGTCGAGCGCATCCTGTAACGGTGTGTCCGCGTTATCGAGCAGGCCCGCCACCGTGAGGTTCAGAATTGCACAGCCGTACGTACACCGCGGATCAGCGTGCGTGATCTGCGAGGACTGCCGACTCACCTCTACGAGTCGATCCCAGTCGTCCGCGTACGGGACGGCGAGCGGCGCGCATCGCATCACACTCCCGTTCCCCGCGTTCTGACCCTCCGGACTGTTTTCCCAGACGTGCTGGCCCGCTTCGTCCCACTCGTCACCGTGTTTGAGTCGGCTCAATGACTTCATCGTCATCCGCCCGATGTCGAACGGATTACTGTCGTACCACGCGACAAACCGCTCGGCAATATCTTTGGGATCGAACCGCTGTTGCTCCACGAGGCTTCGCGCGATACACAGCGCCTGCTCGGTGTCGTCCGTAATCGTCCCGGCAGGCTGGTTCCACGTTCCGTGTCCGATCATCTCGTTGAGCCGCCCGTGCTCAGCACGAATCTCGGACGCAGGCATAAACTCAACTGGCCGGCCAAGTGCATCCCCACTGGCCACTCCAAAGAGAACACCACGAGCTCGATCGATATCCATACGGCACACAACGCAGGTCTCAACGAAAAGTGTCGGGTGAGGGGTGCCTCTTCATCAGGAAATAGATGGAAGCCGTCGCTCAGACACACATACGGGCGAAAGTCGTGTCCGGCGAGCAAATAGGGGCCTTTGACAACCATCCCGCGGGTGTAGCTCCCACTCATTCTTCACCGTAGTAATCGTCGCTCGTCGAAGTGGAACTGGCTCCGCTCTGGGCCGCATAAGAGGCGAGACGATCATCTTCGGCGATAGCCCAATATCTCCCGCAATGACGCACGAGGCACCGGTCCTTGAGACGCGAGAGAACGGCACCGACGCTCCCTCGCTTGATTCCTGTCACCTCATGGATCTCCGTTTGCTGTGGTCTCGGCTACTTGTAATGACAAGTAAGTACTCGTCATAACATATGTGTCTCTCCACGTCGAACGTCAGTGTATGAGCGGATCAAGCTATGACAAGACGATTCAGTTCCGTGCCGGAGCCGAAAAAGAGGCCGCGGAACTCCTCGATGAGATCCACATCGGTGGTGTCAACGTGAGCGAACTCGCCCGCGTCGGCCTGGTCGAAATGCTCCGACGGTCATTAGATGAACAAGACAAGATTGCGGTGTACGAACGATACAGTCGTGGTGAGGTCGGTGAGGACGTGGCCCGTGTCCTTCTTGGTGAGAAACTCGATAGGATGGACGAGGAAAAAGAGTCGTTCGAGGCGGCCATGAAACAGGACACGTCTGAATTCCTGACGGGCAGCAGTGGCGAGTGAGGCTCGTTATCTGCCCATCTGATCAGTACAGGTGGTGCAATTACCAACGACGCCCAGCTCAAATGAATTACCGGAACAAGGACAAATAGTCAAAAAGCCTATTATCACTACTATGTGGTTTCAGGTATGCCCTTGAAGCGGCGAGTCATTCTCTTGGGCGGTGCGGCAACGGTCGGATTCGGGGCTCTTGGTTACTATGGGATAACGAGGTGCGATGAGGTCGCCTGTTTTTCTTTTGAGTTTCAGGGTGCTGACCATGTGGCTAATAGATTAGATGTTCAGCATACAGGTGGCCAGGAGACCCTACAAGCGGGTGATGTGTACTTCCGCGAGGTTGTTGTTGATTGGGAGTCCCGAGAGACAGACACCATCGCATGGTCTGAGTTAGATGATGGGATGGAGCCAAGCGACACGATTGATGACGATGAGATACGGCTCCAACTCTTGTGGGAAACGAACGTTGTGGAAATCCTGTGGCGGCAGGAGGGGGAGGAGACACTCATCGGAGCATGGGTTGACGAAGACGACGATGCTAGATAGGCACTCTTCAGCGACCAGCTGTTTCAGGTGGATATTTATCTGAATAAAGGGATTTCAATAGAGTCGCTGGTTCTATGTCTCGAAATCAAAGCTACAGCTTGAACCGTGCCAAAGCGGTCTCTTATCGGCGTCCGCTATCCTGTGAACTGGCCAGTTCAACGGATACCAGAATCGGAATTCAAATGACCGATCGGTTGCTACAAGACATGTTCAAATGACAGAGGATAGCGGCTCCAACCAAGTTCCCAGCCAACCGGTTGTTGTCCAAGAGGATACTCATCAGAACGAGATCCCTGAGAATATTGACTCAGAACTGTATTCGGCAGACAGCCCGACCAACTCGTTCCACGAATTCACAATCGAGCCCGATGATGAGCTTGTTGAAGCACTTCGCAAGAACGGCTACACGGTTGAGTTTAGGGAGCGGTGACACCCTGAATCACGTGTTAGATTGTCTCACTGAACGGACCACTTCTTATCTGAATAGCTGTTCGTATTTTTCAAAATCCGCTGGTCTGGTGAGTGCTCCCGGAGTGTGAAACACCTCGTGGTTTCGATCAAGATCGTACTCTTTCGCTACCCAATCTTTGTAGGATTCAAATCCGGTAGCGTCTCCAAAATGGTCATCTCGATTGAAATGAACCCCTGCTACAAATTCAAATGATTCCCCACAGTAGAGACAAGGCGCTTCTTTTCGAGTCATAATAGTAATATATCTTCTATCCGATGTATGTCTGCCGGTCAGGGTGTGTCTCCTTTGTGGCCTGTGGGCCGAGCGGTGAACTGTTTGTGAACCATGCGGCGCTGTATCCCCTCCCAACTGTGCTCTTCGGTCGCTTCGCTCCCTGCGTTGTTCCTTGAGAGAGGGAGCTTAGCGCCAAATATCACTTAATTCACTCTCACTCACATGTCCGATACATATATCACGAAAGTTTGTTAATAGATACCAAGCCACGCCCAACGACGTGGCGATTAAAATCATGAACGGAATACAGGACGGAGTCGCGGTCGTCACTGGCGGTGGATCGGGAATTGGTCGGCAGTCCTCGCTTCGGTTCGCTGAAGAGGGGGCAAAGGTCGTCGTCGCCGATGTCGACGAGGACGGCGGTCACGAGACGACCGAGATGATCGAGAGTAACGACGGCGACGCGACGTTCGTCAGGGCAGACGTCACCAACTCCGACGACGTCGCCGCGATGGTACAGACGGCGCTCGACGAGTATGGTGGGCTTGACTTCGCCCACAACAACGCCGGCATCGCGGACGAGGGTACTCGCCTCGCGGAGTACGACGAGGCGGAGTGGGACCGAATGATCGACGTGAATTTGAAAGGCGTCTGGCGGTGTCTGAAAGCCGAGATCCCGGAGATGATCAAACGGAGCGGCGGAGCCGTCGTGAACACCTCCTCGGTCGCCGGCGTGAGCGCGAACGGGAGCGCACACTACGCCGCCAGCAAACACGGCGTTATCGGACTGACTCGACGGGCAACAGTTGATTACGCTGACGACGGCATCCGCTTCAATGCTGTCTGTCCCGGCGTCATCGACACGCCGATGGTCCAACAGGCGGGCGAGGACAACTCTGAGGAGTTGGACCGCATCACTGCGGGGATCCCCGCAGGGCGTCTCGGTGACCCCCGAGAGATAGCTGATACCGTCGTCTGGCTGTGTTCTGAGGACGCGTCCTACGTGATGGGACAGCCGATCATTGTCGACGGCGGCTTGCTCGCCCAGTAATGTAAATTACCTGATAGCCGTCCCACCCAGATTCCTGTAGACGCTTGGTGGGGGATCAAGGAGGCAGTAGAATAAATAGCCGAATATGACGCCTGTATCTATCGCTAAGCAGTTCTCCTGTATTGGGCATCCTCACTCACCGACTACCATTTGTAGAGCTGACCCTCGTCAGGCGGGAATTCAGTCAGCTCAATATCCTTTGGGTATGGGTCAGAAACAATCTCACGGTGATCCCGAATTATCCTCGTCTTCTTCTCCTCAAAGTTTTCTACGCCGAAGGTTCCGATGTATGCTCCTTCGGGGTACTGTTCTATATCGTGATTAGAAAGAACCCGTCGTATACGTTCCCCTGCGTCGGCTGGGAGTCGATCAACGTGTCGTCTTAATCCATAAGCAACTAGCTCATCACCATCAGAACTACCCGCGCGGATGTGAACACGGGTTCGTGGATCCTTCGTGTCTATACCAATAATGTCCATACGCTTGTCTACAGAATCCCGACCAATATTCATTTCGCTGATGGGAAGGCGGGATCGACAGACTCACCAAAGGAGCATATCACCTGAAGATCGAAAAAATAGATATAAGATCTGTATTGACCAACACCGGGTCAGAATGTATCACTCGCTGAGGATTTCAGCAGAGCCGACTGATTCCAACTCTTGAGGATTGACTTGACTCACGCAGCTCGATTCTTTCGCCTTCTGCGGGTTCATCAGAGCCAATTCGTGATGTCTAGGCTGTCCCACGGTCGGGCGCGGAGAGTTCCTCGTCAATAGCCACATCGTGTCCGGCAGCGTACCCGTTGAGCTTTGCAGCGATCGGCGACTCACGCAACTCCTCGTCGCCGTATCCCGCCGCCTCAAACGCGTCCATAAGCGAGGAGACGGACCGAAGCTTGTACTTCTGATGGTAGTCCTCAGCAGGGTAGAACCGTGAGAGCTGCTCGATGCGCGTTCCGATTCCATCGGCAGTAAGTCCTCGCGTAGTCAGAAATTCATCGAGGACTGCTCGTTGGTCTTCCGTCCCAGCGAACACGATGTTCTGATACTGTGTCTTTCTGGTCTGGTGCTGTGGATTGTGCGACTCGAACACCCGATTCAGGAGGTCTCGATACGCTACCGTGTCGGGATCGAATTCGACTTGGACCACTTCCGTGTGGTCGCCTAACGCCTGATACGTTGGATCGTGTTTTGTCCCGCCGGCGTAGCCGACACGGGTGCGAACGACGCCGTCCATCGCACCGAACTGGGCATCAGGCCCCCAGAAACAGCCGATTCCGAACGTCGCCGTGGCAGTGTCCGCACTATCCATCGCACGGCGGTCGTACTCGCGTATCTGTATTTGTGTGAGAGTCATTGGAGTCACCAGCCTCGAGAGTCGCCGGAGCGCGGGTCGTGGATCCCACCGCATCTACCACCAGTCAGGCTCGCAGCCGTATATGCTGAGTGTCGAGATTCGGCGCAGTCGGCAGCGAGAGTCTACCCAGGGTGTAGAGGCTATCAACGAGAATATATTCTAAACAAACGGGATTTATGTACTGTCAGTATGAATATGAATATATGGCAGAAGAAGACTTGTCTGAAGTGGATTATGATGACCTCACAATTGAACTTGTTACTGATGAGTACAAAGAAATTGAGGGTAAATTACTAGCTGCGAGCAAAGCGGAGATCGGTAGTAAAAGAGCCGACTATCTTATTCGGATACATAATGATACACTACAAGAGAAGAGAAATTATTCTCACAAAGGTGAGATATTCTATTCCACAGAATGGACCGAACCCGGCGATCTGTACGTGATCGACGGTGGCATCAAAACTACGTATGATAGAGGTGATGACCCTATGGAACCAATTGATTGGGCAGAAGGATATACAAAAGATCTAGTTGACGAGTTCTTGATTGATATTTGGCCAGTTGAAAAAGAGAAGTCTGAAAACTAAGATCGATATCAGATGCTGTAACTCTCCCGTATTAGCCACGCTGAATCACAATTTATACTGGCTAACAAGTCCAAAAAAGCCGCTCAACACACCGTAGACCGGTCAACCCTGGTCAGGTACCGTCATCAGACGGTGGTCGTTTTGACAGTCGATCGAACCGATCTTGCGCTGCCGAGGATCGTTCTGTTGTCTCTTCAGGCTCGTACACTGCTTCCTCAATGTCTCCATCACGAAGCGTTACTGTGAGGATTGCGTCGGCGTGCTGCGCATCTGTAGGGAACTGTGCCGCGTCGATCACAGCATTCCCAACTTCGTCTCCATCGCGTTCGAAAAATACGGTTGCGTAGCTGTCTTCGACGTTGTCGATAACAGCTGTGTACGTGCCGTCAGGTAGCTCAACTGTCGGCATTAGTATCTTTCCTCCACGACACGCTCTCCATCATCAGTTGTGACTATCACTGTATCGCCATTATTGTTCCATATTGGAGAGCCGGACCCCCAGTACAGTTCGGTTTCCGTACCGGTCCCGCTCCCGGTTCGAAGCGTTAGGGTTGCTTCTGGGCCGATCGTGACGCCATCAGGGATCGTGTAGGTGTGCCCAGCGTCATCAGCGACCGTCCACCCGGAGACATCAAGCGTGTCGTCTCCCGTGTTCTCGAAGACGATGTACTCGTCATTGAGATTCTCTCGATCATCACCTTCTGCATCGGCGTTGACCTCTGCGACTGCGAGTGTCGCGTTCCCAGTCGATGTCTTGTCATCAGCTTCTATAGAGTCATCGCTCCCCCCGGAATCAATCGCACCGGTCCCAGCCCCGCCAAGCCGGTCACGCTCAGTCACCGCGCCGGTCGTCCCTGGCTCGACAGCGTCTCCATCACGAAGCGCGAGCGGGTCTGTCGGCGCAGCCGCCTGGGTTTGAACGGAGACTGCGCTCCCGTCGCTCACAAGTACGATGTCACCGTGCGTCGCGGTCCAATACGTCGGGATCGACCGATCTGACAATCGCTGTAGCACCTCATCGTTCGGGTGCCCGTACTGCGAATCATACGCGCTTGACACCACAACCGCTTCCGGCTGTACTGCATCAAGGAACGCTTCACTCGATGAACTCGCAGAGCCGTGGTGTCCGGCTTTCAGCACCGTGGATTGTAACTGCTCGCCGTACCTCTCAACGAGGTATGCTTCCTGGTCGTCTTCAGCATCACCAGACAACAGGAAGCTCGTCTCGCCGTACGTGAGCTTCAACACGATGCTGTTCTCGTTGCGCGCTTCATTTTCTAGATACGGCTCCGGTGGCCCTAGCACATCAACGGTGACCGCACCGAACGCAAGCGAATCACCCTCTCGCGTCTCGTACAGCGTCACATCGTGTTCCTCGATCGCATCGAGGTACTCGCCGTACGTTTGTGTGCTCGCGGCAATTCCGGGATCGTACACCGCACCGACTCCGTCAGCTTCCGTCTCGTAATAGTCGATGATCGCTGCGTTTCCACCGATATGATCCGCATCATTGTGTGACGTGACGAGATGGTCGATCCGCGTAATGTCGTGGCGTTGTAGATAGTCGATGACGTACTCGCCGTCATCGTTGTAGTGGCCAGTATCAACGAGCATCGTCTCTCCATCCGGCTCAATAATGAGCGTACTCACTGATTGGCCGACATTGATGTAGTGGACTTCGACGGTTCCGTTTGTCGTCGCTACAGATTCGGTGTTATTCTCTGGTGTGGACTCTCCGGGTGTCGAATCACCAGGGACCGCACCCGCACAACCAGCGAGAACGACCATTATCCCGACGACAACCAACAGCACCCCGCGTCTCATACACACCAGTCTGCCGGGAGCGTGTTGAGCGTTCCGGGTGGCGTACTCATCGTAGGATCAATGCGTATCGGCTGTGGAGCTCTAGTTTCGATCACCCAGTACTCTCCTGCCAGAGATGACACTAAGCGTCACCATCATCCCAGTCGTGAATCCTGTGCCGTGCGCAACGACGTTCACGAAGCGACGGGTCGCATCGAGTTCAACTTGGAATAACACGGCAATCAGAACCACCACGACACCCCACCCGATACCCACACGCACCCCCGCATCACGATCGTGGGCCCAGGCACGTCGCATCCGTTGAATTAGAGCTCTGTGATACGCCCCGATTACAAACAGAATTACACTCGTCACCGCCAGGGTGATTCCTGCGATTTCCGGCAGCACATCGGATGTGACCGACAGCACGGTGAGTGACGCAGCTGTCACTGTCCCTGACGCGGCCACGCCAGCCGCATACCCGTACCACGCGGTTACTGTTCCAAGCAGTACTACATACAACATTCCACCGAACGCACTCACCACCCCAGAAAATCCGCTTGCCGTCGTGATTCCCGCAACGACTTCCCACTGAAGCAGGAGTACCCAGTAATCAACGAGCTTCGTCACTGGCGGCGCAACCACAACGCACCCAGCGGTAGCGAGCCAAAACGTGCGTCGACGTCCTCGCTTGGCGAGCAGTACATATGTCGAACCGACCACAACACCGTACCACGCAACGTTCGACACGAGATGCGACCAACTATCGTGGACCGCTGCCGCGGTCCATGCTGACACCAGCGACGGCTCCCCATACGTGAACGCAAGCTCTGTCCGGAGTGACGCAGGAAACAACAGATGGATCGCAACAAGGAGACCACCCACCCCAGCCAATATCGTCGCCTCTACCGACTGTTTGAGCGTAGATACTGGTTGGACTCCACTCATTTCCGTGGCGTAGCCAAGTCAGATGGAAAAATATCAAGAAGTCTGTCAGCCACGTACTCTTTTGAGACTACCGGAGGTGGTGTGTGTTATGACGGCGTTTCTGATTCAAGTGAGCGGCCATCCCATCGAAGAAAAGGCTGCCCCTGCCTATATTGAAGGAGCCAAAGGGCCGCGATTCTGTGATGAACCTCTCCGCCACAGGGAATACTTCAACGCGAGCCCATTTTGGAAACAGGAAGGATTCGGCAGGCACGAGGCTTGGCAGACAATTTCTGCTGGTGATGAGGGACTACTCTATTGTACGAGTAGTGTCGACGAGCATGGGGCCTGTCTGAGTCATGTACTGACCGTCAGTGAAATCGATCTTAATGACCACGAGGGCGCGAGGCTCACACTTTCGACGGTTCAAGAACTTGTCCCGAAGGTTCCCTACAGTGATATCCAAGCAGAAATCGGCGGAGACACGTTGTCAGAGCAGATGCGGTACTGCGGTCAAGAGGGCTTCAATATCACGCTGATTCCCCAATCGGATGTCGATCGAATTCGTGAGCTTACCAAGCCAAAAGAGAACAACAACACGTCGACGGAGTCTCATCCAAACGAGTCACTCAGAGACATCGCAGAAGACCATTTTGGAGACTCATAATCAGATCGTCAGTGCGCTCTATTGAATTCACAGACAAGCATCAATTATATATTATCTGAATATACATCTACACATACCAATATTGTTTGACCAGAATTACATCACTAATGGAGATCTATGACTAGTATCTTTGAATGTGAGTACTGTGAAAGAAAGCTTCCAAAATGGATGGATACTGGCGGAAGGAAATGTACAGACTGCTCTGATAACACCGATACCCAGCAGGTACTTGATGAGCATCGAGACGATGCTTCTGTCTCCGAGACACAAAGTAGCAGACCTCCATCCCAAACTACTGACCTTGGATTTCAACGTGATGGCACCGGATATCAAGGATCTTCCGAACCAGAAGTGGTTGACCTAAACGATAATGAGTCAACAAAGGCTTCTAATGATCTAGAGGTATCGCCAGAGGCAAACTCGGAATCAGAGAACGAAAGTATCTCACGTGGGCCATCACGTCAAGACCTGTCTAAAGATCCCACCGTGCAACAGTACCACCAGCCTACAAAGCCCGAGGCTCACCAAGATCTTCCTGATTGTGATGTGTTCACGTTGGGAGAATACTTCGTAGATGATTATCAAAGAGACGCCTACTCAAGTCGGCTTATACGGTTATGTAAAGAAGGAGAACTTTCTGACCTCCCGTTTTTTGGATCTCATCTAAACACCTTCTTTAATCAACGTCTCGGTGGAAATTTCCAACCAGATCTCATAACAGTTTATCCGGGACACGAAGGCGGTGTTAGTGAGGGGCTCGAAGCTCTCGCTGAAAAAGTTACAGAGGGCCAAAATTTTCAATATTGTCAAGTATTATATCGCACCGAGGAACGCCTTCCCCAGCATAGACAAGCCGATAACCGCTGGGATAATCAACGAGGAAGTATTGAAACTCAAGGTAATGTCGACAATAAAACAGTCCTTGTCCTTGACGATATTTGTACATCTGGTGCCTCAATGACGGTAGCAAAGCACACTCTACTAGAACAAGGTGCAGATCGTGTCATCGGGATCTGTCTTGGACTATCGACCAATCAACCTGGTGAGTATGTTAAGCGAGTCCAAAATGAAGAACACACCATAGAGAATCTCATTTATGAGTAAATCACAGTCCCCAGAAGTTCAAGCAAAACTCCTTGCACTAACGGAATTGAGTGGTATCGGAGATAAGCGTGCACTCAGTCTTGTTGAAGCTGCTGGCGGAATTGATTCTGTCTTTGAGGCATCGTTGGAGAAATTCCGCGATCTCCATTATGTGGACCAAGCTACGTATGACTCTCTACAGAAGCTTGATGAGACAATCGAACAGTATATCGAGCGAATCACTTCTGCATCTGAGGAGGGCATCTCACTTCTAACCCCTATCGACGACGAATATCCTGACAAACTTCTCTCTCATCACGCACCATTGACGCTATTTTTAAAGGGGGATTACAGCCTACTTGAGGCCAATCGTCTCTCGTTTGCAGGTTCTCGGGACGCATCAGATGAAACACTAGAATGGACGCAAGAAGTGAGTTCCACCCTTGCCGTAGAGGGTTATTGTATTGTGAGTGGAGGAGCTTTTGGTGTGGACGCCGCTGCTCATGAGGCAGCGCTTGACGCTGGTGGTAACACAATAATCGTGTCCCCAAGCGGGCATAACAACCCGTACCCAGCTGCTAACGCAGAATTATTCGATCGGGTAGAGCAAAACGGGCTGATCATATCTCATCGCTTTCCTGACGAGGAGCCTGCTCGTGGTGGGTTCCTTTACAGAAATAAGACCAATTCAGCCCTTAGTTCTGGCATTGTAATCGCGGCCGCTAGTAAAGACGGAGGGTCAATGGCACAGTATGAAGCAGCAATCAAGCAGGGTAAGCAAGTCTTTGTCCCAGCTAAAAGCGTAGGGGCGAATCCGAACGAAGGGCTGCGACAAATGCGTTCCTCTAACCAAGCCAGTATTATTGAATCAGCTAATGATCTCTTGTCTAAAGATAGTTCGCAGGCGGGGCAAAAGACGCTTGGTGACTGGTAGATCTTATCCTCAGAATTCCGCTCCGAATGCTCGCTGTCGGTGACTGACTATCCTCATCTCACGCGATGCCGCGTGCTGAGTTACTCTGTGATCTCACCGTCAAGTTCGTCGCCGTCGATCTCGATGATGTCACCGTCACCGACATCAAGCGTATCTCGAAGCATCGTAAGCTTCTCATCTGCCTCCTCACGCAGTTCTTTGGCCGTCTCGAGTCCGACTTCACCGTCTTCAAGCGTTTCAGCGATTTCTTCAAGACGATCAATTGTGCCGCCAATATCGACGTCGTCGCGCTGACTCATATCTGTGTGATTACCGCCCAGCCTTTTCAACCCTCAGAGAACACCCACGGCGAGTGCCAGCAGCGTAAGCCCCAGCACAACGAGCAGTACGATGATTGCAATCCGGAGGCGTCGTGTCTCACTCTCACTAGCTTGTACGCGGGCGTCGGTTTCGACTTCGCGGTACCCATCTTCGATTCGAGCTTCGAGCGTCCCAAGTTCACGGTCAACGCGTGTCTGATACGCCGTGTCGATCCGCGATTCAAGCCCTCCGACTCGACGCCGCCCAGCCCGAACAGTCACCGCATCCGTCTCCGCAGCATGTTCGAGGGCCTGGTACGCATCATTCAGCTGGGTTTCGATCGCAGTCAGCCGCGACGTGACAAGCGCCTTGTACGCGACCGTGATCCGGTGTTCAAGATCAGCAGTGCGTTGCCGTGTCGCCTCCCGAGCCTGCGCTCGTTGTTGAAGCGTTTGGAGCCCGGAGTCAAGCCGTTGGGTGAGTGTCGCCACGCGATCGGTGACGACCGAGGTGTAGGCACGATCCACTCGGTGTTCAATATCGGCGACGCGCTGGCGAACTGAAGCGAGGTCTGGGGCGACCGCCACACCAGCGTCGGTAGGCGTCATCGACCGGTGATCCGCTACCGCCTCCGCAAGTGTCTCGTCATCTTCGTGCCCAACCGCAACGACCGTCGGCGTCGCACAATCAGCGATCGCCCGAACAACCGGTTCCTCGTTGAAACACCACAGATCTGCGTCAGCGCCCCCGCCACGCGTCACGACAATCACATCGATCGTCGAGTCCTGCTCTAGTCGTCGTACCGCAGTAACGAGTGAGGCGACTGCGGCCTCGCCTTGGACTGTCGCGCCACAGACTGTAATCGAGACTCCCGGATGTCGGGCCCGGACCGCCTCCTCGAAGTCACGGCGAGCGGACCCAGCTAGCGACGTCACAACCCCAATGTGACGTGGGTACTCTGGCAGTGGTTGCTTCGCGGTCTCATCAAGCAATCCATCTTCCGCGAGCTCGGCCCGAAGCGCAGCGAGGTCCTCTGACCGGTCCGATTCCCCGACCGGCCAGAAGTTCTTCACCGCGAGCTGGGTGCGGCCATCATCGTGATAGAAATCAACGGTTGCGCGAACAATCGTTTCAGTTCCCTCCTCCAACTCATGGGCAATCGCCTCGCGTTGGTGGGCCCACATGATACACGAGATGGTGGCGTCATCGTCTAAATCGCGTAAATCGAAGAACGTCCCGAAGTCGTACCGGTTCACATCTGAGACCTCACCGACGACATATGACGGGAGCCGATCCTGCGCTGCATCCAACACCGACCCAATCTCCGCGTTCAAATCCCCAACTGACCACACGTTCCCTTCCGGAACAGATGGATCCTCTGGGTGCGGATCGTACGTATCGGCCATCTGGTCTGCGGTTTTATCTCTCACGGCTTGAGTCTGGCTCTGTTCCGTAGATATCTACCCATCGTATTCAGAAACCGGGNGCCATCTGGTCTGCGGTTTTATCTCTCACGGCTTGAGTCTGGCTCTGTTCCGTAGATATCTACCCATCGTATTCAGAAACCGGGTAGGGGGTAGAGTGAATAGATTCTATCAGTCACTCAATAGCTGTCCGAGTTGCGAAATATTTGTATCTTCGAAAATTTCATCCGGGTCCACCTCTCGGAGTGGAGAATCATCGGGTACATAACTATAGACCAGTCCTGCACAGGCCCCCGCAATTGTTCCCTGCTTCGGTGTAAATGGAACCTGCGCCTGCTTTCCAAGGCTTGAACCAGTCTGTGCGCCCTTCATAATCGTCTCTGGGTCCGTCCGTAGTACCCAATGCTTGTAGGATTCAGGAGAGATTCGTTCTGCAATATATCGGGCTGTTCCGATGCTCGCACCGGTCCGCCGTTCGCTATACTCAGGGATATCAAACTTCTCACCGAAGTCAGCACCTGCGAGCCCTCTATCCAATAGTTCATCTGGGTCGATTGATCTAGTTGAAGCTTCACCTGTCGCGGTATGGTGCGCTTTTAGTGCTGTACCAGCGAGGGTTGCAGCGCCAACTAAAACGGGTGTTGAGTAGCTTGTCATTGCGACGTAGCTGAGGGATCTAGACCCAACCCGGAATCCCGCTTCAACTGACGCCTGCCAATCTACATTCTCACGCATACTCCGCAGATCCGCCAACGTAGACGACGACACAGTTCCACTATTTTCAGTAGTGCTACTCGATCGATTAGTGGAGGTGGCCGCTCCGTTTGGAGAACCAATCCCTGTCTGTATGCCACTAGAGGAGCGCCGTAACGTCTCTAACTCGTCAGAAGTCACTGTCAGATCCGCTAGAAACTGAACCGCACTATTCACTTCTGCTTCCTCATGCTCTGGGTTGATGTACAGCTCTAATTTTGAATCCACCGTTGTAACATGAAGTTTGTATACAATATCATATCGAGATTTATCACTTGCTTCCCCATCAAACTCCCACACCTGATCGCTCGATCTAGAGTAAGTAGCCTCAATGTCGACTAAGTTCTCTATGCGAGCAGATGCAAGGAAATCCCCGCTTGGATCACCCAATATTATCAGTATTCGTTGATCTGTTATCACAATCAGCGGACGATATCCACCTTCTTCAGCGAGCGCTGAACCACTCTGTTCGTCACGAAGGTATCGACTCTCCTGTCGGTCCCGAAGTACGATGGTTTTGTTTGCGACAAAAATGTAGTGAGGTGTTTCGCCCTCAGAGAGGTACCCGATTATCGGCCGATCTCGGCTACGGTGTTTGAGTAAGTCATCTTCAGAAATAAGCCGTGAGATAAAACCGCTTTTGCGTTTTGTAAGGCGTTCAAGAGTAACACGGTCAGATTCTGCTTGGCCCACTAGTTCCTTAGCATACTCATCGTCCCACCAACCGGCACTGTCGGGATAGTCAACCAACCCGGTTTCGGACTCACACTCATGACAGTGACCGATAACCGCCGGGACTGATGCCCCACACACTTTACAAGTTGCCATATACCCTGATTATATTGAGTGTTGATAAATTTGTGAGTTTAATATTTATTATTCCATATGTTATCAGAATCAGACAATACCGTATTAAAATGTATTGAGCGATTTTCTGATCTGTGGTACCACCGGACTGCGGCTAGGTGTCAGTTTGAAAGTCGATCTCTGATCCGATCAATCAATGTACCTCCCTTCTCGGGTTTCCACTCAAAGCGACCGTACATGATGATAAGTTCATCTGCCATCTCTTCCCATCCAACGGTGTCGTCTTTTTGCAGATAACGTATTACTGCCGGGCCACTACCTCGGGGAACAACCTGATAGCGTCCTCCCCGACTTTGTCCTTCGATAATGAGTGTATCCTCGAACGCGAGGGGCTTGGTATCAACGACTCGATACTCCGAGCCGTGGTTGTGGTTTTCTGTTTCCCAAACCACAGAATACATCACCGCTTCATCACTCTCGATATCCGTAGCAATGTCTGAAATTACATCTGTCAAATTTTGATATGCCTGAACTGGTGTCGAATACTGGCTCTGGTCATGTTGGATCGCTGCCTGACTCATGCTCTTTTATGTGATTATGAACGTAATAAACAGTACCGGTAGTCGCGCATTCTTCAGCGACCCACTGTTGCGGACAAGAAATACTTACAGAAACCAATTTCAACAGAACTGACGCCGTCGAACACAACTTCCCAATCACCGCCACAACCATACCAGAAAAAAGCCGCCCGAAAGCGGGTTACGCCTCGGTGTCGTCGTCCCGCAACGCCTCAAGCGCCTCCTCTAACAACATCNCCGCCACAACCATACCAGAAAAAAGCCGCCCGAAAGCGGGTTACGCCTCGGTGTCGTCGTCCCGCAACGCCTCAAGCGCCTCCTCTAACAACATCTGAACGCTCTCCGCAGCAGCCCCTCCACCTGTCTCATCCTGATCCGCCTCGTCTGTTGGCTCACCCGCATCTGACACGACCTCGGCGGCAGTCTCCTCGCCCCCATCGGCAGTCACCTCGCTCGCCCGCGCCGCCGCGTTCCGTATCGCATCGCCCTCGTCTGACCCTCTTGCCGCCGTCGGCGAATCCTCCTCATCTGACCCTTCCTTCGAAACCCGCGGCCGCCCGCCCCTGCTGAACGCGTCGAGGGGAAAGTCGTACATCTTCGAGCGCGTCTCCTTGTAGAATGTGCCGCGCCGCGAGACGTCGAACACCTCCATCACCGTCTGTCGGTCACACCCACGGTCAAGCGCTCGCCGTACGAGCTCGTCTTCTGTTCGTTGGACGAGCAGTTTGGGATCGTCTGGGATGTGGCCGCGAGCGGTCGTCACGATATCATCGAGTAAACCCCACTCTTGGGTGGCGATATCTTTTGTCACAAGCGGCTCTGTCCGCTCAGTCACTTCATTATCGAGCCCGCCCAAATGCCACAACCGCTCTCGAACAGCCGTGACGGTCATCTCAACTGTTAATTTGTCCGCAATCTCCTTTGTGCGGAGTGGGCCGTTGTCATAGAGGATCCGTAAAATCTCGTACTCGTGGGACTTCAATTCCTTGTCATCGGCCTCCGTCAGTCGGATGGGTACATCGCTGGGCGTCGATCTCATGTGATGCCACGAGTGGCAACTCCGGCACACCGTGAGGAGGTTCGCTGGGTCGTGTTCGCCGACAGCATCCGGATCCCGATCTGCGTGGTGGACCTCGAGATCTGCCAGGCCGCCAGCGGCTGGCGCTTTCACATTACATATCCGGCAGCGATACCGATCGCGTTCGAGCACCTTCTTCTGCGTCGCCTGATCCACCGTCTCATTCCGCTCTGCGTCCGAGCCCATCGACGCCGTCTCTACCTGGTCCGATGGCGTCTCTGTATCGGCCGGCTCCTCGTCCGCTGTTGCTTCGTCGTCTGTGCCGTCAACCGTCTCATCGTCTGCTGCGTCTGTCATATATATCGTTCCGTAGTCGATTTCGCACGCACTGCGACCGCCAGCATCGCTCATCCTCCTGGTGTATCGCTTCAATCAGTGGCCCCGCTTGGGGACTCTACGCGCCGCAACCGCTCACCGAGCCGGACTCACGCGTCCCGTGTCGGCGTCAACGATTTCACGTTGAACTCCGCCTTCCCGCAGTACCGCTCAGCAACCCGGCCGAGCGCCTGCGTCCGCAGGATATCTGCCACGTTATGCAGGACGAGTTCGTCGAATCGCCCCTCCTCGAAGGCGGTCACCGCCGCCGCACTGTCCTCGAACGGATCGATATCACTGTGGGACCCGTCGCCGAGCAGCTCGTACACAGCCGCCAACCCGTGTTGTTCCTCGCCGTCAACCGTCGTGTTGAACCGATCCGAAACCACCGGCAACACGTCCGCGTACGGCACATCCACGAACGGCCACGCCAACTCATGGCGGGCAAACCGGGTCCGCAGAAACGGTAGATCGAACCCACCGCTCCACACCTCGCCGTTGTATGCGATGAGTAGCACATCTGCGTCCTGTATCCGCTCGGCGACGAACTCTGTCACCGCCGCCAGCAACGCAGCCTCATCGGGGTGTGTTGAGATATTCACGAGTGTCTCCGCCAGCCGCGCTTTCACGCTGGCCTCGATGTCGTCACTTCCCCGCCCGCTAGTCTGCGCGAACGCCCGCACGCCCATCGGCAGTGCGAATCCGACAGTCGTCACTTCATCGTCGACGTCGAAGCCGGTCGTCTCGATATCGAACGCCACCTGGTCGAGCATTACGCTACACCCCGCTCTGGCACACGATCGTGACTGGCCGGCCGCACTCGCAGTTCACCGAACCCAAACCGCGCATGCGTCCCCAGCCGTCGCACGCCGTTCTTTGCCGTCTGTACCGGGTCGTTCCCAGTGTAGCCGACGAGTTGCCCGTGATCGACTGTCGCCAGTTCGTACATCTTCTCCCCAGCGAGGCGCTCCTCGCGGCGACGCAACCGGCGGTCTCGTGTCGGCGCATCGCTCCCCAGGCCCGTCACCGACGTGTCCCACCACCAGGGTACCGACTGGGCGTCTGCGTCCGGTGCCTCACTTTGGAGGACGTACGGTGTCACCAGCTCGATGGAGTACGCGTCGTGCCCCCGCAGCCCATCGAACGACAGTGCGTCGAGATCAACCACCTGTGAGTCGACAAGCGACACTTCTCCAAATCCGTAGTTCCGAGCACCACCCAGCTGAATCCCATCGAGTACGGTCTCATCAAGCGGGAGCACGCCTTCGCGCTCGCTGTGGAGATACGCGTGGACGTACCATTCCACTCGGCGTTTCGAATTCCGCTGGTGTTCGGGGACGCCGAAAAACGACTCTGGCGCGACCGTTAGCCGTCCCCCGTGGGATTGGCGATCCATCGTGTTCTGGGCGTCCCGGGGCCGAGAGGGCAGCAGCCATCGCTGGGCCGCATCTCGAAACAGAAACAGGTCCTCGTACGTCTCAACCGGTGGCAGCGACCCACCGAGTTTGCCGGCGTACCCATTTTGTGAGTGTGACTCAGGGTAGGAGCCGTACTCTGACGGCGCGAACATCCCATGACTTACTTGTAGTTCGCGTCGGGCTTGGTCATCGACGTCGGACGCGATCGCCTGAAACAGCGCGTTGCCCGATACGTGGTATGGCCGCCCCGCATACGGGGTCGACAGCTTGAACACCAGCTGTTGGATCGTCGTCACGCCACACCCCCTCCGATTCGAGTGGAGATTGTAACACGTTCACGTAACACACGATCGGTAGCTGTGGTAGATCGACCCGCCCACAGCAGGCACCCACGATCGACTTGGGCGTACAGGGGCGTCGCCCGCCATCGGCACGCACACACGTGTCCGGCATGGTGGCTCGCAGCCCGCCCCGCGGATTCACGGCCCGACCATTCCGCTGGGGCGCTGGGGTGTGAGTTTGTTTGGCTTCGCCCGAGTGTGAGGTGGTCTGCGCCCCCAGCTGTCGTCGACATTCGTCGAGCCGACAGTGTCGCGGGCGCTCCCGGGCGGGCCAGCAGACGTCGACGCCCACTCACTGGTGACGCCGGCGGACAGTCAGTCCGGCCCACAGGCTCACCGCACGACCATATCGCATGGGTAGGGTTGGCGGCTCGCCAATCACGATCGTGTCCGCGGGTCACTCGCTCACCTCCGTTGTCCCGCGCGTATCCTCCGCGACAGCGTCTTCGATGTACTGTAGTGCCGTCGACCATGACCGGATGCGGCGGAGTTGTGCGTCGATGTGTCGCCACCATTGTGCCTCCCGGCCGAGGGGCGACCCTGACACCCGACTCCACACGTCTGCGAACGATTCGGCTGGCTCTGGCCCAAGCCACGCTGCGGGTCCATCTGGTGACGCCGTCAGCCGCATCGTCACCGCTTCCGTCCACAGTATCGTTCGGTGTGGGACCACGCAGTCCGCGTCGAGTGCAGCTTCTCGTCTCGCTGCTCGATCAGCGTTCCGTGGTGGCCCGTCCGGCGTTGGCTCAGCAACCAAGTACAGGTCGTCAAATGCGTGGCCCGCCCGATATGCGTCGAGCAGTGCTGCCACCACCAGTACGTGGTATTTGAGCGACGAGTATGGGAGATACACCGACTCGTTCACCAGCGCCGCAGTCTCGCTCGTCAACCACGCTGCGTGGAGCTCGTCTGACGAGCCATCGATCAACGGCGTAATCGCGGTATATTGTACGGGGACCGCCCCCGTTTCAAGTACCGAGCCCGTGAGCAGCGACAGCCGCGCCGGCGACGCGTGATTTGCGACTGTCTGTTCGGGTTCGCCATCTGGCCGGCTCAGCAACGCCGCATCTCGATCCGCCTGCATCGGGACTGGTTCGTTGACCGCCACGTCGAACAACTCGTCACGCCCCGACCCGTGCTGGCGACCGCGCAATTTGTGGATGTCATGGCGGTACGCGATCGCCATGTCCACGCTCGCGGCCTCATCCGTTGCCGCCGGGGGCATTATGTCGCCCCCGTATCGCCGTTAACCCGCTCTTGAAGCGGTTTCACGAACTGCTGACGCACCGACTCCCGCCACAGGTCGTCCTTCCACGTCATTCCTGAGGTGGCGTCCTGGGCGCGATTGTACACCCGCTTGATCTCCGCGTCCGTGTACAGCGGGTTGATGACGCGCGCCTCGGCCATGCCCGCCCCGAAGTTCCGCGCGCCGCCAAGTTGGAGTTCGAACTCGTCGCTATGTGCATCGAGGTAATCGACCGCCTCGACGAGCAGCCCAACGTACTCCGGCTTCAGCTCTCGCAGCGAGAGTTTCCACGTCCCCACCAAGTTGCCGACGACGTCTCGGGACGCCATCCGCAGTGGTTGCCCGTCGTCCTCGGCGTTCCGTGAGCGTACCTGCGTGTTCAGTTGGCGGTAGTGCGCTTCCGCTTCGCCTTGGAGGACGTCAACTTGCCGGCGGATCGGCGAGAACCGGAGCGGTCGGCGTACCAGTCGCCCCGCACGATCGTTGAACCCGCCGAACAAGTCGTAGAGGACGCAGCCCGCATCGTCGTCGACGCACGACCCCTTCTCGTGATAGCCCGCGTCGAGGTCGCGCTCGTACACGTCCTCGAGCATGTAGTCCGCGTTTGCTTCGCCCGGGTGGCACGCCGTGCCGCCCGCCACCTGAATCACTCGTTCACAGCCGTGTCGTAGCCACCCTGAGAGTGGGAACGGAGACACCATCCCGCCGATTTGGTTTTGTGGGTCGTCCGCCTCGTAGCGGTCGGCAGAGGCATGGTGGCGGTCCGTCACGATCCCATCGCCCGGTGCGAGGAGTGGGATTTCGAGCCCCACGTACAGGCCCGGGAGTGTGAGCCCCTCGATGTCGTCTGGGAGCGACATCTCGTGGTCGAGGGGTTCGGTGTCGAACTCCGGAGGCATTACTCGGCCCCTCTCTGATTGGTCGCCTGTTGGTGGACCTGCTCGTTGTGTTCGGCTTGGTGTGTTCCGTCTCTCTGAGAGTAGTCGGCCGTGTGCTCAGTAGTCCCTTCGAGTTGTGTGGACCCGCGCTCGTGGATCCCCTCGAACAGCGGTGTCGGGCGCTTCTCGGAGGTGTCAGTCTCGCGCGTCGTGTTCTCGCCGATCGTGTAGGCGTCGCTTGTTCTGGGTCGGCTCGCCACGATCGGTTCTGGGGCGAGGAGTACCAGCCACGATGATTGAGTCGCCGCGTCAGTACACAGGCCGATGCGGCCCGTTACGACGAGTTCGTGGACGCCGCGCATGAACTCTGTCGGGTGCGCGTGCTCGTCGTCCCCGCACATCACGTATCCGATTTCAAAAATGGAGTTGCTAGCCGCCCGGAAGGCATACGTGGTCAGCTCGTCGCCTTCGCGGAGCTCACGGCCGCAGATTTGACATTCTGCCGGCCCTTCTCCGAGCGCAATTTTTTGTAGTTTGTTTATAGATTCAATTAACTGTTCACCGATAACCTCTTGATACCTCAGATTTGATTGTATCATGGGATTCTCACGTCCGTGGGAAACCCAGCCCGGGTGTCACTACCACCCAGGCATTCGTTCGATCGTCACGCCCCGTCGGGGCTGGGCTCCACATCCATTAGGAGAACTCATAGCGGTAAATACCTTTCGGAGTTCTCATAATGGTGGTGAAAATACCGTCAGGACTAATCAGAAGCGAATAGAAGCGTTAAGCAATGCCCGGCCGTGATGAAGATACTGGTCAATATACTGGCCAATACCCTACGCAGGATTTCCTTGATGCCATTAATGAAGAAGGGGGAATGGCCGGAACGGGAGAAATTGCTGATCGGGGGGGTTGTGCGCATGATACTGCATATAAGCGCCTCCAAGTAATGGAAGAGAAAGGTTTGGTTACATCTCAAAAGGTAGGAAACGCTCTCCTCTGGGTTAATAGCCAGGATAAGTAGATATCGCCAATCATCATTCTAAGCGGCATATAGGAGGAATTGTATTGTTGAAGCCTCCTACAATAATTATATATCTGACAACTAATTAGGGAAACGTGTAAATTGTAACGCCGAAATTGTGTGTACAATGGAGGCCGACACAATCGCAGGAATCAGTACTGATTCGATTATTGTTATGACTGATTCCGCAACTGGTGGAAGTGATCGGGGAAACATGGGTTGGCTTCGAAGCCTTCCACTTCTATCGAAGTGGGGAGTCACAGACTATACTTTTCCAAATTCTTGGCTCGGATATGGATCGTCGGTTACCTTTGACGAAGTTCTAATTGGTGAAGATAACTGTTTTGAGTACTCTATAACTCCCGGACTTGAATTCACCTACCACCTCTACGGTTCGGATAGCACTTGGTCGGAGATTTCTGAGCAACACCTTTGTCAGTACACCAATCAAGAGGTTGAAAACAAAGGGAAATCAAGCACGACCCAGAAACTCATTCGCGCCTATAATGAAGACCAGTTAGACAAGTTGTTTCTCGTAGTGGATCGGTCCGATTTTCGACTTGACGATGCTGATCGAGAAAAGCCGTTAACTGAAACAATCGAAAACGTCGCAGAATTCGGATATGAGGGAGCCGCAATCTACTACATTCAGCATGAACTGCCCACTCATTACCTCTCTCTTGATGAGACTCTGAACATCTGGATTCATGAAGCAGCAGTTGAATACGCCAGTAGTATGGATCGAGAGCCAACACGAATCGCAGACCTGTTCGAGTTTTCCGAAGTACACCCTAGTGTTCGAACTTGGGATTTCTTTGAATTTCTCGCGTCACAAGTTACTCGAGACGACATGGAACATATTCAGGCAACAATTCGGCCTTGGGTCGAAGCAGACATTTCCGTAATCCGCGACCACATTCTGAATGAACTCCAAAAGTTCGATTTCGAAGCAGAACAGGTAAGGGATTATCGTCAAGCAAATACTGAATGACACGCTTAAAAAAACTAATCTCTGGGATAGGACCTTGTAAGCAAACTAACCCGATACTCACCTCAAAATTCCACAATAATGTGATCATGGGTGAAATATCTGCGGCGATTTGGAGGAAGAATTGTCAAGAATAATTAATGGTCTCTCTGTATCTAGGAGCGTATTTATTTCGTATTCCTTCAATTTAAGGAACAAGTTTATTAAATAGGCCATGGTCCTTTGAGAGGAAGTAGCAACCCGATATAGTCGGGCAAATTCACAGATGTCACTACTAGGACGTAACGTAACTGGCGACGACACATTGGCCCTATGGAAGCACATTGCTCGTTGTGGACCCATCGAGAGATCGGTACTTCTCCAACGCTATTACCCGGGAGATGCTAATGACCCTAACCAGAGTGATTCTCGGAAAACGCTAGAAGATGCAATCGACTTCCTCGAGGAGTCAAACCAGGTTGTACAGAAACAAGATGGGTATATCATTAAAGACAAACACTTGGAAGCTGTTTCTCCCCGAGTAGCACTTTTAAAAGGCCTGCGTGCGCAGACCGGAGAAGACGCCGCATATCTCGGTATCCTTGATACCCTCACTGAAGAAGATGAACGGTACTTCGATACTAAAAATCAGTTAGAGGACCTGCTGAGCACAAAATGGAGTTCGATCAGCTGGACAAAGAACAAAATCAATTACTGGGCACGAACTATGTCCATGTTGGGAGTAATTTCACCCGTCAATAGCGATTCTGACGAGAATTACACCCACCTACTGTCGATTTCCCAATCGTTGCTTTTGGATCTACTAAAAGATAGTTTTGCTCCAAACACACCAATCAAGATAGAGTCAATGATGAAGAAAATCGAGAAGACGTATCTACCGGTATATGCCACAACGAACAGAAATACAATGGCTCAATACTTCGAGCAGGCTCTGAAACAGGCAGAGTTGAACCATTCTATTGAACTTGATCAGGCAAGTGACTTTGGAGGAGTAGTCGAAATTAACGGGCAGAAATATAATGAGCTGACACTCCGAGTGAGTGATAATTGATGAGTACTATATATCCGAAAAACTGGGATGCAGAGGTTGTTGACAAATATATCACACAGGAGGCCCAACAAAAGAATCGAGACGAGTTTGAAAAAACTCACGTCCCGATCAATCGAATCCGAGTTAAGGAGAACAAAGCCTTCGATACTTGGTCTAATGAAGCCGAGAGTCTCGTATCAGAGGATATTGTTCTAGAGACAGTCACAAAATCAACAAAAAAGGACACAAACAGACTATTCTTTGTCGTCGGAGAAAGTGGGAGCGGGAAATCTGAACTCTGCCAGTGGCTAGATTATCAGATACAAGATGAAACCGCGACAGCCGATGATGATGAGTTCGCGCATAAACCGATACTCATTCCACGACACATCCGTGAACCACGGGAGGTCGTCGAACTTCTCACCGAAGATCTTGAGGGATGGGACTTTGAGGACGCAAAGTATTTGCGAGATCTCCCGATGGAGGGTATTTATCGAGAGGTAACAGGAAAGATTATCAATCGGTTCAAAGGAAGTCAGGAAGCGACCGTTAATTTCCTGAAAGACGACGCGTTTGAGTCGAAAGTTCGATCCAACTTAGAGACATATGTCGATGCGTTCGACGATCCTGACGCAAGTGTTAGTTTCGAACCGATTGAGCAGGATGAACTCGGTTCCCTGTTAGAAAAATTCCCAGATGTAACAAGAGAACACGAACACCATCAGGTTGAACCATCAGAGTATCTCTACCGCGAAATCAAGACGGGGGCTACCGAAGCTGTTTCAGACATGCTCTCCGCAGGTGACATCCGAGATATCCTTAGGGATATTGACGAGGCTTTTAAATCTCAAAATCGCCGACCGGTACTGATCATTGAGGACCTAACTGGTTTCACAGTTTACGACCATCAAGTACTATCATTCTTTTCTGATCTAGGAACTGCCCATTTTGATGTGGTCATTGGAGTAACGACTGGCGTCCATCAAAACGTAATTGACCAGCGTCGAGCGGATGTCGCTTCACAGGATACCATCGATGACCGAATACAGGCCCGGTTGGAACTTACTGAGGACGCCGAAGACGGTTCTGGCTCTCGGACACTCTTTTTACAACAGGAGAACGTCCATATCGATCTCGCAAGAAATTATCTCAAAGCAATTAAGGAAGATTCAGATATTGAGTATCAGCCGTCTCTACCCCGAGGACAATCTGAAGATGACATTGAAGAATCATTCGGCAACTGGCTGTATCCGTTCAACCGGGAATTCCTTGACCGAATTTATCACAATCTACAATCGAAGAACGTTACCAAGCAGACACCAAGAATATATCTCAATTTCGTAATTAGCGAGTTGCTAGATAATCAAAACCCACCATTTGAACATGCTGAGAAACTCAAACAGCGACTCGGAAACATCGACAATAGGCTAGATCCTAATTATAACGGCCCAGACGAACAGGTTTTGAAGTGGTACGGAACCGACGAAGGTGAACAGTACACAGTTAACGCAGAAATACCCCATTCGTTCGATATTGATAGCGATGGTCGGGCACCCACTATTGGTGGATTTGAGGAAATTTGTCCCGAGTGTAGCGCAGGGATCAACGTAACCGGAGAGAAGTGGACCTTCCCAGAATGCGGGTATGAACATGAAGATGGGCCTTCGTTGAGCGGTACCTTCACCGAGCAACGAAACGAGTTATTAGCATGGGTTCGAGGTGAGTCAGATTTCAATCAGACATCAAATATTGAGGATGGGGCTCAACGAATTATTACTTACTTCTTTGACAAGCCCAATAGCCTACGCATTCCTGGATGCCGGTCGAGCGACGCGGCATATCTCCGTTGGACAAAAGGATCTGACCGGGTTCCGATACACGTTCGTAATGCGGATCAGCCCAGTTACACCCAGATCGAACTCACGAGAGATATGAATCAGTCCATTCTCTTAGATCTGCTTCGTATCGGAGTTTGGGAGGATACCGACCTCAGAAGTCTCGAACGGAAAGACAACATCAACCTCGAACAGTTGAGAGAATGGGCCAATAATGCCGTCACTGACCTACGAAAAGATCTTGAAATGGACATCAAAGAGACATATGGTGTGACATTAGACGAAGTCGCTCTCTTTGGAAAATATCTCCTCAACGTATTCTCGGGCAACGGAACCGAATTTAACGCAGAAACGCTCGCAAGGCCCGTGTCACAGAGAGCCATCTCACAAGTATACACACGAACAGACTTCGGTGGAAATGTTAAATCACTCAAAGATAATCTAGAATTATATAATGGCCTGTTCCATGCGCGGTTCCACCTTCGCCGAAACATGGTGGAACACGATCGCCTCGAAGACGCAATAGCCTCACTTGATCTGGAACAGTTGATGATCAAAATCAGAAATATAGAAGGAAAAACTACTGGGTTCAAAATCGGTGAAACCCGGAGAGAAAGCACAGACTTGGACGGGTTCTTAAAATCGAATTCATATAATATTCGAGGCCTGGCACGAGATATCAATGAGTACGATGAGGTATATGCCGACGACCTATCTGCTGCGAGATCCGACCTTACAAAACTTCATGACTCTTTACAGGGTATGAATAGCTCTCTCGATTTGTCTGGGCTTGAAGACGCGTATAAGCCTCTTGGAAGGCCAAAACCAGATGTGTTGGATGAGATTAGCGCGTTGGACGACGAGGAATTAGATGACTATCTTGAAGATCTCTCTTCTGTGGTTAATCGTGCCAGAGACTGTGAAAGTGTCTGGGAGTTCCTAGATATTCAACGAGATGTTGGGAGAATGAAATACAGCCAGTGGTCAGAGATCCACTCGGCACTGAGTGATTTTGTTGACGAGTTAGACACAGTTGAACAGGATCTAAAGAATACAATTAAAGAGTTAGAAGAAGAAGCGTTTGACCCAGATAAAACGCCGTATGAGGGTGTACGGACGGAAAGTCAGAAACTAGTCAGCGAACTTGGTGAGGATCTCTAATGGGGCAGAAGCACGCCAAAGATTCCGAGTTAGTACAAAGTCGGATAGAGACGCTGGTCAATAAAAGCAAAGAAGCGCAAGACCTGAACGAAGACCTCGCGGATATTGAGAAGAAACGCGAACGCGCATCAAATAAAAACGATGCATTTCGTGATCTAAAAAACAAAATTTCTGAGACACGCGAACAGCACCAAAAACTCGATACTTGGTCAGACTATGCAAGCAGAATGGACCTTGAGATCCCGAAAGACAATATCTCGAACTTGGAATCTGATGTCGAACGTGAGCTCCGGTCACTGACAAGCAAGGGTTGGGATGATTTTGACGATGCTACTGCCGTTCGAGATGTCATCACGAAGTTTGAGAACCATCGAGAAAGATTTCGTGAACTTACCAGTACAGTTCGAGAGACTGTTCAGGATGATGTTACCGAAGAGTTGGATTCGGTAGATCGAACTTTGACGCTACTTCAAATACCGGATATCGGGGATAACGAAGCCTACGAAACGTGCCGTAATTACCAGTATTTTCTGAACAAACTAGCAGATGGCAAACCAAGAGATGATATTACACCTGAGAAGTGGGAGTCACATCATGACAAGTTTCATGAATTGAGTATTGATCTTGGCGACGACCTGACCGGCGATGCAAAGGATGTCATCTGGTCACTGTTAGAAGATGAGACGGTGACGCTCGCAGAAATAGACGAAGCTGTGTTGGACGATCTTAAGACATTCAAAGAATTCAGCAGGCGGCTTTCGATCCAATTCACAACCAACCCATGAGTACTTTCGACCCAATCGAACTCGGTGAGCATGCACAGGATAGCTACGCAAAATACCTCATTGGGGGGAATCAGCGGGGCTATCAGGGTCTCCTTGATCAGTTCGTAGCCGATGAGGAGCGATCGAAAGAACAACAGCTGATCCGATCGAAGGGCCCGTATTTAGAGGGAGTACCAGCCGCTGCTTGGAGTGATACCCCGTGGACGGAGTTCGCTCGCAATGTAAGCGGCGCATTTGCACCCAACGGGCTAGATAAGCCTATTATCGACGCGTTCACGGAAGAGAACTTCAAATATCTACAGCGTCATCAAGAAGAGGCTATCGAGTGGCTTTCCGACGATAAGCACGCCCTCATCGCAGCTGGGACAGGCCGAGGAAAAACTGAGTCTTGGTTCATTCCGATTCTACAGTACGCACTACGGGCCAAACGAAACAAGCTAGACGGCGTCCCAGTCAACGGAATCAAGGCTGTCCTAACCTACCCAACGAAGGCGCTGGCACAGGACCAACTCAAGCGCTTCATCGAGTATCTCTGGCTAGTCAACGAGAAAGCCGATTTGCCTGCAGACCAAGAGATTACTATAGGAGTCTACGATGGTGATACCCCTTACAGTAATTATGTACCAGGAAGCAATAAGGACACTTTCACGTACCTTATCGACGCCTTCGAGCACTTCGAACTTCCGAGTACAATAGCTGAAAAAACGGCCCTCGATAAGGAAACACTCGAAGAAGTTCCACCGAACGTCTACGTTGAGAGCGAGAAAAACGAGTATCGGCTCAAACTTATCGAAGAGTATGGCGGGCACACCCTAGACTTTGTACACTTGACTAGGGACAAGATGCATAAATCTCCGCCGGACATTATTTTGACAAACCCGGATACGATTAATTATCGGCTTTTCAATGTCAATGACGAGCAGGCCCATCGAATGTTTGTGGACCAGCCGAAGTTCTTAGTCTTCGACGAGGTCCATACGTACGAGGGGTTGTTCGGAGCTCATGTGTCGATGCTCGTCAAACGTCTCCGTCGACTCCGTGAGGAGCGAGGTATCGACGATCCGTTGCGGATGGTCGCGTCTAGTGCGACGATCGACGAGAGAGAGGAACTCTTCCAACGTCTACTCTCGATTCCAACTAACGAACGTGATAAGTCATACACACTCATTGAAGAGGTCACACCAGACGAAGTTCTCACGGATCCGGGTCGATTACCCGAACCGCTGACGAAACAGCCCTACACCGCTGCGGAATTTGCGGGAAATGCCACACATGACCGTAGTGGGGAAACCAACCAGATTCGATCCCGACTGGGATTGGACTCCGATACGGACATTGAGACGGCTCTCGAAGAAGAAATTACAGAAGGATCGTTGTATTGCCTAGAGCATCTGCATCGTGTTCTCCAAGATTCAGACAATGAAGCGTACGACATCCCTGCCGCTCCTACTCCTGAAGACTTTACGGAGTATATTGAGAGAACCTATGGTATCTCTTCAGACGCAGCAGAAGTGGCTGCCAGCAATGTCCTGACATTGTTCGAACTCGCAGATTATGAAGTCCGGATTCACCTGTTCAACTGGCCTGTCGACGGCTACTACAAGTGTGTTCACTGCCACCGAATTTACTCGAAACCGCAAGCATGTGACTGTCAGGGCCATGAGAAACAGACGTCTTTCGTCACAAAAATACGACTCTGTCAGAACTGCGGCGAGCAGGTCTATGAGGCGTGGTACTGCCCAGACTGCGCCACAGTACGGCCAGTAACTCAAGAGACAGAGGGTGAGTATCTCTACGCATCAAAACCGGAGTGTAACCATCCCGATCACGGAGATCTCACTCGAATCTATTGGACTCCGGAATACACCTGTGAAGATTGTGGGCAGACAGAACACCCGACGGAGGGCCTGAATAATTGTAAGTGTGGTGGCGTACTGACCCGAACATCAGAGGGTACCGTATGTAAGAACCCGACATGTGATATTGAACAACCACAGGCCGATAGCGGTTGCTCATATTGCGGTGGCTCTCTAACTTTGGGCGAAGATATCGCTCGAGAGTGTAGTGACCCAAAATGTGACCACCACAACGAGAATCAGGATGGCCTCAATTGTAGTGGCTGTGACGCTCCCCTGATCCCAAAATATTCGCTATCCTGGGTTTGTACGAACGAGAACCACTCAAAGCGCCTCAGACCTCGTGATCTACAAGACGGCTGTGAATGCGGACGGAACACCTTCGTACTCCCTGCCTATATTGATACTCAAGAGGCAGATTTTTGTGAGGCTTGTAACGAGGATCGCTCGACAGACCTCTATTATTTAGCAGGAACCGGGTGTAATATCGAAGAGCACTCTGATTCAGATATCGTTCGGATAAACAAATCCTTCGGACTCAAGTCTGCCTACCGCGATTCGAACGGGAATGTTCGGCTTGATTCAACGGGGAAGGCCTCACACGCACTACCCTGCTATCACGGCCGGAGCCGCAACTATGACTCACTCATGCGGTCTCCCAATAACGCAGGGGTGACCATGAGTCAGTTCATGCTCCGAGAACTGGCTGACACGAACGACTCTCAGTACCAGTCAAAGATGATGTCTTTTGCAGATTCTTACCGCGATATGGAGCGGATGGCTAACGACTTCGAAGAACCAGAGCGGGAACTCTTCATTCAGCAACAAATCCTTAGTCATGTAGAAGACCACGGACCAGTCTCGCTAGAGGAACTCCTTGAAGGGACGATAAATGAAGCCCGAAGCTATTGGGATGAGATGGATGCCAGCGACGATATCATCAATGACGTAATCGGCTACGGGAGATGGAGAGGATCGCTACTCGGTGAACTCATCCCCGGAAACTACTTACTTGTAAACGGGAATATCGGGCGGAAGTATGGTCGCCTAGTGAACGAGGGTATGATTGATATCTCGTTCAACATAGTTCCCGAAACACCAGCACAGCGATCCCTTTGTCGCCATCTTTTAGAAGACAATCGCCAGCCGCGACAGAACCTGCTGAAAGCACTCCGTAAAGATGAGACGATCGAAAATCCGGTCGGTGTACTCAATCGACTGAAAGAACGCGGAGTAGTTACCGAGGATAGCCAATTTGATCGAGTCGAACTTTCTCTTGATGCGGTGAATGTACACTTTGTTGGGTCTGACCATAGCATCCACTATGATTATCATAGAGACTCGTTTGTGAGCACTGCTGGGATACAGGTCAGAAATAATTCCAAGAGTGGGCTCGTCGACTACCATTCAAGCTATCACGATCGAGCCACTATGGAGTCGCCGTTTTTTAATCGGACCGCATACCGGGCTTCGACAACGAACCCACGACTACTCACCAGCCAGGTCTACAAAGGTGATGTCCCAGCTGACGAACGACGCCGGATCGAACACGAATTCAAACATGACTCAGTTCCGAACTTCCTCTCTACGGGACCGGCGATGGAGATCGGGATTGATATTGGTGACCTAAACACGTTGTTGCTTGTTGGGACGCCACCAAACACTAACGCATATCTTCAGCGGATCGGACGTGCAGGGCGTGATGCTGGCAAATCACTGGTCACAACAGTTAGCAAGCGGAATCCAATTGACTTCTACTACCATAAGAAACCAAGCCAACTCATTAGTTCAGGAGAAAAGCCCATTCCACTTGACCAGCATAACGAATACGTTCTGAGTGTCTCACTAACTTGGGCAATCATGGACTATATCGCTGCCCGGTATCATATACCGTGGCAGCAGGTAGACAAAGTGGAGGGAAAAGAGTTCACGAAACCAGACCCTGATGAATGGAATCGCTACCGAAATGATGAGCCACGAACAGCGCCCCCGACGGATTACAAGACGTTTACGTATCTGTATAATCGTCCTATCGATCAGATCGATCACGGGCGGATATTCACCATACTAAAGCGTATCGTTGAAGCCGACGAAGCTATACGGCCGTGGCTTACGTCCTTACTTGATTACAACTACTGTCGGAACTGTAATCACATCTTTTCGGTAGGTGTGACGGGTAAATGTACCGAGTGTGGAGAAGTAGATGTCACACACGCAGCGACAGAATACAAGGATCTCATTAGCGAAACACTCGAGAAGTTTAGCGAACGGTTGGTCTTGGCTGCATTCAACTACCGACAGCGACTTGAGTCAGAACTCAACGAATTTAAAGAAGAAATTCGTCAGAAGGAGGACGCGTCAAGTGGGCTCGGGGGTTTCTCGAGTGGATTTGATGAAGATGACCAATCCGATGAGTCGGACGAGGAACTGCAAGCAGATATCGATCGGCTCAAAATTCAACGTGATACCGTCCGAGAGCTCATCAACGAGTATGAAGGCTCGAAATTCTCTGATATCCACAAGCGCTCGGGTGTAGCTGCGTATGTCCCGAATATTCGGTCGTTCAGTCAAAGCGTGAACGTCAAACGGCGGTCCTTAAGCGAACACGGACAGTTAACAGTGGACTCAAAAGATGCTTGGAATCGGGACTCCGCAATGGCGTTGCGTGAACTACACCCATACGCATACGTTCTCCGGAACAAACAGGGCTACGTTGTCACACGAATCGTAAAAGACAACGAAGGGACTCGTGAGCTAAAAGAGGAAGTCGGCGCTGAACAGCTACGATGTGATCGATGTAACTTCATCACTAGTTGGAGTGGGCAACAGGCCTGTCCTGACTGCGGGGCAGGCCCTACAGACCTCTCAAAAGTTGAACCACTAACAATAAATGAGGTCGAAATTACTCAGGACAGTGTTACAGAGAACGACATGGACATCACGGACGTGTATTCCCTCTCGGACTACAGTACCAACCCTCGAAGCACGTTTGCCCAGATGTCTGCTGAGATATCAAAATTTGATACGCAGCGATCGCTACAGATTACGACCGCTGACGGTGATTCCCTCTTTACAGTAGATTACGGTGAGATCGGAATCATAGAAACGGTTGACAGTTACACAGCTAGCTACGATAGCGGGGAACAGGACCCGACACCACAACGGCTAAATCTGTGTATGGAGCAGGATTGTGGCAGTATTGTCGTACCGCGAGAGGACGGAAGCCGCCGGTGTCTCAGTAATCCTAACCACGACCCAGCTAAGCAGACAGAGGTTGCTGTCGGCAGAAAGTTTGAAACTATGGGTATTCGCATACGGAGTGGCTCCCATAATGATACGATGTTACATACATTAGCCCACGGATTGCGCCTTGCTCTCCAACGAACGGGTGGGGTCGATATCCGGAGTCTTCAGGAATCGTTCGAAGAGGGTGACGAGGAAGCATTCGTCTTCGAAAGCACTGTCGGCGGTAACGGCGTAACGGACTTGCTGTTCGGTACCGATGATGGAGTCTATACAGAACTTGTCGAGGCCCTAGAGGTCATGTACACAAACATCGATGGTTGTGATTGCGGTAGTGGTTGTCCTGAGTGCCTCTATCAGTACGGCTGTAGTGAGAACAACAAGGATCGTACGTTCTCGAAAGAGGGGTTCCGAGATCTGCTCGCTGAAGTGATGACTCAGGATCCCGGTAAAATCGTCTTAGATTAAGTATTTCCCAAAAATATCATGGAATATTCATTCTTGAAACCGCTAATCAAATCATCTGAAAGCGGGGTTTGGGGTGTCTCCCCAGAATCACTAATATTAGGAAGTATTTCTCGCCAAAGAACTGGGGCCGTAGAAAGCCAAGCACTCCGACGATACTACGATCTAGAGGTGCTCCGGACGAACTATGAGCCAGAATGGAATTCATTCCAACAAGGTATCGAACAGTTGTGTGCCGCGTGGTTTCCACCGGCAGTAGCTCACGCAGCAAGTACTGTTCCTCCGGATTCTGTACCCGCTTTCGTCGCTGGCGCAGCCTACTTCGACACTCCAAGTGGCATCACCAATCTGCTCGTTCAAGGGCAGGAGGCTATAGAGACGACAGACGCTGAGGATGTTGTGACAATGTCAAGACGCGATGTTCACGGCTATATTGACTCCGCTACGGAACGAGAACTTGCTCAATCCCTGCGAATCATTAGACCGGTCAAAGATGGCTATCGATTGAATCGTGAAGTTTTCGCACCAATTGCAGAAGGGTTCTCGAAATCTCGGTCGGAGGCAGCATATGCAACCCTCGATCGATTACTGTCTCATCTTGAAATAGAACAGCACAATTCGATTGTACCTTCTATTCTCGAAACGTTTGATATTCAGCCGCCAACCCCACGGCCGACCGGGATGAATGGCGCACTATCGGTGTACGTTCGGAATAATGCATTAGAGGACTTAGTCGAGGCCCTATTTGGAACAGAGTTGGAAACGGTGGTAGATGATTTGATCTCTCAAACCGAGCGAAAGCAAGCGCAACTACAAAAAACACTTGCCCTGAAAAGGTCATCCGAAACCACTACAGATTCCATAACCTGGCCATTTCCACCGTCTATCGCCGGGGTTTGTGCACTTGCTAGTCAGCGGGATGTTCCACTCGCAGCCGGATGGGTGGCAGAACAGACTGACCAGCACGAATTAGGCGTGTATACTGATCTACAGGACGCAGGTATCGAGACGACCTATGATGATGGTGTCTTGTTTTTCGAGAAGGTATATCCTGTTCCGGTGGACGAACCACCTTCCGTCGACGAGTATACTAATTGGGTTCAAACCCGACTGGGGGATCTTCAAGACCGCCTGGTATCACTCCACATTCTGCAGTCAGGTGTGTCAGGGATTCAAAAACAGCAAGAGAATCGTATCCTCACGACTGCGATGTCGTTCATGCAGTCGTTCACTATCAGCCCAACTCGGTTCATCTACACAATTTTCGATCCGGAGTTTCACGCGGATGCCTACAGTATCGAAAACTACGTCGGCGACAGCAGAGAACTTGAACAGGAAATAAAAACGATTCGGCGGTGGCGTCAAGAACGCCCTCACGATTCAGAATCGTTCGCGGAGATGATTCCGGAAGTTATCAACCACCCGCTAGAGGCTGATGGNGGAAATAAAAACGATTCGGCGGTGGCGTCAAGAACGCCCTCACGATTCAGAATCGTTCGCGGAGATGATTCCGGAAGTTATCAACCACCCGCTAGAGGCTGATGGTGATGTCAAACCCGTAGTTCGGATTATGTGTCCGTGGACAAACTTTGCGATTCAGGACTATGTCTCACAACTATCGCGGTTATTCGATAATGATATTGAGGTCAGACTGTTGTTCCGGTTACCCGAAGGACATGAGTGGTCTCAACTGAAACGGAACCTCTTGTCCCGGCTCGGTGATACCGAGGGTAATCTTGAACTCCGGAGCTACACGCGTTATAAAGAATATCACGACCACACAGAATTGCGTGAGTTGCAAAAAAATAACCAATCACATTTGAAGAAAACCGGTGTTCACGCCAAGTTGTTCATCGCAGGATCTCCACAGAACGGGAATTTGCTTGTTGGGAGTGCAAATCTAATGGAAAACAGTCTTTACTATAATCCGGAGGCCGGATTACAAACACGAAATCCCAACGTTTTGGAGACTGGTATAAGTTACTTTGACATGATTTGGAAGATAGCAGCACCGGACCGAATCCCCGAGGAAGCTTACACCGGAGAGACACAGTATTCGTTTTTTCCAAATGTCTATCGACCGTGGTAGTCTAGATCAATTTAGAAATATGTGTCTCAGATATTTCGATATCCAATATAAATATTCCAAGCCCTATTTTTGAGCGGACTCACGAGCAGACCGTATCAATTGGATGCTTCTAAATACATTAAGAAGCAATCCTATCCTGGTGAACTAACTCTGTGAAGTTCTATGTCCCCGAATGGGAGGACGCAGTCGACGCCCGCTACGACTTCGTCCACGACGAACTCTCTAATCTAAACAAGCAGGAGCGGGAGCGTCACTTCATCTGGGATATTTTTGACTATGAGACAACACCAATTGACGGTGTGCTAATTTCCCGTGAGCAGGTAGAAGACAGTCGGCGGAAGTATGACCGAGTCACTGAGCATGGTGTCTACGATGACCCACAACTAAATATTCCGGACTGGCTTCCAACCATCAGTGACTGTGGTGCATGGGGTTACAAATCGCTCCCATTCCCCCGGTACGGGAACGAGGGAATGCTACAGTTCTATGAGAGCCTTGACGTGACTGTCGGAGTCACTATTGACCACCTCGTGTTGGGTTCGGGTAAAGAGAAAGGCCGTCTCTATCTCGACGAACGAGCACTACATCCTGATTTTACCGAGAGCGATCTGCCCAACGAACTCACTGAGCAAGTGGACGTCATGGTTGAGGAGTGGCCCGTGGAGTGGCCCGACCTTGTCAAACGATACGAGGAATCGGTCTACGATGTGTCCACTGTCGAACCGTTTACTCACGATGATTTTGAGGGTACGGTACACGATATCCTTGGTCGCATGGATGAAGATCCACGTGCGGTCTACCGTGAAGATGACAAGCAGATTCGCTACGAAATTACTCTTGAGAACGCAGTAGAGATACGCGAACTATACGACGAGGGAGATTGGTCGTTCCGACTTATGGCTGCGTTTCAGGGCTGGGATCCGACCACCTACGGAGAGGCACTCGACGATGTCTTGCAGATGGGGTACCAGTACGTCGGGGTCGGTGGCGTTGCTGGGAGTCAACTCGAGCAGGTCGAGGAGATCGTCACGGACGTAGGACATCGAATAGCGCAGTTTGAGTCAGAACACGAGACGAGAATCGATACACACGTATTTGGGTTCGCAAAGACGGATGGCTTTGAGACGATCGGTCGAGCACAGATGTCCTCGATAGACAGCGCGAGCATGCTCCGGGCGGCGTGGACAGGTGGAAACAACTATCACTTGAATTCTGACGAGCGGTTCGATGCCATCCGTGTTCGGTACGCAGCGCCCGGTGATGACCTCGAGATTGCCGTCAAAAAATCGATGCTGGGTCAAGAGGTGCTACATGCGTTACGAGCTTTCGACGACGAAGCCTCCATTTCGACCCACATCCGTAGTTGGTACACGGAAGCGAACCTCGTACTTGATGCCCTTGTTGACTACCTAGAGGTACACCGACACGATGAGAGATATGATGCGAGACTCCTCCGAGAGATTACTACTGAGTTCCGTGACGACTTCGAACACGGATACGAACTACAGGCGAGTTTTGGTGATGATGTTCGGAAGAAACTCGTGAAACTACTACGTGCGGATGATGCTGACGACCCCACTGATTTTGATGAGTATCTTAGGATCATCGACACCGCTCGTGAGGTCGCTGAGGGGTTCCCACGGACTGTAGATCGTGTTGAAGCACTCGAAGAGAGTTCCGGTGAAGTTGCGACGTTCAAACAGATTTGGACAGTGTTAGAGAATTACGCTTCATCAGAACTGATCGAGGACGAGGATCTTCTTGAGGGATACCGGAAGACGCTTCGTTCCCGTCCATGGGACCGATGTGATTGTCCGATCTGCGAGAATTTGGGTATTGAAGTTGCGATATTCCGGGGGAACAACCGAAATCGCCGCCGTGGGTTCCATAACACGTACCGGTTCTATCAGCAGTTCAAACACGATTTGCCGAAGATGCTGGTTGTCGTGCCTGCCGATAGCTCTCTATTTGGTCGAAATACTGTAGAAGAATATCTCTCAGATATGTATGAAGATCTTTGGGAGGTAATCCATGATGTCCCAGTCGCGGAGATTGGTGTTCTTGACGCAAATGGTGTTCATGAGTGGTGGGAACCTGGCCCCACAAGCATCTCTCTCGATCCTATCGGAATCTCGGAAGAACTTGAACGAAAGTCCGGTCGTTATGACACAGTCCTTTATTACGACCCCGAAGGGGAGACACGGTTTGATATTGATTCTGTCGAGTTTGTGGACAAGCCACAAGGGATTTGGGACCGGATCCTGAAGAGGTTGGGATACGAATCCGACTTTACCCCGAATAGAGACGTACAGATCCAATTGGAGGAGTTCTGAATGCGGATCCTGATTATCGATCAATGCTCTGGGACAAAATCTCACCCAGCAGATTATCCTGTCGTAGATCAGGAAGGAACAAAGAACGAGGACGTAGAGAGCCTCCTACAGAGTTTAGGCATCGAAGGGATTCGAGCGAAGGACCTGTACGACGGAAAGCAGCAACGTCGAATCACGGAGGCAGTCCACGCGCTCACGACGAAAGGTCACAACGTGGAGCGGTTCTTCGTCAGCGCGGGCTTCGGACTTGTCAATGAAGACCAGCGTCTGCCTCCGTACGAAGCTACGTTTAATTCGATGTCCCAAGCGGAGATTGCTGAACGGGAGAAACGATTTCAGCTTACTCAGCGGTTGAGAGAACTGATCAACACCGGAGACTTTGATATCGTCTTCCTCTCTCTCGGAGCGAAGTATTACGACACGATCGATCTTAACGGGCTTCTCAGTTCTACGCCGGTAGAAACGGCTGTCGTCCTGTTTAATCAGGAAGAAATGGATGAAAAATACGAACAGGCTATTTCTGTACCTGCACGGACCGAGGAAGGCAAAGAGTTTGGCTCAACAGTAGTAGGTCTGAAAGGGACTTATCTCAAGAATTTTTCAGCAGCTCTCTGTGGATCAAGAGATTCGATCACTCCTGAAGAAGCGGCTAAGTACTGTCAAACTGACCATTCAGCGGGTTCTCAATCCGGAATAGACAACTACTCTTGAGATTTTGAATTTCTAATGTAGCAGCTAACGGATAGAAATCCGGTCATCATCGAAGTAAAACAGCCTACTGCAAAATATACTCATGTCGATCAACTCCAACGGTGTGTCTCCTATTTTCGAGAGTCGATCGATTCTCACGTCAGAGGTATATTGGTCGCGCCATCGATCCATACAACAGTAGAGAGACTACTCCGCGATCAAAATCTAGAATGGGTTAAGTTCGAGGAATATCAACGAATATCTACATCGCCAGGACAGTCATCAATTGATGATTGGCGTGATTGAGGATCCACTTTGTACACTCTGATAGACAAGTTTTGTTCATTTGGTTCAGATACTATCTTCGGGAATCCACATCTGAGATTCCTTCTCCTCAGAGAAATCCAATTTTGCAAGAGTATCTAACCCTCTTGACGTGAGAAGACCAGTGTGGAATAGCACAGCCTTGTACTGGTATAGCGTATTCGTATGATAGTGTTCCTCTTGATCGAATACCTCTAACCGTATTTCTTGATCTCGTAGAGCAGCTCGCCGTATCTTCGGATCCGTGCTGAGAAACAAGTCGATAGCGAACTCCGGGCGACGTTTCGCAAGACGTTTTGCGACTTGATCGACACGAAATCTCCCGGATCCCTCTTCAGTGATATCATCTAAAACGTGTAGTAACTCTTGTGTGGGGGGATATTGAAGAATCGCGTCTCGTGCTACAATCGCCATCGCTGGTTCAACGTCGATCAATCGCTCTCGGGAACGGCGATACTCGCGGATCTTGTTCAAAGCAGCCACTACACCATCATAACAATATGAAAGAGTCCGAACTGACTCAGTTCCTTTGGGAGTCAGTCTCGGGTTTCCACTCCCAGTTGCGACCAAACCCAATGCCTCTGCATCTAATCTTGCATGCGACACGGTCTCGATAACATACTCTTCACACAGCGTTTCGGTGTTTCCATCGGCAGTTACTGCGAGTATGTACCCGAGCGCGTTCTTCGGGTGATTTTTCTTCAATTTGGACGGTACATCCCCCCCGATTCGAGCATGGAACCGAACCGTCTCGGTAGAGGGAGTCGTCGATGCGCCAACTGCTCGGGGTTTTTCAGCGACTTCAACGTCACCGGTTTCGTCAACTAGGAGGACTCCAACGTCGAGTTCTCCGGCCAATCGACGGTGGATCGATTTTATGCTGCGCTTCGGAACAGCTGCGAATCCAAGGTTTACCTCATCGAGATGTGCGTGTGCCTGGGTTATCGCCTCTGAGACGTTAACGGAGCCAGCCGAGTGGCCTTTCGCTTCGATGACAGACAGTAGCGGAGCAAGAACCTGTTCTGTACTCGTTTCAAACGCACTCGGATTCGGTGCGGCCACAAGTGCATCTGGACGCCCTGATGAGAGGTTCAGTGCGTTGATCGGTGAGAGCCTCTCGACCGTTTCATCTGCGACATTTGTTTCTCCCCACTGGTTCACGAGAAACTGCGCATCAACGATTGCGTACCCGTGCTCGATACTGTCGGTAACGAGGTAATCTTTCGCCGCTGCCAGCACGAGCGGTTCAATCATCTGATAAACCGAGATCTCGACCAGAAATAATGATTGGGATCAAGTAAACCCCAGTAGAGCAGCGGATCCTAGGAGACGATTTCCTGAATGATTTCTGTGTCTATGTTTTCCCGTCCTCGTTTGGCTGCGTCATCGACCGTGTAGCTACAGATGGAAAGTGCCTGGCGAACGTTCCCCTGTGAACTCTGTAAAATGAGTTGGAGGCTGTCTTCCTCGAAGACATCGGACACTGAAACCGATTTATCGGAGGCTAGGTCGAGATAAGAATCAACGAGTTCCTCCAAGTGGTCCTCTGTCATTGGTCGGAGAGAGACTTCTCGACCGATTCGCTCGGAGAACGCGTGATACTCGCTCATGATGTCCTGCCAGACCTCCGGAGCACACCCGAACATCATGCTGAGTCCGGAACTGTTCTGATCCATCAAATGTCTTAGACTGTTGAGTGTTGCCTGCTCGTTCTTTGGAGAGAGTCGCGCTACGCTCTCAAACTCATCCACGAAGACGAACACGCCGGTGTATCCGAGTTCGAGGAGCATGTTCTTGAGCGCAGTAAATGCACGCACACCCATCGTGTCGTCGTCAAGTGCGCTGTGAATCTCCATCTCCTTCCGCTGCTCGTACCGAATGCCCTCTGCGGTGAGCCACTGCCATGCGTAGAGGTTGGTGTCTTCGTACACCATATGTACGATCGCCCGAGCGAAATCTGCGAACTTCGTGACATCACTCAGCAGTTGGACAGCTTTCGGAACGAGTTCTGAGAGCAGAATTTCTCCCTCGTCGAGCAGCGATTTCATTGAGGGAGCTCCCATCGGATTCGCTTCGGTGTGCTCTCGGGCGACATGAGCGAGGAATTCGTACGCAAGTTCCTGTACGCGGTCGAAGCCGAGATCATACATGAACTCGTGATAGACATCAAGGAATCCTTCGCCGGGTTGAGCGACGTATCCCACAAGTACGTCTTCGCGGTCACGGACGAGCGAGCGTGCGTATTTGAGGGTATGAGATTTCCCATTCCCGTATTTACCAGTGATCACGAGGTGTTTCGATTTGCCGGTGCTAAGAACCGTAGAGACAGTATCGCTTACTGCATTCGCCACGTGATCCTGTCCACAGTAAACATCCGGGTTGTCTGCTGGCACTGGGCTATAGGGGAACGGGTTCTCGTCGAGACCAAGGGATGAGTAGTCGCGCTGTTCGTCTGTAATCTCAAAATTGTCAGTCGTCATTGTTGTTGTTGAATTGGAGGTCGCGGTCGTACACCGCGAGGTAGTAGTATTGTTTACCGGCCTGTTCGACACCACGCATCACCTGCTCTGAAGACTGATCGGTAGTGACGAGTTCACCGTCAACATCGGCTAGTTCGATCGTTTTGAGTCCATACCGTGCCTCCTTCGCACCGGTGTCGATCGGTGCTCCGGAGAGCTCTATCCGACCGATATTCTGTTGTGCGAGCGTCCGCAGGGCTTCATCGAACGCAGCACGGTCACAACTGAGCCGCTCACAGGTATGCTCACGAAGTTCAGGGATCGAGAGATACCTTTTCTTCAGATTCACGCCAGCACTCTCCTCTAGGCTGTCAGCAACGGACAGCAGCACGTACGGGAAGTTGGGTGGCACATCGCTTTCTTCGACTGTATAGAATGTACCGTCGAACGCATTTCTCTGAATCGCGCCGAGGCGTTGCGCCCAGGCCCCGATGACGTCTAACGATGTCTCGTTATACTCGTACGGAGTAAACTCGGCTTGGTCTTCGAGTAGTTTTAGTGCCGCATCCGGTTCGATGGTGTTGCTACCTTCAAATAGGCCCAGAAATTCTCCATAGTGGGGACTGTGTGTCTTTAGAACTGAGTTGACTCTCTCCCAATCACTCGCTTCAACGGCATCGATAAAGCGCTCACCGATGGTCGTTGTCGCGTAGGTTTTCTCGTCAGATATTTTTTCAGTGAGACTGATACGCGTGGATTCGAGGATAGTCTCTCGTGCACGCCGTTTGCTCACGTCGAGTGCGTCAACGACGTCATCCGTCGATTGCGCGCCGTTCCGACACAAGTGAGTTATCTCAACCAGCCGACCGAGGTTAACTGGTCGAACGGTGGGACGTTCGTCGCTCATGCGAGCCTCCTGACTTGCTGCTTCGCTAGTTTGTAGGCTCGGGCCGTTACTTCGTTGCCACGGAAGCGAAGATCGAGGTATGATTCAACGTCCTCGCCTGCTTCTACCATGTACCGGAAGCGACGAAGTTCGAGTGTGAGCGCCCATAAGTTGTGCTTCACGAGAGCATCACGGTCCTCGCGGACATCGTCAAGCGTGCGATCTTTACAGACCGGACAAGCACAAGGAAGGTATTCGAGATCCTCGATATGTCGTAGTTCCTCACCTCCGAACCCGGGGATCAGGTAGTTCCGGTTACCAGCACTTCGGATAAACGCACTTGAGTCGAAACTGTCCACTCCGCAGTAGAGCAGTAGTGGTTGGTACACGAGGCCGCCCAATCCGTACGCATGGAGATGCTTGTCAGTTGCTCGCCGTGCAGCTAATATCAGTTTTGTTACCTTCTCATAGTCGGTCCTGATAGGAACGAGACTACCGAGGGCGTATCCGTCGAATTCACCGTTCTCCTCAAGATAACGAATACCGTTCCGTATTGTCTCAGGGTCGTACCCGTGTACACTAGCAAAAAGTAAGCCGTCACCGTCATGCGAATTGCTCGCGGCAAGGGCCCGCTGAATGTTCTCTTCTGCCCGTCGGTCGTTCTCTCGTTCTCTATTCTCGCGCGAGAGTGGAACGTCGACTGTTCCAAGGATATCTGCTTCGATTGCCTGCTGTGTTTCGAGCGATTTCTTTGGGGTGGTGTCTAGTTCCTCAGAGCGGAAATCAAATCCACCACTATCGGCGAAAATAATAGTTGATTTGGGTCCCCCCATCTCACTTCGCAGGGTCTGACCGTCCTGTATTCTATCCCATTGTGGTTCCCGCTGACGTATCGACCGAGCGTTAACCATCGCAGTCGAGAGGTCAGGGATCTCATTCGTGTACTCTGGGGGGTTATCGCTTGATCGCTTCCCGATATTACGGACTGGGAAGAGAACAGGTGTCTCTAATTTTCCGTGTGGCGTTGATAGTGTTCGTCGTCTGTATAACATGTAACGAGCTGCGATAAGCTCAGCTGTGACTTATATCTTTTCCCGACTAGAATATCCAAAGACGGTGCTCAGTCTACGAAAGTAGATGTGAATTTATCCCGATAATACAACATGCTATTTAATTTGCCGTAGTTCCGGGCTCACTCACCCATCTTTCACTACCTCCTACGTCGAACACGTCTCCCAAGCACTGAATTCCATATCTTCGCCTCATTCAGCAACGAAGGTTGGCCCCCATTCAGCACATACAGAGCTAAGCCGGCCGTTCCACGAACTCCGTAACAGCGTAGAACGGGAGCGTATCAATCAGCGCCACAAGCAGCTTCACGATGTACTGCCCAGCGACAATCGACACAAGCGCCCAACCCCAGGTCGGGTCCCCACCGAGGCCGAGTGCCGGAAAGATAGCGAACCCGAGCGTGATGAACACGACCGTGTCCACGCCCTGACTAATTGCAGTAGAGCCGCAGTTCCGGAGCCAGCGATGCCGACCAGCCGTACGATTCTTCAGGTTAGCGAAAAGTCGGACGTCGAGATGCTGGGCGAACGCGAGCGCGACGACGGAGGCGAGGATGATCGATGCCGAGCCGCCAAGCGTCGAGACGAACGCGGCTTGCCCACCGTAGAACGGCGCGGATGGCATCCAAATGGCGAGGAAGACGAGCGCATACGCGATGACGAGCGTGACGACGGTGCCGTTGACCACGGTCGCAGCGTACTCTTTCCCGTGGTACTCGACGAGCAAGTCCGAGGCGAGGTACGCGACGCCGAACGCAACGAACCCAGCGGGGACGGCGACACCGCCAAGCCCCGGCAGCTCGATCCACGTCAGTTTCGCTGCGAGGACGTTTGCGAGGACGATTGAGCCGGCAAACACAGCAGTAAATATCGCACGAGTATCCTCAGTCTCCATCAGCTGTCACCACCGTCTGTGACCGGACAGTTGCGTGTGGTGCTATGATGCGGCTCGACCAGGGGGGATACTGGGGGGCAACGGGAGAGTCCGCGGAGAGACGATCGTGAGTGGTGCTGCTGTTCCATCGATAGAGTAACGAAACTCAATATTTATATATTCCCCGAATATTCTTCGAGTATGGCTCGGAGTATATCAAGAGACGAATCCGAAGCAGATGTGCTTCAGGAAGCAGGCCAACGCACACTCCAAATCGGAGCAGACAACCCCATCCGAATTAGCTCGGGCCACAGAATCCTCCACCACGACGGGAAGTGCTCGCGGCCACACGGCCACAACTACGAGATCACCGTCGAAGTGACCGGCGAACTCACCGAGGAGGGGTGGGTCGTCGACAAGGGCGACGTCACGGACGTCATCGACACCTGGGACCACCGGTTCCTCGTTGAGGAAGGCGACCCGCTCGTTGACGCGTTCGAGCAGGCCGGCGACGGCGACGCCCTCGTCGTCCTCGATCACCCACCAACAGCAGAAGTAATGAGCGTCCTCCTCGAACAACGAATGCTTGAGGCGTTCCCGGACACCGTCTCGGACGTCTCCGTGTCGGTGAGTGAAACCGGTGAGCTCTGCGCAAGCTACTGATGCCCGTCGCAAGCGATGTGGGGGAACCCGCAACGGACGCTGACGCGGCTGGGGAGGGCCTCCCAATCAACGAGGTGTTCTACTCGTTGCAGGGCGAAGGAACGCTCGCAGGCGTCCCCTCTGTCTTTGTGCGGACGTCTGGGTGTAATCTGCGGTGTTGGTTCTGTGATTCCTACCATACGTCGTGGGAGCCGACCGGGGCGTGGCGCGACGTCGACTCGATCATCGAGGAGGTACAGTCCCACGAGCAGGCGAACCACGTCGTGCTCACCGGCGGCGAGCCACTCATCCACGAGGAGTCCGTCGAGCTCTTAGAACGGCTCGACGAAGAGGGGTATCACGCGACGGTGGAGACCAATGGGACAATCTACCGGGACGCGCCGATCGATCTGGCGAGTATCAGCCCGAAGCTGGCGAGCAGCACGCCGACACCGGAGCGTGACCCCAAAGGGGAGGGCGAGTGGGAGGAGAAACACGAACAGAATCGGATCGACATGGATGCGTTGTCCCAGATGGTCGACGACTACGAGACGCAACTGAAGTTCGTCGTGACGGACGAGTCGGACCTCCCAGAGATCACAGACCTGGTTGACCGAGTACGAAAAGCGACGGCGACGACCGTTGCCGATGATGACGTCCTGTTAATGCCGGAGGGCATGACGCGCGAGCAACTCGACGGGACGCGAAGCGAGGTCGCCGAGCTGGCGATGGAGTACGGCTACCGGTACACGCCGCGACTGCACGTGGACCTATGGAACGACGCCCCGGGAACATGAGTACGTCACTTTCAGAGGTCGGTCGGCAGAGCGCGGTGCCGCGAGTGCGGTGTGGTGAACAGAGCGATAATCGATTCGACGCAACCAAGCAGACATGAGCAACAAAAGCGCGGTCATTCTGGTGTCCGGCGGGATGGATAGTGCGACGGCTGTGTACGAGGCGATCGAGCAAGGGTACGAGCCGTACTTTCTCCATACGTCGTACGGGCAGCGCACGGAGGACAAGGAGTACGAGTGCGCAAAAGCGCTTGCCGAGGAGGTCGATGCGGCTGACTTTCTGCACATCGAAACAGGGCATCTCTCCCAGATCGGCGCGTCGAGCCTGACTGACGAGGAGATGGACGTGGCCGACGCAGATCTTGAGAGTGACGAAATCCCGACGTCGTACGTCCCCTTCCGCAACGCCAATCTGTTGTCGATGGCGACGTCGTACGCGGAGGCGACTGATTCAGAGGCGCTGTTCATTGGGGCGCACTCCGAGGACTTCTCCGGGTATCCCGACTGTCGCCCCGCCTTCTTCGACGCCTTTCAGAACGTGATCGATGTCGGCACGAAACCGGAGACGGAGATCGAGCTGAAAGCGCCGTTCGTCGAGTGGTCGAAGACGGAGATTGCGGAGCGGGGGTTGGAGCTCGGGGTGCCGTACGGGATGACGTGGTCGTGTTACCGAGACGAGGAACCGGCGTGTGGGACGTGTGATGCGTGTGCGTTCCGGCTTGAGGCGTTTCGGAATGCTGAGTCACGCGATCCGATTGCGTATGCTGAGCGGCCGGAGTTCTCGTAATTTATCGGTCAGGATCTACTCCACACTCTCGGGACTCTGTATTGAAACTACAGGTGACCACACTGTGATCATATTGCTCTGCGCATACAAGTGTATGACCGAAGGTCAGCGTCGGAGTTACCAAGGAACTGCTTGATGGCCCTGACGAGCACGTCGGAGACGAAGGAAAGTTGGTCAACCGGAAACACGCGACCCGAGCATCGCTTCGCAGAGAGGATGAACTCAGTACCTTACGCGGACGCCTGTAATATCCAACTTGATACAAAGAGTGGCAAACAGATCCAATCAGGTACTTCCTGAAGGAATCGTGGAGCCGAGTGCTACTGGTCGTCTGGGTCGTAGATCTTCCGAATCCACGCCCCTTGTGCGAGCTTCAGTTGAATTTCTTCGCCGGCATCCCACTGGTTGTCGAAACCGCCGAATACGTAGCCGCATCCTTCGTCAAGTGTGATGTCGTCGTTGAACACGACGCAGGGGCGTTCGACTTCCCCTCGGTCGGTGTTACCGAGCATGACTTTCTGTTGGGGTGTGTGGCTCCGGAGGTCGATGGTGTAGTTGACGAACGCTTTGGTTTTGACGAATCCGTGTGTGCCGTCGAACTCGTCGATGTGGATGAACGGTGGGCTGCTCATCGGTTCTCACCGCCGTGAATGATGGTGATCTGCCCACTGGTTTGGACGGTGGGTTGTGGGTCACCGCAGGAAGGGCAGCACGTGTCGGTGATCGGGTCTACGAGGTCATCGCAGCTATCGCACATCACGAAGCCCGCCTTTTGAAGCCGACCGTCGTTGTTGAGGACGGTTCGCAGCCAGCCGTCGCGGACGAGCAGGAGTGCGTCTGTAGGTTCGTGGAGTCGAGCGTGGCTGCATTCGGCTGCGGGGGCGTCAACAGGTGTGGCGACGCGCCACGCTTCTTCGATCGATCTGTCCGCAGGAGTTCGTTCGTGCCAGCGGTCACGGGCGTGTTGTTTGATCAGTGGAAGATACGTCTGGTCGAGGTTGGTGTGTACGGACATTTATCGAATGGGTCTGGTGTAGTACATCGCCGTCTGGGAGCCAGTGGCTGCGAAGCAGAGTATATCACACGCTGACCAGCGTTGCCACTGGCCGCGTCGATATGTGCTATGGTGACTGAGACCCGACGAAGCAGTACTCCGAAGAGGACTGATTCCTCTCGGCGATGAGCCGAAGGGCCTCTAAGGGGTGTCGCTGGCTAACGACGAGAAACAATGCTTTCGGGCGCGAATTGCGCGCACGGACTAAGATACCCATTCGAAGGGTTTGCTAGACGGACCGAAGCCTATCGGCCATTCCCGTGCGCGATGATTACGAATCCCCTTCCGAAGCCACAGTGGTAGTTCGAAGAGACCTACCTCTGTTCAAGGGGGCCGAATCCCGCGATAATTCGCGCGTTAATTGGCAGCCAAGCCGTCTTCTCGCCTTACGGCGATTCTGACGACCGACGACCCTCACTACGCATATTGTCGCAAGGAATACTTAAAGAATAATTACTACAGAGGATTCTAGCACGGCATATAATGTCTGAAACACATATATCGGCAGTCAATGGGGGGATTATCCATTGTCGACATCGATACCAGTACCGGTCGTGGCATCTGATTTGGATCGCCCGCCGGGGGTAAAAAACGCCTCTTTTTTCAGTTCACGTTTGACGAGTTGGGAGACACTGTATAGATCTGCCTTCGAGACGTCATGTTGATCCAAGATTTCTCGGTAGTCAGGGTCATCAAGCATCCGTGTCGGCAGATCATCCTCATCAAGGTCCGACAAGGAATCGTCAGGGAACCGGCGGGAGCGATCCCACTCGACAACCACTTTAATTGTCGCTAGGGCAACTTTCTCAAGCCGTTTCTGCCGGCCAAACCGATCCAAATTCATCGTTGCCATCGCAGCGACCGCTGTACGTTGCTGATGAGACGGGAGATCAAGAGTAGAGCAGAACGATTCAGTAACACGCCCTTTGTCACGAGCTGCTTCACGAACACTGTGGTTACCGTCGGAACGATGGCGGCCCTCGTTGTGCCGGATGAGTTTCGTTACATCCCCACCAGCGCTTCCGATCCCAACACGAGTCTCACCGAACGCATCGTACCCAGTCGTGTACTTCTCAGATGAATGATCGAGTTCTTGTTGACGGGATGATTGTTGCTCCGGAGTCTCCTCAGCAAGATATTGGTCAGTCTCTTCTGACTCGTCTTTGTCCCCATCTACATCCTCGCTCGTTCTCTCACTCATAGCTGACCCCAAATACTGTAAATACAACTACCAAACAACGCCTTAGTTCTTGACCTAGTTCTGTATATTCTCCTGCTTGCGTGGCCTTCACCAATATCGGTGTGAAGACAAACCGGGAGTCGTCATTACGTTATCCTCTCGTGATCATCATGGGAAACTTGTGCTGTCTGAATCAGTGGTTCTCTGGTGAGTTAGAGTTCGGTGTGCCGTATGAGATAACGTGGTCGTGCTACCGCGATAAGGAGCCGGCCTGCGGGACGTGTGATGCGTGTGCGTTCCGGAACGCCGGGTCAAAAGATCCAATTTCGCACGCTGAGCGACCTGAATTCTCGTAATATCCTCTTCAAGAGACCATCGCTGTATATTCTTGTGATTAGGATCCGTTGCTGGTATCGCCCGTAAACTCATCCTCTCCGTTGAGTCGTCCCGTGACCCCATTCATAGCATAGATGAGTGTTGCTGCGACGTCGAACGCCTCTGGTCGTGACAGTCCCGAGATTGGCTTGGTCACGAACTCTTCACCATCCACATTTACACCAGTAATCGGAGTTACTGTATAGTCGCCATCGCCCATCGTCCCGTCAAGGCGAACGAAGATTGTCTGATCGTCATCCCATATCCACTCAACGTAGTACTCGTCATGAATCTCCTCGCTCCACCCTGACGGGTAATAATCAAGATGCTCAGTTTCGCTTTCAGGCATGAGACGTACATTGATGTCGTCTACAGCAACAAATAAATCTGGTTGCGCGTCACTCCGTAGGATGGTTCCACAATAGTAGCGTACGTGACTTACACAAGGTGAGCTACCCCTTCTACAGAATGGGTTAGAACTCGTCCTGTAATTTGTCCATCTTACATTGGACACAGAGGTCATCGAAAAAGCAGGAGATGTTATCGTACGGGCAGTCGCGGTCCTCGACGTTGACTGAGAGGCGACGTTTTTCGTTTTTCCAAATCGACTCCCAGACGTCGATGTCCATGTCGGCTGAGCTGAAGACTACTTCTTGCTCTCGGTCGATGATTTTCGCGGTGGTGACCTCGTGTTGATGTTCCTTGACGAGCGTTATCGCCTCTGTGTAGGATGAACACGGGATCACTCGTGTATCGGCATGGTCATCAAGGAGTTTCACTCTGATTCGCCCGTCATACTCCTCGGTGGGCTCTATGTGATCTGTCATGACACGGGAGTTCTCAAACCCCACGCAAAAGCATTCGTGTCTGGGTTTCTAGCCCCGTTACCGTACAGGAGAATACAGAGGCGGGACGGGAACGAACGTCCTGGCTCGTTAACAGTGCCAATCAGTTTGAAGAACCGGTAGGAACGTAGCGTACCCATGGCTGATGATTCTCCGGAGCTTGAGCGTGAGGAGTTAGAGAAGTTTGTACAGCAGTATATGGAACTTGACCGGCGGACACAACGTCCGCAAGGTATCTATTCGATACTCTCTGCGTCAAGAGAGAAGAAATACCAAGATACGCTACAATATTTCTTAGATCCGCGGAAATCGCACGGGTTCAGATACACGATACTCAGTCAGTTTTTCGAGTGTATTGATTTCTATGAGTTCAATTTATCTGGCCAGCACATCGAGATTGAAGATGAAGTGTGGATTGCGGGCGACGAAGGAGAAGGGCGGATTGACCTGATTATTGCTGGTGGGAGTGCGTTGGGTGACCATCCACGCTGGGCGGTGTTTCTTGAATTGAAGGTCGGTGCAGAAGAAGGGACAGAACAAACTCGCAAGTACGCTGAGGCGGACACGTGGGATTTCAGTTGGTTTGACGCAGATACCATAGAGGTTGAGAAACTAGAATCGACAAAATACGTATACCTGAAACGCGAGGCTGCTGACAGTCCGACAGAGTCCATATTTGAGGCTGTTTCATGGGCGGACCTCGCGGAGAGTTTTGAGGCCGGGACACAGGCGTCGCTCTTTGAGTATCCGAACCGGAGTGTTATTCAGTTCACAGATTTTATTCAGTCGCTGAAAGAGACAGAGGGTATGGACTCAGCTATTGACGAGGACGAACTCAATGAACGCCTCAACGTGTATTTCGAGCACAGCGACCTGATTCAGCAAGTAGAGCAGGCGAACAGCCAGTTCGAAAGCGACTTCGATGATGTAAGCACCTATCTACAGGACAACTGGATCGATAAACTCGTCAGTAAGTACAACATTGAAAAATCTGGGTGGACCACTTCAGTATCGAGCAACCCAGAGTATCAGAAGCTCTTCCCGGCGTATTGGGATCAAGACCCGCTGAACAGCACCAGCACAATTCAGTTATTCTACCGCCATTCACCGACGACTGAGCTACTCCGAAACCAAACGCTTCGATTCAGGCTTCGGCTGCCACCCGCCCGAAACGTCCATACTGAGACGCAGGACAGCGGGCGCTCGTTTAACACGTTGTTTGCTGAGAAGTGCCTCTCCACGTACAACGATCGAACCCACGACGCACTAACGAAGATCGGTGTTGACGATATACGACTAGGGAGTGCATCGGCGCTCGTTGTCAAAGACTACCCGCTTGATCCGAATAATTTGGTTGGCTCATACTTCGACCAGCTAGACACTGCTGTCTCTGAGTTCTGTGGTCCCCATAGTGAACTTCCGATAGTGATGAACGATGTGTTTGAAGAGGTGTATGAAGATGTGTTCGATGAAGATCCTATCGGTGAGTTCCTCGGTGGTCTGTCTAAGAGAGAATAGGTAGTCGTCGGTCTACTTATTGCGAAGCATGGTTTTCCCTACTGATTTGTAATAGGAGGGCGATGAAGGTATGTTGTCTTGATTTTGATAATTTGCGCGCCACAGTTTTCATTCCGGTATTTGACAAGTAAATTGGTGTATTCAAGATGAAAGCAGCATGTGCTTGCTTGGCATGTAGTGGAGGCGGTGAGCGTATGGCTGAGTTCTTTGACCGGGGTTGGATTGTTGGGCACTACGACAACAAAGCAAGCTACGATAGTGAGGACTACAAGCAGCGTGGCGCAAATCAGCTTGAGTTGATGCGTGACTGTGCAGAGTCTTCTGAGCCACAGTTGTGCTCCCTCCGAGTGGCAAAGAAAATCAATATTCCTAATAAAAAGACATCGGAAGGACATCCGATTACCTCTGAACACCGGAAAATCGGGGTTGTAGAACCCGGAACGACTCCATTATATGGGTTCCACGCCGACGAAGGCGGCTATAGGACATTCCCTGTTGGGCAGGAATCGGAAGCGCAAGATGCGTTTGATCAATCAGCAGCAGATTATCTGTACAAGATCGTTCCCATGAGTGGTGAGCCTCAAGTGATGTCGGGTTCCGAATACCGACTTAACGAATACGAGACGCCGAACACGTTCTCGCCTTGGAATACCTTTGCTCCTCAACTTGAGGCACTATACAATAGAGACGATCTTCCTGAGTTGAGTCCTACATCATACACCAGTGATCAGACAGAATTACTGTGCGAGGAATATATTCGAGAAGTCATCCCGGAATTCTTCCCGCTAATTCAGACTGGTGGGAGTACAGGGACGAACCAAGGTGTCGATATACTGGGCGAGGCATCGGGCAAGACCATAATTGGCGAAGTTAAAAACAAGAGTCAAATCGAAGATGCTGTCCTTACGACGCTTCGGAATTATAGCGCAGATGAGGTAGACGCATATTATTTCGTCAGAGGGGGTGGCTCTGCTGATGGTGTGAGTGTCATATCGATTGAGACCGTTCTAGAGGAACTTTCGAACAAATACAACGGTCAGATGCTTGAGCGAATGACAACATACTGAATTCGATTCAACGGTACCTCCTCGGGTATCCCTGCCGCAGGTGGATCAATAAAGCGGGCATCAATTCTCAAAACTCAGACACCTCAGGCGGAAACTTCACACGGTATATTTTAACAGAGCTACTCATTTATGCCAGACTATTACTTTCGCACAGAATTTGAGCAATTCTGGTGTATTTGATGAGTGAAATCGAACAGACATTGGTTTCTCTTTTGAATAAGTCGTTAAAACAACTACATTAGATTGGGCCCGAGAAAGTGTGTACGAGAGTGTGCCGAGTGTGCTGTTTAGAACGGTGTCTGTTTCTGAGTGACATGAGGGTGTTCCTCGGGAATTCGCTAGTTCATAGCAGATCTCTTTGACGAGCATCCTCAGTTCGGCTACATTGTCGTCGTTGAACAGGGTTGAATGTGTCTGCGTTTCGTCGGTGAATTTTTTGAGCATGAGTGAACCATTATTTGGAGGATTTGACCTGAATACCATATCGAACATCGCACCGGGAACGGTTCGAAATGACTGACTGATGTATGATGGTCGACTCTCTATTCGTGCATCTTTCCGTTGAGCCAGCACATTATCAGCGAACTCGTCCATATGCTTGCTAATCTGGCCATCAACCCACCCATGATAGAATTTGCGAGAACCAGGCGTGTCTAGCGAAATATTAAGATGAATCTCCCGATTAAGCTCCCAGTCTGGCGTTGTAGATTGTGAAGTAGTATCTGGATCGGGGAATTCGGTCAATGAGAGTTGACCGTCGGTGTGATTCGGAAGCTGAGAAATGATCTCTTCTTCGCTCAGATCAAGCCGGGTGGCGGCTGAGGCAAGCTCATCTGCTGTGTCGCCATGGGGGACACCGTATGGCCAGACTGGGATCGGTGTTGGGAGGTCAACGTCGTCGTAGTCGGGATGTGTCCCTTCATAATTTGTTTCGAACAACCAGAGAACGCTGACACCGCCAGTAAGGTAACGGGCGCTTGTCTCAGTCAAGTCCTTACTGTCGTTTCGGTACTGAACCTCAACAGCGATACCTTTGCCCAGCGGATATGACGGCTGATCAAATTCGACGAAGACATCAGCACGACGGGGTACATCGTCCGTTTTAAATTCAATATGTACCTCCGCGTCGGGATACACCTGCTGTAGCTTATCGACAGCAATCGACTTCATGGCGAGGGGAAGCGCTGATTCGCCGCCGCACGATGACTCTGGTGGATGGTAGAAATGTCGTGCGATATCAGGTCCATCGCGGACGTGAAGTGGTTCATTACAGACCGGACATTTCACTTTTTCATCGTCACCGACGCTGACAGGGATCCGTGGTCGGTTATCATGAGGATCGACCGCAATGAAGGGCATCGTACTGTAAGTTGTATCACGTGATCACATAATCTTCCTGACTACCGAAGTTGGGGTATTCAGATAGGACCCTGGCCCAGCAGAGAATTACTCTGTTAATTTCTAGAGGAAAGATCCACCGTCGTCGTATGGATGGAACTCAAAGGAGAGTTGATCGGAAACCTCAGCAAACGCCTTCATAATCGGTATCTTCGTTTCAGCTGCTTTTGCTGCGCTCTCCCACCCCTCACCGAAGCCATGGGTAATCTCCCACTCATCAACTCCGGGTGAACTGGCGGCTTCTATTCGATGAGATATCTCCATTCCATCAGTAAATAACGCAGCCAAAGGTTCAATTTCTATATTGATTGTTGCGTTTCCGTATCCACCATCACTTCCTTCTACCCGAGAAATCTCTACTTCGACCGATCTTTCGAGTTCGTCCTCAATAGCATTAGTGAGAATCTCGGCATCATCTTTGCTCCCGCCGATTTGAGAACGGAGGTTCTCAATTACACGATCGTCGATATCACCGCGTCCGTCCAAATACGCAAGTAATTTATCCTGTTCTAGATTGGACATCGATGCTAATTTCGAGGGGTCCAACTCAGGAATATCCTCGTTGTCCTCCGCCACTCCTTGCTGATTCGTGTATATCAGGCCTGCCACACGGAGGGGTTTGACAACGCCCCAGGGTAATTCGTCTTCATGTTCATAGCCGAGTTTGAGAATGAAGTCCGCGGCTTCAGTGTCAACTTGGTAGGTCATGTTGCCGACATCAGATGGTCGAGCATTGATGTAGTACCCCTGCTTGTTGACATATGTCTTGAAAGTCGGCACAGTACGACACAGTAGCTAATTGTATTTGAACTGTCGGCTCCAAAACCTCTCGACTCGGTCTGTTAGAGTCGAAATTAAATGGAATCTCACAATATAACCACAAACACTTATCCGATACTTGTCGGTAGTCATACCAGTACTAATGACTCAGTTTGGGCCCCGCCACGAGAAACTCCTCGACGCATGGGCAACCACTATTGAGACAAATGGGCGGGGGAATGGCTTCGATTTTACATCGCCAACACGGACCAACGTACTTGAAAAGAAAGTAGAGGCCTTTCTTGACTCGCCGTCTGAAGACGAGTTTAGGGATGTGTGGCATAGCGAGGTGATTCGGGGTGCAGCGTTTGGTGGATCAAATGCGGTCCTGAATAATTGGAATCAGCCGATAGATGCGTTGGCTGAGTTCATTAGAGAAATTAGGGATGCCACCTCATATAATCCAAGTTGGGAACGACAGATTCCGGAATACGTTATCCCAGCAGTGCGTGAATTTTACGGCAGATGTGATCCTGAGACGAGACCGATTCTTAGCTCAGCTACGCAACGAGGATTGTCCACGTTCGGATTCGGGACGGTCGAATCCTTTTCTGATGTAGCGGGCGCACTGAGTGATTTTCAGGAGCGGTACTGCGAGCAGATTGGCCATGTGACTGCGGGAACCGAGCACGAAGTGGCACTCTCTGATGAAATCGAGCAGTTCCTTCATCTTGTGTCTACGTCCGACGAGGCAGAGCTCCGCAAAACACTCGACATGGCTGCGCCGATGTATGAGACGTTTTCCGGATGGGACGCCCTCCAAACTCACGGTAACCCGATCGAACTTCACGGTCTTTCCACGGTACTCGATTCCTTTTCGGCGGCCTCGAATAGTGCGGCATACGAACGGGATACGCCGCTTGAACATTGGGGCGATGATCACTGGGAGACGTGGAAAGACGAATATTGCGCATACGTTTCCGGCGAGGTCCTGTCGAAATACGATCTAACCGAACTGCAGGCCGCCGATGTAGAACCGTTCTTAGACGACCTGTCGGTCGCCGAGCCACTTTCTGATGTCATTCCAATCTACCTGCTCGGCGGCCGGTGGCAGCCGTGGGATACCTTCCAACAGCTATCGACGACAAAACCGGACAAAGCCGCGACTGTACTCTCAAATTTGCTGAATGAGGATGCTGGCCCACTGATGGACCGGCTTGAATCGTTCAACGACTTGTACAGTGAACTCTCTGATTCGGGAAGCGAGCGGATGTCTGTTGCAACGATGTTACTGATGATTGTACACCCGGATCAGTACGTCATGTATCGGTACCAGATGTTCGATGATTTCTTTTCTGAATTTAGTGACTACAGTGTTCCATACGGGTTCAACCCCGGTGATTACGTATTAATGCTTGACGCGCTCCGGGGCGTACAAGCCGATCTTGATACCACAACCGATCACGACGTCCGAATGTTGGATGTCCACTCTCTTCTGTGGCTCGTTCACCGAAAAGGTCCGCCGTGAGTACACTCTGAGGTATCATCGCCCGACGCGATTGGCAGATATACCGTTCAGCCAAGAGTTCAAAAACCTAAATGTAGACTATGTGTCCGTCCCCGCGTACCATCGAACCGCGGTAGCGACGATGTCTTCACGTGATTGAGCAGTCGATGAAGGATGTTCGGTAACGGCGTCGACGAGGGCTGGGTCGACGCGGATCGTTACATTTGGTGTCTGATCGTCTTTGTCGAGTCCGACAAGATCCCCAAGGAGTTCTCCGTAGGCCGTGGTTTTGAACGAATCAAGATCAGTGAACTCATCGGAGTCCGCAACTACACCAGCTAAGGCCTGATCCACTATCGACGGGTGTGAGGAGACACTAGTTTCCGGTTCAGTCTCTGTTCCACGAAGTCGGTCACCAAGGTATGCTGTCGTCGCGTCGGTAGCAACATCAGCGATGGATATCGGACCTTTGTCAGTCTCTGCTATGAGGTGAGTGGCAAGTGCAGTTGTTAGCGGCTCTAACACAACAGAGAATGCCCGATTACCTTCCTGCTCAGGCGATGTAGTGGGAGATTCTGGTGCGGGTTGAGACTTGGTCGTTTCTGTTTCCGGAATTTCCGACGTGGATTGAGTGTCGGTTGTTTCCGTTTCCGGCTTCGAATCCGACGACACGGATGGAGCATCAGGAGAATCCACATCCTCCTCACTGTCTGCCGACGTAGTAGCGTCCGAATCATCCGACTCAGCGGTTGAAGGAACTGAATCAGATTGTGATGTATTGTGATCGGCATCACCAGCGCTATTGGCAGTCTCATCATCAGGTGACTCGGTTTCGTCTGCCGATGTCGCTGACTGCTGACTACGCCGTACGATTTCTTTGAGATCTGCTTTTGAGAGCTCCCCGGATTGTATTGCGGACACAACCCAGTCATCAAGTTGGTTGAATGATGCGCCAGTGGTGCGAACAAGCCCTACGGATTCGGCTGGTGGGCCTTGTGAGTCGGATTTAGCGGAGTCGTGTTCGTCGTCTGGGGTCGTAGTCATGGCGGGTGAGTCTGATCCGCTGGCGGTTGTTGTCGAGGAGCCGGTATCGCTATCAGCGGCCTCTGTTGTGGTCGGGCCGGTATACGCCGTCTCCTGGGCCAGTACCTGTTTCACGTGCTCGATGTCAATGCCTTCAGCAGGAAGATCGACCGTTGGGGAACGTGATAGACTGGGCAAATCGACATCGGAAAAGAGATCTGTTTCAGTTAATGCACCGACGCTTTGCGTCGTGGCTTGTGTTGGGGTCCGACCGCCGTTGGGAGCCCACGGCGGTGCGCGCCACTGTCCATTCGCGTACAGCGTGTACTCGCCAGAATCCGATGGTGACCACACGTTACTATTGAGATGATTGAATTGGTTACCAGCCCCGCGATGCGTGTGCGTGATAACGGTGTGCTGTGGGTTAGCCGACTCATGTACCGATTCTAGGGCGTCGTATTCCGGATGGTTCACGATGCGGAAATCATGAACGGTACACTGTCCGCTCCGAATCGGAGATTGCCCGGACCCAATCAGCTGTACGACACACGCGTCTGGCTGGTCCCGTAACACGCCATATAGTCGGCCAGAACTACGTTCACTCGGAACATCTGGGCCAGCGATCGTGATTATCCCACGTCCCAGAGCCTCATCAGTATGGGAAAACTCCGGGACAGGTCGGACAGCGTCAGCCTCGTACTCCAATCGCTCATACAGCTTTGCGGCCTGCCCCACGACGCGTACTCGGACTCCAAGTTCAAATCGCTCAATCAACGCGCCCAATAGATACGCAACGTGAACACCCACAATACCGCTTGTCGTGACGAGTGTCTGCATCCCGCTATGTGCTTGCTGTAGCGCAATGCCAAGCGCCTCAGACAACTCTGAAGAGAAGTTACTGCTCGTCGCCACGGTGAGAAACAAAACATCTACGTCTTGAATTGACTCAAGTGGGAGTCCCGGATAGCCGCCTGCTCGAGTGAGTGTAAAATCACCCGTCGCAAGAATATACCCGGTGTCGACACCCTGATCCTTCTCAAATCGGAATAGGTACCCCACTGCCCCTGGGACGTGGCCGGCAGGAACCGGATGAAACGCTACTTCTGATCCGACCGACGTCCACTCGTCGACCGGTTCGATCGCCGCTACCATCGAATCATCCGCTTCAACGCCTGTCTGTTGTGTTGCGATATCGAATACGTCGCCGATGATCTTCGCCGTTGCTGGCGAGGTGTATACTGACGTGTTGGCGTCTGTACACTGATCTAGTGACTGGTAGTGATCGGAGTGAGCGTGGGTGAGACAGACGGCATCAATCGTTTCGTTCGGGTTCAGTATCCGATCAAGTTCAAGTTCTGCACCGGCATCGACTAAGATGGTTGTTGGACTATCGGTGTTCGCAGATTGAAATCGCAAGAGAAAGGACTCGTTCCCCCCGTGCGGGTTCGCATGATGATAAGAGAGATTCACCTGAACTTCTACTCTATTCGCAGGTCATAATGATGTGTCGGTTTATATATGATCTCTCAGATGGTTATTCACCGCAATAAGAGGGAGGCAATTTCATCGAACAAACGACATCTACGAGCAGTCTAGAGCGTAGAAATTCCCGCTGTGAAGAGTTATAACAAGTCACTCTACACTCTACTGCGATCACAACGGTAGACTCGCCGCAGTCATCCACTTTCACTCCGGTTACTCGACTTTTATATAGCCACGCTAACATCTACTGGTAGTGCCTAGAACACGTATCCTCCACATCAGTGACACCCATCTGGGGAAGCGACAGTATGGATCGGATATTCGACGTGAGGATTTTGCGAACGCATTCGAGCAGGCGATTGAGGTCGCAGTCGATCGTGATGTTGATGCCGTAATTCACACAGGAGACTTGTTTGACGATCCGGTTCCGTCGCTCCCAACGGTGATGCGGGCCGCTGATGCGTTGAAACCGCTTGAAGAACACGGAATTCCGTTCTACGGGATTGTGGGCAATCACGAACGGAAAAACGACGAGCAGTGGCTTGATCTGCTGCGGCGGACGAGCGCTGCTGCTCGGCTTGGCAAAGAGCCCACGATGGTCGGTGAGGTTGCGCTGTACGGGATCGATGCCGTGCGGCCGAGCGTGTGGGACAATATCGACTTAGAACTCGAAGAACCCCCTGCGGAGGCAGCGTGGACGATTCTGTGTATGCACGAACTCCTCACGCCGCTTGTTCACGGAATGGGGCGTGTCTACCCAGCTTCCGAGGTTATTGATCGAGCCGGAATCGAACTCAATGGGCTTGCGCTGGGCGACCTCCACCAACCGGCGAGTTCGGTCGTAGACGGGACTGATGTCTGGTACGCGAGTGCGACAGAGCGTGGCGGGAAAGATCAGGAAGAGACGGGCGTCGTTCAACTCCTAGATATCGACAACAGCGGGATTCACCGCCGACAGATTGAGTTGGAGACGCGGCCGTTTGAGGTGTTTGAGATCACATTCGGTGAGGACGACGGGGCAACCCATGCCCGCGACGTGCTTGAGAGACACGACCTCGAGGGGGCGGTGGCCAAGATCGAGTTGAGCGGCGACCGAGCGGCGGTCACCGCAAACGAGGTGACACAAATGGCGCGTGAAGCCGGTGCGGCTGTCGTGAGCGTCGACGACAACCGCGGACGCGTCGATCTTGACGTCGAGTCAATCGAGGCCATGTCGCTACAGGGGCTCGACGGGGCCATCGAAGAGAAACTCGCGGATGAGGACTTTTCGACGGTTGCGCTCGACGTCGATCAGCAGGTTCGGAAAGCAGACGAACTCGACACGAATGTGAATCGTGTCGCGGACACCTTCGGTGAGTCGCTCCGTGATGCGCAGCGCGAAGCGTTTGATGATGCCGGACCGGAGGAGACGCCGGACGGCGTCGAGTCGATGGAGGCCGACGAATGAAAATCACTGATCTACACCTACAGAACATCCGGAGTTACGAGGACGAGTCGATCGCGTTCCCCGAAGGAACGATGCTCGTCCACGGGGAGAACGGTGCCGGGAAGACGACACTGCTGATGGGAATTTTCGGCGGACTCTTCCTCTCGAATATTCGGAACGTCGGATCGAACGATTTCAAGCTTGACGATATCGTCAGGCGAGGTACGAGAGAAGGCGAGATCGAGTTGACGTTCGAAGTGGCAGAGACACCGTACACCGTCACATGGTCGATCGATACGGAGGGGCAAAACAGCGCAGAGCTTGACTCGCCCGCACTCTCGGAGCCCATCTCAGGGATTCGTGATGTTAGCTCGGAAGTCGTCGATGTGGTCGGCATGGACGAGGACAGTTTCTCTCGTTCGGTGTACGTACAGCAGGGCGAAGTCGATAGCCTGTTTGACGACGACGCTCGGGCGGAACTCATCGATGATCTACTCGGACTCGATCGGATCGACCGCTATGAGCTCCGGGCGAAGGGGGCCCGTCGTGCGATGGGTCGCATTGCGAGTGAGAACGAGCAATCCGCTGAGAACCATCGTGAGACCATCGATGATCAGTTCGATCATGATGTCGAGGGCTACGAGGCTGCTATCGCCGACAAGGAGGCGGAGATCTCGGAGCAACAAGCAGAGATCGAGGACGTAGAGGAGTTCCTACAGGAGCTCCGAGATGCGAAAGAGGACGTCGAGCAACGGCTTGAGAATCACGACGAGTTGCAGACCGAGCTTGAAGAAGCCGAAGATGAGCGCCAGGACCTCATCGAAGAGCGAGCGGCGAAACAACGGGAAATCGAGGACGCCGAGACGGCAATTTCAGAGGCCGAAACGGAGATCGATACGTGCCGCAATGATATCGACGAGAAGCAGGAGGCACTCGACCAGCTCGATAACCCATCGACAACAGACCCGATAGATGCTGATCTGTCGACGGAGGAGCGTGCTGAGGAGGCGCTGAGTGCCGCACAAGAGGCGGTCGAGACGGCACAGATCGAACAGACAGATCGGGAGGGAACGCTCGACCAGGCGGAGACGGAGCGAGACCGACTCATCGACGAACGAGATGCGTTACGCGAGGAGGCCGAAGAGCTCGAAGCGGATCTTGACCACCTCCTCGCGGAAAAAGAGGATATCGCGGATGACGTTGAGGCTGCGGAGGAAGAGGTTACAGCTGCCGTCGAGACGCGAGACGCTGTAACAACCGAGTTCCTCCCAGACGACTCCTGTCCGGACACAATCACTGACGAGACGCGTGAGGCCGTCGACGCACGCATTGAGGCGTTGACGACAGAGAAAAATGAGCTGTCGGAAGAGCGTGCCGCTGCTGAGGCGTCTCTCGACGCAGCCGAAACGACACGCGAGGAAGCGCAGGCGGCCGTCACGGACGCACGTGACGAGATAGACCAGTTGTCAGAAGACCTCGCGGAGGTGGAGTCGGAACTCGAAGATGCCCGTGAGGCGAAATCGGAGGCAGAAAATCAATTCGAGGAAGATCTTGAGAGTCTCGATGCCGACCTCGATACCGTTGATTTGAGCGTATCCGGCGACACGCTACAGAGCCTCATCGACGAACGGATCCCGGAAGCGAAAGGGGAAGTGCAGGACGCAATCGAGACGGCGAACACGACGGTCACCGAACTCGAGGCTCGTACCACGACGCTTGAGGAGGACCGCGAGGAGCTACAGGCACTCGATGGAGTGGCGACGTGCCCGAAGTGTGGCCAAGATGTCGATCCGTCTCACGTTGAGTCCGAACTCGCGGACATCGACGTCGAACTCACTGAGGTAGAAGCCGAACTTGCCGAGGCGAGAGAAGAACGCGATGCGCTTGTCGACCGGCGAGACGCTCTCGACGAGTGTCGTGAAGATGCGATCGACCTGCGGGGATTCCGTGACGATACGGTTGACGTGAAAGCTGAGCGCGTGAGTACGCTCGAAGACGAGCGTGAGTCGTTACAGGACGATCATTCCGAGGCAGAGTCCGAGCTCGCCGACGCTGAGGCCAAACTCGAATCTGCGGAGTCGGAGGTCGATGATCTCGAACAAACGATCGCTGACCTCAAATCGGATATTGAGTCGCTCGAAGCGGAGATTGAGGACGGCAAAGAGGTCGTGGCGGCCTTCGAAACCGTTGAGCAACGTCGACAGGAGCGGGATGACCTTGCAGACGAGCTCGCTGATCTCGAAGCTGAACAAGAAGAGCTCGAAGCCGAAATCGCTGACGCAAACGCAGAGCTCGACGGGTACGACGAGCAGATTGAAGCCCAACGCGACGCAGTTGCTGAAGCCGACGCAGCCCTCGAAGATGCTCAGCAAGCAGTTGACACCGCGACGGAACAGCGCGAGCTCGTTGCCGACGTGGTTGACGCATACGAATCGATCGCCGAGTTGGAGACCACAATTAAAGGCCACCAGAAGGATATCGGGCACGCACAGGACACGATCGAGACCCTCAACGGGCAGATTGCTGACGTTGAGGAGGAGATCGATGCGCTCAGCGATGAACTCGGGTCGATCGACGTCGAAGCACAGCGAGAACAGTTGGAAACGGCAACGCAGAAGATCGAGGACCGCGAAGCCACGGTAGAGGAACTGAACGCGGAACTAGACTCGCTCAAGGAAGCGCGGACAGTGCTTGTAAACGACCTTGAGAATCTAGAGTACTTCCGCGACCAGCTCGCACTCGAGGAGGAAAAGCGCAAGTGGGCCGAAGAGCGGTCTGACGAGTTCGATCGCATGATGGCGGTGTATCGAAGTACGAAGGCGGACCTCCGTGAGCAGTACCTCGCCTACATCAACCAGTACACGAACGACATCTTCAGCGACATCTACAAGAACAGTAGCTACCAGCAGGTGCGCATTCTTGAGGAGGGGCCCGATGGCACGCCATACGCGATTCAGTTGCTTCGTGACGACGGGACGCTCGAACACCCGAGTAACGCCAGCGGCGGGGAACGCGCCATCGTTAACCTCGCGCTCCGAGCCGGCATCTACAAACTCATCGCCGAGATGCGCGAGGGGGACAGCGGTCGCCTCCCGCCGTTCATCCTCGATGAGCCGACGACGTTCCTCGATAAGGGCCACATCGGGCGTCTCGAACAGATGCTTGACAGCATTTCCGAGTGGGACGTCCCGCAAGTGATCGTCGTCTCGCATGACGAGCGACTTATTCAGGGGGCTGAACACGAGATCGAAGTCTCGATCGACGAAGACACGAACGCCAGTAGAGTTGACGTACATCGAGGTGGACGCATCCTAGGTGACGAGTAAATGGACGAACGCGCTTTCGACGTGGTGCGACAGCTCGCCGAACGAGTCGACGCTGGCATCCCACGCGAGGTGGACGATCAGGCCGCACACGCCCGCGACCTGTTCAGCCTCCTCATCCATGATGGGGGTACGGTCGAACCGATCGGCGAGCCGGAGTACTTCAAAACGCGCAAGGCGGAACTCGGGACGTGGACTGATGACCCGTGGACCGAGCCGACATACGGTGTCGATGCCAGTACGACCCGGCCGTTGGAATACAACAACGGACTCGTCGTCGACACAGCACACGNCCCGTGGACCGAGCCGACATACGGTGTCGATGCCAGTACGACCCGGCCGTTGGAATACAACAACGGACTCGTCGTCGACACAGCACACGCAAAACTCGGGGTGAGCGGCGCTGACAGCGATCGAAGTGCCGAGCGCCGAGGGACAGTGGTCACTGGGGTGTACCTCGAAGACGACGATGTGACGCTCCGCCACGAACAGACCGAGCGCGGGAGTGTCGAAGGCGAGATCATTCGCATCCCCGAGATGCGCCAACGGGCGAACGTCACCTCCATTCTCACGTCCACGGTACAGCGGCTCGCAGAGGGGAAACACGCCCGGCGATGTCTCGACGTGGTCGACGGGCCACTGTTCCTCGACGGGTCTGTGTACCCGCTCAGCGTCATCTATTGGACGCTGCTTGACCGTGCCGGACGAGGCGCACCAATCGGCAACTGGGATCTTCCCACTGACGTCATCGAGAACTACGTCGCAGTCGTCGATGCGTGTTTTGAACGCGATGTTCCCGTGTTGGGCGTCGTGAAGACCTCCTCTATGGGTGAACTCACAGATTCACTCAGAACGAAGATCACACAGCACGATCTCCGGGGCCCACACGGGACGCTACATGACGTTCCGTGGCTCCGCGACCACCAGTTCATCGGGGAAGTGCTCCGTGATGACAGTCTTGACCACCTTACGTACACCTCCTGGTTCGTCCAAACAGACGTCGAACTCCGGGGCAACTCATTCGATCTGCTGACAGCCGTGTCCGATGAGCTCAGCCATGGACAGCCAGACGCGTACCGGCGTGCGTTCGCGTATGTTCGCACACCAAAAACGGGGAACGTGTTCCGAATCGAGACGCCGGCACTGTTCCTCACTGATGAGGAGCGTCGAGAGCAGGTCCTCCTGAAAGCGCTCAAAGAGATCGCCCGCCAGAGCGACGTGCCGCGAGCCGTCGCGCGCGCCGACCGCATCGCACGCATCAGCCCCGACAACCGCGAAACGATCCGCGACGCGCTCCAAACGGTCGAGTCTGCGTTCGACTACAACCGCGACGGCCGTTGGAGCCACCTCGAAGATTCCCGAAGCTATGAGTGACAACATCGACGACATTCTCAACAACGACCCGGTCGCAGACGAGTCCGAGGAGTCCGAACAGACACCAACCGATGAAGAAGGCACGACGGACACCGAGCCTGACGGTACTGAAGTGCCGGAGCGAACGGTCCCGAGTGGCGTGTCCACTCCCGCTGATGACGAACTCGGCCACGTTCTCGCAAGTGAGGAGATCCACGTCAGCAGACGGGACTACCAGGTGAACGCGTTCATTCGAACGGGTGCGAGAGAGGGGATCCGCCTGGGCGATTACGTACAGATTCCGTACCCGGACGAGGGTAGCGAGCTGTTCGCAGTAACCGATTCGCTGCGCTACGAGCCGTACACCGATCTCGACGACAAATCCGACGCTCACAACCAGATCAGCGCGCACGTTGAACTCGACGAATCGGAGTATGTACAAGTCGCAGAATTAGAACCGCTAGCGATTCTCAAGAACGTAGGGTCGGATGACATTGAGAGCGGCATTGTCAATCGAATTCCGAAGCCAAACTCCCCAGCACGGCTTGCCCGGGACGAAGATTGCCTCCGAACCGGGCTGAACATTCCGGGTGAGGGAATCTTCACCGGGTGGCTCTCTGTCGGCGGCGAGCCGATGACCGTGAACAACGAGAACTTCCCATACTACCTCAGTAACCCCGGGATCGATCGGGAGACCGGAGACGTTGAAGACGGTGAGCCCGCCGTGTTCAGACACGCTCTCGTTGCAGGCTCGACCGGGAAGGGGAAGACCCACTTCACGAAAAACGTGTTGCGACAGTTCGTCTCTGAGAAGCGCTATCCGATTCGCCACCACGATACAGGTGAAGAGGAACAGCGCCAGCTCAATCTCGTTATCATCGACCCCGAAAACGAGTACTGGGAGATGCGCGAGGACAACGACGCTGTCGTGAACGATGACGCGGTAAAGCAGGAACTTCGCCGGCACAACATCAAACACGGCGGCGTCGACGACCTCAATGTGTTCGTCCCGCAGGTTGCCGGCACGAATGCTCCTTCAACGATGGAGAGCCGTGAGCTCTCGATCCCCTTCGAGATCGTTCGTGGCCGGCCTGAAATGCTGATGCCGTACACGCCGACCGAAGTAACACGCGGCGCAATCGAAGACTGTATCAACGCGTACTTCTCGTGCTTTGATTCGCAGGGCGGCTACCCGGATCGCTCTGTGGACCGTCCGAAGTACGCTGATTTCCTCGAGTTCCTTGACGACCACGACTACGATGAGAGCCGGCTCCGCGAGGAGAACAACATTGCCGGGGGAACGTGGAGTGCAGTGAATCGGCGTGTTGACCGTGACACGTTCCGACAGGTATTCGATCAGGGAACAGCGTTCCTCCCGGACATCTCCGATACGGTGTTCCGCGAAGGCCAGGTGACGGTGATCCCAACGAGTCACCTCAACGGCGGGAAAGAGAGTCTCACTGTCCTGTCGATCCTCTCGTACATCATCGAGAACAAAATCGATGATTATCAGGTAGACCCGGCAGTTCGTGACACGCCGATGCTCGTCGCGGTTGACGAAGCGCACAATTACCTAGCGAGTGCGAGCAGCCTCCGAGAGGAGTATATTCTCCGACGGGCACGCGTCGCCGTCAAGCAGGGGCGAAAGTACAAACTCGGACTGTGTCTCATCACACAGAACCCAGATGACGTCGATGACGACGTGATCAAGCAAATCAATACGAACATCTTCCTCGGACTGAAGGCGGAGGTCGTCGATGATGTGCCCTCGATCCCTTCCGAGTTCAAGAAAGATCTTCCGAACTTCGGCAAAGGACAAGCAGTCGTGAAAGCACCGGATGTCGAGGCCGTTGAAGTGAAAGGCCTCTCATACTGTGTCACCCGACACGGCAACAGATGATCCCGGCGTGTGCGATGTCTGATGCGTGCGCGTCCCGCCTTGAGGCGTTTCGGAATGCTGGGAGTCACGCGATCCGATTGCGTACGCTGAGCGGCCGGAGTTCTCGTAGTCTGGCGGTCACCATCTGTAATCGTCGTGGGATAGTTCCTCCTTGGGATCAACGTTTTTCGGAAACCCATTGCCGTCAAGCGGTCTGAAAATATAGGAATCATCAAGATATCCATTGTTGACCGCTTCACGGAGCTGCGACAGCGACAGAGGTTTGCCTTTGTGTAGGCTCTCTAGGATCTCTGCCTCTGCAAGACCTGGGTCGCCGTATTTGAGATCAAGATCAAAATCAAGGATCTGATGGTCGTCAGCAAGCGATTTTTCGATGCCATCATACATCAGCGTTCGAAATAACTCATCCGTCGAGTGGTCTGTTGAGTCGGGACGTTGTTGACAGAGTCGAAACGCGAACGCTATCAGGTCTTCAGCAGCGTTGAAGATTCCTTTGTCCGGCTCACCATTGTCAACGACAAGCTGTGTCACATCTCGGTCGTTAAGCTCCGCCGTGAGATATTCTAAATCGTACAGCGCGTTTCGAGTACGGTCTCGGATCCGTTGTCGGGCGTTCCGTTCACTACCATCTGTCAGATTTTTTCGCCCGGTCAGGTAGTCACGGTCATCACGTGTCAGAATTCCTCGATCACGATCTGGTGAAGTCATCATCCGAATTAGAGTACACAAACAGATCTATATAAAATATTCTGCTTTTTCGTAATCGGAATCAGGTTACGACATTCTCGATACCATCACTCTGTTCTAACCCGTTGTAGCTAGCACACATGACACCGCTAAAACCTACAGAAATTGACCCGCGTGTGTGTTGCCCGATCGTTGCTGGTGACTACATGAGGGCCACCGGCTTCTTTTTTGAAGCAGACAACACCTATCTCGTAACTGCTCGCCACAATGTACTCCCGACAAGTGGGTCACAACTGGAAACTGGTGATTTTAAAATGGATTTTGAGATGCCCACCACACACAGTAAGATTGATATTTACTTACAATCTGACGACACATTCGATGTTGAAACTCTCCACCTCTCAGACTCCCCGTATGTCGCTATAGATCCACATATCGATATTATCGCTATCCAACTACCGTTCAACCCGGCAAATTATGGAAACATCGTCTTTAGACCCGATGATATTGACGGTACCCATTCAAAATCACAAACGTTCGATACTATCGGATTTCCCGGCGACTCGTTCCCTACGGCCAACGAATACGACACTGACACCTACGCCGAACAGATAAGTAGGCCATACACACTCTCGACAAATGGTCCAATCTCCACGGAAAAATTACAGATTAGAAGCATTGAAAACGTCGCTGTCACCCATGTCAGCGGTGAAACTAGCGTTGATGCTGATTACAAAGGATTGAGCGGAAGCCCAGTACTTGGTCAGGGACTCGCAGGAATACACACACTAAACCTCCCCGCGAAAGCCAGGGACCCAGAAACGGGAGAGGAGATCGATAGTATGCTTACATCATACTGGCGTGCCAATACTCTCCTCCATCTGCTTGAATAGTACTGATACGGAAGTTGAGGCACCGAATAAATAGAAGCTTCAAACGGCACTCTATATAAGGACATATTTCGGGGGACTTTCCCCGAGTATCCTGATTGCCAGCCAGCGTTCCGGAATACTGGGTCACGTGACCCGATTGCGTAGGCGGAGCGGTCGGAGTTTGTGACCGCTGGTGGCTACACGTCTTGATCCCGCCTTTGAGTAGCAGAATACGCTGGTAGGTCGAGATTATGAACTGACCACGAGAATAGTCCTCAATTTTACAAGGTGTTCGAAACGTCGCACAAAATGTAGGCGGCCACAGTATGCGAGAGCCCACTATTCCAAGATCAATAGTATTTCAAAAGACGGATACACACTACTGAGATATGTATGACCTCACTGGGTTTCAGCGAGATCTGCTGTATGTAGTTGCTGGCCTCGATGATCCACACGGGCTCGCTATCAAAGACGAACTTGAGGATTATTATGAAAAAGAGATTCACCACGGCAGACTGTATCCGAATCTCGACACGCTTGTCGAGAAAGGACTTATTGAAAAAAGCCAGCGCGATCGGCGAACCAATGAGTACACGACCACTCGTCGAGGGACCAGAGAGATTGAGGCACGGGTTGAGTGGGAAGGTCAGTACGTCGACCACGACAGCTGATTGGCCCTATCGTAATCGAGATTAGAGGGCTCCGTGGCGCTGTCGAAACCGTTCTTCAGACGCAATATCGTATGAAACAGTTGGCCGCTGAAGAGTGCGTATCGGTCACGCGTCCCGTCCACGAACAAGAAAATTACCGCATCAGAGGTTCTATTGAAATCCTCAGAAGATGATATATTCTGGCTTGGTTCGTTCAATACAGGGAACTCACAGACCAATGAAGAACGCCGGCCTCTCCACACTATATCAGAAACTGCGTACAAGATACAGAGTAGATTTAGAACGCCACAGGCACTAAAGGTTTCAACACAGTCGGTAGAACCGTTCACAAGGGCTTACTTTCGTGGCATTAGAACACAACAGATACATGAATGATAAATACAGAGCTGAGGAACTCCTCGAACGGGTGGAGAGCGGCGAGCGCTCGCGCGAACTAGTCGAGGAGCTCAATAACCTTCGAGATACGGAAAATGACGATGCCCGTGATCTGATTGCCATTGGTTTGTATACGATACTCGCTGAGGAACCCCATCTCTTTGTTCGGAATCCTGACGATCTTTTTGACGATCTTCACTCGGTCGATGAGGTAACTCCTCCCGGTGCACGTATTACCTTCTCTTGGGTAGCAGAAAACCCACCAGACAAGCTAACGGAATATATTGATCCGGAACTACTTGAACTCCTCAATCATCGAGACGACCTGATTCGAGGTTCAGCATGCCGCATTCTCGCTCATTTTGCGGGAACTGACATTAATACAGTTGAAGGCACAGCCGTCGGTCTTAGGCACCTCCTCAAGGACGAGAATACAGTAGTACAAGGGCATGCTTGCCTCGCACTTGGTCACTTAGAGGATGAAACTGCTCTCCGACAGATCAAGCAACTCCAATTAAGTGATTCACAATACACTCGTGCTGTTGCCGAGTGGGCGACGGAAAAAATCCAAACCGGCGGGAGAGGGGAGTCGATCCGATGGAAACATAAAGACCTGTTTGAGTGTGAGCCTGTCGAGTTTGAACGAGTAGTTGCGGCCCTTTGGTCTGAGATGGGGTACTCGACTAAGGTGACTCAACGTGTGAAAGATGGTGGTTATGACGTTGATGCAAGGAACGGAGACGAGCGAATTCTGATCCAAGCAAAACGCCATCAGAACCGGGTTGGAGTCAAAACGGTCAGGGAAACTGCGGGCCTGCTGGAGATCGAGGAGGATGCTGATCGGGTCGTAGTCGTTACGAGTTCTAGCTTCACCAACACCGTTGAGAAAACCGATCGGATTGAGCTTCTCGATGGAAAGCAACTATGTGATCTTTTAACTGCTCATAACATCCCGCGAGACGAATACTCGTGAAACGCTTGCGCTCTGTATTCAACACGACTCTTTGAAGATATCCGTTGATTGGCAGGNGCTCATAACATCCCGCGAGACGAATACTCGTGAAACGCTTGCGCTCTGTATTCAACACGACTCTTTGAAGATATCCGTTGATTGGCAGGTATCCGAGCGGTCAATACGCAACTCTCATCGATCGGCTGTTTCAGGCGAGAATTCATCAGAAGAATAGGGCTTCAACGGCTCTATTGAAATCCTTATGAAGTGATATATTCTGACCGGGGTGTGGTCAGTACAGGAGACTCACTAATCGCTCAGTACAGAGTGTATGCCGAATGAGACCACCGACAAGTCGTGTATGGCAAATCAGACGATGAATCTCTACAAATCTCGAAAATCCTCGCCATCCAATTCAACGGCCAATTTATATGTTGACCTCACACAACGTTTCGCGTCCGCTAGGAAGTCGTCGTAATTTTCTATACTAAGGCTTTCATTATGCTGATGAACGTAATTGTTCCTCTTGTTGATTACACGCTGTAGCTCTCCGTGAACGCCCTCATTAATAATCCCGGTGTACAACAACATCTTGACACTCCTCGAAGCCGATAGATCTTCCTCAAAAAATTTCTTTACTTGATTACTATCCTGGTGCTCTGTATCGACGATTTCCTGAATCAACAAATCTGCTGAGTAGGCCTCAATAACTCCAACAGTGAGAGCATATAAGGAAAGAATGTCTTGACGAAGATCTCGGGGAATTGTCGTCTCATCAACGACTGTCTCTAGCTGATCTGGTGGTTTGTTCGCTCGAAGCTCATCGACATACTCTTCGATGTTATCATATAGATCTTTGATTTCACCCACAGGATCATGAGTGCTCAAAACAGTACCATTTCCGTCCGCAGCAGTGAACTCCATTGATGTAAACGATGGCGGGAGCGGGGCTTCATTCCCATTCATAAGTAATAATTGAGAAGGAACTGTAATAATAGCCCAACATACGAGTGCTTTTAGAGGTGTCTTCACTCACTAAGCAGGCTTCAGCGAACGGCTGTTTCAGACAATGATGTGTCTGAAGAATAGGATTTCAACAGAGCCGTTTCAACAAAGCCGCTTCAGACTACTCGTAGTAACTGACGCGCTCGATAACTTCCGCGAAGGCGACATTTTCGCGTACATCGGTAATCTCGATAGTAACACGCTCGGTCTGTTTGGTGTCAGGAACAATAACGACGAACCCGCGCTCAACACGCGTGATACCGTCGCCTTGGTCGCCGATATCTTCGATTTCGACGGTGCGTTGTTCGCCCGCCTCGACAGGGGGCGTCTGTGGCGCTTGCTCTGGTTCTGGGGTAGCGTCAGTGTTGTTTGCCTCGTTGGTCGCGGGTGCCGGTAGAACAGCCAGACGGTACGTCTCGTCCGCCTGTAGCTCGCCAAGGCGGAGCTCTTGCTCCGGTACCTCAACCACATATGATCCATCGCGCTCTTCGACCTTCCCCGAGAACAGACACCGAAGCTCCTCTGAAATCTTCATTTGAATACCTACACTGTAGACGTGACGAAGAGCACTTTACTCTGCTGTGTATCTCTAGCAGACGGCATTGTTTTGTCGCGCCCCCAGCAAGACTACATATGTACCTCCGTGATGCGGTCGGTTCTCGACAGATACTGATACTCTCTGTCGGGGTCGCTATGATAGCTGTCGGACTCATTGGTCTCATCTGGGTCTGATGTTTCAGTAGCGAGAACGTCGAATCAATAGGGCTTCAGCAGCGCTGAACGGTTACAACTGCCGCGTTGAATACCAGCCCATCCACTGACTCTCAAGGAAGGTATATACGACGAAGCGCCAACATAGCGCACGTCTCAAATGCCGGTTCTCGATGACCTGTCCGGGTTCGAGTTCGAGGACGTGATGGAGGACGTGTTCCGGAACCTCGGGTACGAGAACGTCCGCCAAGCCGAGCGGACCGCCGATGAGGGGCGGGACATCCTCATGGAGGAGGTCGTCGACGGGACGCGCCACGGGGTCGTCGTCGAGTGTAAGCACACCGGGACGGTGGGGCGGCCGGTCGTACAGAAACTTCACTCGGCGATTGCGACGTTCGAGTTCAACGGGCCGAAGCGTGGGATGGTAGCGACAACTGGTCGGTTCACTGGCCCAGCGATCGAGTACGCCGAGCGACTCGAACGAAACGACGACCCGTATCCGATCGAACTGATCGACGGGGAAGACCTCCGTGAGATTGCTGACGATATCGGGTTGGATCTGTACAACGGCCGGATCGAAATCCTGTGCGACGAGACGCTCCGCCCGTACGATCCGGCGACGGCAGTGGCTGCCCCCGTCACGGCAGCGTTCCGCGATATCGACAACATCGGTTCCGCAGACCTTCCTGAGCCGCACTCGGAAGTCACGTTCCGCCCGGTCGTCGCCGTAACGGCAGACACGAACGCGGTCTTCGAGACGTCGGTCGGCGTTATTCATCGGATCAACGACCGATCCCGGTTCGTCGTCCACGCAGAGCGCGGCCAGGCACACGCCGCGTCGAGTGACGTGTCGAATCTCGTGGTGGAGAACCTCAACACGACGGTTTCGCTTGACACGGATGGGTTCGAGACCGAGTTCGATGCGATTGAGGAGCGACGGTTCGGGCAGACCCAGACCGAGTACAAGGAGTGGGCGGTCGAACGGCTCCGCGATCAGCACACGACGACCGTCTCCTACACGGGCGACAACAACGTCACGTACACCAAAACTTGCGAACCGAACCGCTCCGACGTGTCCGTCCAATCGATCGAACCGGTGTATCTACCACAGGTCCGGCAGACAACCGACCTCGGTGAATACTCGTATCCGTACGAATATTTCGCAGCCGGGCCCTCACGTGTCACCAGTGAAGACGGCATCCACCGGTGCGTTCACTGTGNCACCGCCGGGACGGACGCCACCTACACATTTTGTGCGAACTGTGGGAGTATCAACTGCGACTCGCATATCAAATCCGAGCGGTTGGAAGGAACACCAGTCTGTACCGGCTGTGCGGTGACCGACCGGTTCGCGCTCAAAACGAAGTACTTCTACGACGAGACGAATCGGGACGCGTTCCAAGACCAATACGACGCGATGCCGTTCTACGAGAAAGCTATGGAGAATACACTGCTCACCGGCGGCGTAGTCGTGCTTGCCGCACTCGTGCTGCTTGGATTTCTCGCCACCGTTGGTGGGATTTGACTCCGCTTCCGGGTGTTGGGTTGGTAGCGGTGTTCGGTGTTATCGAGTGCTATGGGGCGTGCGTGGTGAGGCCTCCGAATGAGTCCGGTGTACTGTGCGACACGCTGAAGATATTCCTCTGTGAACACAAGCGTATGCCGAAGGTCAGCGTCGAGATTCCCCAGGAACTGCTTGATGACCTCGACGAGCACGTTGGTGACGAGGGAAAGTTCGTCAACCGAAGCGATGCGGTTCGGGCATCGATCCGAAAAACACTCGATATGCTCGATGAGATCGATAGACGACACGGGCGGGTTGAGACGGACGACGACGGTGAATCTCATTAGCTATACCTACAAGAGCATCTCAGCGTGCGCCTAGGCGTCCCATGAGCGACGCTCCTCTAAGAAGTACAGATACGTCGGAGGCAGGGAGAGGGCATGCTACCAGTTGCTAGTTCCTGGTCGACGATGGCCAGTCGGGTGTAATGCCGACCAGTTCGGCACTTATTCGCCAGAGTCGTCGTCGAACCGCTTGGTTCGTTGCCTCGGGGTCGGGGTCTTCGGGACCATCGCTGCCAACGTATTGGCCACTTACAGAACCATACCGAGGGTCCACGAGAAGCATTTGGAGGCGTTCGGCGGCCGCCTGTTTTGAGGTGGCGACACCCGGAACCAGCCCGGCGATCCGTACCAGCAGTCGCGTTCGGAGCGACGCCTCGCGGAACAGGTCTGTCGACGGAACGAATCCCGGATGAACGCAGTTGACCGTGACTGCGGCGTCATCCGGAAGCCGGGCATCAAGCTCGACCGTGAACGCGATGTTCGCCAGCTTCGAGCGCGCGTACGCGTCAAGTGAGTCGTACCCGTCCGTCAGTTGGAGGTCGTCAAGATCGAGTGTCGCGCGCCGATGGATGTCCGAAGCGGTAACGACAATACGCGGATCGGGTGCGTCACGGAGATGGTCGAGCAATTCGTACGTCAGGAGGTAGGGGGCCAAGTGGTTCACCGCGAGCGTGAGTTCGATTCCGTCCGGACTCTTACGACGTGACCCGGCCGAGAGTCCGGCGTTGTGAGCGAGGACGTCGATCCGGTCGTACTCGCGTTTCACGGTTGCTGCGAGGGCTCGGACAGTGGATTGGGACGCGAGGTCAGCCTGATGGAACGCGATTGTTCCGGCAAAGTCTTTGGACCGTTCTACAAGGGTGGCTCCCTTCGACTCGTCACGGCCGACGACTGCGACAGTCGCACCTCTCTTTGCGAGGTCAACTACTGCCACCCGTCCGAATCCGCTCGTTCCGCCGGTGAGAAGGATCGTGCGGTCGGAGGGATCATCGGTCATGACTCGTGTCGACGTCGCCGGTCCAAGAGTGCGAGGAGCACGTACACAGCGCCGATCACGCGGACACCGCCGGTGAGGTGTTCGTTCCACTTCACTGACTCAGGGTCTTCGTACACGAGCGGCCCCGCGATTTGCTCGTACAGTCGCGGGAGGAAAAGCAAGACGGCACCAAAGATTCCGGAGATATTCATTAGCCACGCGTAGAGGCGACCGCCACGGAGCGCGGCGAGCGCGATAACGACTCCTTCCACCCGAATCAAGGGACTAAACCACGAATGGACGGTGTTTTCTTCAGGATTCTCGACCGCAATCGCTTCGAATACGTCCACGATCCGATCCGGAACGAGCGTCGTGAGAACGCCGAGCGCACCGAGAAACTGCCGTAGCATACGTGGTGTTTCAATCTGACGTAGCTTAAGCGTCGGTGCCAGCAGAATCGACTCCGCACGTCGGCGCGGGTGCTCGATTGACCATCTCTCTCGTTTCTGGTGTTGCCGTTACCACACAAGCCGTAATCCATCTCTGTGCGCACTCTTTCTCCCACGCCTTGATGTACAGTTCAGAGGAGCGTTCTCACGTCACCTACCGTCACTCCCCCTCGACGACTTCTACCGCCACTTCATTTCGTCGCATGAATGGTGGTGTCCACGGGTCATTATACCGGAGGAGATAGGGATCACCCTCCGGTTCGATATCTTCATCTGCAAGCGTAGCAAGCAGCTTCTCCATCCGTCGTTCGACCCGCCATTCCGGGGCATACCAAGAAAACTGATCCACAGCGACCGTCTTCTGTGGTTCAGTGACGAGTGTGACATCTGGGTCCGTCGGTTCCGGTGCCGTTTCAGTCGTATACTCGGATGGCAGATAGAACGCCATCCGAATCGTCTCAGCGTCGGCCCCGATCGCCGCTGATCGAACAGGAGCCGTCATCGCAATTGAGTCCCCAGATTGGGTTTCGACAGGGGCCGTCATCGAGATTGATTCATCCCCGTGGTTGGCTCCCGAGATGTACTCGAAGAGGCGTTGAAACGCAATCCGTTGCGTCGGCGCTGCCGTTTCAACAAGAACTGTCTGCGGATAGTGCCGAATGTCAGCGCCGTTAATGGTTCGTAGCTGCTCGTACGGGACTGACTCTGCCTTCTTAGTCGAGTAGAGTCCCCCCCCAACCCAGCCGGCAAGTACCACACCACCACCAACGAGTATCGTTTTCGTAATTGATCTCACACAGCACTATTGTCGTCTATCGTGATTAACGAACTGCCCAACAAGGTTGAGCTCTTTCGCTGTCCGACAAATATACCGCTCTATGAGTGGTGACGGAGGGTTGCTGTGATCTCTCCGGGGTTCTGTGTGGGCTCAGCCCACTCATCAGTATCTGTGGATTCGATGTAGAGTTGGAGCATATGAGACCCTTCGAGAAGAAAGACTGACGCTCTCGTGTCTGGGTCCGACAGATGTTCGAACGCCACCAAGAACCAGTCTTGCGTTCCGTCTTGTGCTATTTCGACGTCTGTCTCACTGACGTCCCATCCCGTCGGAATATCGAGCTCGGAAAGAAGAGTATCACGCGTCTGCGCAGCCGCATCAGCGTCGGGATCCGTGAGACTCGAGAGACGCTTCCGAAGTGCTGTCATACGATACGGCCGAGTAGGCTATTGTGGCGTGTATAGCTTGTGCATCAGGTCGAGTATCTGAGAAGTTGAGTCGTAGGACTTCACCGCCTCGCTGGTGGCGTGGTCGGCAGGAAGGTGGACCCCGTTCTGAACACACCAGAGGGTAATCTATCAATGATGTAGGCTTTCCGTGTGGGACTTCTTGTCCTTGTATGACGATAGCTACTGGCGATTCTGTGACCCTTGAGTACACGGGCCGGCTCGACGACGAAACAGTGTTCGACCCCTCCCGAAAGTCTGTCGCCGAGGAAACGGGCCTCGCCGAGGCTCAGCCCGAGCGAGAGTATACGCCGTTGACGGTCGAAATCGGCGATGAACAGGTTATTGAGGGGATGGAAGAGGGACTAATCGGCCTCGAGGCTGGGGAGACAGAAACGCTGACAATCCCACCGGAGAAGGCGTACGGTGAGCCCACCGACGAGAATATTCAGGAGTTCGAAACCGAGGAACTCCGAGAGATGCTCGGCGGCCAGACGCCTGAAGAGGGTTCGTATCTCGAGGCCCAGAACGGGAGCCAAGGCGAAGTTATCCACGTCGACGAGGAGGTCGTCCGAGTGGACTTCAACCCCCGCCTCGCCGGCGAAACGCTGACCTTCGATGTCGAAATCGTCGACGTCAACTGAGATCGAACGGTGGCGGTGTCAGCGGTCGGTGATTTCTGTAGGGAGGAAAACTTGCTTCATCCTGTTACTTACCGGTGTGGCCCCCAATTGAACGTATAGCTTGAGTATGGAAAACGGTGACTCTCTCCAATCAGTGCCTGATTCCCCTCACAGGAGTCAATTCATTCAGTGTGCTGCTTGCGAATCTGCTCTTCAATCACCGGGAAGAGAAAGCGTCTCGTTCCTGCTGCTCGACCAATTAACGATTCCGCTCGTCGGGTGTGACAACCATCTCGACGAGTTCTGTTCTCTCTGTGGGCTTGCGACCGAAGGTCGCGCCGAACTTCTCAATCATCGCCCGGCTGGCGGAGTGAATTGTCCGAGTTGTCGTCACGCACCGCATAAGCCACAACAACCAGTCATCCCAGTTGGAAACGGTGGCCTGGCAGTACTCGCATGCTCAACCCACCAGTCCGACATCTTCTCTCGGTTCCGCACCGGCCTACAGGTACGACAGCATCTTACTACCTCACTTGATGGAGCCTCTACTGACCCGTGACGAACCAGAGACAGACACACAGAGATAAATTCCCGGATAATCTTGAAGACCTACTGTCGGAAGAACGATGAGCGATAGTCAGCAGGGTCTGTTGGTCGTCGGCGATACGACGATCGATCTCTACCCGGTGAACGGGACATCGATCACGCCCGGAAGCCGGTTTGAGTGGCACATCGGCGGAACAGCGACGAACGTCGCACGATGGGCGGCTTCACTCGGTAGAGAGACCAGCCTCGTGACGAATATCGGGACCGACGTCATGGGTGAGCTGGCCGCCCAGTATCTCACGGCCGGCCCAGTTGACACGACATACATGACACGGGTTGACGCGACATCACCGCTCACGCTGTATGTCCCAACCGAAGACGACGAACAGTGGAACGCTTGGGTGACCGGGAGTTGCTACGGCTTCACCCTGCCCGTCGATCCGGCGACGCTCGTGGCTCCCTACGAATGGGTCCATTTGGAAGGTGTCACGTTGCCGACTGAGGTGAACCAGGCTGCGGTTCGACAGCTCGCCGAGGCGGCCACAGAAAACGGCACTAACGTCTCGTTCGATCTGAACGGACGCACAAACCAGTGGGCCACTCCTGACGCCTACCGGCAGGCCCTCGGGGACGTGCTACAATACTGTGACCTGATCTTCGCCGGGACGGATGACCTCGCGGTGGCAGGCATCGATCGCACACCAGCGGGAGTCCTCGAGCTGCTTCCGTCGAATCACTCCGCGATGGTGTTCATCACAGATGGGTCGGAAGAGACGACCGCGTTGACCGTGGATGACGGCGAGATCACTGAGCAGGTGACCGCGACTCCGCCACCGACTACGGTCGCTACCACAGCCGGAGCTGGTGACGCGTTTGCTGGTGCAGTCCTCGCCGCACGGGACGACGGCATCTCGGATATCGAAGAGTTGGTGACGATCGGGAATACGGCTGGCGCGGCCGCAGTGGCAACAATCGGCCCGTTTGATGCTGATGACTCTGGTCCGGCAGATCATTTGCTTTAATTAGAGATTCGAATCGACACAGTCGTTCTTCAGAGAAATTGATCCGTCTGCTCTGAGCGTTCGAACCGATCCTCCGCTGTCCCCGGAGCGCATCCGGCTTCTTGGAGATTGGTGAGGACCTGGTTGATATTTGCAAGCGTGGTAGACAGGTTCTCGGTCGTACGACCGCTATTGAGGAATCCATCGCTATCGGTATTTTCAACGAGGAGATTGGCGTGAGCGACGTCGTTTCGGAGGTCTGTTATCTCGTGAAGTTGAGAGTCGGCTTGCGCCGTCGTTGAGAACCCACAGGCTTGCCAACAGGCTTCGACGTTCGAGATGATGGTGTTTAGCGTAGAGAACTGTGCGTAGTGGATCTCCTCCAACTCAACGTTAGCAGCTTGTGCGTCTGTGTATCGGTCCTCGATGTCGTCGAGCTCATCAACAGTGACTGGCGTCTGTTTCCAATTGGGTGCGTGCTCAAGAATGAGTTCGCGGAGGTGCTCTTCGAGATAGGTGATGCGGTCGAACAGGTAGATGCGTACTGGGGCCGTGTTGAGGTCGGCACGGGTGAGGACCCCAGTAATGCGGCTGTGGCCGCCGAGAAAGTAAACCGGTTCCTCAATAAGCGCAGCAAGGACGTCCTCAAACGCGGTGTCTCCGCTCATCATGTAGTCAATTGTGAGCGGGGTGAGATGCTCCTCGAGTGTATCGCCGTCATCGTCAGCAGTGACATCGTCTTCGTGGATGAACCCGACCGCGTCGCCCTGTCGTTCGATCGGAGCGGCGTCGTACCCGTTCGTTTCGAGCCACTCGGCAGCAGTACTTGGTGGAGTGTCGTATGAGAGATGCTCGACAGAGCCTGTTGCGAGTTCAGCCGCTGTACAATCGTAGAGATCTCGGGACACAGGTTCTGCTGTAGCGGGCGGGCTATTCAAACTGGGGAGCATGGCCCGTAGTGGGACAGATCACCACCTCATTCACCACAACGTTAATGTCCATAGAACATATATTTGTAAGTAGTTATGCTCAAAGGGCATTTCAAGTCAGCAGGGGCGAGTATCGAAGTCGGTGCTGCTGACTACCTCTTTCCCGTAGAGGAATTGGATGCGACTGTCCACCAGTATCGGGATGCCCAACTCGCGCTCGACGATGTCGATGGAGAACGCGTGATTCTTGTCGCACCGACGAACCTGGCATCAAGTTACCACCTTACCCAGCACGCGCTCACGGCGATTCCCATCGAGAGCCTGTCCTCTGCGATTCAGACGCGGCTCGCCGACACGATCGATGCCTCGTTTGAGACGTTTGAGCTCATCCAAATCGGCAAGTGGAACAGTAACAGTTCGAACCACTCACTGGCCGAGTTCACCGACGCCTGAACGTCGATCTGTCCGCGTATCGGGGCGACCCAATCCACCCACAACATAACGACTATGACTGACACACTCGCCGAGGAGTATCCGGAGGCCGCCCCGTACATTCAGAAAGCAGTCGATGAGCACGGTGAGGAATGGGTGTTAGAGAACTACTACAAAGAGATCTATCCACTCAAGCAGGTGATGTCGGTACCTGAAAAGGAGGAACTCCCGTTCTACGACGAAGCCGAACACGAGACGATGACGGAAGCGGAACGGACAGAGATGTACCAAGCATGGGGTGAGTATCGGGAGAACCTGCGGACTGGGACAAAACCAGGTGAGTGACTGCCCGAGCTACTCGCCAGCGACAGTGGGCATTCGAATCCATTCCTAATTCTTCTTAATAGAGTCGCTCTCCACTATTGACACAGTACATGGAAGAATGTAGATACTGTCATGAGAACCAAGTGGTCCCAGTCCTCGACAAGAAGATGGAACAGCAGCCCCGTGCCGGAAACAAATATCGCCGGTCCTGTCTTTCCTGTGGGCGCTGGCTTCCAATGTGCTCTGCGGAATATTATCGGGCCCATCACAACCCCCATGTGCTCCCAATTGGGGAGAATGAGATTGTTCCGCTCTCTGATGTAGGCGTCACTGAGAGAGATCAGATATCAGGTCTTGTCGGTCGAGACACTGAGGGAGATGATGTTCCCCGGCACTCTAGTGATGGACACGGCGTGGTTCGAGACCGTGAGACACGAGACGAGATTTTGATTGAGTGTGTTCTTGATATGATTGTGGAGGGTTTTCTCGACAAAGAGACAGCCACTCAGTATCTGTCTCAGCGGTTCAGCGAGTCGAATTCGTGATCGTAAGCCCGACCGTAGTGTTGAGTGCTTGTAGCTCCTCGACTCGGTTTTGAATAATTGGATAGATAACTCGATGTGGCTTCGGGCCATGCTTTCGCCTCAATACCACGGGAAATCCAACGCGACAAACCCATCTCGTTGGTTCTATCAATATCTATAGATGTGTCGGTGAAGATGTGGATACGCCCAAGGCATAGTCGTCTTGGGCTTTAGGGTAACGTGTGAGAGCCAAGGGCCGGATTTGAACCGGCGTTGGGCGGCTCTGCAGGCCGCTGCGTCTGACCGAACTCTGCCACCTTGGCGCCAGCCGAACGTACCGCTGTCGAGCGTTTAAGTTTAGCGGTCGGATGCGAGCGCGGCGGCTCGTTGGATATGAAAAAAAGCCCACGGACGCGATGTCCGTGGGCTAAACTGGGAGTAGTCTCCCGATG
>NZ_AOJK01000062.1 GCF_000336875.1 Halorubrum californiense DSM 19288 | reverse complement strand
CCTCGTGTACGCCCGCAACGAGGACGTGGGCGACTACGTCGCGGAACACGGCCTCGAACCCGGCGACGACATCCCCGTCGACGCGCTCTCGGAGCACAACCAGCACCACATCCGGGAGATCCTCGAGTTCGAGGAGGACACCTTCCCGTTCCTGCTCGACACGTACGTCGGGAACCACCTGCTGAAGACGGTCGCGCTCAACGACGCCCTCGAGGAGTACGACATCGACGGCGTCATCTCGGGCGTCCGCTGGGACGAGCAGGAGGCGCGCGCCGACGAGACGTTCTTCTCGCCCCGCCACGATCCCGACCTGTTCCCGCCCCACGACCGGATCCAGCCCATCCTCCAGTTCGCCGAGGCCGACGTGTGGGAGGCGTTCTAGAACTTCGTCGTCCCGGACACCGTCGAGGCGTTCCCCGACGAGGGGCACATCCCGCAGGCGGACGACGACCTCCCCGAGGGCGTCAGTCAGGAGGATATCCCCATCTCGCCGAAGTACTTCGCCGGGTTCCGCTCGCTGGGCAGCGAGGTCTCGACCGAGAAGACGACCGAGGAGCCCGCGTGGCTCCAGAACCTAGAAGATACGACCGAGCGCGCCGGCCGCGCACAGGACAAAGAGGACCTGATGGAGCGCCTGCGCGACCTCGGCTACATGTAGCGTCGGCCGGCAGGTGAAAGACTACCCTCGACGACAGGCCGTGCCGTCGCTCAGACCGGCCCCGTTAGGGTGAGAAGAGGTCAAGCGCGATCGTCTCGAGCGGGCACCTCGCGGGGCGCGAGGTGCGCGGTGACCTCGACCGGCGGGGCGACCCGTCGGTCGGGACGCGCACTCGGCCAGCCGAGTCGGAGCGGGTGTGCGTCGGCGATATCGATCCGGAGGCGCGCGTGCCTCGGGGCCGCGGCGACGAAGTCGCGCAGCAGCGCGCTGTCGAACTCGGCTCGGACCGTCGCGGCGGGCGCCTCGCCGGGGAGATCGGCGCCGGACCGCTCGTAGGCACCCGTCGACTGCGACGCGTCGTTGGGCGATTCCGCAGCCGCGCTCTTGATCCGAAAGGCGTTCCGGGAGCCGTCGTACTCGACGGCGACCGCCTCCGCGATCGCTGCGAAGTAGTCGCAGACCTCGGCGAGCGGTTCGGCGCGGTGGTGAAGCGTGGCCCCGCCCGGCCACTCGCGCAGTTGTGGGACCTGCGTCTCTGGTGTCGGGTCGACGGGCTGTTCGTGGGTGACGGTCGGGAGTGACACCGACAGCGTCGAATCGCTTGTCGCATACGCGAGCGTGACTGGATCCGACTCGGCCGAGACCGCTTCATCGGCGGTGATCGCCGCACGGAGCGCCGTCGGATCGAACGCCAGCCGACCCGGCGTGACCGCGTACTGGGAGCAGGTGTCGGCGTCAAGCGTCGCCGTCACCGACCGAGTGTGTGCGTCGTCGGCGGCACGAACGGCGAGCGTGTCCGAGGTGACCTGAATCACAATCTCGTCGCCAACAGCTGCCGCCGGAGCGAGCAGGTCTGCGAGTCGGGAGCGGTCCAGCGTGACCCGCAGGGAGACATCCGCCGACGCCTGCGTCGGCAGCCACGACCACATACGCGATACCTGTCAGCGGTCTAGATAAAACATCCGGTGGGCGGTCGACCGGCAACCTGCCGGCGCTTCACCGTACTCCGCACGTCGCACAGGCCGGGGGACGAACGTTCTTGTGCTTCGCCCGGAAATTCACGGGCGTGTTCCCCCACGAGCACCTGCTCGTCGCCCTCCTCCCGGTAGTGGCGTACGTCGCCGTTCGCGACCGGCACCTACCCACGCGCGGCGTGGCGTTCGCGACCGCGGTCGGCACCCAGTTTCCGGACCTCGTGGACAAGCCGCTCGCACACCAGTTCGGCGTGCTGCCGAGTGGCCGCGTCTTCATACACTCGCTACCGTTCGCGCTTCCGGTCATCGCCGGCGTGCTCGCGTACGGGCGGTCCACCGGGCGGCCGCGGGTCGCCGGCGCGTTCGCCGCCGCGTACCTGTCGCATCTGGTCGGCGACACGTACCGGAGCCTGCTCGCGGGGCAGGTTCCGCCGGACCTGCTGTGGCCGTTCGTCGCGGCGCAGCCGCGCCCCACCGTGCCGTTCTGGGCGGGCGTCGACGGGATCAACGTGCGACTCTGGACCGCCTTCTCCGCGGTCGTACTCGCGGTGACGCTGGCCGTGGTGACGTGGGACATCCGGCGACAACTCCGCAGAACAGCGCGCACGTAGCGCCGGCCCCTCGCCCTCGGTTCCGGGGGAGAGGGAGCGTGTGACGGTCTCCCTCCAGTGAGCGATATTATTTCACCTGTATTAAACTATAGAGATTCGAGAAGAATACCGGCGGTTTTAGGGTTTTTGCGTTACTCTGACAGAGGTCGTGTCGCTTCAACTGACCCGTTGCTGCGGCTGATGGGGCATGAGATAACCTGTAGCCGCACACTTCCTACCGACGTCGGCTCCCAAGTGGTAGTGCGAACAGTTCACACGACCAGTGAAATCCTATAAAAATAGACAATAATTAAATTCATGGATCGCGTGGCCCCAGAAGACCGTCTTATGTTCAAGCCGGAGGGTATCGTGATAGCAGCCGTCGCGTTCGTGTTGACACGCGGGACCGTCGCTGACTTACTGGTGACCGAAATGGGGTTTGCGATGAAAGCAGGAGCGGTGTTTATCATGACCATCGGATTCGGCATCGTCTTATACGGGATTAACCTCGCGGTCAGTACCCGGGATCGGACGTACACACGCACTGTCCTTCTGTGGTTCCTCGCAGGTGCTGCGGCGATCGGACTCATTCTCAGACCGTTGATTATGGCATCGTCGCCGGTGGATACTACTGGGGCAATCGCGTCCGTCGGGATCGTTGGCGGTGGCGCGGGGTTGCTTGTCGGAATTCGTGGAGCGGAGGCGGACCGCAAGCAGGCGATCGTCGACCGGCAAATCGAGCAAGCGCGGCTTCTCAACCGGATCCTCAGACACGAGGTCCGGAACTCAGTCACGATCCTGCGAGGGCACTCAGCGCTTCTCTTCGAGGACGACGAGAACGCCGGCGATCGGAGTCGGACGGCAATCACTGATGCGATCACTCGAATCGAGAGGGCTGTAGACGAAACCAAGTTCCTTACCGTCGGAACCGTCGACGGAGGTAGCGCGCTCGGGCCGGTCCGACTTGATGAAGCACTCCAGCGGCACGCGGGGCGCACCAACCGCACCGAATTGGTGGAATCGGTCCCGTCGGTGACGGTTACGGCGGACCAATATGTAGACCGGCTCCTCGACGAACTCGCGGCACTCCCTGAATCGGCGACCGTCGAGGACGGTTCGCTCACAGTCGCTGCTCGGGACCGTTTTGTGGACCTGTCTGTGACTGCGCCTGGTCGGTGGCTCAGTTCCCGCGAACGCGAGGTACTCGTCGAAGGCATTCCTGAACAGGAGCGTAACGACGTGGATCACGGCGTCCCAGTCCTGCGGCTTCTCGCGACCAGATACAACGGGGATGTTGAGGTCGACGCAACTGATGACGCGACGACCGTCCGCGTGCGGCTTCCGCGGACTGACAGCACCACCGAGTACGACGCGCCGGGAATCGCCAGTGGAACGCTCTGGCAGACGCTCGGTATCGGGCTGGCTGCCGGTATCGTCATGGGGGTGTTCTTTCAGGGAACGGCCGGAGCGCTCCCGGTGATCGGTGCCCTATATGGAGCGTCAGTCTCGTCTGTGGGGTGGATCGCACACCTGTTCCACAGCGGGGTGTTCGCGACGCTGTTTACCGTCGTCTGGTCGAGGTATGCCAAACCTTCCGGCGGGTCAGTCGGTGCCACCGTCTCCGCAGGCGTTGCGTACGGACTCCTCTTGTGGCTCGTCATGGCAGGAGTAGTTATGAGTCTCTGGTTGAACGCCGTGGGGGTTATGACTCCCCTCCCGAACCTCAACTTGGCTTCGCTCGTCGGTCATCTCTTGTGGGGCGGACTCGTCGGCGTTCTCTCGGCGATGCTCCCACGGCCCCCCGATGGGAAAGCGATCCGGAATCGACTGTTAGCTGTCATTGGTCGATGAGTGCCCGCAATCGATAACAAGCTCGTCAGTGACTCACGACTGAAGTCGCGGGTCGGTGACTTAGAGCCCCCACAGCGCTGTGACACCGACCGTCGTGCCGACCGCGAGCAGTAACCGAGACAAAGCCGATGACCATTAGATGTGAATTTTTAATACATAGGTGTATTGCGAATAGTGTATGACGGCTGACTCGCCGGGGGATCTTGAGTCTGAATTCTTTGCTGAAATGGTCAAATCAGTTGGCGTTGGCGTCGGTATCTACGGATCAGACGGACAATATGTCTACGTGAACCAAGCGTACGCGGATCTGTTCAATGCCACACCGGAAGAACTGACTGGAAAACCAATTTGGGAGGTGGTTACGACGCTTGAGGCAAGCGATTTCGATCAATACTGGGAGTCGTTTGAGGATGGAGACACCCGGGAAGCGGAGACGACACACAGCTACAATGGCCGTGAAGTTCTCGTTGCGACAGTCACGACACAGCGGTCAATCAATGGAACCGCGTATCACTTTGAGACGATAAAAGATATCACCGTACGGAAAGCTCGCGAGGAAGAAATTAAGCGTCAAAACGAACGACTTGAGAACTTCGCAAGCATTGTCTCTCATGATCTGCGGAATCCGCTAAACGTTGCTCAGGGGTACATTGACATGCTCCAAGCAGACATTAGCCGGGACGAGCTCCAGTTGGTAGACAACGCACTCGATAGGATGGGTCTACTAATTACGGAACTACTTGAACTCGCACAGAGCGGGCGTGAGATCGGTGAAACGGAGGCGGTTCAACTAAGCGACATCGCCGAAGACGGGTGGCAGACTGTAAGTACGACCGAGGCTGAATTCGATGTCTCGAAAGCGAATAAACGCATAATCGCTGATGAGTCTCGTCTTCGGCAGCTATTAGAGAACCTTTTTCGGAACGCGATCGAACACGCTGGACCAGATGTTCACGTAACCGTCGACACGACTACGGATGGATTTTGTGTGGCTGACAATGGACCGGGGATCCCACTGGATGAACGAGATCAGGTATTTGACACCGGCTACACAACTGAAGGGAAAGGAACCGGATTTGGGCTCAGTATCGTCCAGCAGATTACAACTGGTCATGACTGGGAGGTTAAGATAACGGAAAGTGTCGACGGCGGAGCCAAGTTTGTGTTCTCGGGGGGGGAGTTTGATGTGTGACGCCCAATATTGAGCTTCGTAGGGGTATAGACGATAACCGCCACAAGGGCAGCTGAGGCGGTGGCAGTACGTCGGCTCGGCACAATTGGTATGATTTCAATCATACTGGAGTCGATAACTGGTGGACTATCCGCCGGAGATGAGCGGGGTCATAAGCGAAGCCGATAGCGCTCGTATTCGCGCCGTTTTGTTATGTTATAGATCAAATTTTTGAGGGCGTGGAAATGTCAATAATATAGATGGTGGTGGCTGGATCTTTCAAATTCGAGATCTACTGTATTCAGTTCATCCTTGGATTTTTCCGTTTTAGCCCGTACACTAGATGATTGGAATGTCGATTGATGATCCAAACGAAGCTGAAACCGCACCGATCGAGATCCTACATGTTGATGATGATCCCACTTTTCTTGAGCTGACTGAATTGTTCATACAACGAGAATTAGATGCTGTTGAAATTACGGAGAATCGAGGAGAAAGCCCCGCGCTTCACAGTAGTTGCCGAACCTGACTGAGGTTCTTCACGCTGGGCTGTGTTGGTCACCAGATGGTCCAGACAGCTGAGGCGAAACAGGTTTGCCGTGCTGCGTCGACAACGCTGTTTCCGGAACTCGAATTCGGCGTGAAACCGTGTGGGAAGTACACGAGAGAGGATTTCTAGAAATCCTCTCTCGGATCGCTTTTGATCAGGAGTTCGCAAATACGGGTGGGAAAACGCTCCAGCTTGATCGTGACGAGCACGTCGATATCACCGCTACGGCTCGAAATTCGCTCGCTAAATCGCTGCTGTATCACTTGCGAAATCTCTCATCAGAGGCTATCACCGACCAGTTCGATGGCGTCCGAGATCGACTGTTCGAAGTCCTCCGGTCTCAGCGCCGACTTCCTGCGTTCGTCGATGTTGCCATCGATCTCCACGAGTGGCGCTTCTACGGGTCTGCCGACACTGACCACGTCTTAACCACGTATCCAGACCTCGGAACAAACAAAGCGTTTTGCTTCGCAACACTGTGTATCGTCGCTCCTCGCACGCGATTTACGCTTGCGGTGGTCCCGATGGACGCGAACGGCTTTCGCGCCAAGCGCGAAGCCGTTCGCTCCTTGCTCGAAACAGCCAAACAGTACGTCTCCATTCGACACGTCTACCTCGACCGTGGATTCTACCAAGTCCACGTCGTTACAGAGTTAGAACAGCAGGATGTTGATTAACCTCGACCGTGGATTCTACCAAGTCCACGTCGTTACAGAGTTAGAACAGCAGGATGTTGATTATATCGTGCGTGCGCGCCCGACCAGTGGAATGAAAGACCGTCTCAGCGCCGGCGCTGAGACGGTCGCAGACGAGTATACGATGCAGCGAAAGCGCAAACCAACGGCGTCGATAGATGTCACAGTCTTCGCGGTTCCGCACCGTACAAGCGAAGACGAGCACGTCTGGTTCGTGACGAGTTTGGACGTCAATTCGTCGACAGCGAAGGCGTACGCGGCGGCGTTCCGCCGCCGCTGGGGGATCGAAACGTCATATCGACAGCTCGGCGATTTTCTCCCGAGAACGTCGTCTAATGATTAAGATAACATTCGAAAGTCAAGGAACTGTTCACACCACTTCTTTGCGAAACTGACGCGTTTCGTTATTTTCTCAAAAGTTTCCTGAACGAGGTGTTTGAATTCCGCTTCGTTCTCAACGACAATTGGTGCCATCGTCCATTTGAGATACTTCCAGACTTGCTCGATTGGATTCAGGTCCGGTGAGCCTGATGGAATAAAAATCAGGTCAATTCCGAGCTGATGCGCGCGTCTGCGCGTGTATTCACATCTATGCGAACCGTGCTTGTCCAAGACGAGCAGAATCCGCTTGCCGGGATTCTGCTCACGGATCTTCTCTAATACCCCGCAAATCTGCTCTTTCTCTTCGTTTTCAGTAAACGTTACCAGACTCTCACCGTTGAGCGCGTAGAATCCGACCGCAGAATCGTGTGTCTTGACTAACTCCCGTTCGATGTGAGGGTCGTCAACGTACCAAACACGCCGCGAATTATCGTACGGCTGTGGCTTCGATGCATCAAAAAAACCCGAGGACGGTACCCCCATCAGTACAAATATCATCCTCAACAATCCACCCTTCTTCGTCTTCTCCCTCACGTTTGTTGTGTGGCTGGTCGTCCTCGTCGAGCGCGTCATCGACGCGCTCTTCGAGGATTTCATCAGGATTCTCTGGCCGATGTGGACGCTTTGGTCGTGGTTTCGCGTACGAGAGACCGAGTTTCCGAAGGAAAGTACCGAGGTAATTTGGGCTGTAGGAAACGCTAAATTCCTCCTGAAGGAGATGCTGAATCTCCTGTGATTTCCACGGTTGGCCGTCACGAAGCATCTCCACCAGCTCGTCTTGCTCATCCTCGTCGAGTTTCGGGGGCCGGCCGCCCCCGAAACTCGGCATCAGTCCTTCTAGACCATCCTCGTTCCAAGCATCTGCCCAGCGACCACCGGTGGCGGCCGACCGACCTTCGCGGTCGGCGGCCTCCGGAATTGAGTCACCCCGGTAGAGATTCTTCAAAAATCCAAGACGGCGGAGGTGGTGATCGTCTTCGGCCTCACGTAGCAGTTCATCGATTTCTTCCTCAGTCAAGTGATGCTCAATCTCTTTTCGACGTGAGCGCTCCATTACTCTTCTATCAAGCTTAACTAACAAAAGTTTTCATACTCATTAAAGGGGTGGGCTTTCGCCTCGCCACCGGTGTAAATTCGGGAATAGAACAGCGCGAGCAGTGAGGCGGTCTTTCCACCGGCGATCACGACCAGACAGGAAACCGGTGTCTTCAAGCCGACCGCACGGTCATCCGGAGACGTGCTTCCGTGGGGCCACGTCGCGGTCGGGTACCTCTGCCTGTCGCTCGCGGTGCGGGCCCGCGATCGGGTCCCGCCGCGGGGGCCGGCGGCGGTCGCGGTCGCGATCGGCACGCAGCTCCCGGACCTCATCGACAAGCCGCTCGCCTGGCGGTTCGGCGTCATCCCCTCCGGTCGGAGTCTCGCGCACTCGCTTTTGTTCCTCGCCGTCCTCGCGACGATCGCGTGGGCGGTCGCGGCGCGGTACGACCGCCGACCGGAGGGGACCGCCCTCGTCGGCGCCTCCCTGTCGCACGTCCTCGCCGACGCGTTCCCCGCGGCACTGGCCGGCGAGTGGGCGAAGCTCGGGATGCTGCTCTGGCCGATCACGCCCGTGTACCAGTACCCGGAGGAACTGGATTACACCATTATCGGATTCTTCCTCGAGTTGGAGCCGGCAGCGCTGGTGTCGCCCGAACTCGGGATCACGATCGCCGCGCTCGCGCTGTGGGTATACGACGGGACGCCGGGGATCGAGACGACGCTGCGCGCCGGTCGGCGACTGCGGTCCCGGTCGGAGTGAGCGCGGCCGATATTTACTATCGTAATCCGTCTGAAGTTCTCCTGTAGTTTTATAATTCTTCAATTAATACTTTGACAGAATTACGGGGGCTTGCGAGTGAGGGTACCACACACGCGTTTCGCTGGCCGACGCGGGTTGATTCGGATCGATGAAACGGCGTCGATACGACGGGGGGAGCCACCGACGAACGACGCGTCGGGGACCGCCTTCGGTATCGGCTGGATTCGGGCGGACGACGGCGTATCTAACACGCGCTTGGAATCCCTCGGCCGAGGATCTGTCGACGCGCTCGTCGGGAGCGTTACTGGGCCCACTCACGAGTATTCTCGTCCTCTCGTCCGAATCGGGGTGGTCCGCTCGTGACGACGCGGCGTGAACAGGCGAGCGCGGTCTTCTTTTCCGTCCTCATGGTCGTCTCGATGGTCGCCGGGAGCGTCGCGTTCGGCGGGCTCGCAGCGGCCGACGGTTCGGACGTCGCGCCCGGCGATAACGCGGGTCCCGGGCAGCTGTTCGACACGGAGACCGCGTCCGGGGAGAACGCGACTGCACAGACGGGAGCTAGCTTCGAGGTGAGCAATGCTGGCGATCTGACCGTCGATAACGGAACCGAAATCGCTCTCTCGGCTGACGTCGAAAATGGTGGCAACGAATCCAGGACACAGCCGGTGAGCCTCTCGATCGACGGAGCAGAGATCAGACAAACAGACCTGAACCTCTCGGCCGGCGAGAGTGAGACGGTCACGTTCCAAGGCGTTGAAACCGGCACTCGCGGGCCCGGTGACTACACGTACACGATCGCGTCTCCGGGCGATTCCGCCAGCGGAAGCTTGACAGTTCAGTCGACTGAGTCCGGCGATGAAAGCGGCGGAGGTGACGGGGGTGGCTCCGGTGGCGACGATTCGGATACTACGGCTGAGTTCCAGGTAAGCAACGCCGCCGATCGGACCGTCGACAACGGGACCCGGATCGACCTCTCGGCTGATGTCGACAACGTCGGAAACGGGTCCGGGACGCAAACAGTGAGCCTCTTGATCGACGACTCCGAAACCAACCAAACGAGTCTGACGCTCTCGGCCGGCGGGAACGACACCGTCTCGTTCCAAGGCGTCGACACCGCCGTCTACGGGTCCGGCGATCACACGTACACGATCGTGTCCACGAACGACTCCGCCGGTGGGAGTCTGACCGTTCAGTCGACCGAATCCGGCGACGGTGGCGATGACGGCGACTCTAGTGGCGACGGTTCGGGCACTACGACCGACGTGAACCAGAGCGCGTCGTCGGTCACGCCGACGGCGGCGGAAACCAACGAATCACGGACGTACTCCGTGACGGTCCGGGTCGACGACACGTCGCTGGCTAACGATACCGGCGAGGTCGATGTCCGATTCGAGGACTTCGCTCTTGACGCCGCCGGCAACGGGACTGACCTGACGATCGAGTACACTGCGGACGATGTGACCGACAGCACGCTCACCGTGTCCGAGAGCGTGAACGCGACCGCGCCAGCGACGAACGGCACGCGTGACGTCGACGTCACCGACCTCCGCCGTGATACCAGTGGCGATGGGACCGGGTTCCTGATCGAGGACGCGAACGTCACTATCGGAACCATCGTCGTGAGTGAGAACGAGACGAGCGACGGCACCGTGACCGAGACCACTACGATCACCAGTGATGCGGTCGGTACGCAGCAGGTCGACGTCGATCCGAGTGACCTAGAAGGTAACGGCGAAGACGAACCATACGAGATCTCCAACGCCTCTGAGTTACAGGCGATGGAGGACGACCTGGACGCGAATTACGAGTTAGTCACCGACATCACCGCTAATACCTCATCGTGGAACGGTGGAAGTGGATTCGATCCGATCGGGAAGAGTTTTGAACAGAGATTCGCCGGATCACTTGACGGCAACGGGCATACGATCACAGGGCTGTATATTGACCGCCCGGACACGAGATACATCGGGCTCTTTGCGAGTATATCCAGTGAGGCAGACATTAGCGACGTCTCTCTTACGGAGTTCACGATTGTCGGTTCCGGGAACGTCGGCGGACTGACCGGCGATACTGAAGGAACTATTCTGAACGCGACAGTCTCTGGGAGCGTCAACAGTACCAGCCAAGGCACGAATTCGGATACAGGTGGACTCGTCGGTGAGAACGCTGATCCGGGGAGTATAACGAACGTCACAGCTTCTTCGATCACGATCGAATCTGCTGACAAAGGGGGCGGACTCGTTGGTCAAAACCTCGGAGAGATTCAGGACGCCAACGCCACTGGTACTGTAACCGGTGACATACGACTCGGTGGGCTCGTTGGGGAGAATCTCGGCACGATTAACAACGCGACGGCCACGAGCAGCGTCAACGCGACCGGTGCTGGTATTGTAGGTGGACTTGTGGGACGAAACGGCGGCACAGTAACCGATGCGACAGCATCCGGCAAAGTCACCAGTGACGGCAGCGAGGTCGGCGGACTGGTTGGAAACAACAGGAACGGGATCATCACCGACGCGACCGCCTCTGGCGATGTTGCCGGTTCAGAGGGACTTGTTGGTGGATTGATCGGACTCAATGACGACGGACAAGTCACGAACGCCGCCGCGTTTGGGAGTGTAACCGTCAAGAACGGTGATACTGTGGGCGGCCTCATCGGAAGCAACGTCAACGGGGCAGTTCAGGAAGCGTTCGCAGTTGGGTCAGTATCCGGGAACGATCCAGTCGGCGGACTGGTAGGAGAAAACGATACTATAAACTCCGATCCCGGGACGGTTGAGGACTCGTACTGGAACAACGAAACAACTGGGCAATCGACTTCCGACGGGAACGCGACCGGCCTGACCACGTCGCAGATGACCGGCGAGGCAGCCCGCAGCAACATGTCCGGGCTGACCTACGGCGAGATCTGGGAGATCCGCCAGAACGACTATCCCGCGCTGATCGAGAACCCCGAAGGGCCGACCGCGAACGACGACGAATACACTATCTCCGAAGATGAGACGCTCAACATCTCGTCGCCGGGCGTCCTCAGCAACGATACCGACCCGGACAATGATACGCTAACTGCCGTACTGGTAAGCGGTCCATCGAACGGGGACGTGACTCTCAACGCCAACGGGAACTTCGAGTACACGCCGGACGCTAACTTTGCGGGGACGGACTCGTTCACCTACAACGCCAGCGACGGTACGCTCAGCGGTACCGGGACGGTAACGATCAATGTCACCGGAGTGAATGATCCCCCGACGGCGGTCAATGAAAACTACAGCACACCCGATGGCACGACGCTGGACGTCTCGCCGCGGGGCGTGCTGGAGAACGATTCGGACCCGGACGACGTGCTCAACGCGACGCGCCTGAGCGGTCCGACGAACGGAACGTTGACGCTCAATGAGGACGGGAGCTTCGAGTACGCGCCGAACCAGAGTTTCATCGGCACAGACTCGTTCACCTACAACGCCACCGACGGAGAACTGAACGACACGGCGACGGTGACGATCACCGTCATCGCGGTGAACGAACCCCCGACGGCGGTCAATGACAGTTACGACGCGGCCGAGGACACGACACTTACCGTCTCGTCTCCCGGCGTCCTCGACAACGATACGGACCCGGACCCGAACGACGTGCTCAACGCGACAATCGTGAGCGATCCGGCGAACGGGAACGTGACGCTCAATCCCAACGGAAGCTTCGGGTACACGCCAGACGCTGACTTCGCGGGGACGGACTCTTTCAGGTACAACGCCACCGACGGTGATCTCAGCGATACCGGGACGGTGACGATCACCGTCAGCGAAGTGAACGATCCCCCGACGGCAGTCAACGACAGTTACAGCACGGAGGATGGTACAGTGCTGAACGTTTCGGCGCCGGGCATATTGGAGAACGATCCGGACCCGGACGGCGACACGCTGAACGCGGCGCGCGTGAGCGGTCCGACGAACGGGACGTTGACGCTCGACGCCAACGGGAGCTTCGACTACACGCCTGGTCCGGATTTCATCGGCACGGACTCGTTCACGTACAACGCCACCGACGGAGAGCTGAACGACACGGCAACTGTCACGATCGACGTTACGGACGACACCGTACCGGTGTTAACCGACGCGACCGCGCAGAGCAGCAACGGGGACCAGACCGTCCGTGACGGCGAGACCGTCGTGGTGAGTGTGAACGCGAGCGACGTAGAGGGTAGCGACATCTCGTCCGTGACGGCCGACGCCAGTGACCTCGGGGCGGGCACGGTAAGCCTGAGCGAAACGAACATCAAGGGCGTCTACAACGGCAGTTTCACCGTGAACGCGAGCGAGGTGTCCGACGGCCGAGTGTTCCCGGACATCACTGCGACCGACGAAGCGGGGAATCAAGACACCACCCGACCAACGATAGGAGTTCTCCTAGACACGACGCCGCCGGAAGCGGACATCGATGCCAACCGAACGACGGTCCAGCCGGGTGGATCCGTCGAGTTCAACGTCAGCGGATCGAGCGATCCCGGGGACTCGTCCTCTGGACTGAATCGATACAACATCACGGCCAACGGGTCACAAATTGGAGAGGGGGGGTTCGACATCGACGAGACCGTCACGAACCAATTCGAATCGTCGGGAACGTACACCGTCGAACTCACGGCGAGCGACTTCGCGGGCAATACCGACACCGAAACCGAGACGATCACGGTCGGAACAGGGAATGCGGCTCCGACCGGCGAGTTCGTCGTTGAGCCCGGCGACTGGTCGATGCCGAACGGTGATGCCGCCAAAACGAGTTACAATCCCGAGTCGGATGACCCACGGAACATAACCCGAGATTGGGAAGTGAACGACACGGCAGTCGTCCGACCCTATGTGGTATCTCAGCCGGTGATAGTAAACGACACCGTCTATGTTGTCGGGTTTAGCGGGAACGTAACTGCCGTCGACGCCGCCACCGGGTCTGTTCTATGGACGGAACCGGTCCTTACCGACGGCGGGAACGAAGCCTATCTCGCCGTTCACAACGGCACCGGATACGCCGCCAACCGTAGCCACGTGACCGCATTCGATCCCAGCGACGGATCGGTGGACTGGCGATACGACGACCTCGCCGGGGGCAAGGTGAGAGACCTAACCGTCGCCAATGAGACGGTGCTGTTCGGGCTGGAGGATCCCGGCGTCGCGTACGCGCTCGATGCTGATACCGGGACTCAATCATGGAGCTACACTTCCCCTACCCGAACGTCAGGGATCGCGGTGAAGAACGGTACTGCGTTCGTGTCTGGGGACAATGCCGATGATTCGAACGGTGTCGCGACGTGGATAGCCGGGGTTGCTATCGACAACGGGACCGTCCTCTGGAGTGACGAAATATCGTCGGCAGATCCGGATGTTAAGTATGACTCAGAAGAGCCGCCGGTCGTTTCGAACGGAAGCGTTCACCTCCCCGTTGAAAAAACAGTTGAAAGGGGACTTTCGTCGGATGCGTACGGTTACGTCTACGTATACGATACGACGGGTGGGCTGACGTGGACGGCGAACTACACGTCGCCAGCGAGATGGACGCCGAAGATCGCGGTTGCCGACGGTACCGTTTATGCGAACACGAACGCCGATGACCGAATGTTTGCCCTGGACACTGGAACGCAAAGTGTCCCGTGGAACACGTCGGAATTCGACGTAGGAGCTTCTGAAGGGAACCGAGGAACGCCGGTCGTCGCCAATGAAACCGTCTATGTCGGCGACTCGACGGGAGATATCCACGCGTTCGACGCGGGATCAGGTAGTCAGGTGTTCACGGAATACACCGGGTGGAATGGACCAACGAAAGTGTCCATCGCCGATGGAACACTGTACGTTACCGACGGGAGTGGCGATCTACAGGCATGGTCCGCAGCTACTACCGACGAAACCGACGCGCCCGCGCCCCCAGAAGTGAACGTGACGGCCTCGTCCGTTTCGCCGACTAGCGTCACCAGCGGCACACAAGAGACGTTCGAGGTCGCGGTCGGGATCGACAACACGTCGCTGGGCGACACGGCGTCGGGTGACGTTACCGTGGCGTTCGAGGGGTTCAATCTCAGTATCGACGACGACGAGCTCGCCGGACCGGAAGAAGAGCTTCGGATCGACTACACCGATGCGAACGTCTCGAACGGAGCGATCAGCGTCACGGAAACCGTTTCAGCGACCACCCCGTCGATAGCGGGACCGTATCCCGTTAATGTCACAGACGTGGAAGTAGCGACCACGAGTGACACCGACGAGTTCCTAATCGAAGACGAACTCGTCACTATCGATACAATCGAGGTGACCGACGGATCCGACGACGGTGCTGGATTACCCGAAAATGGCACCGAAGACGATCCGTACCGGATCGCTAACGCATCCGAACTCCAGGCGATGGAAGACGACCTGAACGGGAATTACGTGTTGGTCGCCGACATTGACGCCTCCGACACTGCGCAGTGGAACAACGGGAGCGGGTTCGATCCGGTTGGAGGAACGCTATTCAACAACGACCTTCCATGGTTCCGCGGAACGCTGGACGGGAACGGTCACACGATTACCGGACTCACGATCGATCGTCCAAGTGAAGACTTCGTCGGGATATTCAGGACCAGTGCCGGAACAGTATCGAACGTATCGCTGACGAACGTTACAGTAACTGGCAACTCCAGAACCGGTGTTGTCGCAGCAGCCAACCCAGGGGATATCTCGGACACGAACGTCTCCGGGAACGTCACTGGCGATAGATACGCTGGTGGGGTCGTCGGAGACAATCCCGGTTCGATCACGAATGCGACGGCGTCCGTGACTGTCAGTGGCGGGCAAGACGTGGGCGGACTCGTCGGCGGAAGCGACGGCACAATCACGGCTGCGACGGCGTCCGGGAGCGTTAACGGGACCGGCGTCGTGGGTGGCCTTACCGGGTCAAACCAAGGTGTGATTTCGGACGCAAACGCATCCGGCAGCGTCACTGGAAGCGAGTTCGGCGACATCGGTGGACTCGTTGGTAGGAACGCAGGAACGATTACGGCTGCGACGGCGTCCGGCAACGTGACTGGGATCGGCGACTCGGGTAATAGCGTCGGTGGACTCGTCGGCGGAAACACTGGCACGATCACGAATACGGCAGCATCTGGACGCGTGAGTGGGAGTAGTAACGTGGGGGGACTCGTGGGTAAGAACGACGGCGGCGGCAACAGAGATGGCGGAACGATCCGAGAGTCGTTCGCTGTCGGGCTTGTGTCGGGAGAGAACGGTGTCGGCGGCCTCGCGGGAAGCAACATCGCGTACGATGAAACCACGGGGNGGGGAGCATTTTCGAATCCTACTTCGATTCACGGACGACCAATCAGCCTCCATCTGAGAATGTGACGAGTCTCACGACTGATCAGATGCAGGGAGAAGACGCTCGGACGAACATGACCGGCCTCGACTTCGAGACCACGTGGCGGGTGACCGACGGCTACCCCGCACTCCGTGCGTTCTCTGAGACGGCTCCCGGCGAAGGTCCGCCGGACGCTGGCACTGCTCTCACGGTGAACGCGAGTGCGTCGTCAGTCTCTCCAACGAGGGCCGCTGTCGGCTACTCACAGACGTACACGGTGACGGTGACAGTCGAGAACACATCGCTGAACGACTCCGAGGCCCGCAACATCGAGGTCCGGTTCGAGGACTTCGAATTCGATACCGGCGAAGAAGATCTCACGATCGGTTACAGCGCCGCCGACGTGACTGACGGCACTGTCACCGTCTCCGAGACTGTCCCCGCCACGCCAGTGTCGACCGGCCTACACGACGTCACCGTCACTGACATCCGTCGCGAGGCCAGCGACGAAGAGACGGGATCCCTGCTCGAAGACGCGAACGTCACCATCGACACGATCGAGGTGATAAACGTACCCGACGCGCCCCCGGAAACTGAAGGGATCTCCTTCCTTCCGGCCGGCGGCAGTTCGAACTTCGGACAGAACGGGTCCCGCGTGTACTCCGAGAAGATCGTGGTCGCCACGCCGTCCTCGGGCGGGGTCACGATCGGGGACGCGAGCTCGCGTGCGTTCCGCGTTGTCCAGACCGACACGGACACGAACGAGTCGGTGGTCGTCGAACCGGAGCCGGGAGTTGGCACGTATAACATCACCGGCGCGGCGTTCGAGATCTACCGCCCGAACGGGACGATCGGGTACAGCGACCCGCTCGCGGACCGCGGCCCGACGCTCAGGATCAGGCTCGCGGATGGGAGCACCACCGAGATCCCGGTCACGGTCTCCGGGAACCGGGACCTGTTCGACCCGTCCCGCACCGGGTCGAGCGTGTTCGACCCGTACGCCGTCCAACTGCTTTCGGAGAACACGACACAGCCGTCCGACTCGTCGGTGCTCACCGAGACCGGCTCCCGTATTCGCGGTATCGGCTACGACGGTGGGCCGGGGACCGAGCGAGGGCTGCGACAGAACTCGACCGATGGCACGATCGAGGTTTCGATCGACCGCGAAAGCGACGTGAACTCGTCGTGGCACGTCGAGTACGTCGTCGCCTCCTCGCCGGACTCCGTGATCCTGAACCGCTCGGTCGACAACGATAACGCGGCGAATAACTTCACCGCGACGTTCGACAGCGGCGGGCTCCAGAACGGCAGCTATCTTCACGGGTTCATCATTCGGCCGAGCGAAGGATCCGATGAGCAGTTCCTCACACTGGCCAACGAGAACCTCCAGATCGGCGACGGCGAGGGGGACTCGCCGGATCAACCAGAGACGCAGGAAGCAGTGTTCACGCTCCCGGCCCAGGCGACTGATTCGTCAACGTTGAATACGAGCCTTGGTGACGAGACGGACCCAGCGGTCGTCGCCACAGACGTCACGAGTAACGTCGATGGGTCGATCGTCGTCGTCTACGAGGTGTATCGCGGTGCCGATCGGATCGCCGGTGTCAAGGAAACGACCGCGACTGAGACGAACGGCGACCCGGTCACGGTCCCGCTCGAAAACACAACCGGACTGCCCGGTCCACACTACGCCGTGTTCCTCAACGAGTCGACGGTCAACAGCACGAACCCATCGCCCGGAGATATCCTTTCGGTACAGGCTGAGGAGGAAGCCCTCGCCACACGGCCGTCGCTCGAATCCGGTTCGTTCTATCAGGCCGTCTACGAGGGCGATGTCGACATCGCCGATCAACAGTTCACCGGATCGACCGCTGAAATCACGATCAACCAGAGTGCTCTCCAGCCGGATGCGCCATCCGGATACGTGGTCGTTCTCCACGACCAGTCGAGCGCGCCGGTCGGAGCTCCGATCGGAACAAGCCAGGTCCTCAACGGCACCCGAACTAATTTCTCGGTCACGTTAGACGAGGAAGTAGAGATTAACACGACCCAGGAGGTCACCGCCATGCTCCACTTCGCCGCGAACGGGAGTCCCGGTCGAGCGATCCCGAACGCGGACGTGGACAACGGATTCGTCGCTGGTAACGTCGCTGATAGCGCCACGATCAACATCGCGGAGACTGGGACGCCCGGAGGCGGAGCGCCTCCGGTGGTCAGCGAACCCATCGACAACGACAACGAAGCGAACTTCACCGGAACCGACTTCGTCGAGCGGATCTCGTTCGACGCTCAAGGCGTCGGAGGACAGCCGGTCAACGTCACGGAGCGGAGCGTGCCGAACGCGTCGATCTCGGACGTAGTCCAAGAGAAGTTCGTCGGTGCCAACGACGACGTGGCAGGCTTTACCCCGGCAGCATCCATCGGGGTCCGTGACGCGCCGTCGCTCGGCGATGGCGAGACGGCGACCATCAGCGGGTCGGTCAATGCGTCCGACGTCGAGGATCCCTCGGCGCTGACCGTCGTCCGCGTTCCGGACGATCAGTCCTCGGCGGAGCGCCTGCCGACGAACGTCACCAATCTCTCCGACGGGACGATCTCCTTCGAGGCCACCACGACGAACTTCTCGACGTTCGTCGTCGGCGAGGAGGAGGCGTCGACCGCGAACGTCACCGGAAGCCTTACCGCCGCGAGCGAAGCATCACTGGAGAACGACACCGTCTTTGTCTACCGCGAGACCGCGGGCGGTGTCGAACGGTACAACAACACGGTCGATGCGGACGGAAACTTCAGCGTCGCCGTCAATTCCACGGACGCGACGTACACGCTGGCGTTCGGGGACACGAACGACTCGGCGTCGGCGAACGGCGTCCCCGATCTCTACGCGATCGAGGAAGTCACGCCGTCGGCGGACGTCGGCAAAGTCACCGTCCCCGAAGCATACAACGTCACCGTCCGAGTCACCGACGGCGACGATGGCGCGATCGAGGGCGCCGACGTCGCCGTCGGCCACAAGAACGGAAACGCTACCATCGAGGACGGCGCGCGAAACGCGACGAACGCGAGCGGCTATCTGACCGGTAACGGCGAGAATCCCTTAGAGCTCGTCGGGAACGTCACCGTATTCGCGGGCTACGACAGGTTCACCAACGAGACCCAGGTTCGGGTCACGGAAGACGAACCGGTCAACATCACGCTCGCCCGGAACGTGAGCGTCTCCGGTCGCGTCGAGTACGCGAACAGTGATCCAGCGGCCGGCTACACGATGGAGCTGTTCGGGCCGGGAGACAGCGGTGACTACGTCGTCACCAACGAGTCCGGCGTCTTCGAGTTGAACCCCGAACCGGATCGGACCTACTCGCTGGGGTTCAAACAGACCGACTTCGATGGGTCAGCAGAAGACTTCCCCAAGGACGGACGCCCTGATCTCCACGCGTTCGGTGGGATCGATGTGGACAACGCCGACCGGACCGTGGGAGACCGGACGCTTCCACCGGCGCATCTCGTGAACGTCACCGTCGAGGACACGGACGGAAACGCGGTGTCCGGCGCGAACGTCGACGTCAACGCGCTCGAAGGGCTATACGGTGCACACCACCCGGCGACGACTCGAGGGGACGGTGAGGTCGTCCTCAACGGGAGCAGTGCGCCCGGCGTCGAAGTGAACGGCACCCTGCGCGTCGGCGTGGAGGCAACCGACGACTACGCGCAGAACGTGACCGAGTTCGAGGTCGACGGCGATCGCGATGTCACCGTGGTCGTCGGCGATCGCGTCGACGTGACCGGACGGCTCGTCAACGAGAGCGGGGCGGATCTGAGCGGCTACAACGTCTTGGTCGGCCAACAGGAGAGGACCTTCTCCTTTGACGCGGTGAACGAGAGGGGAAGATTCGCGGTTCCGGTCGGCGCGAACCGCAGCTACAGCGTCACTGTGGGTCAGTCCACGGAGACGCTCGCGCCGCGCGACGGACTGACCGACTTCTATCAGGTTACCACGGTCGCGGTGAACGACGGTGACGAGGACGTCGGCGAACAGACCGTGCCGCCTGCCGAAGGCGTGTTGGACGTTCGCGTGACGAACGAGTCCGGCGAGCCCGTGGAGAACGCGCCCGTCGTCGTCGTCCCCACGCAGGCCGGCACGTCCGCTCCTAGTGCCGCAGGGCTCACGAGTACGACCGACGCGCAGGGATACTTCGGGGTGGGCGGCCAAACGGGTATCGAAGCGTCGGGGAACTACACGATCCGCGTCGAACGACCGTCGGGCGACGACCGGTTCGTGGACGAGACGTACACGAGAACGGTGACCGTCACCACTGGTCGCACCGTGGAAGTGCCGTTGAACGAAACCGCCGGTGGCGGTAGCGGCGGTGGCGGCGGCGGTGGCGGCGGTGGCGGTGACGGCAGCGGTGACGGCGGTGGCGGTGACGGCAGCGGTGGCGGCGGTGGCAGCGACGGTGACACCGGTTCGCCATCGTTCGCCGTCTCTGGGTTGGATCCACAAACTCCCTCGATCACGGCCGGCGACACGCTCACGATCAACGCAACGATCGAGAACGTCGGTAACGCTACCGGGACGCAGCCCGTCGAATACCGCATCGGTGGGACCACGTCTGCCAGCAAGGAGGTGACGCTCTCGCCCGGCGAGAACACCACCGTCGAGTTCGCCGATATCGAGACGACGAATCTCGTGGCCGGCGACTACGAACACGGCGCCTTCACCGAGAACGCGAGCCAGACCGGCACGCTGACCGTCGAAGCCGATTCGGGTGGCGGCACCGACGATTCGGCGCCCGGCTTCGGAAGCGTCGTCTCGCTGCTCGCGCTCGTCCTGTTCGCGTTGATAACAAGACGGAAGAGAAAATAACGACGTACGGACACGCCTCAAAGTTGGTTCAGCGGTCATTTGGAGGAATACCGTGATTGCTGTGCTGATTACATACTCTGTAGCCCGCAGTGCGTTCCTAACAAAAATTGGAGAGGAGTAGATCGGCTCTGAATAGCGGTAGTTGGCCGTGCGAGCCGAACCCCAATCTCCTCATTGGGGGATGAGCTGCGTTGTCCCTGACTCGGGACCGCTCTTCCCTCGCTCAGACGGCGCTATTCAACAGAACAGTCATAAGCACTCTGAAGTCGAACGCCTCATCCTCTAACTCTACGCGACCGTTGTATCGATGCTAAGTCCCTCTCTGAGGTTGTGGCTGCGCGCGCAGCGACCGGCGGGAGCGAGCACGGAGCGGAGGGTGGGGCGGTGGGGCTTGGGCCGGTCCGGCAGTCATAAAAAAAAAGAGCATGGGTCATGTGGCTATGCTTCCCACCACCGACCGCGTTCCGGGAAGTGGATCGTGCTCCAGCCAGTGACAGCGAGGGAAACACGCCCTTCGTACCAATTCCGGGCTGCGCCGTGAATGCGGACGCGTTCACCCTCGGCGATCCATGGTGCCTCTGAGGCCTTCCAGATGGTGACCCGAGTTTGCCCGCTGTCGTCCGCGATGAGTCCGACTTGCGCGATGCTTGGATGCGATGGATCCCAGAGGGTCTTGACGCGACCGTCGATGCTCACCTCCTTGCGATCGACGTCTTCGAGTTTCCCGATGGGAACCACCTGTCCGGGCGCCATCTGAAGCTCCCCAAACACCCGCACGACCGCACTCGTCAGATCCTTGTCGTCGACGACCGCCTCGGCCAGGCGGCAGCTGATCGCCGCACGCGACCAGCCGTCCAACCGCGTTGCGAGTCGGGTTGCTTCCGTGTTCACTGTCGCCAGCTCATCTTGGGAGAGCTCCGTTCGAGGATCATCCCGGTCGGGGTCGACTCTCGGGTCCACGCTTGCGGCTCGCTTCTGAAACGTCTGCCGGCGTTCCGTGCTTCCGTGCGCGGCGACCGCACGCGTGCGCTGCTCGCGACCATCCTGTGTTCCCAGCTCGGCTTGGGCACTGATGCGCTCCAGTTCGGCCTCCCGCGCCCGAATGCGCTCTTCCTGTTCAAGGGTGACACCGTGAATCCGCTCGGTGCTCGTGTCCGGAATCCCATCCGGGTGGTTCGCATCCACCTTCGCCTGTGTCTCCTGCTCGACCGCCGCCTCGAACGCTGACGTCTCGTCGACGACCGGGAAGCCGTCTTCATCGATCGTCTGCTCGCCCGTGTTCTCGAATGCCTGTTCATCGACCGTAACGACCTTGCCGTTAGTGTTGGTACGAGACATTGGATCTCACTGATCCGAAGGCGCTCACGCGCCGCCACCGCGATGAGCTCCCATCGCGGGTTTCCGACGACACCGACCGACAGCACCAGCTGCGCGCTCTCGCTCGCGCCTTCGCGAGCGCCCAACGGGCGCGAGCGAGAGCGCGCCCGAGTGCGGCGACCCCAACCAGCACCGCGCGCCGACCCGCCCGGAGCGAGTGGCCAGCGCATTCCCCGTTCGCCGCGACGCAACCACGTCCGTCGCGGTCGGCTTCGCCGAGGTCCACAGGACCCGAACGGGTGAAGCGCTGGCGTCGAGGGCACATTCATTTTAGCCCGGAACGCGGTCGAGTGACGGAGGAACGAGACCGCGACAGCCCGGAATGGTCGGTCGCGAGCGACGCGGAGGGCGGAATGCGGCGAGCGGTGCGTGCCGTCCGAACTCCATCTGATCGAGGAGTGCCCGCATGCCCGGAGTGATATCCCGTGTTCCGCGACGGAACGATATCCTCCACAGGAGGACGTGAACGGGTTTCGATCCGACGACTCGGAAGCGTCAGCCGCGAGGATTGCTCGCTAGGCTTCCGGTGGATCGTGGCACTATCACGAGTGCGCCTACCCCGTGACGAGTCATTGCCTGTCAGTTTCCAAGATAGGCTCTCTCATCACGGGTCAACGTACTCTTGATCATTGATTAGCCCTACATTGAATGCCCACCTACAGTCGTAGGCAGACCACCCGGAGTGACATCCTCACCGATTCGGTGCCCCACACAGGAGGCGTTGCTGAGGTTTCAGGACTGTACCCACGGGCCTCATCACGGTGACGGGCTCTGTTCACGAGGTCCTGTGGTACTGTCACGGGTGCGCCCATTCCGTAGCGTATCATCGCTGCCCAGGGTTCAGGGACAGTTCTCACCCCACGGATCAAGGCGACCAGCGATGTTGGCCGCTGCGTTGATATCGGCCTGATAAACTGACACCCAGCAGTTGTCATTGGTACAGCGGAACTCCGATTGCTTGGGACGAGTTCCAATCTCTCCGCACGCATGGCAGATCTGGGACGTGTACGCGGGGTCGACGTACCGAACAGGAATCTCCGCGTCGGCGGCCTTGTCCGCGAGCCGTGTTTGCAGCTGGTTGAAGGCCCACGCATGGAGTCGCCGATTCAGGTGTGGGCCGAAGTTGAGGTCGTCTTGGAGCGATGTCAGCTGCTCGAGGACAATTACCGGCTGATCGAAGCCGGCGGCATACTCCACAGCGTTTCGCGTCGCCGTCTCGATCTCGTCCCGAAGCGCGTTCCGGAAGTACGCCGCCTGCTCGTCAATTCGCCACGCTGCGGCCTCGCGTTCTTGCAGCCGCTGGAGTGTCGTCTGTAGCGTCTGGTTGAGGTGCCGGGCTCTGCCACCATCCACGAGCAACGGATCGACTGGTCGCCCGTCCAGGAGGGCACAGCCGGTCAAGAGAATCGCCTCGCCGACGTCGAAGCCGACCGGCGTGCAGGTCTCGCAATCGACCTCGGGTTTCGTTGTTGGGAGTTTGAGTGGAACGTGCAGTTCCCAGCGGGCCTGTCGCGGCCGGGTGATCAACTGTAACTGCCCGGCAGTAGCCTCGTCATCGAGCAACTGGAGCCACCACTTGCGTTGGTCTGGATTGATTGCGAGCGGAATCCAGAAGTTGGTGCCACGGCCGGGTTGGGGGACTTCCCAGCAGAATGCGTGCGTCCGGTCGGTGGAATGATCGAACACCGCTGCTCGGTTGGTAAACCGAACGGGTTGGGTCTCGCTGAGTTCTGTTGACCCGCTCTTGAGGAGGCCTGGAACATGGCCTTTCAGTGCATCTTTCGCCTGGTACGGGAGGTCGTAGGGCGTTACAATATCGTTGACTGCCGTCATCGTCGTTGCAGTGGCGTCGAACGCTTCACAAAGGGCTTCCCGATAGGTCGACTGCAGGTTCTGAAGCTTCTGTTCTTTATGTGCCGTCGGTTCGACGAGTGACGCAACGACCGTTCGGATTCGTTCGTCTGGCATGGTTGTCAAGGCACGTCTGCATTTTCGCGCGCCCCCACCCATCGCGGGCGCAAAAAACAACGGAAAGTCGAATGGGATTCACCTCACTGCTTGCTGTTGCCCCACATCCGCGGCACGTAGCTAAGGTCCTCGACGCTCTATTGGCGAGATTGGAGTACGGAATTCTGTAGGTAATCCTCAAATTATGAGAGGAACCTCGTGCTGAATATAGAGGCTGCAGTCAGCATGAGAACTGCGTTATTTTCTCTACCTAGATCCTGAACCAACCGATAGAAGCTGACTGCGTATCGATCATCAGTGGTCAATGTGAGATGTAGGTCTCCCAAAGTGCTTTGAGTCTCGGTGAGGTACCAACAGGTATGGCACGAGCCGATTCTGGTGATTCGGACTCTCCTGAACGGGAGATCCGCTTAGTGAAGAACCCAGATGGTCAGTGGACGGCTCGTGATCTCCGTGTCGGAGTGACCGCTCAAGGTAAAAGCCGGGAGATAGCACTTGACAATCTTGACGCCGTCATTGAGGCGGTAGAAGGCAATGGCGGGCGCTCTCCGACCGACAAAGAGATACGTGACCTCGGTGTTGATCCTGAAGTCGCTCGGTCACAGAGCGACGAGCTTCCCGATGTCTTATAGTAGCGATGGTGACACGGGATTTTTCCGGTGAGGACGTGTACAAAGTGCTGGTGAACGTTGGTGGGTTTCGGCACGTTCGTACCACGGGGGATCACCTGATTCTTCGATGGGATCCACCAGAAAGCCATGAGAACACGGAGACGCGTACAGTGAGCGTTCCGGCCCACGACTCAGTCAGCATTGGGACGCTCCACGCTATTGCTGACGACGCCGGTGCGGAGAACTTCGAAGCGTTCTGCGAGTGGATCGACGAGAACAGGTGATAACCAATCCCGGTATTTGAGTCACCTGTACTGACCGATCACTCTCCCCCGTAGATCGGCTTCGGTTCGTACCACATTCGCGCTCTGTATTCAGCACGACTGTGCTCTGTTGAATCCGCAGAAGGCGTCGGTATCGGGTCACTCTGTACTCGGGACAGGTGCGCTGCCGAGAGAATTCAGAGATGTACTCTTGGTAGAGGGGGAGACGATCGAGATAGCTGGGTGGATCGATCCACCTCCTTGACGACAAAAAGTGAGATTATCGTCACTTCAGAGATCGCGAACCCCGTGCCGTCATCGGATTCAACAGAGCACACGACTGTGAAAAACTGTTGGCAACTTGGCGATTACATCGAACCCTCTACGAATGGTCTGTCGCGAGCGACGCGGAGGGCGGCAGCGGCGAGCGGGGCGAGCCGTGGCGTACGCACCTGTTCAGCCGGCTACGCCGCTCGGTGAGCCATCTACCGCCCTGACTGACGCAAAAAGGGCGAGGCCGTCTCGACTGCCCTTGCCCCCGCAAGTACCACACGAACGAGGCGCACAGCGTGGGTCGCGGGCGTCAAGCGGCCGGAGGCGTTCAAAGCGCTACTTCTGGGGGTTCCGTCTGGAACTCGCTGAGAACGTGTGTTGTGACAGTCCCAACTGGCCGCTATCGAGTGTGCTACCACGTCGTGGTCGGTAGTAGCAGTTCGGAACGGGGCGCGGTCAACGAGGATGTGGTGGATGACTGACCGAACAATTGTATCCCCGTATCGATCAACGACTGTGGCCATCGTCGCATCGAGATGTACATCCGGGTGGTCCGTTCGCGGAGCAGCAGCCCGGTCACAGACCGTGTCGACGTATGCGTGCTCGGGGGCGGCAACTCGCTTTCGGACATCGTGGCGTGACTCTCCACACAATCGAGATGAATAAGACATATGGTATGATCCACAGAAAGCATTTACGATGGCCGCCGAGACAAGTTGACATGGTTGACCGAGCGCTGGTCGGAAAGCCACACACTCGGTGAGACGGTCCGTGCGACCGCCCTTCCAGAGCCGTAGCGGGCTGTACGCCGGTGTGTGTCCATCCATGAACGACGACAAACTCCTCCGTCGAGAACTGCGCTGCGCTCGCGAAGAACTCGTCCGCAAACGCACACGACAGTCGAATGGCGTACCAGCTTCGGAGAGTCGCCTACCGCTGATGCCGGAGCGGGACGAGGCGTTCCTTCGTCTCGCCCTGATGACTGTCGATGATCTCGAAACACACATCGAAAGACTCGAACGTGACCTCGCCGACCTCGAAGACGGCCTCGACCGCCCAGATTCGGAGTTCAAATGAGCGCGCCAAAGCCACATGAACCTCACAGAAAACACGATCTACAGCCACGACGAACTCGAAGAAGTACTCGTGCTTGGCGTCCACCACATCTTCGAAACGTACGATCCGGATGCGGGAGACGGCGATCTCCGATCGAGAGTCGTCCGCTATACTGTAGACTGGGACGAGTATGGACCGATGCCCACCAGTGTTCGTACCGCCCCTGTTGAAGAGTTTCGGACGGTCGTCGGTGATGCTGTTCGAACGTGGGATGGCGGTGAGTGTACAAATGGCGATGCCTGACTATTCACTCCAATCCACCTCAGGCCGATGAAAGTCTACCCCAAAATTCCACGATACGATCACCCCGTCGTCCCGGAGTCGTTCTTCGACGCCGAGGACTTGGTGGTCCTCGAGAAGTTCGACGGGAGCTCGTTCCGCTTCACACTCTTTGACGAGCGGTACGCGTCATCGTATCCCGATCCGGTTGCGACCGCCGCTGCTGGTGACGGCAGTCTCGTCTTCGGGACCCGTCGCTCGATCATGGGATCGCACCGTGACGATCTCGAGGAGATCGACGGCGCACTCCACAGAGCCGTCCGGTGTCTCCGTGACGGGATTGATGTGGAGGCTCTCCGCCAAGTCCACGACGAACATGGCGGCCCCCTCATCGTGTACGCAGAAAATCTGGTGTACTCGACACTGGACTACGGCTACACAGACCAGTCTCTCCCCGCTCTCGTCGGCTTCGACATCCTTCCGTACGCGGCCATCGATTGACCTCCTCCCGCGCCTGAAGACGCGGGAATCCCACCACGGGATTTCAGGCCGAGCGTCTGCTCGACCCTACGGTCTTAAGACGCATACGCTCCACGCGTCTCTTGCTGGGTGTCAGCATCGGCGTGGCTGTCTTGTGGCGCGGTCAAACGCGCCCCATCCTCAGCCGAGTCATCGTCGTTCTCGTGTTCTCTGGAACGACTCTCTCCGCTGAGGTAGCGGTCTGCGATGTTTATCGCGCCGTTCACGTCCGCTTGGTACTCGCTTACCCAGCACGCGTCGTTCGTACATGTGAACGTCGCCTGTTTCGGACGATACCCTACCTCACCACACGCGTGGCACTCTTTCGACGTGTTGCGTGGATTCACCGTCTTGACGGGAATTCCACTTTCGACGGCTTTGTAGCGTATCTGCGCGTGGAGCTTGGCGAACCCCCATCCGTGGAGACGACGGTTCATGTACTCGCCGTAGTCCATCGACTCCCGGATGTGCGTCAGATCTTCCAGCACGAGAACGGGATTCCCGACGGACTCAGCGTACTCTGCGACTTCGCGGGTGACGCGATGGAACACGTCGTCTATCTGGTTCCACAGGTCGTCACCGATCGAGTCAGCGATACGCTCGCTTCCGCGCGTCTGGAGTCGCCTCGTGGCGGTGAAGTAGGTCTTACGGAGCCGACGAACGGTCTTCCCCTCGTCGGCCCACAGTTCGGGCGCAGTCGGAGAACCGTGGTCGTCGCGGTGACACACCGTGACGAGCGACGCTTCCCCAATATCGACACCGATGGGCGTCCGTTCGTCGGCAGACACCTCTGAACCATCTTTGACATCGCGGGTCGCGGTGACGTGGAGATACCACGTCCCCTCTCGCTCGAACAGCCGACTCTCGCCTATCTCCGCGTCTCCCGCGTGTAACGCTTCCAGCCAGTCCCGCTGTTCGGGGTTCGGCTGTGCTGGCATCCAGAGGTGGTAGTCTTCGTGGTGCGGGATTTTGATGTACCACTCGATCGCGTTTTCGGGCTTGTGGTCGAGCCGTAGCCCCTCGTTCGTGAAGCGGACGGGGTGGTCGTCGTGAAGTTCATCCGCGTTGTAGGTCGTCGTGAGCTGCGGGACGTACTGTTTGAGCGCGTTCTTCGCGTACCCGCTCAGATCGTACTCGACCACGATGTCGTTCGCTTCGGTCTGCGTGGTACAGTCAGCGTCGAAGGCATCGTGAAGCGCCTGCTGGTACGCCTCTCGCGTCTCGCGGAGTTTCCGCCGCTTGTGGGCGGTCGGCTCCACCAGTTTCAGTTCCAACGTCTTCGTGAGTTCGGTCACGACTCGTCCTGCTTGTGCTGTTGGATGTAGTTCTCGACCGTCTCAGTTGAAACGTGCCCTGCTGTTCCTGCGTAGTAGCCTCGCGCCCAGCCAATTTTCTCGCTGTCGTGGTCGGCGTAGCGGTGGTTGTACTTCCGCGAGGAGATTCCTTTGAACCAGTTGGCGAGGAGTGCTGGCTCGTTTTTGGGTGGGCTACTCACGAACAGGTGAACGTGATCGGGCTGGACAGTGAGGTCGAGTATTTCGAGCCCCTTATCCTCGGCTATTTCGTGGAGGATGGTTCGCACACGGTCTGCGACCTCGTTGACGAGTACCGAGTTGCGGTACTTCGGCACCCACACTATGTGGTAGTTGAGGTTGTAGGTCGCGTGCCGTGTGGCCTTCATCCGTGTCGCACACTATGGGATCATGGGATGCTGACATCCTCCCACGGCTAAAGCCGTGGGGTTCCCCCACTGGGGGTTGAATCCACGAGTAGCGGGAGGTTCGCAGGTTCGTCGTCACGTTGGACGATGACCTGCGTTTCGGGCTGTGCCAGTACAGCCCCCGCCTCGGACAGCGGTTTCGAGAACTTGCCCAAGGCTCGTTTGCCGATGTTCAGCGCACCATTTTTGTCCGCGTTGTCGTCCAGTCCACACTCTGGACACTCGAAGCGTCCCTGCGTCTCACGGACGCCCTCGCACGCACAGCGGTTACACGTCTTCGACGTGTCGTATTCTTCGACCAACTTCACGTCGATCCCCACCTCGTGCGCCTTGTACTCGATGTAGTTGAGCAGGCGTGCGAACGGCATCTTGTGGGTCTTATCGTTCACGTACCGTCCTTTGTCGTTGTCTTCGCGAATCCCGCCAAGGTCGCCCACGACAATGACNGCGAACGGCATCTTGTGGGTCTTATCGTTCACGTACCGTCCTTTGTCGTTGTCTTCGCGAATCCCGCCAAGGTCGCCCACGACAATGACCGCTCTCCGCTCCTCGGCGTCCGCCACGATTTGGCGAGCAATCTTGTGGAGGCGGTCATCCACTTTCCGCGCTTCCACATCACCGATACGCTCAACGACCTGCTGTCCCTGTCGAGGTTTCGCCTTCCCAATGGACTTCCGCAACTGCTTGTAGTGTTCACGGATATGGCGAACCTCCTCACCGTAGAACGTGGTCTTGCGGTCGGAGAGGAACGCACAGGTGGCAACCCACCGTGCGCCCATGTCGATAGCCAGCACGTCGTCGTACTCGTCGGCCACGGTCACAGACTGCTTGACGACGAGATGGACGTACCAGTCACCGTCACGGCGCACTAACTCGCTGTCCCGAACATCGCTCTCACGGACAAGTTGTTCGTCCTTTCGAGGGACGTGAGCAGGACACCAGATGGAGTTTCCGCGTCCCCGTTCGGAGTCGTAGACGGGGACTTTGACCCANGACGTGAGCAGGACACCAGATGGAGTTTCCGCGTCCCCGTTCGGAGTCGTAGACGGGGACTTTGACCCACCACGACGAGAGAACTGTCTCTTCGTCGTGGGACACATCGAACACGTCGTTTCGAAGGACAACGGGTTGCTCGGTATCTGGGTTCGGGTCTTTCTGTCGCTTGACCTTCGACGCCTGCTGATCGGTCGCAGAGTAGAGGTCAGCGTCTCCACCGTGAACCGCCGTCTGGAACGCCTCATACTCACGGGCGAGCAGATCGGCTTTCTTGTTGGTCAGCGAGTGGAGCTTGACCCGCACCGTGGTCGAGACGCTCCGTTGCATGCTACTCACCTGCTTGGGCGTTGATGTACTCCTCGATGACTTCACTAGACACGTCGCCTGCGCTTGAGACGAAGTACGAGCGCGTCCACAGCGATGGCAAGCCGAAATCGAACTCATCCCGGAGTCGGCGCGAGGAGTAGCCCTTGACCTGTTGCATTATTTTGTTCGGGGCGAGCGTCGGGTCGCCCGTGACGAACAGGAGTACGTGGTCGGGACGAATCGCCAACTCCAGTATCTCCAAGCCAAGTTCGTCGGATTTCTCCTCGATGAGTTCTTCGAGACGGTTGCGTACCTCTCCCGTTAGCACCGATTTACGGTACTTCGGACACCAGATGAAGTGGTACTGAAGTTTGTGGATGTTGGTACGTTCCCTGTCGAACCCACGAGGCATCGTCAATATATAGAAACTACTCATCTAAAGATATTACGCAAACATCCAACCCCAACTATGGCTATGAACGTGGATTGGTTCCCAGTTGTTGGCTTCATCCCACCCCTGAAGGGGTGGGCTTTCGCCTCGCCACCGGTGTAATACTGACGGTGAATCGGTGGAAAATCCAGCCGTAGCGTCGTCGGTGGATGTGTACGCTATTGTCCGCTTGACCCCCGCCTAAAGACGGGGGTATGCGCTCGTATCTGTATCAGCGGTTCCGCGTCGAATACGACGTGATCCATTAATTGTCTCGCTCGAGGCGGTGACTTCGCTCCTTGTCGGCCTTCCGCTCCGCACGGAGGATGGCCGTTCCGCGCTGTTCCGTGGTTGCGGCTCCGCGGAAGTCTTCGAGGCTGGGGAGCGGTTCAACGACAATCTCTCCTTGCTCGTTTTCGCGGATGCGGACCCTGCTTCCCGGTTCGATTCCATGCTTCTCCCGGAGTTCTTTGGGAATCGTCGCCTGGCCTTTCTGACTCAGGTTCACGATGCGGCCCCCACTAGTTGTACCCATTGTAGTATTACTATTAGATGTACTAGCTTGAACCTGTTCCTAGTCGGCTCTGATTACGGTAGCACCCAAGGTACCTGCTGGTTGGCGTCGAGGAAGCCACTACATTAACCAACAATACCCCAGTCTCAGAGATCTGTTGGTTAATGAGGCTCGACGCGGACAGTTCGTCGAGGGACGGTAGTCTCGTGCCAGCCCGGTCGGGTTCGCTAGCGAGTCGCCGCGAACTCGCGGCACCCCTCGATAAGCGACCCCTCGAACTGCCACGTCGCCTCACAGAACGCCGTGTCCGTCTGCGCGTCCCACCGCGGGAACCCACACGCCTCACTCACGCCCACTTCCCACGTCGGCGGCTCAGTATGGTCCAGCTTGTACTCGGGGATGGCAACGACGTAGAGGTACTCCTCGTCGCCATGGATGCCCGCACGCGGATCCTCGACACCGTGGCCGAGCAGAAACAGCGGCTGCGAAAGGTGTTGCATCCGGGCTGGGTCACACACGTCCGCCGGCGAGGACGCGTCGAGCCGCCGATCCGGACGCCGGCTCGGATCGAGATACAGCGACAATGATGCCAGCTTCTCGAGGAAGACGTACTGGGCGGCCGCGTACGTAGGGCCGCGGACGCTACAGGTCGCCTCTAGCAGTTGTTTGAGCTGGCGGAGGCGCCCCAGAACTCCTTCAGGATACCCATCGGAGTGAGTGTACACCTGTGCGACTGGTTCGCTCGGATCGGCCGTCCGGCCCTGCTCGAGGGTCCGGACGAACCGGAGTTGACACCGTGTCGACATCGAATCACGCCGGCGACTGTGGCGCCGGCACCCATCCCGGCGCGAACAACACCACGATTGGCGGTCACCGGTCACCCGTTGGGGGCAGCGCGACACGGTGCCCACAGGGTTGACAGATCACGGTATCGGGACCGCGGATAACCACGACAGCGACGGGCGTCCCACACCGCGGACAGCGCTCGTAGGTCGCCATCACCGACTCCCTCCTCTACCATGACTCGCGTGGGCACACGTGCGATTCCGACGGATGAGTGGGGTGGCGAGATGACACCCAATCAGCGAGGTAGGTGTGGTGTCCATGGCTCTCCCCCCTCGGGAGCCACACAACTTACCCGAGCGACACACCGCGTTCCCGAAACACCGGTTCGAACCCACGGTCGGCGATCGCTGTCACTAACCCAGTGTATTCTGCCCGCACAGCGGAATCTTCGACAAGCTCGCGGAACCGACTCTCGAAGCGCCGCCCGTGGGCCGTCCGGCGCTTGTCCGACCGGTCGTGGGCCGCCTCGTGACACAGCACGAGAAAGAGATCGTGGGTCCACGCCAGCCGATGGGAGCTCGTCACCGCCGAATCAGTAAGCACAATCCGGCTGTGGCCGTCCGTCCACGCGTCCGGCGTGGCGTCGCCCCAATAGATATCGCGCTCGACACCGATGGCGTCTGCGAGCGCCCGGGCAAAGCAGAGGTACCGCTCCTGTCGCGTCGACAGCTCGGCATCAGCGAGGCGGGTGTACCCCTGCCAGACGCCCGCCTCCTCGGCACGGGTGGCGACGTCGAAGGTGTTCGGAAGCGTCACGGCGGTATCGTCGCCGCGTGCCGTCGTCACGAGCTGGTCGGTCGCCGTATCGCTCGTATCGAGGATGATCGCCCCGCGCTCGACGAGTGCGTCCGCCCCGTGGCCAGCACCATCCTGCCACGCGATCTGGGGTGCCGCCTGAATCCGGGCGAGACTCACCGGTGTGTCGGTGACAAGCTGGAAGAGATCTCGGTCGCGCCACCGTTCACGGAGCTCGTCGTCGCTGGTGAGCAGTTCGGTCATGACTGCCCGCGTTTGGTCGGTGAGTGCGTCGTCACACAGCTGGTCGTACAGCGTCACGCGGGCCTCGGCGATCGCATCCTGGATGCGGTCCCAGCGGTCACATCCTGACTGAACGGCCGTCCGCGCAAAGTTCAGCGTGAGGTTCCCCTTCGAGACGACGACGCCACCGAGGCCGGCATCATGATCGGTGGTGACGTACAACCCGTTGCTGTAGGTGGCGAGCCCCTGGGCGGGCGTCTGCTCGAGCGCGAGGTATGCGTCCGGCGTCTCGCGAGTGACCGTCATCCGCCCATCCTCGACCGCATCAAACGGGTGGCCGCGGTCGACGGGGTCGCCGTTGACGATCACGGACACGCCCGTCCGGAAGGTGAGATACGCGAACCGCTTCCGCAGGCGCTCGACGATCCGCGGCCAGCGGTAGCTGTCCGGATCGGGCACCTCACTCGCGTAGTGGTCGATGGTCACGCAGACACCGTCGAATGCGTGGGGCGCCTCGACGACGACTCCCTCTCGGCCGCTCGCACGGGCGAAGGGGCCGGTGTCGCGTTCGTTCTGGTAATCGAAACACAGTGCGTGGGTGCCGCTCCAGATGCGGACGGCGCCTTTCGCGATGATCGCACCGGTGCCGATCCCCCACTCGCCGAGGGTGGCGTCGTCCTCGCGGGATTTCGTCCCGGCACCCAACACGGAGAGATCACGCATTCCCGTCTCGCTGCCGAGATCCACGCCCGCGCCGTCATCACAGACGACCGTCTGATCCGGCGTGACACTGACGAGTACACGGGACGCGTCTGGGCTGTCAACCCCATTTTGGACGGCTTCGCGGATCGCGTCCGGGAGGTCTGCCATCTGGTCTTCGATCAGATACTGGGCAACCTGATCGGTCGTGGTCATCTCGACGGTGTCGGTACAACTGTCGTCGGTCCCGGCTGGATCCGGGGATGTGGCCTGCTCGGACATGGTGGCCACCCCTTGGGGCACCAGAGAAACTGTAGGGAGTGATCTACCGGACGAAGGGCACTGGTCAGCATTTTCGAGGTGGAGCCCCCGACCTCAAGTCGTGCGGGACCGGAGGTCCCGCTGACCATTCGAACGGGCGCTCCCGCGCCCGTGAGAAGAGAGCGAACGGAGTGAGTGAGTAGGTCGGGGAGGAAACCGACAGGTACGACACAACCGCCACACTGCGACCGACCGACTCCCAAGTTTATAAGTACAGTCGGTTATTCTCTGAAAACATGGATGTGCGTCGAACCGCCGTCGTGAAACTCGCCGTTTCCGACGAGCAACGCGACGCCCTCCACCGAACCGCCGAGCAATACCTGTACTGCGCGAACCGAACCGCCGACTACTGTTGGTCCGACACCTCCTACACCGAGTGTAAGACCAACAAGCGAGGGGTTCGTGATGCGCTCTACTCCGAACTTCGAGAGGAGACAGACCTCCAGGCCCAACTTGTTCAAGCTGCTATCAAACGCGCTGTCGAAGCCGTCAAAGCGTGTGTCGAACGATGGAAAAAGGGACAGCGCGTCTCTCAACCGACGTTCACCGCCGAAACGATGGACTACGACACGCGCAGCGGGACCTTCTACCGGAACAAGGTATCACTGGCAACTGTTGAGGGCCGAGTCGAACCGTCGTTCATTCTCCCGGCAGACAGTCCGACGCCCTACGAGCGGTACGTACTCTCCGAGAGCTACGAGTTCCGCGAGAGTACGCTTCGGTACGACGTGGCCACTGACGAGTTCTATCTCAACATTTCGACGCGGCGGACAGACGGTGACGATGAGGGTTCGGAAGATACCGGACACCCCGACCAAACGGTCCTCGGTATCGACCTCGGCGTCAATAGCCTCGCTGTGTCCTCAACCGGCACGTTTTGGCAGGGAGACGACTACGACCACTGGTGTCGTGAGTTCGAGAAGCGACGTAGCGAGATGCAACGGCGCGGCACGCAGGCCGCACACAAGGCCCTGCTTCGCCTCGGGAAGCGTGAAGAAGCCTGGCGCAAACAGTACATCNGGCACGCAGGCCGCACACAAGGCCCTGCTTCGCCTCGGGAAGCGTGAAGAAGCCTGGCGCAAACAGTACATCCACACGATCGCCAACGAGATCGTTTCGGAAGCCGTGGAACACGAGTGCGACGTGATCGCGTTCGAGGACTTGAGCGACATTCGAGAGCGACTTCCACAGGCAGAGTGGCACCACGTCTGGGCGTTCCGACGCCTGTTCAAGTACGTTGAGTACAAGGCACCAGAGCAGGGTGTCTCCGTGGAACAGGTCGAGCCAAACCACACGTCCCAACGCTGTTCTCGGACAGACTGCGGGTTTACGCACCCGAACAACCGCCACAGAGAACACTTTGAGTGCCAGAAGTGTGGGTATGAGGTGAACGCAGACTACAACGCCGCGAAGAATATCGGGCTCCGGTACGCTCGAAAGCGACAGCATAGACTCCGTTCCTCGCCCAAGTCGGGGAGCGGAGACGCACAAGTAGACGTGCGTATAACTGGTGGGATGTTGAACGGTGAGAGTCACCAGCCTATTGCTGGCGACTGATTACCGGGAGTCCACATCAAAGCCCTCCCCTCAACGAGCGAACCCCGTCTGGGGTGAGCGAAGTAGGGTAGGGTAGTTTACTCAGACCCAGTCATCCACGTAGACGACACCTGAAACTTCATTCTGCGGGTACTGCTTCGACATTCGATGTACCGCAGCGGCAATCTTTCCTGCCGGAATCGTCACATCGCTCACGTACAGAGCTGCGCGATAGGCTGTCGGATCGAGTTCAAGCACAAAATCGTCATCATATGTGAGAATGAGCCGATCGTCCGATTTTGAATACTGGCCCAATTCTTGGTCAGATGAGCCTTTCCCAAACGCAGTGAGATCGTTGACGTGTTCAACATCATGATCGTAGTTCCGGAGTTTATGAATAATCCGGTATTCAACGTTCTCACCAACCAAGAGCCGGTAGCTCATTCGCGTGGGGTTACCGAAGACTGCTGTGCCGCCTCCGTCGCAGCACGGCTATGACGAGCCTCAATCTGTTCCATCTCTTCGGGATTTCGATGGTAGTACGCGAGCGCTTCGTACACCTCGCCAACATCAAGTCCATATCGATCGGCGATATGATCAGGCCGGTTTCCAGCCTCTTCGACGAGATCATGAAGTTGTCGAACCGTTATTCGACTCTCCTCAATGTGGGCCTCGTCGTGGATGGTCGACTCGTCTGCGGAGACGATTCGGTACTTCGTTACTGCCATAGCCTTTCATATGTGTGCCGATGACAAAAAGCCGAGCCTAATTGGTCTAGCACCGATTTCTGAAATTGACACCAACCCAGCCGTGAATGGGTACGTATCCACTCGCCACGGAGCATCTCAACGGCGTCGGTACAACTGTCGTCGATCCCAGCTGGATCCCGGGGATGTGGCCTGATCAAACATAGTGGCCACCCCCTCAGGGCACCAGAGAAACCAGACGAGAGACTCACGAATGCTACGTGGATGAATTAGTAGAAGAGATGGACATGCTGGGTGATATCTACCTCGCTCTCAGAGACGAATCAGTGGCCGTAGAACCCCTAAATCCGCTGGTCAGCTACGAGTCATTTGGTGACGCCGATTCACCAGCAGCGTCTTCATCACGCGCGGCACGAATCTCGGCTGCGACAGCCGCGACGTGTTGCTGATGGGCTGCCGACGTCGCAACGTGCTGGGCAGCACTAAGTTGGCCATCCACAACGGCATTCTGCTGAGGCCCCCACACCTCCGGCGGCTCAGACTGAATATACGCTACCCAGCGTTTGATCGCCGCGATGCGCTGCTCACGGTTGCGGTCATGTTTCGCGTCGAGGTGATCAGGCCTGTCTGAGTCGCTCATACTCGGGTTCAACGTCAAGTCGCTGTACCCACGCTTCGAGCCGAGACATGCTAAGCGTTTCCACAAAGAGGGTGTACAGGTGAACCGCATCTTCAAGATCCTTCTGCGAGCCGAGAGACAATTTGTACGCGATCTGAAGTTCAAGCGGGCCGATTGGGATCGAGTCGTCACCGATTTCTGCGGTGATGGCATCCGAGAGCGACGCGCGGTCGAACTTATCACGGACGTGTTTGACCTCAAGATGCGGGGTTACCTGATCCGCTGGCGCCACCCAGATCGGATCCCCGTTCGTAAGCATCTCATGAAGGGAGTCAAGTGGCATTGCGGGCCCCCAATACCCCTCAGTGGTCAGTGTTGTCGCCACCTCCGCAGCTGTTGTTTCGTCGAGTGGCTCGATGAGGACATCAACGTCTTCCGTGGACCGAGCTCGACCTGCGAGAATCGAGACGTATCCAGCAACGTACACGTGCTCGATCCCCAGCTGATCGAGGATTTGCGAGAACCCAATCGCAAGCTCATCGAGTTGGTTTGGCTCGCGATCCACAGAGAGGACCCCATCTTCTAACACGATACCACTCATGTGTTCGGGTTCGGTGGCTGATAGATAAGTTGTCTGGTGGCGAGCAGTTGGTTCGATATTCTATGGATTCGCGCGATGGTCGGTCTGTTCGGCAATCACATCAATGACGGTTCGACTCGTCTCCCGTATCCGCGCACACCGATCGAGGAGTCGATCAGGATCGTCATCGCTCCACGCCGCGAGGTACCGTGCCGACCCGTTCATCTCGAGTCCGAAGTGCCGCCCGACAACGTACGCGACCGCCTCAGCCTCCAGTTCGCGGGCCGTTCTGTCGGCCGTGTCGGCTGGTTCATGGAGTAGTGCGTGGGCGTACTCATGGACGAGCGTTCCAGCCATTGCCGCGTCGTCGTCGTATCGCACCTCGATGTGGGGCATCGCATCGTCGCCGTGACGACACACGCCGGCGGCGTCGCCATGCGGCCACGCGGCCGCGGCGATGACCTCAACGGTCACGCCAAGATCGGATGCGGCATCGACGACTGCCGGGAACAGGGCATTGGCCGTACCGGTCGCGGCGGTGTCCAATTCGGGCAGGGGGTCACCCTCGGTCTGGGAGACGTCGAAGACGGGGACGGGTTTGAACCCCACCACGCCCTCGTCCCACTCTTCCGAGGGCGTCTCGTCGTACCCACAGTCGCTGTCGGCGTGGTACGAGGGGCTGTTCCCACACTCGGGACACTGCGGCGAGATGAGCGGCGCCCAGATCCAGATGGCGGATTCGCCTTCTTTCACGTGGCGGTCGAACTCGCGCTGCCACGTCCGGTAGCCTGCCACCTTCGTCGCATCCGGACACTGGAGGGTGATAAGCAGCGTGTTGCGGTGCGAGTAATCATGAAACCGGCTCTGGACGTCGAGCCACCGCTGGAACTGCGCGCTCGCACGCGCCTCGTCGACGGCGTCAACGAGCTCGGCGAGCCACTGGTCGATCGCCTGGTGCATCTGGTCGGCACGGGCGTCGGCGTCGTCGAACGCGACGTGCCCGTTCGTGGGGTTGAGAGATTCCATGGGACGCTCCCACACTTCACGAGCGCGATAAACACAACCGGAAGCACACTACGCCCCTTTCTCGACACCGAAAGGGGAGCCTCCGCCGGACGCACACAGGCGGTGGCGAGTCGTGCGCACACAGAGTAGGATTGCGTTTGATACACGCGTCACACCAGCACAAGATACTTACAAGATCGTGGTAACAACAACCATGACATGGGGCAGTCCGACGACCCCACCCCGCCTGACGAATCACCGACGCACCTCCGCATCCGGCCGACTGATACACCGCTCACCGCCGACGCCGTCGAGCAGGGGTTTCGCCGGCTTCAGACGCTCGAGACGGCCACCAGCTGGCGTGACCGGCTGGGGGGCGGCGCGTCGACACCAACGATCGAGTGGCGGCTCCACCACTCAGGGGGCGACGACGAGCTTGGCATCTACGTCGGCGTGACCGGCGCCGCAACCGACACGCTCCGTGATGCCCTTCGGACGGCGTGTCCCAACGAGTACGAACTCACGCCGGCGACACCGCCGCCACTTCCCACGGCAGAGCCCACTGCCGGCGGAGCCACCGAGCCAACGACGGATGAGCCGCGCGAGGCTGAGTCGGTCGTCGCCGTCGAGTGGGTCGGTGACGCCGACCGGCGTGACGACTGGCAAACCCGGCTCACGCCGGTCGCATCGTTCACTGACGACGACGACGGCCGCCTGCCACTAGCAGCGGTTGTCGAGACGCTGGCAGCAACGGACGCCGACGTCACCTATCAGGTGGTGTGTCAGCCGTACCGCGACTACCGCGGTGACGTGCGGTATCGGAAACAGCAGCTCGACGCCGGCCGTGATACGCCGGCGAGTCGGGTCGTCGCCGATGTACTCGGGCTGGGGGCAGCGAAAGACGATTCCCCGTCCGACGTCGTCACCGATCGGAAAGCGGCCCTCGACGCACCAGCCCCCCAGCACGCGTTCGTCGTCAACGCCCGCGGTATCGTGCGGGGTACTGACGCCAAGCGGGTTGCCGAGCGGCTAGCCGGGGCGCTCACCGAACTGTCTGGCCCCTACTACAGGATCGACGCCGAGATCGAAACCGCGGCGCCGACGCGGGTCGCAGACGCGATCCGCACGCGAACCGTCCACCCGCCTGCCTACGACACGCTCACCGCCAAGCTGCCGTGGACGCGCAATCGGAGCCGGGGGATCGTTGCGGATGCCGCCAGCGCGCCCGGCTTCGCACTGGTCGACGGCACGGCGCTCACCGCCGCCGGGAGCCGGGCAGTCGCGCCCACCGAGCCGGACCGTACGGCGCTGGCGCGGCCGCCTGCCAACCAGCTCGAACGGTATCGACAGGACGGACTCACGCTGGGACACCCGCTCGATCAGGACGGTGAGTCCGCACCCGAGCCGGTGGCCGTTCCGCCCACACTCCAGCCGCTTCATGTGGCGTGGTTCGGGAAGACGGGGTCAGGAAAATCGACGAGCCTCCTCACCGGCCTGCTCGCGAACCACGCGGCGACCGACGGCGCAGACATCCTCATCACGCCGAAAGGCGACGCCACCGCCGAGGCGTATCTGCGGACCCACTACGCCGAGTACGGGTCGCTTGATGACGTCTACTACTTCGATTGTGCGGAGACGCTGCCCGCGCTGTCGTTTTTCGACATTCGCGACCAACTGGCGGCCGGGATCGACCGCTCAACCGCCGTTGCGGACGTCACCGACCACTACATCGAAATCCTCGAAGGCGTCATGGGCCCCGACCGATTCCACCAAGCGGTGCGCTCGCCCGATATCATCCGCCAGCTGGTGAAGGCGCTCTTTGATCCGGTACATGGCAGCGACGCCTTTCCACACCGCGACCTTCAGCGAGCGGTCGCCCGCTTTCATGAGACGGGCGAGCCGCCGGCGGTCACCGACGACGAACTCCAGTCGATGTTGTACAGCGTCGCCGCTAACAGTCAGCAGACGTTCGACGAGCTGCTCCAAGGGGTTCACAACCGCATCGAGAAAATTCCCCTGGATGACCGGCTCGGCCAGCTGTTCGATCACGTTCCTGAAGCGGGCGACCCGCACCTCGATTTCCGTGCGGTGATCGATGAGGACGCAGTCGTTATCATCGATACAGGTGCGTTGCGGCCGGCCAGCCAGCAGGCACTCACGCGGACCGTCCTCTCAAAACTATGGACGGCACTCAAACGGCGCGCGCGGACCACCGATCCGGAGGATCGCCCGCTCGTCAATCTGTATCTCGAGGAGACTGCCCAGCTGGTCACCTCCGGCATTATCGACGATCTGCTCGCACAGTCGCGCTCGTTCGGCTGTAGTGTCACGCTCGCCACGCAGTTCCCTGGCCAGCTGCGGGTGCGCGATGAGGCCGCCTACGTCGAGCTACTCAACAACGTCTCCACGATCGTCACGGGGAGCGTCCCGGTCGACGAGGCGCTCACGAAACGCCTGGCGACGGCCGATCAGGAGCCGGCGGCGGTCGCGAACCGGCTGCGGGCGCTGAGCCGCGGCGAGTGGCTCGTCCGGTTACCTGCGCCGTTCAACACACCACCACCACCACCGTTTCTGGTCGAAAGCGCGCCACTCCCACCGGGACATCCAGACCGGGAGGGGTTCCGCCCCGCCAGAGAAACCGCGGTCGCCGCCCGGATCGACACGTGCCGTGACCGGACGCGGCTCACCGCCGGCTTGGACGTCCGGACACCCCAGCCGACGACCGGCGAGGCCGGCGACGAGACTGGGGACGGACCACCAGAAGCGGCGGCCGCACGGGTTGATTCGGCGCTGCCGTACACCGAGCGGCTCCCCGAGCCGGTCGCGTACGACGATGAACGCCACGCGGTCGTCTGTCTCAGCTGTGAGAGTCCCTACGATCCGTCGCCGGACGGCCTCCGGGCGGCAATCGGCTGTTGTCATGATCTCGAAAATGTCGACCGCGACGCCTGCCCCGTCTGTGAGCTGCCGCTCAAACTCACGTACACGGAGCGCCAAGAGAGCCCGATCAGCGACGCCGGGCTGCGCTTTCTTCAGGCGGTGTACTCGGCGTATCAAGGCCAGTACGACCCGGAGTTAGAGTACGATATCCCCCGCGACAGCATGCGCCGGCTCCAGGAGTACGTCGGGCTCGATGACGCGGAGCTCGACGAGCTCCGGGAGGCTGGGCTGGTCAGGCGGGACTGTCGGTACCCACACATCCTGTTCACGGTCACCGCGGAGGGCCGCGACGCGATCGGTGTGCGGCACCGCGAGGGCGTCGCCCACGGCGCCGGCGCGGGCGATCTCGGTGAGTCGAGTCTTCACGTGGCAATGGTGGAGACCGGGACGGCACTGCTTGAGGCCGAGTACGTCGCCGATCCCGACTCGCCGGCCGCCCGCGTCGAGCAGTACTACGAGGTGCCCGAGGGCCGGCTCGACGCGGCCGCCGTTGACGAGACGGGCGACGTCATCGCCGGCCTGGAGGCCGAGCGGATGAACAACGACCTCGCACAGGCGGTGCCTGACGACTATGATAAGCTCGCGGCCCAAGATCCGGAGGCGGCCATCTGGATCGTGAAAAACCGCGAGGCTGCCCACGCGATTCTCACGGCGCTGAACACGCCCCCGGACGGCGACCCACGGGTTGAGAAGACGTACGGCGAGCAGACACGGCCGGGACTATTTACAATTGACCAGCCCGGGCTCACGGACGTCCAGACGTTCCAGTCCGTCCGCGACGAGTACGTGACGACCGCTGAGTAATCGGGCGGACCGCTCACTTCGTGGTGAACGGCCACCAGCCGTCTGATGCGTCGTCCACCGTCGCTTCGAGCTGCTGGCGCCGTTGCCGTTCAGTCTCCAGCTCAGCGCGCAGCCGGTCGTTCTCTTCGAGCAGGGCTTCGATCCGCTCTGAGAGTTCGACAATGCGATCATGGCGGGCTTGGGCTCGCTGTGGGTGGGTTGGCGGCAGCTCGGTTCCATCCTCGGTCGGTGGCGTGGCGTCCACCTCGGCAGCTGGCGCGTCATCGGTCGCGGCTGTATCAGACGAGCCACTCGGTACCGTCTCAGCGTGGGTCATGTTGGCGTCCGGCGATGAGTCTCCCGGTAGTGTCGGAGTGTTTGCGCGCGAGGCGGTGTGGGCTTCGGGTGGCGTGTAGACGTCGTCGGTCGCGCGCACCGCCCGTTCGACCGTCTTTTCACCGTACGTGCTACCGTCGGCGTAGTGGACGGCGTCCCATTTGTCGCGGTACAGCCCAGAGCGGCGAAACAGCCGGTCGACCCGTGTCGCGTCGCCGCCGGTCCAAAACGCGAGCATCCGGCACAAGGCGAGATCCGCTTCCGAGTGGCTCTCGTAACCGGTCGCCGAACCGGTCCATAACCGCGAGAACTTGTCGCCGTTGGCCGCGTCGCGGGCGCGCTCAAGCAGTTCATCATCAGGAATCGGGACAGCGCTATGCTGGGTTGGAGCTTCAGCAACCGTCTCGGCTGCGTCCGTCTCTGGGGCGTCGCCCGCTGTCGTCACGGTCGCTGGCTCAGCGAGTTCCGTCTCGACGAGCGTCGCCAGCGCGTCGCCTCGTGCGGCGACCGTGTCGGGTGTGGTCGCGACGTGGTCGCCGGTCACGGTAAAAAATCGTGAACGGTCGTACACCTCGAGATCGCCGGCGCGGTTCCGCTCGTCCGGGAGGTCCCCAGTCACAAGCACATGGAACCCGGTCCCGGATGGGCTCACCTCGGTGTAGGAATCGAGTGTCTCAATCACATCGGCCGCCCACGTCGTTGGCGTGGCAGTGTCTGGATCCCGGCAGTCATCGAGATCAACCCCGACAAGCGGGTCGTCGCTGGTAAATACAAAGCCCAGCCCGTCAACGGGGTGCTCGATAGCCGCCTCGCGAGCGGTTGGAAACGACCGCCAGGTGTCTGGGTCGGTTGTTGACGCGAACTGTGTTGCGCCGGGGATGATCGGGACCTTCGTCGATTTGCCATCGCGCTGTTGGGTGCGCCAGCACACCCACTGGTCACGGTCGACGAGTGCTGTTGGGAGGGCAGCAGCTGTCGGCGGCGTCGACATCTGTTCGTGCGTATTGATCACATGCGCCACAGTAAATAGCTGTCGCCGCGACGGGGGCGCCCAAATGGTGACTCGGCCACGATCGGGGCGACGCAACGGGTCGTGCTCGGGTCGTCCGGAAGCAAATGGGTTCACCGAGGCAGCGTCACTGCTTGACAAAGTATTTCGCCCGCGAGTGGCACGCTCACGGGAGAATATTCGGGATTTTCACCCACGCACCCGGCCGCAGTAATACTGTCACGAACGGGTGACAGGCTGGCAGCTGCCCAGCGGTGTCGCTTCTGCGGGGAGACCCCCACCGATCGGCGGCCGTCGACAGGCAGGTGAGCGAGACGAATCGCCAGCCAGCGCCCGGGTCACTAGCCGACGCTGACGTCGCGGCGGGTGAGCCGTCGCAGCGCCAGTAGCCAACCTTTCACGAATCGGAACAGATAGATCAGCCGTACCACCCCTGGTGTTTCGGGGGTGGTCCGGCGAGTTGGCAATTACACATACGGGCGCTGATACAGATCACATGGGGGCTCCCACTCGCGGGCTGCGTCGGGCGTCACAGCGATCTGTGCGCGTCAGCCACCTACGCGACCAGTTGTCGGCGGCAGCACACACGCGGTGTCGGCCCGAGCTGCGGCCGGGGGAAGTCGACACGATGAGAGTGCCACTCGTCTTGCTACCGTATTACTGCGGACGGCAAACGCCTGAAAGCGCGCTCTGTGATCCCAGAAGCGACTCGGTGGCGACAATCAGCTGCTCGCACAGTGCGGCGCGCTCGGCGGGATTAACCCGGCGTGCGCAGCAGAAAATTTATACGGATTCCCGTGGATTGTTATCGTGGTTCGTGCTAACATAATACACAACCGCTCCGTCAAGAACGATGTCCCCGACCGAGCCCTCTTCACCACCCGTCCGAGCGTCGGTTCGCGCGGTGTGTCGCCGCGTTGTCCTGCCCTGTTTGGTCCTCACCGTCGTCGCTGTCGACCCAGTTGCCGCCCAAGAGAGCACCGTCTGTGCGGCCGAACGGCTCCCGGAGATGATTTCGGGCTTTTTCCAGCTCACCACCGCGGTCGGCCTCATGGGGTTGGTCGTGGTGTGGCAGGCGGATTCGCTCATCGAGTTGTTTACCATGCGGCGCGAACAGCGGGAAGGGCTGAAGCGGCACAAGCGGACGGCCCTGCGGTCGACGGTCATCCTGCTCGTGTTGGGACCGCTGTACACCGTCGCGGGCAGCGTGATGAACCTCCCGCTGGCCGAGTGTGTCGATCTCGTGCCGTGGTGACGCCACATGCGGGGAATCGGCTTCGAGACCACGGCGCTGTGTGTGAGCCTGCTCGTCGGCGTGACGCTGCTGGCGAGCGGCCTGGCGACTGCCCAGTCACCACCACCAGCGAACGAAACGCGAACCGTCGATGCTCGGGATCCGGATCCGTGCCTAACGCCGGCGCAGTACAACGCCACGTACGGCCACACCCCCACGCCAACCCAACAGCTCGCAACGTGTACCGATCTCACGTACGCCGCACCACCGGCGCATGCGGCCACACTGACCGCCGACGCGTTCGCGGCACTGACACCGGGGAATGCCACCACGTCTGTCGCGCCACCGGGCGCGAACCGCACCACACGCGGGCTCATCGCTGACGCCCACGCCACGCTGTACGCGGTCCACCCAGCGACACAAATTCAGCTCACGTCCACCGAGCGCCGGCAGTACATCGCCCCGAACGGGACCGTCCGAGCGCTGATCGACTACCGAATACGCGCGCCAACTGGGAATCGCTCGGTCACCGACCACGCGGTGCGCGAGGTTCGCGTGTCGATCGGTGACGAGCTGGTCGGAACAGCAGCGGGCACACAGACGCCCGCCATCGAGTACGCGACGACACAGGGCCGCCAGCAGCCGCTGACGGTCACCGCCGAGATTGCGGTGACAGTCGGGGGGAACAACACCACCACCGTGACCACCCAGACAGTCACCGTCACAGACACGCGGTCGGTGTGGATCTATCGGCTGCGGCCGACGGCCTACACCGCCACCTATCCGGACGGCGACACCGGGCTGGCGGTGTATCAGGGCGCACCCTGGCACGGCGTGACGCTCACCCGAGATGGGAGCCAGCGCGTCCGTGGCGTCTGGCGCTACTACACCGCCCGGGCCACAGCGTGGGACCGACTCGTTGTTAGCCGCGCGGCGGACACCACTCGGCGGGCGCCCCGCGGCCAGCCGCTAGGCGTGGTGGCCTTTCCGGCGCAAATCGGCCCGCGGGCGGTGCCAGTGCGGGACGGTCCCTCGCTGCCGGCTGTGTGGGGCGTCGACCGGGCGTCACCGGCACCCGGGCTTCATCCGAACGTCTCTGTCGGCGTGGTCAACGAGTCCTACACGCGATCATTCGGGGTGGCGCTCCGGAACGCGAGCGTCGATCCCGACCAGGTCCGGGTCCACGGGGTCGTCCGGGGCGTGTCGGCACCGCTTCAGTCCGTCACGCCCACCGAGCGCCCGATTCGGCGCCCGAACCTCACCGTCCAGACCGTGTCGACGTCGGCGTCGACAGCCACGATCCGGATCACACTGCGTGACTCCCAGACGGGCGATCCGATCTCCCTCGATGGGCCGCCCCCGTCGCCGATCGAGGACGACGGCCCGGCCGGGACGCTCCGGCTGAACGGCGAGCCGGTCGAGCTCAACTACACCGGCGCGACGACGGTCACCGTCACTGAGCCGGGGTTGTACACCGTAGAATTTGAACCCGCCTCGTGGCGCACGACGTCGCCCGCGTACGTTGCGGCCAGCGAAAGCGTGCGCTGGCACCCGCTAGGTACTATCGGCGGCTGGCTCCGCCTTGGCGAAACGCTGCTCTGGGGGGCGATTCCTTTGGTCGTCGCGTGGATCGCCGGCCGGCAGCTCGGTCACCTCCTTTCCGCTGAATCAGGCCCATGACCCACCTAACACCCTCCACGACGCGACGAACCGTGTTGACAACGATTGCGGCCGGCAGTCTGGCGGTCGCCGGTTGTACGGACCGCGGGTCAACCGACTCAGCCGGTGCCGGCGACATCGCGCGTGTCGACGTCGACGGCACCGAGCTCGTCGTTGAGTACGATTCGGAGACGAGCGCGACCGGCCTCGCAGTGATCGCGCCCTCCGGCGAGGCGTTTGCTGACCGCCAGCTCACGCCCGGTGCCAGTCAGGAGACGATCCCGATCGGGACGGCGTACCCGCCCGGGACGTACACCGTCCAGTTGATTGAGGAGGAGTCGGTCGTGGCCGCGGTCGAGCATTCGTTGCGGCCGGAGATTGTCATTCAGGACCTGAAACTCGCTCGGAACCACCCTGAGGAAATGTACGAGGGAGCTGCTGATTTCACGATAACTAGTGAGGTGATAGTGACTATCGAAAACATTGGGACAGGTCCTGAGAAGCTCACGGGGCTCCATTTTGACGGGGAGATCCCGAGGCCGACACCAGATGACTTGGAAGAGAGTGGTATTGCGGCAGTTAATCAACCGGTCACATATACAGAGCCGGTGATCAATCCGGGAGACATAATTAACGTATACTCCATAACGTTCCCGTTTGCCCCGGGTGGCGATGTGGTTAGTTGTACGCCTGAGGGAACAGACGGTCGCTTCACAGTTATCCTGATAGGAAATGTTGCCGGAGAGTTGACTGAACGTGAGTATAATGTGACCTACCAAGGTCAGGACCTCACTGACTGTCAAATTAGCGTTAAGAGGGCAGAATCATGACGGGAGTCTCGCTCACGGATGTCGGATTTCAGTGGTTTCTCGATATCATTAACCAGATTGTCGAGTGGTTCACTGAGGGAATCCGAAAGGGGTACCGTGAGATCACCGAAGCCCTCTTCGGCACACCAGTCCCAGAGACGCTGAACGGGCTTCCGATAGGCGAACCACAGAACCAGCCGTGGACACAGTTGTACGACGCTCTCGTCGCAGGTGAAATAACCCTGATCGCGTTTTTGATCCTCATTATCTGTGTTCAGGGTCGTCACACCCTCCGAATATTCAACCTCAGTGACTCAATCCGGGACCGGCAGGTGCGTCGCTCAGCCTGGACAGGTGGGCTGTTGATCGTGACCTGGTACTGGGTTGCTGTCACGACGCTATTCCTCGTTGACGGGTTCTCTATCGCGCTGGTACCTTCGATCGATACGGTAATCCGTCCGCTGGTGGATTTCTTTGACCTGACGCTGTCGAACCCACTGCTCGGGCTCTTACTCACGTTCGTGGGCGCAGTGGCCATGTGGACGCTTCAGGCGCTGTTGTACCTCCGTGAACTCCTCCTGTACGTGTTCGTGTACGCGATGCCGATTGGGATCGCCGTCGCGTATGGGGGGATCCCGGTCCTCTCCGGGATCGCGGCCCGAGTCGCAGTCAAGTTCATCCCACTTGCGGTGATGCCACTGCCGGTTGCGTTGCTGTTCCGGGGATATGACCTCCTCCTTGGCGGAGACGCAGGAACGATGGCTCCGGAAAACCCGTTCTTTGGCTATCTCATCGCCGTGTCGCTGCCGGTGGTGAGCGTGTGGATCATCTGGAAGCTGTTCGCGTACACGACGCCGCGGCTGGTCCGGACGGTCGGCCGGGTGACTGGCCTCACAGTCACGGCGGGCGCGGTCGCCGGCGCCGCAACGGTCGCCGGTCCGTGGGCTGGTGCGACCGCCGCTCGCTGGGGCCCGAAGGCCGCCGCCGGGCAAGCAGTGGCCCAACGGTTCGGCCGTGACCGGCAGGAGAACGATTCCACGACGGAGCCGTCCACCCCCGTCGTTCGCAGCACCGAGACGGGTGCGCCCTCGTACCGGCGCACCGAGAACGAACCCCGCCCATGAACGAATCAGACTCCGCCGCGAACCGCCGTGTGATGGACTCACTTGGCGCCGACCGCAAGCTTCCGATCATCGGTATCGACGAGCGGGATCTGTACGTGTTGGTGAGCTTCCCGATTGCCGGATTGGTCGGTGGTGCCGCGCTCGGCGTCGAGGCGCTCGTCCTCCCGCTCGTCTGTGCCGGGCTCGCGGCCGGCGTCGCTGTCGTGTACGCCGCACCGCGCCAACTCCCCGCGAGTACGTGGCTGGCAGACGTCGCCCACTTCTACCTGCGCCGGCCGCGGACAACACTCCACGCAGCAGTGGCAGCGGAGACACCCAACGATACTGACGGCGTGTCCCGGCCGTTCGTCGTTGACGAAGCGACACAGGAGCTGACCGCGCTCAAACGAGCGTGGCCCGGCCACGGCGCCATCGAGCGGACGGACGGGACGATGGAGGCGTACGTCGAGCTCACGCCCGGCAATATGGACTTCGCGATGGCCGACGACTGGGCGGCCCGCCAAGCAGTCGGGGAGGCGTTCGCCGATCAGGAGCTCACGTTCACGCTGACGTTGTACACGACGACCGATCCGTATCCCGCCGCGACACTCGTCGACCAGCTGGACGCCCGGCTTGCGGATCCCGAGGTGACCGCAAACGAGTCGCTGCGCGGGCTCATCGCCGCCTACCGTGATCAACGTCCGGCTGATCTGGCTAACACCCACCGTGTGCGCTACTTCCTCGGTGTCGAGGTGGCGCCGTTCGAGGTGTATGAACGCAACCCGGACGAGCGGACGCCCGCGGAGCGGCTCTCGACACTTCCGGTGGTCGGCGTGTTGGCGATGCCGTTCGTCACCCGACGGGATCGGCTCACGGACGCCGAGCTGCGGGGCGCGCAACTCGAGAAGTTGCGTGATCGGGTGCGAACCGTCGAGACCGAGTTCGTGGGAAAGCTGAGCGACTGTACGGCACGGCGGCTCTCAACGGCGGAGCTGCTGGGGCTCGCCACACAATTCTGGAACGGTACCGACGTCGCAGACCCGTCAGTTGCCGCGCAAGCTGGCGTCGATCACCAACGCCGGGAGGAGAACGATGCGTGAGCTCGTGGCTGTGCTTTCCGGCGTCGAGTCGGTGGCCCCGTCGACACTCGTTATCGGGGTGACCGTCGGGGGCGGCACGCTCGTTATCGGGCTCCTCGTTGGAGTGTGGCTTCAGGCACGGCGTCCCCAGCGGGATCCCGAGGTGGATCTGTCGGCGTTCATCGAGCCGCCGACAGACCCACCAGCGCCGGATCCGGACGTGCGGGCGCCACAGGAGCGACACCAAGATGCGGTCGCGCCGGCCGCCGTCGCATGGGAGAGCCGGTGTGCGCGCGTGGGTGACGAGTGGACGACGACCCTGTACATTGCCGACTGGCCCGACCAGCCGAGTGACGGCTATCTCAGCGAACTCTTCACGTTGACCGACGTCCGATTTCATCTCACCGCACACGTCACCCCGCGTGACCAAGAGCGGGCGCTCGATCAGCTCCAAACCGCCGCAGACGACCTGAAAGTGGACGCCGATCTGGAGTCGAGCGTGCGGAGTACGTACCTCCACGATCGGGCAGATGAGGCCGCCGCGACGTATCGTGCGGTCGAGGCCGGCACCCGGGTGTTTTCACAGGGCGTGTTCGTCACCGTGCGGGCCGACGACCGTGAAGAGCTGCGGACGGCCACCCGCCGGGTGAAACGCGTGTTGCGCGAACAGCCAGCCAAGCTCGCGCCGAAGACCGCGATCTGTGCCCAAGAGCGTGCGCTCCGGAGCGCAGCGCCGTTCGGCACGGCACCGCTTGATCGGCAGACGATCGGGTTGAGCGGCGCGGTGGGTGCGCTGTTGGCGTCACCGCATCGGCCGACACTGTTGGAGTCAGACGGTGTTGAACTCGGCGTCCACCGGCATACGGACACGCCGGTTGTCGTCGACCCGTTTGCGCGGGAGAACGGCTACGCCACCTTCACCGTGGGCGATCCGGGCTCGGGGAAGAGTTTCAGCGCCAAACAGCGGTTCATTCGGTCGGTCGCCCATCACGAGGACCGGATCGGCGTGATCTTAGAGCCACTCAACGATTGGGCTGGTGTGGCTGAAGCACTCGATGCCCAGTGGATCACCGTGGGTGGGACGCTCGGCATTAACCCGCTTGAGATCACGCCACCCACCGAGCAGGCACGCGAGCAGGTGGGCGCTGACGCGAGCCCGCTCACCGAAAAGCAGGAGCGCGTCAGTAGCTTTCTTGCCAACTTCTTCGCGCAGCGCGGGGTCTCCTTGGGTGATCGGCGGACCACGCTCGAGTTGGCTATCGAGACGGCCTATCGGAATGCCGGGATCACCGAGGACGTGACCACCCACGACCGGGCAAGCCCCACGCTGCGGGACGTGATCGATGTGCTCGAAGAGTTGGTGGCGGATCCCGACGCGTTCACACTGCGGACTGACGCGGAAGCCGCAAAGCTTGAGGCGGACGCCACGTGGCTGATTGATCAGTTGCGGCCGTTCGCCCCAGACGGGCAGTTCGCGCATCTCGGTCGGCAGAGCGAGGTTGATTTTGCGGCTGAGGATCTCATCTATCTCGATTTGGCCCAACAGGAGGGGCGCGTCGGCGGCCGGACGACGCTCGTGATGCAGTTGCTCATCTCACTCGTGTACGAGCGGGCCAAACAGACGGACAAGGAGGTGGTCTTCGTGATTGATGAGGCTCGCTACGTGTTGCGTGACGCGGCGAATCTCGCGTTCTTAGAGACTATCTTTCGGCACCACCGCCACCACGATCTCTCGATTCAGCTTGTCACCCAGACGGTCGATGAGTTCTTCGAGCGGGCCGAAGCCGAGATGATCCTCGATCAGTGTGCGATCAAGCAGTTCCATCGTTTGGATGGGATGGATGACCACTGGGCGGCGGAGTTCGGTCTGAACGACGCGCAAAAGCGGTTCGTTCAGGAGGCGGTCCCAGGCAACGAAGAGTTAGGATACGCGGAGGCGCTGGTGGGTGTTGATGGCGAGTGGCGTGGCATCGAGGTGCGAGCGGTAGACGCGGAAAAACACGTGATTGAGGGTGCGGCTTACTCCGAACAATGAGTGTGCGTTCAGTAACTCACACTCACATCGTGGAGTGGTGCGCCCTGAACCACTTCGACGTGTGGAACTCGTCTGCGGCATCGTCACGATGACGTGTGCTCCATCGTGAACCTCCGTCTTGAGCCCTCTTTCCCTTTTAGCCCTACAGATCCCTCTAGACACAGTCGGCTGTCACAACGCTTCTCCTGACCGGGTCCAATAGATTCTAGATGGTCTAGTCATGTCCCTCAAGTGATCGTTTCCGTTTCCATCCTGCGGAGGCGATCAACAGCCACTGCGGGTCCGCCCCCCGCGTGTCTGTTTGCTTGGCACTCCAGCTTAGCCGTTGCCTGCTGACGTCGACTCAGCGGCCTCGTCAATCAGTGAGTAGGCCTTCTCTCGAAGACTCCCGGTCATGTGAAGCCCATGTGAGTCAATCTGTGTTATCAGATCGTACGCTGTCTCCCGATCGAGTCCTTCCTCCACAGCCCGGACAATGACACCAACCGTCCCAGTGACTATCGCCCCGAGACCGCGAGCCGTGGTCCGAACACGCTGATCATCTGAGACGACACCGACTGGTCGATCCTCGGCAGTGTAGGCCAACACCGCAGCGATCAGCGCAACATCGCCGTTCTGTTCTTTTTCACCGAGGATGTTTTTCGCTTGTTGGACTCGGCCCTGAAGAGCTGGATCGGTCGTCGCAATCTCGTACTGATCAATAAATCGACTTAGGTTAGTCTGCGCTGGTTCTATCGTGACCTCATTTTGAACTATCGGGAGTATAACAAGCTCACCGCTGAAACTCGTTAGCTGTTCGAGTTCTCCGATGGTTCCGAGTGCGATAAGCGTCGTCGCATCGAGGAACACCCGTGTCACAGTTCACGCGCAGCAGCGGCGTCTGATTCGATATCTTCTGGCGATAGTTGGGTTGTGAGATTGTGTTCACGAGCGATCTCAAGCCACTCTGCGAGACTTACATCCGCAAGTCGAGCCGCCTCGTTGACCGAGAGCTCACCACTTTGGTACCGTTCAATCGCGACCCGTCGACGGATGGACGAAAGTCCCTCTGCGAGTGCTTTTCGTATGACTGTACTCTTATCTTCATCTAATAATTCACTCACCGCCTCAAGTTCGTCTTCATCATCACCGGGTACTCGAGCACTAATCGACGGCATGTATACACAGTAGTACAGCGTCTACATAATGGTTTCTCACAGGAGAACAAGGGGGTCAACGAGTGAACTACCATACCCCACCCTACTCCCTCGGCGCTCTGCGCCGTTTTTGAGGATAGGGCTTTGATGTGAACTCCCAGCAATCGGGCTCCAGCAATAGGCAGGTAAACTTGTGAATCCCTGTCTGCGACCGCTGTCACCCGCGGATTTTCTCTCTTCTCTCTCAAATCGTTCCTATGGCCCCCGCAATCGCGCACTTCTTACTTGGCGCCGCGTGCGTGCTCACCGCAGCGGTGCCAGTTGTCCTCCGGTACGATCTCGACCGTGAGCACGCAATTTGGTTGATCCCACTTGGCGGTGTCTGGGGACTCATCCCTGACTTCCACAATATCGCACCTGTCTTCGTCGAGACGTTGTCTGCGTTCCATAACTCCCCGTGGGTCGACCTGTTTGGCTTTCACCACACCCTTGATCGGCCGGCTGTCAGAGCTCAGTACGAGGCGAGCGTGTTCGGCTCCATCACCGTCTTTTTGATCGCCATTGCCGGGTTCTGGGCTGCAGGTCGTATTCGGCGCGTCGGCCCTGTTGCTCGCCGACCGCTTGAACACGCATTTGTTATCCTGCTCGCAACCGGGCTTGCCAGCCTCCTTGCGACACTTGTCCTCTGGATCGCCGTCAGTGTCCAGGATGGATTTCCTCTCGCAGCCAGTCTTGTCGGGAGTTCCAGCGTGCTTGTGGGCGGTCTGTTGACCCTGCTTGCTGGCGGGACGCTCGGTGTGCTCTGTGCGGGACTCGAGCTAAGCCTGTCTGAACCACCACGGAGTGACCCCGTCTCAACTGCGGGTGTCGGTTTCGTCTTTGGTGTTGGTGTCTGGCTGATCGCCGTCCCTCTGCCGCTTGCCGTCCTCACAGGGAGCGACGTCCCCCTCCTCCATTTCGGGAGTCTGGCTGCGGTGGTCGGTCACGGTGTCGTTTGTGGCGCGGTGTACGGGCTCGTGCGTGGTGCGTTCAGTCCGCGGGCGCCAGTACGGCTTGGCTCCACTGCGGGACGCCCCTCCCACGAGGCGAACTGAGCTATTTTTGAGCGGCGTCGCCTTGAACCGATGCTCACTCCCCAGTCGGTGTCTCGGGAACTTCGTAGGGGGCGAGTCGCGCTGTGACTTGGGTGAGTGTTCCCTGTTCAATTTCATCTCTACCGGTGAGATCCCAGGAGAGTTGGAGCGGGAATGTGTCCGCATAGTCGGCGCGAATGAGTGTCTCTGGCGGGACCGCCTCGACGAGTGCGCGAAGTTTGGCAGTCGAAAACGCTGCGCGTACTGACTCAGACGCGACCGAGCTCGCTTGCTGTTCGCGCGGGCAGTCAGTGACCCACGACTGAAGTCGTGGGCTTGTCAGTGGACTCCCCTTCTGCCGTCGAATTCACGGAGGCGATAAACTCGCCGTTCAGGTTCAGCGTCCCTGACGTCAGCGCACACTGACAGGGTGCGCCTCCATCCGAAGACTTCTGCCCCGAATGGAGTCGTTTCAACAGTTTCCGAGCGATGTTCTTGCTCGCGTTGTAGTCCGCGTTCAGCTCGTAGTCGCACTTCTGACACGCGAACTGGTGTTTCGAGCGCCGATTTGTCTCGTGTGTGAAGCCACACTTCGAACACCGCTGGGAGGTGTAGGCAGGACTCACCTGCTCGATCTTGACATCGAGCATCTCGGCTTTGTACTCGACGTACTCGTACAAGCGCCGAAACGCCCATGCGTGGAATCGCTTGACGCCAGCCATTCGCTCGCGAATGTCCGTTAGATCCTCGAATGCGACGTGCGTACACCCGTGGTCGCGAGCTTCGTCGAGAATTTGGTTGGAAGCGCGGTGAAGTTCGTTCTGTATCCAGCGGTGTTCGCGATCGTCCATCGACTGGATCGACAGGTGTGCCGACCGTGTGCCCGCCTGTTGCATCGATCCACGGGTCTTCTCGAACTCGCGGCGTCGATGGTTCATCTCGTCGGCGTTCCCGATGAACGCGCCTGTCGAAGTCACGGCAAGCGAGCCGTCCACGTTCAGGTCAACGCCAAGGACTGTTCTGTGCTCGGCGTCAGAAGACACAGCCGTGGACTGCTCGTGTTCGTCGGCTTCGGTACGGCGCATTCGCGCGTGGAGGTAGAACGCCTCGCTCAAGCGGTCGTACTGAAGTGTCGACATCCGGAACTCGTAGTCCTCGTTCAGCAGGTACTCACCGATCGGTGTTTCTTCGGGATCGTCAGGGATTATGTACGGGCACTCAACACGCCCGTTTACGGTTGAAAGGGACACGTGGTCGCGGTGGAACGTCGCGCTGCGCTTGTCGTAGACGACGCTCCACGCGTCGAAGTGTGGTTGACTGGTGGTTTCGCCTTTTTTGAGTCGAGCAACGCCGCTTTTGGTGGCCTCAATAGCGCGTCGAATCCCCTTCTGAACGAGGTTCGCTGTCAGTTCTGTTTTGTCCCGGAGTCGCTCATAGAAAGCATTCTCGGCTTGTTGTTTCGAGGTGACGCAGTGCTCGTCTGGCTGTCTCCACGCCCACGCTGCGGTCGTGTTCGCACAGTGGAGAAACTGGTCTTTCGTCTGATGGAGGTCGTCGCACCGCTCGACGGGCACGTCGAGTTTGATTTTGACGGTGCGAATCACATCCTCCATCTGTATCTCACATTTTAATCTGTTTGTTTATAAAATTCACGGCTAGTGGTGGGGAGTCTGGTCGCTATCGCTCGTGGTATGTTGCGGGGAGTGTCGGATTCCTCCCACGGCTGAAGCCGTGGGATTCCTCCTTGTTCCTCTGTGATAACTAGCAAATAACAATGCCTGAATCGGCTTGATTCAGGATATGACCAAACGTCACTATCCTGCTGAGCGGTCGGGGTGCTACTACCGCCGGCTCGTTGAGTGTTGTTGGATTTGCTACGGCCGGATTCTCCTTGGACTGCGGACCACCCCGTAAGCCAGCATCTCAATCGCGTACCGCGGACGATTCGCTCTCAGCACCCCCCTTCGTTTAGCATGTGTTTGTGTACTAGTTTCCCAAAAGGGAGTAGAGCGTCTCCCCTACAGCTGTCGGCGGACCCGACTGTATAGCAGGAGTGTCACCATCGCAGTGATGGCTGTGAGCGCCCCAAAGCCAGGTATCTCGTCGGTTGATTGGTCATCGGCTGGCTGATCGGACGGTGGGCCTGTCGACTCGTTCTCATCGCTCTCAGCGTCCTCGGTCGACTCAGTCTCATTCGTCGTGTCTGCGTCATCGCTGGCGTCCGGGTCAGCACCGGTGTCCGACTCGACCGCGAGCGCGATGTGTTCTGCCTCATGAGTTGCGAGGGTTGCGGTGAGCGTTTCCCCACTCGTATCCGTGGCGAGTGCCCGCCATTCCCCGTCAACGTACTGGTACGCGGTGAGATCTGCGGTCGATACCCCATCAGGGATGGCGCCCTCGTCAACTTCGAGCGTGGCCGTCGTCCGGTCAACGGTTGCCTGGTCAGCACCGATCGCGTCCACCTCAATGAATCCAACCGGCGTGCCGGCTGCGTCTGGGAGTGTCGGCGCCGGGCCTGCCTCAGTTCGTGGGTCCGTGATCTCGATCCGGAAGTCCGGGACATCAAACCGGAACTGCATCTGGACACGCGTGAGATCAAACGGGCCACCGGTCACGGCTCCCGATGTATCGATATCGGCCGACCCCGACCGGGGAATCGCAGACAGCCGAACCGTCGTTTCACCCTCGAACTCGAACAGTTCCGTCTGGGTTGTACTCTCCTCCTCGCTGGGCATGCCGCCAGCGCCGCCGCCACCTGCTTGCTCGTCACCACTGCCTCCGGCGGCGCCACGAGCGACGCTGAATTCGGTTGTTGTGCTGGTTTCTCCGGCTTCGTTCGCAACGGTGAGCTCGGCGGTGTAGTTCGTGCCCTCGGAAACCTCAAGCTCATAGCTGATCTGGTCCTCATCGATGACGGGCGAGGGGGTCGACATGGAACCGTCAGCTATGATCCGAAGCGTTGTGTCTTCCCTATCCAGCGAGTCCGACGCAGACTCGTACTGAAGCTCGACGGTGTCCGTGTCATTCGCGACTGTCGTGCCGTCAAGCCCGCTCACCTCGGTCACAGTTGGCCGCGTCTGGCCGTCTTGGAGCGTTCTCGTTTTCTGGGCCGTGTTCCCAGCCTCGTCGGCCACGTCGACGCTCACCGTGTACTCAGTGGCATCTGGCAGCGTGTAGGTCGCGTTCGACGCGGTCACTTGGAGTCCGTCCGCGGCCGTCACCGTGTTCCCGTTCACGCTGATGTCGACGGAGGAGACATCGATCGCTGAGAGCTCGTCGTCGTAGGTTACTTTCAGCGTCTCAGTGGCCTGTGGTGTCTCGGCTGTGGCGATCGACACCGTCGGTGGCTGATCATCAACACGCCCGGGTGCGAGCTGGCTGAAGCCGTCAACCTCAACGACAAGGTCACCATTCTCTAGCTCCGGCTCGAGGACTTGGTACTCGTCGCTGCCATCGGGTGAGTAGAAGTACACCAACTCCTCCGGGGCGACGCCAGCCATGTCGATCCGCTCGACTGGGATTCGCACGGTTGCGTTCTGGAGCTCTTCCTCGGTGAGCCCAATATCGGTCACGTCGATGAACGTTGGCGCGATCTGGTCGGCGGCCAAGCCTGTTCCAGCAGGTGGCAACGCTGTCTGGCCGACTGTCGCACGCCGACTTCCATTGGCAGCCGTGGACGCCGCCGACACGGAGAATGCTGCGTCAGTACCGTTGGGATCGACCACTGCTTCACCGTCGGTCAGTTCATATCCGGTGACCGATATGTTCACCATCACTGTCTCGGTATTACCCGCTGCGTCTTCGAGTTCTGCGGTGGCGGTGAACGTGGTATCTTGATTGCTTATTCTGGAGTCATCAAACGGAATCTCAAATGTCTGGCCCGCTGTGTTCAGTACATCTTCGGCTGCTGGCGTCCGGTCTTCCGTCGTGCCGTCGGCAGCCTCTGCGACGACATCAATGTTGGTAACCGTGACACTCTCACCGGCTGTGACCCGCAGGATAGCTCGGTCTGTGCCAGAGTCAGTCACACGCGCTTGCGCATCATCTACTGACGTATCAACCGTGACGGTGTCGTTCGTCACGACGTCGGTGTTCCCTGCTGTGTCAGTCGCCCGCGCGGTGACAGTGAAGTTGCCCTCACCAACAGCAGCCGCGAGTGTTGCCGGATCAACCGTCATCTCAATCCGGTCACCATCGAATCTCTTGTCAATCTCGGAGCTGTTGAGCGTCGTCGTCCGTGTGTACGCCACGGCTGTCGCATCAACTCCAAGCTCAACGGTTGAAAGATTACTGGGCGCGCTCGTGACGTTTGCGCCGAGGACAATCTCCTTGTTCGTGTTTGTCACGGCATCAGAGACGACGCCAACGGCGTCGATCGACGGCGGAGTCGAGTCGACCGTGATGGTTTCTTGTGCGGCAACCTCATTTCCGAATTCATCTTCCGCTGTCACCTCCGCCGTGTACTCGCCATCGGAGAGCAGTGCGCCGGTCTGGTTGACCGGCTCCCAGTCGACCGCCCGGCTCACGGCCCGTGGGTCTTGGAACGCGTCTGTGACATTCTCTGTGAAGACGACCGCTCCCTCCGAATTTCTGACCGCAACTGTCGCGGTTTCCGGGACGCGATCTTCGACAGAGGCGTTAATCCGGAGTGGCGAGTCGCCGTTGCCTGGCCCCTCCGCAGTGACATCCACCGTCGGTTCGATATCGGCCGGATCACCAAGTACGATCGCATCCGGACTCCTGATAGAGATAACACGGTCGGCGCCGACTGCCTCGTCAGTGGTGTTTTTGAGCGTGACCTGGCTATCGTAGCTGCCCTGCTCAATGTCGGAGCCGTTTATTGTGACGCTAAACACGTCATCCTGCTCTGTGTGCTCGATGTCGCGCGACACTATCGGTCCCCCGTCTGCGGTGGGTTCGAGCTCGAACTCGGCGGTCCACTCCTCGCTGACGGCATCGTCTCGGGGGAGTGTGATGGTGGCCGTTCCGTCCGTGGCATTCTGTTCGACGGCGTTCGGGTAACCAATCCCGATCTGTCGTGGGGGAGTTGTGTTGACGTCCTCCCCGTCTTCACGCAGCGCGAGCGAGTAGCCCGTAAACGGCCCGTCGATGTCGGTGAAAATGTTCTTATCGCCGCTGACCCGTGCGGGTATCGTTCGTCCGTTCTCCGCATCACTGATTGTTGGGTCGTCACGGAGGCTGCCGTCGGCGTTGTACACGTCGAGCACGAACCACTCTGCGGTGATCGACGAGTCAGTTTCCGGAATCACCTCCAGCCGCCGGTCAGTTGCGGGATGGCGAATCTCAATCGTCCGCCCCGTCGATCCACCGAGTGTCAGCGAGTCATTGGTTGCGGCGGCGACAACCAGCTGTTCGGCGGCCGCCTGGTCGCCGTCACCACCTGTGACCGCAGACGCAACCCCGTCCGCGTGTTTGATCTCTTGTGACGGCTCCGTGGCTGCGTCGCGAACGGTAATATCCCCACGTAGTGTGGCGGTGTCCTGTTGGGTTTGGACGGCCACGGTGTAGTTGCCAGCGGCGAGATCAGCCGTCACGTTCTCAAACCGAACCGTCTCTGTTGACTCAGCCCCAACGGTCGTCTCCGTGCTCGCCGTTGTCTCGCCAAGCGTCAGTTCGGTAGTCACCGTCGCTTCTGTCTCGGCAGGGTTTTCGACCACAGCTGTGATTGGCTCGTCATCCCCTGCCGTGATCGTTGCGGGGGTGTCGGTGCCACCGACGGTAAGCTCACGAAGCGTTGGACTCGGGGATGGGTCGTCCGGGGCGGACTGCTGATCGACAGCGATGGCTGCCGTGTCAGCATTACACAAGGTGGAGCCTCCGACCTCAAGGAGTAAGCGAAGCGAGCGAGTAGGTCGGAGAGGAAACCGACATGGTACGACACAACCGACATACCGTGGCCACCTGACTCCCAAATAATTAAGAACCGATAGCTCTTCATCTGAAGTA